>NZ_CP020914.1:2437040-3046300 GCF_007833355.1 Denitratisoma sp. DHT3 | reverse complement strand
GGTGAAGGTGGAGTGGTAGATCGGGTTCTTGCGCATGGTGACGCGCTCGACGGTGAACACCGGGAATTCCGCCACTTCGTTGTAGTAGCCGGTGTGGTCGCCAAACGGTCCCTCCAGGGCCGTCTCGTCCGGATGGATCACGCCCTCGAGGACGATCTCGCTGGAGGACGGCACCTGCAGGTCGGAGCCCAGGCACTGCACCAGCTCGGTCTTGCCGCCGCGCAGCAGGCCGGCGAACTGGTATTCGGAAAGCGTGTCGGGCACCGGCGTCACCGCGCCCAGGATGGTGGCCGGATCGCAGCCCAGCACCACCGCCAGCGGGAAGGGCTGGCCGGGGTTGGCCTTCTGAAATTCGAGGAAGTCGAGGGCGCCGCCGCGATGGGCCAGCCAGCGCATGATCACCTTGTTCGGGCCGATCACCTGCTGACGGTAGATGCCCAGGTTCTGCCGCGGCTTGTGGGGGCCGCGCGTCACCACCAGACCCCAGGTGATCAGCGGGCCGGCATCGCCCGGCCAGCAGGTCTGCACCGGCAGGCGCGACAGATCGACGTCCTTGCCTTCCCAAACCACGGCCTGGCAGGGCGCCGAGGACACCACCTTGGGCGCCATGTTGAGCACCTGTTTCAGCACCGGCAGCTTGTCCCAGGCGTCCTTCAGGCCGCGCGGCGGCTCGGGTTCCTTGAGGTAGGCCAGCAGCTTGCCGATCTCGCGCAAGGCCGTCTTCCAGTCCCCTTCCTCGCCCATGCCCAGGGCCACGCGCCTTGGCGTGCCGAAGAGGTTGGCCAGCACCGGGATATCGCTGCCCTTGGGTTTCTCGAACAGCAGCGCCGGACCGCCGGCGCGCAGCACGCGGTCGCAGATCTCGGTCATCTCCAGGCGGGGATCCACTTCCACGGCGATGCGTTTGAGTTCGCCGAGCTTTTCCAGTTGGGCGATGAAGTCGCGCAGGTCGTCGTATTTCATGGCGGGAATGATACTTCAGCGACGCCGGGCCAAGCGTGCGCGGCCGGCCGCGGCCAGCCCTTGCTTTAAAATCCGGAGAACCCATACTCCGCTCCCCATGCCCCCGGTCGCCGTCATGTGCGGCAAGAGGCACCCTTGCCACCGTGTCCCTACCCCCGCCCCTCATCCTCTATCAGGACGACGCCCTGATCGTCGCCGACAAGCCGGCCGGCCTGCTGTCCGTGCCCGGCCGCGGCCCCGAGCGCCAGGACTGCCTGGCGGCGCGCGTACAAGCGCATTGCGCCGACGCCCGCATCGTCCATCGGCTGGACATGGATACGTCCGGCTTGCTGCTGCTGGCCCGCGGCCTCGAGATGCTGCGCCGGATGAGCCGGGCGTTCGAGCAGCGCACCGTCGGCAAACGCTATGTGGCGCTGGTGCATGGGCACCTGGCCGAGGACGGCGGCGAGATCGACCTGCCGCTGCGCTGTGATTGGGACAACCGCCCGCGCCAGATCGTCGACCTGGCGCGGGGCCGCCGCGCGCTGACCCGTTACCGGGTGCTCGAACGCCACGGCGCCGATGCGGAAGCGGTCAGCCGGGTCGAACTGCATCCCGTCACCGGCCGCTCCCATCAACTTCGCGTGCATCTGCTGTCCCTCGGCCACCCCATCCTCGGCGACCCGCTCTACGCGCCGGAGCGCGCCGGCCGCCAGGCGCGGATGCACCTCCATGCCGCCCATCTCAGCTTCATCCATCCGGCCACCCAGGTTCCGGTCAGCTTCGACAGTCCGGTGCCTTTCTGAGCGTCTCCCGCGTCCGCCCCTCGTCCGCAACCCGCTCAAGCGGCGCGCGCGGCATCTTCCGCCGCCGTCACCTCCACCAGGATGCCGTTGAACTGGGCCATGCCGGAGAGCGGCTCCAGGGCGTCCGGGCCGTCGGCCGCCAGCACGTTGGCGTTGGCGCCGCCGGTCCGGCTCGCGGTGCTCAACCCCGGGGCCTGCTGGTGCCCCCAGCCGTGCGGCAGGGCGACGGCGCCCGGCATCATGTCCTCGTCCAGCGTCACCGCCACCGTCACCGCGCCGGCGGCGGAACTGACCCGCACCTGCTGCCCTTCGCTCAGGCCGCGCTGCCGGGCGTCGGCGGGATGCATGTGCAGATGGTTGCTGCCGCCGCTGCCCTTGACGAAGATCGGGTCGTTGTGGGCCCAGCTGTTGTGGGTATAGCGCTCGCGCTTGGTGATCAGGCTCAGGCGGTCGCGCTGTTGCAGCGCCTTGGCGAAGGCGGGCTCCAGCCGCTGCCGCGCCTGCTCCAGCAGCACGGACGGCGCCAGATCGAGCTTGCCGTCGGCGGTAGCCACGCGCTTGCCGAGGAAGTCGTTGCCCGGGTGGTCCGCCAGGCGCATGCCGTGAGGGTAGCGGCGCATTTTCGTCAGCCCGCCCAGCCGGGCCACGCGCAGCAGCAGGCCCAGCATGCGCTCCGGCATCGGGGTCAGGCGCGGGCCGAGCACGGGCCAGCGCTTCAGGTGCCCGCCCAGGTTGAGCAGGCCCTGGAAGATCCGTGAACCGAACAGCGGCGCCCGGCAGACCTGCCCCAGCCGGGCCAGGGTCCAGCATTCGTCGCGGCACTCGCCGGGGGGGCGGACCAGGGCATCGGTGTATTGGAACCAGGGGACCGGCATCATCCCGCCCATGCTGAAGAACAGGAAGGGGATGTCCGGCCGCTCGCTGAAATGGGTGCCCGGCAGGATGTAATGGGCCTTTTCGGCGGTGGCGCTGCGCACCATGTCCACGCTGACCAGCAGTTCCAGGGACTCCAGCGCCTGCCCCATCCGCTCGCAGCGGGTGGCCGTGATCATCGGGTTGCTGCCGAACACGAACATCGCCTTGATCGCGTCGTCGCCCGGCTGCAGGATCTCGTCGGCCATCAGGCCCACCGGCAGCGCGCCGAGGAAACTCGACACGTTGCCGACGCGGGAGCGGAATTCCACGTCAACGTTCGCCGAGTTCTTGGTGAAATCGACGATGCCGCGGCCGACCAGGGTGCCGCCGAGACGATCCAGATTGCCGCTGATGGCGTTGATGGCCTCCAGCGCCCAGAACGCCAGGGTCCCGTTGCTGCCCTGGTTGATGCCGGTCGAGGCATACAGGGCCGCGCCGTCGGCGGCCAGGTAGTCGGCCACCATGCGGCGCAGGGCCTCGGCGTCGATGCCCGTCACCTCGGCCTGGCGCTCGGCCGTCCAGGGCGCCGCCAGGGCGGTCAACTGATCCAGGCCCTTCATGTGGGCGGCGACCCGCTCCCGGTCGACGCCGCCCTGCCGGATCACCTCGTTGAGAAAGGCGAACAGGAAGAACGCATCGGTGTCGGGACGGATGAACTGATGCTCGCCGATCTTGTGGGCCGTTTCCGTGCGCCGCGGATTGACGTTGATCACCCGTCCGCCGCGCGCCTCGATGGCCCGCAGCTGTTCCATCGGCGCCGGCAGATTGATGAAGCTGGTCTTCGACACCGCCGGATTGGCGCCGATGATGACCAGGAACTGGAGGCGCGGGACGTCCGGAAAGGTCAGCGCCAGCGGCGCACCGTACATCTGCTGGCTGACGACGAACTTGTTGTTGCAGTCCAGGCTGCCGGAATTGAACACCTTGGCCGTGCCCAGCCCCTTGGCGAAGCCGTTGACGAAGGTGGGGATCAGGAAGGTGAAGCTGACCGGGTTGCCGTAGTAGACGCCGACGCTGTTGTTGCCGTGGCGCTGGCGCAGGGCCCGCACCTTGGCGCCGATTTCCGTCAACGCCTGGTCCCAGCTGATGGGTACGAAGGTTCCGTTCTGCTTCTTCAGGGGCGTGGTGATGCGATCGGGACTGGCCCGCATGTTCTCCAGCTTCAGGCCCTTGATGCAGGCGTAGCCGTGGCTGGCGACGTGCTCGTCATCGGGCAGTACCCGGATGATTCGGTCGTTCTCCACCTGGACGCGCAATCCGCACTGGTTCTCGCAGATGCGGCAGAAAGTGGTTTTTTCCACGGCCATTCCGTTCTCCCTCGCCCCTGATTCAGGGTAAAAAATAGCTTTTCCGCCGGGCCGCCATTTCCCACGAGAGGAAAAGCGGTACGCGGCGCCCGCCGCAACCCCTCGGCACCGTTACAGCGCGCCCCGTAACTTCGAGCGCAGCGAGCCGTATCGAACCCCCCGGAGGGGGACGAAGGGGGGCGAGCCCTTTCATGATGCGGGGTATCGTTTCTGCATCATGAAAGTTCCGTGCGGATCTATTTGATGCCGAAGTAAGTCGACTGTCCAGACACAACGAAGACCTGGTGTCCGGTGCCGGGGTGGGTCGCGCCGTCGATGGTGGCGCGGATGCTCATCGGCGCTTCGCGGTGCCCCGGCTTGTAGCGCCGGCCGTCGGCGCGGGCGACCTCTTCCGGATGGGTGATGTCGAACACGTCGCGCTCCTCGCAGTAGTCGCCGCGGTTGAAGCCCAGGCCCTTGCCGTCGTCCCAGCCCCAGTCGTAGCCGGTGCCGTCCATCGACCAGTAGCCGGTGATCGGCTCCATCTCGAGAACCAGGGTCTTGCCGTTGTCCAGGGTCGCCGTCGTCACCAGGTGGCTGACGATGCGGGTGTCCTCGTGGAACTTCGCCTGGAAGTCGACCTTGACGACTTTCGCGGTCGCGCCCGTCGCCGGATTGCCGATGACGCCGTCGGTGTAGATGACCATGCCGTTCCCCAGCAGCTGGCACTGGATGTAGCCGCCGACGTCTCCGGCCGTGAAGGTGAGCCAGGTGAAGATGTAGCCGAAGGCGGCCATGACCTTGTCGCCCAGGGCATTGGTGGCCGGCTCGTAGCCGCCCACCTGGGAGCGCACGCCCCAGGAATGGTCGCGCCCGCCGGACCAGTCGCGCACCGCCAGGGTCTCGCCGTGCAGGACGAGTTCGCCGTTCACCTTGCCCACCTGGTTGTAGCGGTGATAGTCCTGGAAGGCCCGGCCGTTGGCGCGGTTGAAGTGATGGCCTTCCTCCGCCGGAGGCAGCAGGGCCTCCCATTCCAGATCGACTTTCAGTTCCTGTTTCGGATCGTCGAAGCGGAGACGGATTTTCTTGAAGGGTTCGAGAATCTCCACGCTCAGGGGACCGACGCTGCTGTCGTCGTGATTCGGGCGCAGGGCGCGGCTGACGCGGAAATTGTGTTGCAGGATCTTGCCGTTGCCGTCCGGCTTCTGGATGGCGACGAAGCCGTCCATCACGTCCATGTTCACGTACGTCGCCAGGCCGAGGACCAGATGGGCCTTGCCTTCGGGGTCGTAGGCGCCGAACCAGTAGCGATCGAAAAAGCGGTGATCCGAGGTGTAGACGTGATCGAAGGTGCTGCTGGTCTGGTGACGCAGGGTTTCATCGAGCTTGGTCAGCATGTGGCGCTCCGTGTGGAAGGAATGGAAAGGTTGTCGAGCAGGCCGGCGAGCAGCAGGACGACGGGGTTGTTCTGTTCGAAGCTCAGTCCCGCCGCTTCGTCCATGAAGCCGTAGTACACCAGTTGCTGGGCGATGCGCACCATCGAGCAGCTGAAGCGGTAGCCGGCGAAAATTTCATAGTAGTCGAGGTTGCGGACCCGATGGCCGCTCTTGTCCTCGAAGCGCGCGATCGTTTCCGCACGGCTCGGCATGCCCGGCAGGCGGGGATGGCCGGAGCCTTCGGTATGGTAGCGTTCGAGGAACAGCGTCCAGCCCAGATCCATCTCGGGACTGCCGATGGTGGCCGACTCCCAGTCCACGCAGGCGGCGGGAACGACGCCGTCGTAGATGATGTTGCCGATGCGGGCATCGCCCCAGACCAGGCCCTCGACCTCGTCCTGCGGCTGATTGGCCAGGAGCCAGGCGTAGGCGGTCTCCAGCACCGGCTGATCGACGCCGCGGCTGGCCCATGTCTGGAAGTTGCGGTAATACTCGAGATTCTGTTGCAGGGCCGTCTGCCCCTGCGCCGGGTCGCGCAGGAAACCCAGGCCCTGCTGGCGGTAATCGATCCGCGCCACGTTCGCCAGGCAGTCGATGGCGCTCATCCACACCGCCCGCACTTCGTCGGGCGAGATTTCCGTCATCCAGCCGGATACGCTGTAGGACGGGTTGTCGCCCGGCACGCGGCCATCCACCCGCCGCATGACGAAAAAGGCGTTGCCCAGGAGCGAGGTGTCCTCCGTTTCCAGCCAGAGCACTTCCGGCACCGGCACCGCCGTGCCCCGCAGATGCTTCATGCAGAGGAACTGCTTGGACATGTCGTAGTCGGGATACACCACGTAGCCGATGGGGGCGACCCGGATCACCAGCCGGTCCAGCTTCTCCTCACCCCGCAGTCGATAGCGCACGTCGGCAAACAGGGTCTCGTTGGAGAAGCCGGAGGCCTGGGGCGCCGTGAGCGCGGCGATTTCCAGATCCGTGGCCTCGGGCATTTTCCCGGCCAGCCAGGGCTTGAGGGCCGTTTTGGCCTGGTCGAGATCCCGCTGATATAGCGTCGGCATGAATACTCCCTTGATGAATGAAAAAACGGCACCGGATCGAAAGGCCCCGACAACATGAAGCACACGGGCATTGGAACCCTGGTGGGTTTAGTGGTGTAAGCGTACACGTGTAAAGGCACGGCGGCAACCCCACCCATTCCGGGTTCTCCATTGAATTTCAGGCATGGGGCCGCCTGGAAACGAGGCAACGCCACCGGAAGGCAAGGTGGCCCGGACGGCCGGTTCAGGGCGTGGCCAGCTCGAGGATCAGCGGCTGATGGTCGGAGCCGTCGGCGGCCGCATCCACCGTCAGGTTGCGCAGCCAGGGCGCCAGGTTGGCGCTGACGAAGCAGAAATCGTAGCAGTCGGGCCCGACCAGCCAGGGCACCGGCATCAGGCCCGCCGTCGGGGCATGGGGTTGCCCTGGATGGACCAGGGTCCAGGCATCCACCAGAGCCGGTGCAGCGCCATCCAGGGGAGCGCTGAGGCGTCGCAGTTCCGCCGCGCCGGCCGGGCAGTTGAAATCGCCACAGAGCACCGCGTATTCACCCCGCGGCAGCACGGCGAAAGGCGGATCGAGTTCCGATTGGCTGCGGGGACGACGGTCATGCGCGTGGGCCTGGACATGCAGGTCGCGCAGGGCTTCGACCTGGGCCGCTCGCTGCCGCGCCGAATAAAACTCCAGATGGGTCGTCGTGACCCGCAGGCTGCCGAAGGAGGCATCCACCACCGCCTCCACCGCCACCCGCTGCATGCTGGGCACCGCCGGGTCGGGAGGCCAGGGCAGCAGATGACGGAAGGCCTGCCGGACCGGATGACGGGAAAGGATCAAATTGCCGAACTGGCGACGCCCGCCCCGACCATCGCCCAGGTCGCTGCCGACGCCGTAGATGGGCTCGAAACCGGGAAGCAGCGCCGCCAGCCCGGCCACCTGGTCGCCCGCCGCGCCACCCGGCAGATCGGGATGGTTGCGCGCCACCTCCTGCAGGCACAGCAGATCCGGCTGATGGCTGCGGACCGTGGCGGCGATCCGTTCCAGGCTCACGACGCCGTCGCGGCCCCGGCCCCACTGGATGTTCCAGCTCAGGATGCGCAACGTCTCCATGGCTCCCTCCAGAGCGGAAGGCCGCCGCTCAGTGCATCTGTAACAGCGGCCTCAGGTTGAGCTCGGCGGTCAGACCGGCGAACACGGCGGCGCCGAACCAGTTGTTGTGCAGGAAGGCCCGGAAGCAGGCCATCCGCTCCCGATGCCGGATCAGGCGGTAGTGGTAGAGGGCGATCAGACCCGCCAGCAGCAGTCCGGCATGGTAGAAGAAACCGTAGCCCAGGCTGACGCCGATGGCGGCCAGGATGGCCAGGGACAGGGCGTAGCAGAGCATCACCGCCGCCACGTCGAAGCGGCCGAAGGTGATCGCCGAAGTACGGATGCCGATCTTGAGGTCGTCTTCCCGATCCACCATTGCGTACTCGGTATCGTAGGCGATGGTCCACAGGATGTTGGCCGCCAGCAGCGCCCAGGCCAGCGGCGGCACGGCATCCTGCAGGGCGGCGAACCCCATCGGGATGCCGAAGCCGAAGGCGATGCCCAGATACGCCTGGGGAATGGCGAAGAAACGCTTGGTGAAGGGATAGCTGACGGCCAGGAACAGCGCCGGGATCGACAGCGCCCAGACCAGGGGCTTGAGCGGCAGGATCAGCAGGAAGGCGCAGAGGGCGAGCCCGGCCGCGAGCAGCAGCGCTTCGCCGGTACCGACGCGACGCGACGCCAGCGGACGTTCCCGGGTGCGCTCGACGTGAGGATCGAAGTCCCGGTCGGCATAGTCGTTGATCACGCAGCCGGCGGAGCGCATCAGCAGCGTGCCGAGGACGAAGATCCAGACCAGTTGCAGGGGCGGCTGGCCCTCGCTGGCGATCCACAGCGCCCACAGCGTGGGCCAGAGCAGCAGCAGGGTGCCGATGGGCTTGTCGAGCCGCATCAACTTTTCATAGAGGTCGAGACGTTCGCGCAGGGCTGCGAGATTCATGGCTGATTCAAGTCGAGAATGGCGGGCAGGAACACCTCGGTGACCAGCAGCAGCCCGCGACCGCGTTGAAACAGGGCGCGCCGGGCCCACAGCCGGCGTGGCGCCGTGTCCCCGCACCAGGGCAGGGCATGCCGATAGAGCCGGTCGCGGGCATTCAGGCATCGATAGTGGTGGGGACCGGCCAGCACCAGCGGATCGGAGAACAGCAGTCCCCCCAGGGAGCGGCCACCAGCGCGCTCCAGCAGGCGGCGGCCGCGCTCCAGGGCCACGGTGTGGGCAAACACCACTGGCCGGCTGCCGCTCTGCAGCAGCACTTCCCGCACCTGGACGAGACGGGCGGCACGCAGCGGCAGCACCGGATATTCGTCGGCGCAGGGCCGGCCGTGGCCCTGATTCAGCAGGCGCACGGCGAACGGCGCCTCCCGTGGGCAGGCCCGCTGGATGCGCGCGGTGAGGGAGCCGGTTTCAGCCAGCCAGGGACGATAGCCGCCCATCGCGGGGTCCAGGCGGGCCTGCCAGCCGCCGGCATCCGGGGCGCCGGCTTTACGGTTCAGGTTTCTCATGCTTTCAGGTATTCCTCGGCGCCCTTCAACCAACGCCGGATGTGCCGGACGGCCTGTGCGGGATGGTCGCGCAGCAGGACGTCGGCCGCCGCGCGCGCCGCCTCCACCAGGGCGCTGTCGTCCAGTTGTGCATAGCGCAGCAGGGGCATGCCGCTCTGACGGCTGCCGATGAACTCGCCGGGCCCCCGCAACGCGAGGTCCTGGCGGGCGATCTCGAAACCGTCGGTGTTTTCGTAGATGATTTTAAGCCGTTGGCGGGCGGTTGCGGAAAGCGGCCGGGCATACAGCAGAATGCAGACGGATTCGGCCGAACCGCGCCCCACCCGGCCCCGCAGCTGATGCAGTTGCGACAGGCCGAAGCGCTCCGCGTGTTCGATGATCATCAGGGAGGCATTGGGCACATCCACGCCCACCTCGATCACCGTTGTGGCCACCAGCACCTGGATTTCATTGCGCAGGAAGGCATCCATCACCGCGGCCTTTTCCTCCGGCCGCAGCCGGCCATGGACCAGCCCCGTCCGCAGTTCGGGCAGTTCCGTGCGCAGGTGGTCATAGGTTTCCTCCGCGGTCTTGAGCTGGAGGGTCTCGGATTCCTCGATCAACGGACAGACCCAATACACCTGTCGTCCCTCGCCGCAAGCGGCGCGGACCCTTGCCACGACTTCGGCACGCCTCCCCTCGCCCACCAGCTTGGTCAGCACGGGCGTGCGGCCGGGAGGCAGTTCATCCAGCACCGACACGTCCAGGTCGGCGTAATAGCTCATGGCCAGGGTACGCGGAATGGGGGTGGCCGACATGGTCAGCTGATGCGGCGCGACGGCCTTTTGCTTGAGCGCCAGGCGTTGGCGCACGCCGAAGCGATGCTGCTCGTCGACGATGGACAGACCAAGACGGGCAAAGGTGATTTCATCCTCGATCAGGGCGTGGGTCCCCACCGCAAGAAGGGTCTCGCCGCTGGCGATGCGCCCGGCCATTGCGGCCTTCTCGGACTTGCGCAGGCTGCCGGTGAGCCAGGCCACCGGCAGCCCCAGCGGCTCCAGCCAGGCCGCCAGTTTGCGGTAATGCTGCTCGGCAAGGATCTCGGTGGGCGCCATCAGCGCCGCCTGGTAGCCGCTATCGGCGGCCTGCAGCATGGCCAGGGCGGCGACGATGGTCTTGCCGCTGCCGACGTCGCCTTGCAGCAGCCGCTGCATCGGATGAGGCTGCGCCAGATCGGCGGCGATCTCCTGCCAGGCGCGGCGCTGCGCCCCGGTGAGGGTAAAAGGCAGGTGGCGCAGCAAGCCGTCGGTGAGCCGGCCGCTGGCTGGCAGGGGCGCCGCGCCGCGGGCACGGCGGGCGGCATAGGCCTGACGCAGGGAAAGCTGCTGGGCCAGCAGTTCGTCGAAGCGAATGCGGCGCCAGGCCGGCGCCAGGACTCGATCCAGTTCGTCGAGTCCGGCGACGGGCGGCGGCTGATGCAGCGCCTCGAGGCTGGGCGCGAGTTCGGCCAGCGCGAAGCGCTGTCGCAACGCCTCGGGCAGCGTGTCGGCAAGATCGGCCTGCGCCATTTCCTTCTGGACCAGGCGCCGCAGCGTGCCCTGGCCCAGGCCGGCGGTGGTGGGATAGACGGGAGTGAGTCGCTCGGGCAGGGGCTCGTCGCCTTCAAGCCGGCGAAAGCGCGGGTGGATCAGTTCGTTGCCGAAAAACCCGCCGCGCGGCTCGCCGAACACCCGCAGGCGGGCGCCGGGACTGAGGAGCTTCTGCTGGTTGGGATAGAAGTTGAGAAAACGGAGCGCCAACTCGCCGGTTGCATCCGCTACGTGGCAGATCAACTGGCGGCGGGGGCGAAAGGCGATTTCGCAATCCCGCACCTCCACCTCGAACTGCGCGGCCTGCCCGGAAATCGCCGCGGCGACGGGGGTGATGCGCGTCTCGTCTTCGTAGCGCAGGGGCAGGTGAAAGGGCAGTTCCGCCGCCGTCAGCCCCAGCCGGGCCAGCTTGGCCGCCAGGGTCGAGGTGTTCGGCGCGCTCGCGGCGGCGCGCCGGGTGCGGGACGCCGTGTCAGCCAACGACGAGCACGGCATCGGCCTCCACCAGTGCGCCGCGCGGCAGTTCCTTGACCCCCACGGCGGCACGGGCCGGATAAGGCTCGGCGACATAGCGTGCCATCACTTCGTTGACCTTGGCGAAGTTGGCGAGGTCGGTGAGATAGATGTTGAATTTAACCGCGTCGTTCAAGGTAGCGCCGGCAGCCTCGGCCACGGCCTTGAGGTTCTCGAACACCCGCACGATCTGCGCGTCGATGCCGTCCACCATCTGCATGGTGGCGGGGTCGAGACCGATCTGGCCGGACAGATATATGGTGTTGCCGGCCTGCACCGCCTGGTTGTAGGTACCGATGGCGGCAGGGGCATGCGGCGTGGAGATGATTTTCTTGCTCATGGTGAGATTCCGGATTACGGTTGGGACGCCTTCAGGGTGACTTGGTAGTTAAGGCGCGAGAACACGTGCTGCAAGGCCTTGCGGGAGCGGAGATTCAGCACCAGGGGCGCGGTGAAATTGGCCCGCAGGTCGGGCTGCATCTCGCCCTTGGCGAGGATCACCATCACCACGGCGTCGTCGGAATCGGTCAGGTCCACCGAAGCGGCCTCGGCGTCGGAAAGGCTGATTTCATAGTCGAAACCGAACAGGGCGGGATCGGCGATATTGAAGGCCAGCAGCGGATCGTCGATGCTTTGCAGGATGTAGTAAGACACCCGTGCGCCTTCCGGATGGAAGAGCGAGAACCGGCGCGCATCCTCGAAGCCGAGTAGACCGTTGGGAAACTCGATGACCTTTTCAGGCGCGATTTCCAGCGTGCCAAAACGGGGGCTGTCAATTTTCATTTCTATTTCCTTATCGCCATCAGTAGACCGGGTTCGAGTCCCAGGGCCACTAGCTTCTTGCGCGCCTCGTCGGCCTCTTCCTTGGAACCGAAAGGTCCGACCTGGACCCGCGCCTCGATCTGCGCCGGGATACCATTGAGTTCGAGTTTAGCCCTCAACTCCTCGGCATTGGCCAGATTGTTGAATACCCCCATCTGCACCACGTAGCGCCGTTGGGATTCCGGTACCTGACTGAGCGGCCTGGAGGGCGGCGCATGGCGCCCGGCCGCCGAGAGCGGTGCCTGTCGCGCATGCCCGAGCTCCGAGGTGGGCGCCATGACGGGAGGCGCCACCGGCGCCGCAGGCTTGAGCATCGCCGCCTGCGGCGTAGCGGGCTTGGTCAACGGTTTGATGGCGGGAGCGACAGGATGGGCCGCCGAGCTTGGCGCAGTACTGCCTTCCTGAGGAGCCTCGGCCGTCTTGGCCGGCTCCTCCGTCTCGGCCGCAGCCTCTTCCTTGGGCGGCTCGGAGGCCGCCTCATCGGGCTTCGCTGCCTCCTGTGGCGGTGATGGCGGCACAACAGGCGGCGCCTTGGCAACGGGCGGCGGCGACGGCGTGTTGAGTGCGTCGATGAGCGCCAGCCCACCCAGCAGGGCGACGATCACCACGCCGGCGACAGCAATGCGACTGACCAGACGCCGCTGTAGCGCTTCGTCTTCGTTGTCGTCTTCAGGCGGCGCGCTGGTCATCGGTTGGTTCTTGTCGACCATACATGTCCTCTGTTTCCTCAATGTCCCGGAATTCACCGCGATTTCGCGCGAGCGCCGCAACCAGCTCCGCTTCTGCGATGGAAATGCCGCAGCGCCCGGCGATTCCGGCAGCATCGTGACCTCGCTCAGCCAGGCTCATGGCTTCGCTATAGAGCGGCGACACACTCCGCGCCGCGTTGAGGCGATCCAGGTCCTCGCGCAGCGTCGCCAACTCGCGCCGCATCCCGATGAGTTCCTGCTGCATTCGCTGAAACTCGGACTCCATTCCGAAGCGCTGCATCTGCTCTTCGAAGCGGCGTTGCGTCGACTCGGCCGGCGCAGCGGAGGCTTCGTCATCCCGAACCTTGGACCGGGCGGCAGCACCGAATGGCTCGTTGAAAGCGACGCTGGTCGCCTGCTCCGATTCATCCCGGGAAAGCGCAGCCGATCGCTTGCGCGCGGCAGTCATTTTCTTCAAGCGCAGCACCTGGAAGACGAAGTAAACGGCGAAGAGACTTGCTATGAGCAAGACTCCGTCACGCAAGCTGACTGCCGAAATATCCATCGTCCCAATCGCGCACAAAGCAATCCGATGCGATCATAGATCGTCGAACCAGAGCGAAAAACCCAAGCAGAGCGGGAAATCGGGTCTATCTGGGCTGAGCCGAGGATTATTCAGATGCCTGAAAAACAAAAACCCCAGTCTATTTTTTAGGCTGGGGTTTTTGGGGGGTGAGGAGTCTGGCGCTGACCTACTTTCGCGGGCGGAGGCCCACTATCATTGGCGCGGTCCTGTTTCACGGTCCTGTTCGGGAAGGGAAGGGGTGGTTCCAAGACGCTATGGGCACCAGACGAAACTGGCTGTGCGGGGTTAAGCGGGGGTGGTTTGCTTAACGGGCACAGAGGAGGAGAAGTAAAGGGTGGGGGTTGGTGATTGCTTGTGACAAGGGCGAGCGCAGCCGATGAGAGATGAGCTCAGGGTTATAGGGTCAAGCCGCACGGGCAATTAGTACTGGTTAGCTTAACGCATTACTGCGCTTCCACACCCAGCCTATCAACGTTGTGGTCTTCAACGACCCTTCAGGGGGCTCGAGGCCCCGGGAAGTCTTATCTTGAGACGAGTTTCCCGCTTAGATGCTTTCAGCGGTTATCTCTTCCGGATTTAGCTACCCGGCGATGCGACTGGCGTCACAACCGGTACACCAGAGATCCGTCCACTCCGGTCCTCTCGTACTAGGAGCAGGCTCTCTCAAACTTCCAGCGCCCACGGCAGATAGGGACCAAACTGTCTCACGACGTTTTAAACCCAGCTCACGTACCACTTTAAATGGCGAACAGCCATACCCTTGGGACCGGCTACAGCCCCAGGATGTGATGAGCCGACATCGAGGTGCCAAACTCCGCCGTCGATATGAACTCTTGGGCGGAATCAGCCTGTTATCCCCAGAGTACCTTTTATCCGTTGAGCGATGGCCCTTCCATACAGAACCACCGGATCACTATGACCTGCTTTCGCACCTGCTCGTCTTGTTGGACTCGCAGTCAAGCCTTCTTTTGCCATTGCACTATCAGTACGATGTCCGACCGTACCTAGAAGACCTTCGTACTCCTCCGTTACCCTTTAGGAGGAGACCGCCCCAGTCAAACTGCCTACCATGCACGGTCCCCGAACCGGATTCACGGTTCAAGGTTAGAACCTCAACGACACCAGGGTGGTATTTCAAGGGTGGCTCCTCGTGATCTGGCGACCACGTCTCACAGCCTCCCACCTATCCTACACAAGTCCCGTCAAAGTCCAATGCAAAGCTACAGTAAAGGTTCATGGGGTCTTTCCGTCTAGCCGCGGGGAGATTGCATCTTCACAAACACTTCAACTTCGCTGAGTCTCAGGAGGAGACAGTGTGGCCATCATTACGCCATTCGTGCAGGTCGGAACTTACCCGACAAGGAATTTCGCTACCTTAGGACCGTTATAGTTACGGCCGCCGTTTACCGGGGCTTCGATCAAGAGCTTGCACCCCATCACTTAACCTTCCGGCACCGGGCAGGCGTCACACCCTATACGTCGTCTTTCGACTTGGCAGAGTGCTGTGTTTTTATTAAACAGTTGCAGCCACCGATTCTCTGCGGCCCCATCGCGCTTCGTGGGCAAGCCACTACACGCTACCGGGGCATACCTTCTCCCGAAGTTACGGTATCAATTTGCCGAGTTCCTTCTCCTGAGTTCTCTCAAGCGCCTTAGAATTTTCATCCTGCCCACCTGTGTCGGTTTGCGGTACGGTCAATCACAGACTGAAGCTTAGAGGCTTTTCCTGGAAGCAGGGTATCACTCACTTCGGTCTCAATGAGACCTCGTCATCACGCCTTGGCTAAGCCGCACGGATTTGCCTATGCAGCACGCCTACACGCTTAAACCAGGACATCCAACACCCGGCTGAGCTAACCTTCTCCGTCCCCCCATCGCATCTGTGATCGGTACGGGAATATTGACCCGTTTCCCATCGACTACGCCTTTCGGCCTCGCCTTAGGGGCCGACTCACCCTGCGCCGATGAACGTTGCGCAGGAAACCTTGGGCTTTCGGCGAGCGTGCTTTTCACACGCTTTATCGCTACTCATGTCAGCATTCGCACTTCTGATACCTCCAGCATCCCTCTCGAGACACCTTCGCAGGCCTACAGAACGCTCCCCTACCACGCGTACAAAGTACGCATCCGCAGCTTCGGTTATTGGCTTGAGCCCCGTTACATCTTCCGCGCAGGACGACTCGATCAGTGAGCTATTACGCTTTCTTTAAAGGGTGGCTGCTTCTAAGCCAACCTCCTGACTGTCTATGCCTTCCCACCTCGTTTTCCACTTAGCCAATCATTGGGGACCTTAGCTGGCGGTCTGGGTTGTTTCCCTCTTGACGATGGACGTTAGCACCCACCGTCTGTCTCCCGTGCATCACTTTCCGGTATTCGGAGTTTGCTATCGCGGGGTAGATCGCAATGACCCCCCCAACGATTACAGTGCTCTACCCCCGGAAGTGTCCACACGAGGCACTACCTAAATAGTTTTCGGGGAGAACCAGCTATTTCCAGATTTGTTTAGCCTTTCACCCCTATCCACAGCTCATCCCCTAGTTTTTCAACACTAGTGGGTTCGGACCTCCAGTACCTGTTACGGCACCTTCATCCTGGCCATGGATAGATCATCTGGTTTCGGGTCTACGCCCAGCAACTCAATCGCCCTATTCAGACTCGGTTTCCCTACGCCTCCCCTATTCGGTTAAGCTCGCTACTGAACGTAAGTCGCTGACCCATTATACAAAAGGTACGCAGTCACCCCTTTCGAGGCTCCCACTGTTTGTATGCATGCGGTTTCAGGATCTATTTCACTCCCCTCCCGGGGTTCTTTTCGCCTTTCCCTCACGGTACTAGTTCACTATCGGTCGATCACGAGTATTTAGCCTTGGAGGATGGTCCCCCCATCTTCAGACAGGATTTCACGTGTCCCGCCCTACTTTTCGTACGCTCAGTTCCACAATCGGGTTTTCATATACGGGGCTATCACCCGCTCTGGCCAGCCTTTCCAGACTGTTCTACTAACGCAACTGCTAAATCGTACAGGCTACTCCCCGTTCGCTCGCCACTACTTGGGGAATCTCGGTTGATTTCTTTTCCTCGAGCTACTTAGATGTTTCAGTTCGCTCGGTTCGCCTCCACTGACCTATGTATTCAGTCAGGGATACCGCTTGCGCGGTGGGTTTCCCCATTCGGACATCTCCGGATCAATGCTTGTTTGTCAGCTCCCCGAAGCTTTTCGCAGACTACAACGTCCTTCATCGCCTGTGATCGCCAAGGCATCCACCACATGCACTTAGTCGCTTGACCCTATAACGCTGAGCTCCGGTTCCCCGGACCCCTCATCATATGGCGCAACTCGCGCTTGTTTTTTCCACACCCGGGCTGGTTCAAAGCCAGGTATGGAGAGAATGCAATCACACAACCCATACGCCGATCCATTCCTGGATCTTCGTATGACTTTACTTCTCCATTTTGTTAAAGATCAGACAACCGATTCACTTCTACTATCGGCCCGCCACTCTTTGAGTCGCTATCTCAACACGCCACGACCCACATGCCGCGCTCAGATAGCCCTTCAATTCATGGTGGAGGCAGACGGGATCGAACCGACGACCCCCTGCTTGCAAAGCAGGTGCTCTCCCAGCTGAGCTATGCCCCCTCTATTTCCGGTGGTGGGTCTGGTTGGGTTCGAACCAACGACCCCCGCCTTATCAAGACGGTGCTCTAACCAGCTGAGCTACAGACCCACTGTCTGTACCGCTGAACAACCGATAGGCTGTAGGTGCTCGCCAAGCCTTTGCTCTAGAAAGGAGGTGATCCAGCCGCACCTTCCGATACGGCTACCTTGTTACGACTTCACCCCAGTCATGAACCCCACCGTGGTAAGCGCCCTCCTTGCGGTTAGACTACCTACTTCTGGTGAAACCCACTCCCATGGTGTGACGGGCGGTGTGTACAAGACCCGGGAACGTATTCACCGCGACATGCTGATCCGCGATTACTAGCGATTCCGACTTCATGGAGTCGAGTTGCAGACTCCAATCCGGACTACGATCGGCTTTCTGGGATTGGCTCCACCTCGCGGCTTGGCAACCCTCTGTACCGACCATTGTATGACGTGTGAAGCCCTACCCATAAGGGCCATGAGGACTTGACGTCATCCCCACCTTCCTCCGGTTTGTCACCGGCAGTCTCATTAGAGTGCCCAACTGAATGATGGCAACTAATGACAAGGGTTGCGCTCGTTGCGGGACTTAACCCAACATCTCACGACACGAGCTGACGACAGCCATGCAGCACCTGTGTCCAGGCTCCCTTTCGGGCACTCCCAACTCTCATCAGGATCCCTGGCATGTCAAGGGTAGGTAAGGTTTTTCGCGTTGCATCGAATTAATCCACATCATCCACCGCTTGTGCGGGTCCCCGTCAATTCCTTTGAGTTTTAATCTTGCGACCGTACTCCCCAGGCGGCCAACTTCACGCGTTAGCTACGGTACTAAGGAAGTCTCCTTCCCCAACACCTAGTTGGCATCGTTTAGGGCGTGGACTACCAGGGTATCTAATCCTGTTTGCTCCCCACGCTTTCGTGCATGAGCGTCAGTGTTAACCCAGGGGGCTGCCTTCGCCATCGGTGTTCCTCCACATCTCTACGCATTTCACTGCTACACGTGGAATTCCACCCCCCTCTGCCACACTCCAGTCTTGCAGTCACAACCGCAGTTCCCAGGTTAAGCCCGGGGATTTCACAGCTGTCTTACAAAACCGCCTGCGCACGCTTTACGCCCAGTAATTCCGATTAACGCTCGCACCCTACGTATTACCGCGGCTGCTGGCACGTAGTTAGCCGGTGCTTCTTCTTCAGGTACCGTCATCAGTAGCCAGTATTAGTGACCACCTTTTCGTTCCTGCCGAAAGAGCTTTACAACCCGAAGGCCTTCTTCACTCACGCGGAATGGCTGGATCAGGGTTGCCCCCATTGTCCAAAATTCCCCACTGCTGCCTCCCGTAGGAGTCTGGGCCGTGTCTCAGTCCCAGTGTGGCTGATCATCCTCTCAGACCAGCTACGGATCGTCGCCTTGGTAGGCCTTTACCCCACCAACTAGCTAATCCGACATCGGCCGCTCCAATAACGCGAGGCCTTGCGGTCCCCCGCTTTCCCCCTCAGGGCGTATGCGGTATTAGCCATCCTTTCGGACGGTTATCCCCCTCTACTGGGCACGTTCCGATGTATTACTCACCCGTTCGCCACTCGCCACCAGGTGCAAGCACCCGTGCTGCCGTTCGACTTGCATGTGTAAAGCATTCCGCCAGCGTTCAATCTGAGCCAGGATCAAACTCTTCAGTTCAATCTCTTTAACTCACTCAACGAAATTCACAGGCTCAACTTTCGTTAAACCTTTCTTCTTCGTGTAAGTGCTTGCTACTTTTTTCATTCGCTTGAAATCCAGCGTGGCTTCCGCCGCAGTACCTCGGTCTCCCTCTGCACCGCATGAATACCCTTCGATCTCGGATATCCACCCGCCAAGACTCCTCAGCCTCGCAAGCACCTACACCTATCGATTGTCCAACTTTTTAAAGAACACGCTCAAACTTCAGCAAACTTCGCCTACCCCGCAACGCCGCTCCAGCTCTGCAAATTAACCAACTTTTTGCCGCCTTCTCGCTGCGTTGCGCGTCGAAGAGGTGCGCATTATACGGACCACCTCCTCCCCGTCAACTCCCTTCACAAAAAATTTCGAATCGACGGAAATCCGGTTCCCAAATCCGGATTCACACGATGGTTACACGGGCAAACTTGCGCTTGCCGACTTGCAGCACCAGCACATCTCCCGAACTCAAGACCAGGGACTTGTCGGCAACCTTCTCGCCGTTGGCGCGAACGCCACCCGCATCGATCATCCGCAGCGCCTCGGAAGTGCTCGCAACCAATCCAGCTTGCTTCAAGACCTGTGCGATCGGAGCGGAGGGCAAGGACAGTTCGGGCATTTCGTCGGGAACCGCCCCACGCTGAAACCGTGCTTCGAAGTCGGCCAAAGCGTCTTCCGCCGCCTTGCGGGAATGGAACCGTTCCACGATTTCCTGGGCCAGCAGCACCTTGATGTCGCGGGGATTGCGGCCGGCAGCGACATCCCGCTTGAACTGCCGCACCTCCTGGTCGCTACGGAAGGAAAGCAACTCGTAGTAGCGCCACATCAACTCATCGGATACCGACATGACCTTGCCGAATATTTCCTTGGCCGGCTCGGCGATCCCGATATAGTTGCCCAGGGATTTGGACATCTTGTTGACGCCATCGAGCCCTTCCAGCAAAGGCATCATCAGCACGCACTGAGACGCTTGGCCGTAATGCCGCTGCAGCTCCCGGCCTATCAGCAGGTTGAATTTCTGGTCGGTGCCGCCGAGCTCGACATCAGCCTTCAGGGCCACCGAGTCGTAACCCTGGCACAGAGGGTAGAGGAACTCATGGATGGCGATGGGCTGATTGGCTGCATAGCGCTTGGCAAAATCGTCGCGTTCCAGCATTCGTGCCACCGTATGCAGCGCTGCCAGCCTGATCATCCCAGCGGAGCCCAACGGCTCGAACCAGCCGGAATTGAAGCAGATTTCGGTTCTGGCCGGATCAAGAATCTTGAAAACCTGCTCCTGGTAGGTCTTGGCGTTCTCGATGATCTGTTCTTTGGACAAAGGCGGACGCGTCGCGTTCTTGCCGGTCGGGTCTCCGATCATCGCCGTGAAATCGCCGATCAGGAACAGGATTTGATGGCCGAGGTCCTGGAAGTGGCGCAGCTTATTGATGAGCACCGTATGCCCAAGGTGCAGGTCGGGCGCCGTCGGATCGAATCCGGCCTTGATCCGCAAGGGCCGCCCCGACTTCAACCGCTCCCGCAGGTCGGTCTCTATCAGCAGTTCATCGGCACCACGCTTGATCAGTGCCAGTTGGGACTCGATGTCGCTCATCGTCGTAAGGGATCCGAATTTGACGACGGTCGGCGGCTTTTTGTTACACTGCGGCGAATTTTTTGCCGGTCCGACTGCCAGATGAATCAGGAAAAGCGGGCGATTTTAGCCGATCTACTTCACTACCGCGAAACCCGGCCAGCGCGTTTCTGGGCGTCCATCGGGGTGGCCTCCACAATGATTTTCGGTATGGTTGCCGCGTTCGGCACCGCCCCCGACACCGTGCTCACGCATGTCGCCCAGAAGGATTACGTCGAGGAACTGAAATTCGGTGCGGCGCCTGAAAATCCTGCCCTCGACGCCGAGTTCGTGCGGGAAGAACAGATTCGGCGCGGCGATACCGCGGCGAGCCTGTTCTCGCGCCTGGGGATGGACGGCCCGGCAACCGTATCGGCGCTCTCGGTGCTGCCCGGTGCCGACGTGCTGTTTCGCCAGATCGCGCCGGGAAAAACGGTTACGGCACGCATCGACCGCGACGGCCTGTTGCAATCCCTAGTCTTTCCCTTGAACAGCAATCAGGGGCTGGCCCTTTTTGTACAGCGCCAGGGCAATACCTTTACCTTCACGCAAAAGTCGGTCGCCGTGGACACTCAAGTCGTGATGAAGTCCGCGACCATCCAAAGCTCCTTGTTCGGCGCCACCGACGCCGCAGACATTCCCGACAGCGTGGCGACCCAATTGGCGGACATCTTCAGCGGTGATATCGATTTTCACCGGGATTTGCGGCGCGGCGACCGCTTTTCCGTGGTCTATGAGTCCATCAGCGCTGCGGGAAAGCCGATCCGTATGGGGCGCATTCTCGCCGCCGAATTCACCAATGCCGGCAAGCAGTTCAGCGCCATCTGGTTCGGCGACGCTCAGGGGAGCGGAGGTTACTACTCGCCGGATGGCCGCAGCTTGCGCAAAGCGTTTTTGCGCTCGCCGCTTGAATTTTCGCGAGTAACCTCCGGTTTCACCGCCTCTCGCTTCCATCCTGTCCTGCAGAGGTGGCGAGCCCACAAGGGCGTCGACTACGCGGCCCCACCGGGAACCCGGGTCAGAGCCACCGCCGATGGCGTCGTCGCGTTTGCCGGCAACCAGGGCGGTTACGGCAAGGTGGTGATCCTGAAGCATCAGACGCGCTATTCGACACTCTATGGTCACCTCTCGGGCTTCGCCGCCGGACTGAAGGCGGGGCGGCGCGTCGCTCAGGGCGAAGTGATCGCCTATACCGGCGCAACCGGCTTGGCCAGCGGCCCCCACCTCCACTACGAGTTCCGCGTCGACGGAAGCCACAAGAACCCCTTGACGGTGGCCCTTCCCGGAGCACCGCCGCTGGCGCCGCAACAACTGGCCAAGTTCCGACAGGTGGCCGCTCTTGAATTGACTCGCATCAACAAGATCCGCGAATTCGACCTTACCGCACTTGACTAAACCGGACCTCTACATCGGCCTCATGTCCGGCACCAGCTTGGACGGCATCGACGCCGCGCTGGTGCGATTTACCGAAGGCACGTCGCCGACGACCCTGGCGACCCATTACACGCCTTACCCAGAGGCCGTTCGCATGGAGGCGCTGAGCTTGCATGTGAGTGGCACGGACGAATTGCACCGTGCGGCCCTGCTCGCCAACCAATTGGCGCATCTCCATGCACAGGCCGTTGACGCCCTACTGACGGAAGCAAGCTGCCAGCCGGCCCAGGTGGTCGCTCAAGGCTGCCATGGCCAAACCCTGCGCCATTGCCCTGAGCAGGCCTATACCCTGCAGTTGAACAATCCATCGCTGCTGGCCGAACTCACCGGTATCGCCGTGGTCGCCGACTTCCGCAGCCGCGATATCGCGGCAGGCGGTCAGGGAGCGCCTCTGGTGCCGGCCTTCCATTCGACCGTGTTTCGCGATACGCAGCACCACCGGGCGATCCTGAACATCGGCGGCATCGCCAACATCACGAACCTGCCGCCTCGCGATGAGACGACCGGCTTTGATTGCGGACCGGGAAACATGCTGCTCGATGCCTGGGCGGAACGCCACCTCGGCGTACCCTACGACGCAAATGGCGATTGGGGACGCACCGGGAAATTGATTCCCGAATTGAGGAACCGGATGCTGGCGCATCCCTTTCTCGCTCGCCTACCGCCGAAAAGCTGCGGGCGCGAACAGTTCGGCCTGCATTGGCTCGAGGACTTGTTGACGGGTCCGGAAACACCCGCCGACGTGCAACGCACCCTCGTGCAGCTGACGGCGGAAAGCGCGGCAGGCGCGCTCCGGCGCTGGTGCGGGCCGGTCGAGGCGCTTTATGTCTGCGGCGGCGGTGCCAGGAACGCAGGATTGATGGAAGCCCTTCGGGACGCGCTCCCCGACATTACCGTCGGCCTCACCGACCTGCTGGGGGTTCCCGCGGACTGGGTCGAAGCGGTCGCCTTTGCCTGGCTGGCGCGGCAACACGTACTCGGCCGGCCGGGCAATCTTCCGCAAGTCACCGGCGCCTGCTCAGCGAGAATCCTGGGCGCCTACTTTCCCGCCTAGGCGGAAGGGGGAGGAGGGGCACGCACCTCCTCCACGGCAAGATCAAGCGGAGAAGGACGAGCCGCAGCCGCAGGTGCTGTTGGCATTCGGGTTCTTGATCACGAACTGCGAACCCTCGAGGCCTTCGGTGTAGTCGATTTCCGCACCGACGAGATACTGATAGCTCATCGGGTCGATCAACAACGTGACGCCGTCTTTGATCATCGACGTATCGTCGTCGTTGGCGACTTCGTCGAAGGTAAAACCATATTGGAACCCGGAACAACCGCCACCCGTCACGAACACTCGCAACTTGAGGTCAGGATTGCCTTCCTCGGCGATCAGTTCCTTGACCTTGCTCACCGCGCTGTCGGTGAAAACGAAGGGACCTGGCATCTCTGTTGGTGCGTTCATATCGTTCTCCTAGGGGTTGGGGTGGCGAATTATCGGTGCAATCCAGGTGGAGGGTCAATTGGCACTGGCCAACTTGAGATCCACAGCCTTGGCCGAACCGCTCTGATGCACGAACCGACCCTGCACGACGGCCCCCAGCCGCATCTCGATCGCGCCATATTCCACATCGCCTGTGACTCTCGCCTGCGACTGAAGTTCCAGGAAATCGCTGCAATGAATGGGACCGACAACGGTACCATTGACCACCAAATGGAACACCCGGATTTCGCCTTCGATCCGGGCATGTTCACTGACCACCAGCGTGCTGGGCTGATCGCCGACGGCAATGACGTCGCCGACAACCTCGCCATCGATCCGCAAGCCGCCCGAAAATTGGACGTTGCCTTCTATTTTCGTTCCAGCGCCAATCAGGCTATCGATCCGGCCATGGGCCGACCCGGGTTTCTTGGAAAACATCACACCCCCTTCTTCGATTGCTGAGATAAACAGACCGCAGGGTAAGGATTCTAGCGACGCCCGCCGATCGAGGTTGCGCGTGCGCGCTCTTTGGCAAGACTTTCGAATACGGCCAAGTCCTCGCGCAGATGATTATTCTCGGACTCCAAATCCTTGACCTGCTGGATGAGACGATCTTGTGTCGCCCGCGCCATTTGCGCATTGCCGTCATTGGCGCCAAATTCCCGCCGCAGCCGGTCCAGTTCCGCCTTCTGTTGCGCTGTTTCAGCGCGTAGTACGGTCAGTTCCTCATTGGTCGCCCACCGATCGTAGCCAGCGTGCCGACTCCCCATATCGTATGCGCCGATGACCAGGATCAGCACGCCCCCCAGCAGCAAGACGACCCAGACTGCCCGCCAGTACCACGGATGGTGGGTCCGCACCGCGACGCGCGGCGCGGCGACCCCCAGCCGCCCGCGCAGGCGGCGCAATTTCAGGGCAAGACCGGAATTTGCGCGAGTCCGGCGCATTCATCGAGTCCAAACATGAGATTCATGTTTTGCACCGCCTGCCCAGCCGCTCCCTTCACCAAATTGTCGATGACCGACAACACCACCAGCACATCCCCCCCCTGGGGGCGATGCAGGGCGATGCGACAAATGTTGGAAGCCCGGACGGAGCGGGTTTCCGGATGGGACTTGGGTGCCAGTACATCGACAAAAGGTTCGCCGCCGTAGCGCCGCTCGAAGAGCGCCTGAAAATCCATCTCCTGGGTAATGCGCGCATAGAGCGTGGCATGGATTCCTCGGATCAGCGGCGTCAGATGGGGAACGAAGGTCAGTCCCACCGGCTGCCCGTGAATTGCGCTCAATCCCTGCCGGATCTCGGGCAGATGCCGATGGCCGGCCACGCCGTAAGCCTTGAAATTGTCGGCCGCCTCCGAAAACAGAATATGGGTTTCCGCCTTGCGCCCGGCGCCGGAGACACCCGACTTGACGTCGGCGATCAAGGTTGCGGCATCCACGCAACCGGCCTCGATCAGGGGAATGAAACCCAACTGGGTCGCAGTCGGGTAGCAGCCGGGGTTCGCCACCAGGCGGGCGCTCCGTATCCGCTCTCGATTGACCTCTGGCAAGCCATACACCGCCTCCGCCACCAACGCCGGGCTGGCGTGCGTCATCGAGTACCACTTCTCCCATTCGGCCACGTCCTTGATGCGAAAGTCCGCCGCCAGATCGATCACCCGCACGCCGGCGGCCAACAAGTCCGCCGCCTGCTGCATGGCGACGCCATTGGGCGTGGCGAAAAACACCAGATCGCAATCGGCGAGGGGGGAACTGGCCGGGTCGGTGAACTTAAGACTCACATGTCCACGCAAGCTGGGAAACATATCCGCCACCGCAGTGCCCGCCTCGCCCCGCGAGGTAATCGCCGTCAACTCGACATCGGGGTGCTGCGCCAGCAGACGCAGCAACTCCACTCCGGTGTACCCCGTCCCCCCTACGACTCCAACCTTGATCATTTGGCCTCCGGTAAACAATTGCCGCCAATGGTAGCGTACGGCCGGTACAAATGACAAAGCCGCCCGCGGGCGGCTTTGTCTGAGCAGCAAACCGCGCGCTTAGCGCTTGGAGAACTGCTTGCGGCGACGCGCCTTGTGGAAGCCGACCTTCTTCCGCTCGACTTCGCGGGCATCGCGAGTCACAAAACCGGCATTGGACAATGCGGGTTTCAAGGATGCGTCATATTCGATCAGCGCGCGGGTGATGCCATGGCGGACAGCGCCTGCCTGGCCGGACTCGCCGCCACCGGTGACATTCACCATGATGTCGAAGGTGTTGGTGTGCTGCACCAGCTCCAGCGGCTGACGAACGACCATGCGTCCGGTTTCGCGAGAGAAGAACTCATCGACGGGCTTGTCGTTCACAACGATCTTGCCGGTGCCCGGCTTGATGAACACGCGCGCAACCGCAGTCTTGCGGCGACCGGTCCCGTAGTTGTAATTCGTGGCCATGATATATGTCCTTAGATCTCAAGCGCCTTGGGTTGCTGAGCAGTATGAGGATGCGCGGTGCCCGCGTAGCACTTCATCTTCTTCAGCATTGCGTAGCCAAGGGGACCCTTGGGCAGCATACCCTTGACGGCCTTTTCCAGCACGCGGGCGGGAAAACGCTGTTGCAGCTTGTTGAAATTGGTTTCGTAAATGCCACCGGGAAAGCCGGAGTGGCGGAAGTACTTCTTGTCTTCGGCCTTGGTGCCGGTCACGCGCAGCTTGTCCACATTGACGACCACGATGTAGTCCCCCGTGTCGACATGAGGCGTGTACTCGGTTTTGTGCTTGCCGCGCAGACGGCGGGCGATCTCGGCAGCCAGCCGGCCCAGGACCTTGTCCGTCGCGTCAACGACGAACCAGTCCCTTTTGACCTCGTGCGGCTTGGCGGAAAAGGTTTTCATGAGGAATTCCTCTGATTTCAAACGCCCGTGACCGGGCTGGACGGCGGAAAAGCCGCGCATTGTATGTCACAGTCGACAACAGTGTCAAACCTAGTTGTCGACCGGCCAAGCCGCCCCTTCCGTCCGCCATCGGCGACGGCCCGCTACAATATTCGGCCTACCGAATCACCGAGGAACACGGCATGGAATGCACAGTGCGCTGGCACGATGGGATGAGTTTTATCGCCGAGACCGGCAGCGGCCACTTGGTGGCGATGGACGGCGCACCGGAAGCCGGCGGGCGCAACCTGGCGCCGCGGCCGATGGAACTGCTGTTGGCGGGCACCGGCGGCTGTACCGCGTTCGACATCGTCATGATCCTGCAGCGCGGGCGCCACGACATCAAGGGCTGCGAAGTGAAACTATCCGCCGAACGTGCGGATACCGACCCCAAGGTATTCACCCGGATCAACATGCATTTCGTGGTGACGGGCAGGAATCTCAAACCTGAAGCCGTCGATCGGGCGGTGAAGCTCTCCGCGGAGAAGTACTGCTCGGCCTCCATCATGCTGGGCAAGACCGCGGCCATCAGCCACAGTTGGGAAATCGTCGATCAGACGTAATACGCGGTGGTCGTCATCACTTTCGACGACAGTTTCATCGCGAACTTCACCGGCAAGGGCAGTTCCCGGGCGCCGAAACGGACCGCCGTTTCGGCGTGCTTGATCTCATCGACCTTCATCTGCTCCAGAACCTCCCAGGAACGACGGTCCTGGGGCGGCAGGCTCGCCAGATGGACGTCCAGGTGGCGTTCCACCTGGCGTTCGGTTTCAGCCAAAAACCCCAGATTCCAGTCGTCGCCCAACAGACCGGCGGCGACGCCGACACCCAACGAGCCGGCATACCAGAGTGGGTTGAGCAGGCTTTTACGCCCCCCTAGTTCGCCAATTCGCCGCTCGGTCCAGTTGAGATGCTCGGTTTCTTCGAAGGCGGCCCGCTCCATGGTCTGCCGGGTGGAAGGATTCCGGGAAGTCAATGCCTGCCCCTGGTACAGGGCCTGGGCACAGATTTCCCCGCAATGGTTGATACGCATCAACGCGGCGGCATGGCGCCGCTCGGCATCGCTCATGTCCGCCTCCGGCAGGCTCTCGCCGGGCATGGACCGCACGGTCGGCGCGGAGGCCCACAACGTCCGCAGCGCCTTGTCAAATTCGATGATCAGACGATCCAGCATGGCGAACCCCCATTCGAGTTTCCCGTCGGACGCGCCTTCGGGCGCTCACGGCGCAAGCAGATGACTGCTTTTGCGCAGGGCATCCGCCGCTTCGTTTCCATTCGTGATTATTTGGCCTATAGGACAGAAATAATCACGATTCAAGGCCGCATGGTGCGCATTGAGCATCTTGTTTTCGATCGGCTTCCAGGCGGGATTGCGCGCTTTGCTCCACTGCCCGTCGGCGCCGCCCAGGGCATAGAGCTTCACCTCCCGCGTCTCGCAGCGGATACCCTCGTAAGTCACGTTGCTGGCGCCGGATGGCGTCCGGATCACCAGCACGTAGCGCACCACGCCGTCCTCGCCGACACGGATGGTAGAACCGTCCACATAGAAACGGTTCTTGGCCAAGGGCCCGACATAGAACTCGATCAGATTTTCCGGGCGGGGAAAGGCCGGCAGTTCCGTCTGCGCTTCCGCCCATGCCGGTTCGTCCCAGTCATCCGCCTCGGCCCATGCCACCTGCCCGACGCAGATCAGCGGCGCCAGCACCAGGAAACGCAGGCATGTCCGGATCACGGACAAGCCCCATCCTCAGCGGAGGACGACCGCCACATCGGACGACGGTCGGCGGGATGCAGGAAAAGATGGCGCGCCAGTTCGGTCAATGCCTGCTCATATACGGTGCGTTTGAACTCGATCACCGAATCCAGGGGAATCCAGTAGTCGTTCCACCGCCAGGCGTCGAACTCGGGATGCTCGGTCGCCCGCAGGGAAACGTCGGAATCCCGCCCCACCAGGCGCAGCAGATACCAGATCTGCTTCTGACCGCGATAAGTGGTGCGCCACTCGCGCCGCACCCAGTGTTTCGGCACGTCGTAACGCAGCCAATCCCGGGTCCGCCCCAGAATCTTGACATGTTCCGGCATCAAGCCCACCTCTTCGTGGAGCTCGCGATACATGGCCTGCTCGGGCGTTTCGCCCTTCTTGATCCCGCCCTGCGGGAATTGCCAGGAATGCTCGCGTATCCGTTTGCCCCAGAAGACCTGATTATGGCTATTGACCAAAACGATGCCGACGTTCGGGCGATAACCTTCCCGATCGAGCATGATGCAACCTTCTCAATATTTGACTGCCGCAAATTGTTCCACAATTGCCGGGCACTGGAAAGCTTGACGGCGGCGGTAAAATCGGCGTTTTTTCGCACCGGAACAGCCATGCGCGCATCCCAGTTTTTCATCGCCACCCTCAAGGAAGCCCCAGCCGACGCCGAGGTCGTCTCCCACAAGCTGATGATGCGGGCCGGCCTGATCCGCCGCCTGGCCGGTGGCATCTACACCTGGACCCCGCTGGGGTTGCGGGTGCTGCGCAAGGTGGAGCGCATCGTGCGCGAGGAAATGAACCGGGCCGGCGCCCTGGAACTGCTGATGCCGGCCGTGCAGCCCTTCGAACTCTGGGAGGAATCCGGGCGCGGCCCCAAGTACGGCCCCGAACTGCTGCGCTTCAAGGACCGCCATCAGCGGGATTTCGTCATCGGCCCCACCCACGAGGAAGTCATCACCGACTTCGTGCGCAAGGAGGTGAAGAGCTACCGACAGCTGCCGCGCCACTTCTACCAGATCCAGACCAAGTTCCGCGACGAGATCCGCCCCCGCTTCGGCGTCATGCGCGGCCGCGAATTCCTGATGAAGGACGGCTATTCGTTCCACACCAGCTACGCCGACCTGGAGCGCGAATACCAGAACATGTACCAGACCTACGGCCGCATCTTCAGCCGCCTGGGCCTCTCTTTCCGCGCCGTGGCCGCCGACACGGGCTCCATCGGCGGCACCGGCTCCCATGAATTCCACGTCATCGCCGCCACCGGTGAGGACGCCATCGCCTACTGCCCCGACTCCGCCTACGCCGCCAACGTCGAGTTGGCCGAAGCCCTGGCACCGTCCACGCCCCGCGGCGGCGCCGTCGAGCCGCTGACCAAGGCCGCCACGCCGGGCAAGATCAAGTGCGAGGACGTGGCCGACTTCCTCGGTACCGCGCTCACCCGCACCGTCAAGGCGATCGCCGTGATCCGCACCGAACTGGCCGAGGACGCCCCCGGCCGTTTCGCGCTGCTGCTCCTGCGCGGCGACCACGAACTGAACGAGATCAAGGCCCAGAAGGTGATCGGCGAGTTCCGCTTCGCCCGGGACGAGGAAATCGAGGCCGCCCTGGGCTGCCGCCCCGGCTACATTGGCCCGGTGGGCGTGAACAACGCCCACGTCGTGGCGGACCGCACCGTCGCCGCGATGGACAACTTCGTCTGCGGCGCCAACGAGGCGGGTTACCACCTCACCGGCGCCAATTGGGACCGGGACCTGCCCGAACCGGCCCAGGTGGCGGACATCCGCAACGTCGTGGAAGGCGACCCCTCCCCCGACGGCCAGGGCAGGCTCGCCCTGTGCCGCGGCATCGAAGTGGGCCATATCTTCCAGCTGCGCACCAAGTACGCCGAAGCCCTGAACTGCAGGTTCCTCGACGAACAAGGCAAGGAGCAGGTGATGGAAATGGGCTGCTACGGCATCGGCGTCTCCCGCATCGTCGGCGCCGCCATCGAGCAGGGCCACGACGAGCGCGGCATCGTCTTCCCCGCCGCGATCGCCCCCTTCGAAGTGGCGATCGTACCCATGGGCTACGCCAAGTCGGAAGCCGTGCGGGAAGCCGCCGACACCCTGCTCGCGGAACTCCTCGCGCTGGGCATCGACGCGGTGCTGGACGACCGCGACGAGCGCCCCGGCTCGATGTTCGCCGACTGGGAACTGGTGGGCATTCCCCATCGCGTCGTGGTCGGCGAACGGGGCCTGAAGGAGGGCATGCTGGAGTACAAGGGACGCACCGACGCGGACGCCCAAATGCTGGCGCGGGAGGAGCTTCCGGCCTTCATTGCGCAGCGCCTATGCCCCCAGCCCTGCGCCTGACCGCGTTCCTCGCCCTGTTCCTGCGGGGTACCGCCGCCCTGGCCGGCGCCCAGCAGTACGAGCCCCTGGCGGCCAGCGTGCAAGCCGCGCTGTCACGCAGCATCGCCGACCAGAAACCGCCGCAAAGCTCCTTCCAGAATCCGCTGGAGGCGGTGAACTGGCTGACGGAGATGTCCCGGCGTCTGGAAAAGAAACTGCCCGACCGGGAATACCGCATCGACTTCCTGCGCTCCGTCCATTACGAGGCGACCCGCGCCGGCCTCGATCCGCAACTGGTACTGGGCTTGATCCAGGTGGAAAGCGGCTTTCGCAAATACGCCGTCTCCAGCGCCGGCGCCCGCGGCTACATGCAGGTGATGCCGTTCTGGATCAAGCTGATCGGCCGGCCCGGTGACAACCTGTTCGAGATGCGCACCAACCTGCGCTATGGCTGCACCATCCTGCGCCACTACCTGGGCATCGAGAAAGGCGACCTGTTCCGCACCCTGGGCCGCTACAACGGCAGCCTGGGCCAGGCCGAATATCCCAACATGGTCCGCGGCGCCTGGGAAAAGCACTGGCACTGGGGTCCCCAGGTCATCGAACCCGCCCGCTGATCAGCCACCCCCTTCCATGGGAAGGGGCAGGGGGGATGGCTCCCCAATCCCCTTGGGTAGCGGGCTCTGCCCGATACCCCTTCCCTCGGGGAAGGGGTTGGGGGATGGGTGGTCCAGTTCCCCGCAGGGATGTTGCCCGGGATGCGCTTCAACGCATCCCGGGCAACATCCCTTTCATGCCGCGCATCATCTTCGCCAAGCCACCCTTGGAAAACTGCTTCATCACCTTCTGGGTCTGCTCGAACTGGGTCAGGAGACGATTCACTTCCTGGACCTGAACCCCAGCTCCCGCGGCGATGCGGCGCTTGCGGCTGGCCTTGATCAGTTCCGGCTTGGAGCGCTCCGCCGGCGTCATCGAATTGATGATGCCCTCGATGCGGCGGATCGCCTTGTCCTCCACGGCGCCGCCAGCCTGCTGGGCCAGGCCTCCGAGCTGGGCCGGCAGCTTGTCGAGCAGCGAGGACAGGCCGCCCATCTTGCGCATCTGGGCGATCTGATCCTTGAAATCGTTGAGATCGAAGCCCTTGCCGGACTTCATCTTCTGCACCAGGTCCTTGGCCTTTTCCTGGTCCACGCTGCGCTGGGCCTCCTCGACCAGGCCCAGGATGTCGCCCATGCCCAGGATGCGGGCAGCCATCCGCTCGGGATGGAACTCCTCCAGGCCCGCGAGCTTCTCTCCGATGCCGGCGAACTTGAGCGGCTTGCCGGTCACGTGGCGCACCGAAAGCGCCGCGCCGCCACGGGCGTCGCCGTCCAGCTTGGTAAGGATCACCCCGGTCAGCGGCAGTGCGTCGTTGAAGGCCTTGGCGGTATTCACCGCATCCTGGCCGAGCATCGCATCGACCACGAACAGGCACTCGACGGGGTCGAGCTGGGCGTGGAGGGCCTGGATCTCGGCCATCATCGCCTCGTCGATGGCCAGTCGGCCGGCGGTGTCGACGAACAGTACGTCGTAGTAGTGCTTTTTCGCGTAGTCCAGCGCGGCGGCGGCGATGGCGGCGGGCTTCTGCTCCCCGGAGGAGGGGAAAAAATCGATGCCGGCCTGCGCCGACACCGTTTTCAGCTGTTCGATGGCGGCGGGACGATAGACGTCGCAGCTCACGGCCAGCACCTTTTTCTTCTGCCGTTCCTTCAGCCATTTGCCGAGTTTGGCGGTCGTCGTCGTCTTGCCCGCCCCTTGCAGGCCGGACATCAGGATGACGGCCGGCGGCTGGGTCGCCAGATTGAGGCCGACCGCCTGCCCACCCATGATCTCGGTCAGTTCCCGGTGCACCACCCCGACCAGGGCCTGGCCGGGGGAAAGGGCGCCCACCACCTCCTGGCCCACCGCCTTTTCCTTGACCCGGGCGATGAAGTCCTTGACCACCGGCAGGGCCACGTCGGCCTCCAGCAGCGCCATGCGCACCTCGCGCAGCATCTCGGTGATGTTGTCTTCCGTAAGCCGGGCCTGGCCACGCAGGTTCTTGACGACCTTGGCGAGCCGCTGGGTGAGATTGTCGAGCATGGGGAATACCGGAAAAGCGGGATCGGTTAGACTTGCGGGATGCCAGCAATTCTACTGCATGTCCTCACCACGACCCTTTACCTGGCGCTCGGTGTCCATTTCTGGCACAGCCGGTGGCGCGGTCCCGCGCTCGACCAGCCCCGGCGCGGCCTGAGGACCTGGGAACGGGTGGCCCTGGCGGTGGCATTGGCCCTGCACGGCCGCACCTTGCAGCTGTCGATCTTCGACGGCGACACCATGCGTTTCGGTTTCGCCATCGCGCTCTCGGTGATGTTCTGGCTGGCCCTGCTGCTGTACTGGCTGGAAAGCTTCTATGCCCGCATGGAGGGCCTGCAGATCCTGGGCCTGCCCCTGGCCGCGCTGTGCTCCCTGCTGCCGGCATTGATTCCCGAACAGCATGTGCTGGTCAATGCCCACTCCGCCGCCTTCCGCTTTCATTTCCTCACCTCCATGCTGGCCTACAGCCTGTTCACCCTGGCCGCCCTGCACGCGCTGCTGATGACGGTGGCGGAACGGAACCTGCACCAGGGCCGGCTTTCGCCCCTGCTGGCGGGCCTGCCGCCGCTCCTGACCATGGAGGCCCTGCTGTTCCGGCTGATCCACGTCGCCTTCGTCCTGCTCACCCTGGCCCTGGCGTCGGGGGTGCTGTTTTCCGAAACCCTGTTCGGCAAAGCCATCGCGCTCAACCACAAGACGGTTTTCGCCATCCTCTCCTGGCTGATCTTCGCGGCGCTGCTGGCCGGCCGGCACCTGCGCGGCTGGCGCGGCCGCATCGCCTTGCGCTGGACCCTGACCGGATTCGCCGTGCTGCTGCTGACCTATGTCGGCACCCGCTTCGTGCTGGAGATCCTCCTCGGCCGCATGGCGTGATCTCCTCCCTCTCTGCCCGCAAAACCCATCTGGTACCATCCGGCACTCTGCGAAGTGCTTGACTGGAATCCAGATGGCATGGATTCCGGCACATCCGGTAAAAGGAGCCCTTCATGGCCGCGGCGAAGGACGATAAGAAAAAAGAATTCAACTTTGCCTGGGAAGGCAAGGACAGGACGGGGCGCATCATGCGCGGCGAAATGCGCGCCGGCGGGGTGGCCGTGGTGCGGGCCACGCTGCGGCGCCAGGGCATCCTGGTCGGCAAGGTCAAGAAACAGTCCAACCGCGGCGGCGGCAAGGTCACCGACAAGGACATCACGCTGTTCACCCGCCAGCTGGCCACCATGATGAAAGCCGGCGTGCCTCTGCTCCAGTCCTTCGACATCGTCGGCAAGGGCTCCTCCAACCCCGCCGTGACCAAGCTGCTGCTCGACATCAAGACCGAGGTGGAAACCGGCTCCAGCCTGAACCAGGCCTTCCGCAAGTACCCCATGTACTTCGACCTGCTGTTCTGCAACCTGGTGGAGGCCGGCGAGCAGGCGGGCATCCTGGAAATGCTGCTGGACCGGCTGGCCACCTACAAGGAAAAGATCCTCGCCATCCAGTCCAAGATCAAGAGCGCCCTGTTCTACCCGATCGCCGTGGTCCTGGTGGCCTTCGTGGTGACGGCGATCCTGATGATCTTCGTGGTGCCCCAGTTCAAATCGGTATTCGCCGGCTTCGGCGCCGACCTGCCGGCGCCGACCCTGGTGGTGGTGGGTATCTCGGACTTTTTCGTCCAGTACTGGTACATCATCTTCGGCGGCCTGGGCGGCGGCGTCTATGGTTTTCTCAGACTCTGGAAGCGCTCCCGCAAGGTACAGATCTTCATGGACCGGCTGTCCCTCAGGCTGCCGGTTTTCGGCGACCTGCTGATGAAAGCCACCGTCGCCCGCTGGACCCGGACCCTGTCCACCATGTTCGCCGCCGGCGTGCCCCTGGTCGAAGCGCTGGACTCCGTCGGCGGCGCCGCGGGCAATTATGTCTATGCCACCGCCACCAAACAGATCCAGGCCGAGGTCTCCACCGGCAACAGCCTCACGGTGGCGATGCAGAACACCAACGTCTTCCCTTCCATGGTCCTGCAGATGGTGGCCATCGGCGAAGAGTCCGGCCAGCTGGACGGCATGCTAAGCAAAGTGGCGGACTTTTTCGAAGCCGAGGTGGATGATGCCGTGGAAGGTCTCTCCAGCCTGATGGAGCCGCTGATCATGGCCTTCCTCGGCGTGGTGGTGGGCGGCATGGTGGTGGCCATGTACCTGCCGATCTTCAAGCTCGGCGCCGTGGTTTGATGCAAAACCTGCTCCTTCTGCCCCCCGCCTATTGGATCGGCGTTTGCGCCTTGCTGGGACTGATCGTCGGCAGTTTCCTGAATGTCGTGATCCATCGCCTGCCAAAAATGATGGAACGCGACTGGGCCATCCAGTGCGCCGAACTGCGGGGCGAAGAATTGCCGGCCGGCGAGCCGCTGTCCCTCTCCCGGCCGGCCTCGCGCTGCCCGGCCTGCGGCCACGCCATCTCCGCCCTGGAGAACATCCCGCTCCTGAGCTGGCTGTTCCTCAAAGGACGTTGCCGGGCCTGCCGGGCACCGATCAGCCCGCGCTACCCCCTGGTGGAAGCCCTGACCGGCGCGCTGTTCGCCCTGGCCGCCTGGAAACTGGGCCCCGGCTGGTCGCTGGCCGGCGCCCTGCTGTTCCTGGCGGCCGCCATCGCCCTGACCTGGATCGACTTCGACACCCAGCTCCTGCCCGACGACATCACCCTGCCCCTGCTCTGGGCCGGCCTGCTGTTCAACCTGGGCGGCACCTTCACCAGCCTGCCCAGCGCCGTGATCGGCGCCATGGCCGGCTATTTGTCACTATGGCTGGTGTATTGGGGATTCAAGCTCGCCACCGGCAAGGAGGGCATGGGCTACGGGGATTTCAAGCTGCTGGCCGCCATCGGCGCCTGGCTGGGCTGGCAGATGCTGCCTTTGACGATCCTGCTCTCCTCCTTCGTCGGCGCGCTGGTGGGCATCCTGCTGATCGTTCTCGCCCGCCACGGCCGCAACGTTCCCATCCCTTTCGGCCCCTATCTGGCGGCCGCCGGCGTGATCGCCCTGTTCTGGGGCGCCGACCTGAACCGCGCCTGGCTGGGCCTCTTGCTCTAGAGCGTGTTCACAGTAGCCAGATATAGGTGCATGCCAGATGCAAGAATGCATTGAAGCGGTTGGCGAGCTTGTCGTAACGTGTGGCGAGTCGGCGAAATTGCTTGAGCCGATTGAAGAATCGCTCGACCAGGTTACGCGCCTTGTAGCGCTCTCGGTCGAACTCACGCGGCGTGGGGCGATTGCTGCGGGGTGGAATGACGGCCTCAGCGCCCATGCGGGCGATGGTGTCGACAAACGCGTTGCTGTCGTATCCCTTGTCGGCGACCACTGCGTCGGTAACCAAGGCATCGACCAGTGCGGGGCCTTGCGTAATGTCGGCCACCTGACCACCGGTGAGGATCAGGCGCAGCGGATTACCCAGGGCATCCACGCACGCATGGATCTTGGTGGTCAGTCCGCCACGCGACCGACCGATCGCCTGATCGCCACCGTTTTTTTTGATGCGCCCGCTGAGTGCTGGTGCGCACGTACCACTGTCGAGTCGATGAAGAGCTCTTCCAGGTCTGCTTCTCCTCGGAGGGCCTCGGCCACTCGCGACCAAACCCCATTGGCTTCCCATCGTGCAAAGCGCACATACACAGAGTGCCAGTTGCCAAACTTCGGCGGCAAATCACGCCAGGGGTTGCCTACCCGGGCGGTGTATAGCACCGCCTCAACAAATAAACGGTTATCCACGGCACGCCCTCCCTTGTCCGTGGGCTTCCCTGGCAACAACTCCGAAATCCGCGCCCACTGTGCATCGCTCAACATGTCCCGATCCATTGCTTACGTCCAAATTCCAGGATGTAAACACAAATCCGATACTGTGAACAGACCCTAGCGCCAGCCGTCCCCATCTGATGTCGCATGCCATGCGGGGCGGCCTTGTGCGAAACCCTTTCGCCAGAGGCCCTTACGCTATAATTCGCCCCTTTTCGCGGAGCTGCCTATGCCCATCTACGCTTATCGCTGCGGGAATTGCGGTCACGAGAAGGACGTCATGCAGAAGATGAGTGACGCGCCGCTCACGACCTGTCCCGAGTGCAAACAGGAAAGTTTCAGCAAACAATTGACCGCCGCCGGTTTCCAGCTCAAGGGCAGCGGCTGGTACGCCACCGACTTCAAGGGCGGCGCACCCGCGCCCAAGAACGACAACCCGCCGCCCTGCCAGGGCGGCACCGGCGCCTGTCCCAGCGCCACGCCCAATGCCACGTCGTGCGGCTGACTTGAAAAAATATTTCATCACCGGCCTCCTGATCTGGGTACCCGTGGCGATCACCGCCTGGGTGCTGGCGGCGATCGTCCGCACCATGGATCAATCCCTGCTGCTGCTGCCGCACGATCTGCGGCCGGAGCGGTTGCTCGGCTTCTACGTGCCGGGGCTCGGCGTGCTGTTGACCCTGCTGGTGGTGTTCGTCACCGGCCTGGTGACCGCCAACATCATCGGCCAGCGCCTGATCCGTTTCTGGGAGGGCCTGCTGGCCCGCATCCCGGTGGTGAAGTCGGTCTACTACAGCGTCAAGCAGGTCTCCGACACCCTCTTCTCCTCCAGCGGCGAAGCCTTCCGCAAGGCCCTACTGGTCGAATATCCGCGCAAGGGCAGCTGGACCATCGCCTTCCTGACCGGCCAGCCCGGCGGCGACGTGGTGAATTACCTGCAGGGCGAGTGGGTCAGCGTCTATGTGCCGACCACGCCCAACCCCACCTCCGGCTTTTTCCTGATGATGCCCAAGGCCGATGTGATCGAGCTGGACATGAGCGTCGACGAGGCGCTCAAGTACATCATTTCCATGGGCGTCGTCGCCCCGCCGATGAGCAACCCCCTCGGCCACGCCCAGAACGAATAGGTTTCGAATACCCTAGCCCGCAACCCCGCCGCCAGGCGGTTTTTCATTTTTTGGACAAGCCATGCGTACCCACTACTGCGGCCAACTGAATGCCGGCCTTACCGATCAGATCGTCACCCTTTGCGGCTGGGCGCACCGCCGCCGCGACCATGGCGGCGTGATCTTCATCGACCTGCGCGACCGCGAAGGCCTGGCCCAGGTGGTCTGCGACCCGGACCGCGCCGAGATGTTCAGCCGCGCCGAGACCGTGCGCAGCGAGTTCGTACTCAAGATCACCGGCAAGGTGCGCCGCCGCCCGGCCGGCACCGAGAATCCCAACCTGGCCTCCGGCGAGATCGAAGTGCTTTGCCATGAGATCGAGATCCTCAACGCCGCCGTCACGCCCCCGTTCCAGCTCGACGACGAGAACCTCTCGGAAAACGTGCGCCTGACCCACCGCGTGATCGACCTGCGCCGCCCCCAGATGCAGAAGAACCTGATGCTGCGCTACCAGGTGGCCCGCGCCTTCCGCCGCTTCCTCGACGACAACGGCTTCGTGGACGTGGAAACCCCGATGCTGACCAAGAGCACTCCGGAAGGCGCCCGCGACTACCTGGTGCCCTCCCGCGTGCACCCCGGCCAGTTCTTCGCCCTGCCCCAGTCGCCGCAGCTGTTCAAGCAGCTCCTGATGGTGGCCGGCTACGACCGCTACTACCAGATCACCAAGTGCTTCCGCGACGAGGACCTGCGCGCCGACCGCCAGCCCGAGTTCACCCAGGTCGATATCGAGACCTCCTTCATGGGCGAGGGACAGATCACCGCGCTGATGGAGGAGATGATCCGCACGGTGTTCCAGCAGACGCTGGCCGTCGAGTTGCCCAGCCCCTTCCCGCGCATCACCTACGCGGAAGCCATGCGCCGCTTCGGCTCCGACAAGCCCGACCTGCGCGTCACCCTGGAACTCACCGACGTCACCGACGCGGTGGCCGACGTCGCCTTCAAGGTCTTCTCCGGCCCCGCCACCTCCGGCGGCCGCGTCGCCGCCCTGCGCATTCCCAATGGCGCCGGCCTGTCGCGCGGCGAGATCGACGGCTACACCGAGTTCGTCAAGATTTACGGCGCCAAGGGTCTGGCCTACATCAAGGTCAACGACGCCAGCCAGTTGAACGAGACCGGTCTGCAATCCCCCATCGTCAAGAACCTCCACGAGCGGGCGCTGCAGATCATCATGGAGCGCACCGGCGCCCAGAACGGCGACCTGATCTTCTTCGGCGCCGACAAAACCAAGATCGTCAACGACGCGCTGGGCGCGCTGCGCGTCAAGCTCGGCCACGAGAAGGGCTACATGAACGGCAAGGCCTGGGAGCCGGTCTGGGTGGTGGACTTCCCGATGTTCGAGTACGACGAGGAGGACCGTCGCTGGACCGCCTGCCACCACCCCTTCACGGCGCCCAAGGACGGCCACGAGGAATTCCTCCAGACCGACCCGGGCCAGTGCCTGGCCAAGGCCTACGACCTGGCCCTGAACGGCTGGGAGATCGGCGGCGGCTCGGTGCGGATCCACAAGGCCGACGTCCAGGCCAAGGTGTTCGAGGCACTGGCGATCGGTCCCGAGGAACAGCAGACGAAGTTCGGCTTCCTGCTCGACGCCCTCAAGTACGGCGCACCCCCCCACGGCGGCCTGGCCTTCGGCCTGGACCGCATCGTCACCATGATGACCGGCGCCGAATCCATCCGCGACGTGATCGCTTTCCCCAAGACCCAGCGCGCCCAGTGCCTGCTCACCGACGCACCGTCCAGCGTGGATGAGAAGCAGCTGCGCGAACTGCACGTGCGCCTGCGGCAGAAAGTGGAAACCCAGGTGGAAGTCGGCAAGGGTTGATGGCCGGACTGCTGCGGCTTTTCCTCGCCCTGCTGCTGGCCGCCCTGCTGGGGCCGGCCGCGGCGCGGGAAATCCGCGCGATCGCGTACCAGGACTTGCCGCCCGAGGCGCGCCAGACGCTGCGCCTGATCGACGAGGACGGCCCCTTCCCCTACCGCCGCGACGGCATCGTCTTCGGCAACCGTGAGCGGCGCCTGCCCGCGGCGCCGCGCGACTATTACCGGGAGTACACCGTGCCCACTCCTGGCAGCCGCGACCGCGGCGCGCGGCGCATCGTCGCCGGCGGCGATGGCGAGCGTTACTACAGCCCCGATCACTATCGCCATTTCCTGAGCATCCGCCCATGAGCCACACAGATCTGCGGGAACTGCTGCGGCAAGTCGCCCACGCCGGGGTCTATCACCTCCCCGCCGACGGCCGCGCGGCCCTGGTCGAGGCGGCGAAAGCCGACGGCTACGTGGTGTTCCCGGTGGACCTGGCCGCCGTCGCGGACAAGGACGGACTGCTGACGGCGATCGGCCGGGCCATGGCGTTCCCCGAGTGGTTCGGTCGCAATCTGGACGCGCTGCTGGACTGCCTGGCCGACCTGGGCTGGCAGCCGGGCGAGGGCTATCTGGTACTGCTGGATCACTGCGACGGCATCCACGGCCGCGCCGAGGCGGATTTCGTCGCCACCCTCCAGGTCTTCGCCGACGCCGCCGCCGAATGGCGCGAACAGGGCGTCGCCTTCTGGTGCTTCGTCGACCTGCGCGCCGACGGCCTGGCCTGGCTACCGCCAATCCCACGATGACCATGAGCTTCAAGCGCCCGGTGTCGGTGCTGGTGGTGATCCATACCCCGGCCTTGGAGGTGCTGCTGCTGGAACGCGCCAACCATCCGGATTTCTGGCAGTCGGTCACCGGCAGCCAGGAGGGCGACGAAACCCTGGCCGCCACCGCCCTGCGCGAAGTGCGCGAGGAAACCGGCATCGCAGCGCAGGCCATGGACCTGCGCGACTGGCGCATCAGCAACCGCTATGAAATCTTTCTCCAGTGGCGCCATCGCTACGCGCCGGGCGTCAGCCACAACCAGGAGCACGTGTTCAGCCTGTGCCTGCCCAACGCCATCCCGGTCGCCGTGGCGCCCGACGAGCACCGGGATCAGCGCTGGCTGCCCTGGCGCGAGGCGGCGGCGGCCTGCTTCTCCTGGAGCAACCGCGACGCGATCCTGATGTTGCCCGAGATGCTGCCCGTCCTCACCGCCTGCGGCGCAGACGTATAATTCATTCATTCCCCCGCAGTTTTTCGATTCCCCATGACCAAGAAAGTGTTCATCCGTACCTTCGGGTGCCAGATGAACGAATACGATTCCGACAAGATGGCGGACGTGCTCGCCGCCGGCGAAGGCACGGTCAAGACCGACGACCCCGAAGAAGCCGACATCATCCTGTTCAACACCTGCTCGGTGCGCGAGAAGGCGCAGGAGAAGGTGTTCCACGACCTGGGCCGGGTCCGTCACCTGAAACAGAAGAATCCCGGGCTGCTGATCGGCGTCGGCGGCTGCGTGGCGAGCCAGGAAGGTGACGCCATCGTCAAGCGGGCGCCGTATGTCGACCTGGTGTTCGGTCCGCAGACCCTGCACCGCCTGCCCCAACTGATCGCCGCACGGCGCGAGAGCGGCAAGTCGCAGGTGGACATCTCCTTCCCCGAGATCGAGAAGTTCGACCATCTGCCCGCCGCCAAGGTCGAGGGCACGGCGGCCTTCGTCTCCATCATGGAAGGCTGCTCCAAGTTCTGCACCTTCTGCATCGTGCCCTACACCCGCGGCGAGGAAGTCTCCCGGCCGATGGAGGACATCCTGACCGAAGTGGCCGGCCTGGCGCAGCAGGGCGTCAAGGAAGTGACCCTCCTGGGACAGAACGTGAATGCCTACCGCGGCACGATGGAAGGCGGCGACGAGACCGCCGACCTGGCCTTCCTGATCGAGACCATCGCCGAGATGCCCGGCATCGAGCGCATCCGCTACACCACCTCCCATCCCCGCGAGATGAGCCAGCGCCTGATCGACGTCTACGGCCGGGTGCCGAAGCTGGTCTCCCACCTGCACCTGCCGGTGCAGTCCGGCTCGGACCGCGTGCTGGCGGCGATGAAGCGCGGCTACACGGTGCTGGAGTACAAGTCCATCGTCAGGAAGCTGCGGGCGGCGCGGCCGGACATTTCACTCTCGTCCGACTTCATCGTCGGTTTCCCCGGCGAGACGGAAGAGGATTTCGAGAAGACCATGAAGCTGATCGAGGACGTCGGCTTCGACAACAGCTTCTTTTTCATCTACAGCCCCCGCCCCGGCACGCCGGCGGCGGAGATGGCCGACGAGACGCCGGAAGAGGTCAAGACCCGGCGCCTGATCCGCGTCCAGCAGCACATCGAGGCCAAGGCGCTGGAGATCTCCCGTGCCATGGTGGGCACGGTGCAGCGGGTGCTGGTGGAAGGCCACGCGAAGAAGGATGCCAGCGAACTCGCCGCCCGCACCGACAACAACCGGGTGGTGAACTTCCCCGGCCACCCACGACTGATCGGCCAGTTCATCGAACTCACCATCACCGCCGCGCTGCCGCACAGCCTGCGCGGCGAGCTTCGGATCCGGGAATCGTGACCGCGCCGCGCAACAGGACTGTCGACGTGACGCTGCAGCCGGTGGACAACGCCCGGCTGGCCAATCTGTGCGGTCCGCTCGATGAGAACCTGCGCCAGATCGCCACGGCCTTCGACGTCACCATCGCCCGCCGCGGCGAAGTCTGCCGCATCGGCGGCGAGCCCGCCCAGGCGCGGCTGGCGGCCCAGGCCCTGGAGCATTTCTACGAGCTCTGCGGCGAGCCGATCGGCATCGAGGACATCCAACTGGGCCTGGTGGAAATCGCCAACCGCGGCCGGCCGCCGCTGCCGCCGGCGGGCCTGATCACCCGCCGCAACGATCTGCACGGCCGCACCCCCCACCAGGTCGAGTACCTGCGCCAGATCCAGGAACACGACATCACCTTCGGCATCGGCCCGGCCGGTACCGGCAAGACCTACCTGGCGGTGGCCTGCGCGGTGGATGCCTTCGAACGCGACCTGGTGCAGCGCATCGTGCTCACCCGCCCCGCCGTGGAAGCCGGCGAACGCCTGGGCTTTCTGCCCGGCGACTTGGCGCAGAAGGTCGATCCCTACCTGCGCCCGCTCTACGACGCGCTCTACGACCTGATGGGCTTCGACAAGGTGGGACGCCTGTTCGAGAAGGGCCATATCGAGATCGCCCCGCTGGCCTACATGCGCGGGCGCACCCTGAACCACGCCTTCATCATCCTCGACGAGGCGCAGAACACCACGCCGGAACAGATGAAGATGTTCCTCACCCGCATCGGCATCGGCGCCAAGGCCGTGATCACCGGCGACGTGACCCAGGTGGACCTGCCGCGCGGCCACAAGTCCGGCCTGGCGGAGGCGCGCCGCATCCTCAAGGACGTGCGCGGCTTGGCCTTCACCGACTTCGACGCTTCCGACGTGGTGCGCCATCCGCTGGTGGCGCGGATCGTCGCCGCGTACGAGAAGAACATCATGGAGGAAAAGCGCCGCGCGCAGGCCGAGGGGCATGGGACCGGCGGTGAAAAATAGCGCCGGCGCCGCACGCCCCGCCCTTTCCCTCGCCGTGCAGTACGCCTGCGCCGACGACACCCTGTCCGCTCTCCCCGCCCTGCCCTCGCGTCCGCGCATCCGGCGCTGGGCGCAGGCCGCCTGCGAAGGCCCGGCACAAGTCACCGTGCGCTTCGTCGATGCCGGGGAGGGCCGCCAACTGAATCACGATTTTCGCGGCAAGGACTACGCGACCAACGTGCTGTCCTTTCCCTACGAGGCCGACCCGGTCACGATCGGCGACCTGGTGGTGTGCCTGCCCGTGGTGCTGAAGGAAGCCGAAGCGCAGGGCAAGGCCGCCGACGCCCACTTCGCCCACCTGATCGTGCATGGTATGCTGCATTTACAGGGTTACGACCACGAAGCCGGCGATGCGGAAGCGGAATTGATGGAACGGCGCGAACGCGAGATTCTGGCCCGGCTGGGTTACCCCGATCCTTATGTTTAACTGCTCTTGTCATGGACCCTTCCAGTAGCCGCCCGCGACTGATCGAGCGGCTTTCGGCCCTGCTGCTGCGGGAGCCGGAAGACCGCGAACAACTTCTGGAACTGCTGCACCGCGCCTTCGAGCGCAGCCTGGTCGATGCCGACGCCCTGTCGATGATGGAGGGCGCGCTGGCGGTTTCCGAGGCCACGGTACGCGACATCATGGTGCCCCGCTCCCAGATGGACGTGGTGGACGTCAGCGACGCTCCCGTCGCCATCGCCAACTTCATCATCGAAACCAGCCATTCCCGCTTTCCCGTCATCGGTGCCAACAAGGACGACGTGGTGGGCATCCTGCTGGCCAAGGACCTGCTGCGCTACTTCGCCGGCAAGGAGTTCGACCTCAAAAGCGCGCTGCGGCCGGCGGTGTTCATTCCCGAATCGAAACGCCTCAACGTGCTGCTGCGGGAATTCCGCGTCAACCACAACCACATGGCGATCGTCGTCGACGAATACGGCGGCGTGGCGGGCCTGGTCACCATCGAGGACGTGCTGGAACAGATCGTCGGCGACATCGAGGACGAATACGACTTCGACGAGACCGCCGACAACATCGTGCTGGACAACGCCGGCCGCTACCGGGTCAAGGCGATCACCGAAATCGCCGACTTCAACCGCGCCTTCGGCACCACATTCTCCGACGCCGACTGCGACACCGTCGCCGGCCTGATCATCAAGCAACTGGGCCGTCTGCCCAAGCGCAACGAGGTGGTGCAGCTCGACGGCCTCAAGCTGCAAGTGCTGCGCGCCGACAGCCGGCGCGTGCATACCCTGCTGGTGGATGCCCAGCGCGACCTGGCACTGGCATTGTCGAGCAGCGGCGCGACGTGAAGCGCGCCGCACTGACGCCCGGTACCTCTCATTCAATATCTTCCGAAGGGGCCTGAGCCAATTTACTTGGCTTTGAAAAACTCGGATTGCTGGCGGGCGATATCGAGAATGAATTTCCGCTGCGACTCCGACAGGCCCACCAGCACATCATTCAGTTGCGTTACCTGATCCTTGGGATGTGACGAAGCCGCTCCAACGAGGAACGCAAGCGGCACATCGAGAATATCGGCAATCTCCTCCAGTCGCTGTAGCGAGGGCAGATGCGTCCCGCATTCCATACGACTGACGGTGTTCACCTCGACACCCAGCCGGCCGGCAAGATCCTCCTGGGTCCATTGCAGTTGCTGTCGCAGCGCCCGAATCCGCCCGCCCAACATCACAGCCAAAGAAGATTCGCGTTTCTTCGATCTACCCATCGTCAGCGTCCGCTAAAGACAGGGATAGTCGAGTTTCATCATATTTTGTGGAATGATGTTATTTGTATTGCCTATACAAATAAAATATATAAAATTACTTTCCGGCTGTTACAAATGACATTGAATTCAAAGGGAGCGCACATGATCCGACAGTTGACTCACCTTGTGGCACTCGTCGCCATCGCCTTTGCCACCACCGCTTTTGCCGGCAACAACGCCGCGCCCCTGGGCGTCGAAATCGGGGCTGCCACCCTGGATCAAGTTCAGCAGAGCATCGGCAAGCGTACCCGTCTCATTAACAGCGGCATCAACGCCTACTCCGAGGGCCCCATGCTCAAGGGCGATGGTGAAGGACTGGACATCGACGGTCTGTCCAGCATCACCTTCATCTTCGACAAGACCAATCGCCTGGCAGGCGTGCTGATGACCCTGCCCAAGGGCGGCATGGGGTCGGAAAACGTCAAACGCATGGTCGGCATGTTGGGCGAGAAATACAAGACCGTGAAACGGAACATTCCCTTCGTCGGCGACGCCTTCGCCCGCTTCAAACAGGGAACATCCACCATTGACGTGGATGCCCCCCACATGAGCTTCACCATGGAAGTGCGCTATCTCTCCGATGATCTCCTGGCGGCCTTCAATAGCCGCAGCCGGCAAGAGAACGCCGAGAAGCAGAGAAAACAGCAAAGTCAGTTCTGATCCACTGCGACAACCGAGAAAGAGTATTCATGCGATTGATCAAATCCATTGCAAAGCCGATGACATTCGATACATCCGGTTCCGTCCAATGCATTCTGATGCTTTTGGGTATTTCGCTAATAGCGCCGGCTTATGCGCTCCAGGGAAAAGAATGGGACGCACTGAAGCCGGAATTCGTGAAAACCTGCAAGAAGTCTGCCGCAGCCAATATACCGAGCCCCGCGAAGCTTAAGGAATTCTGTTCATGCTATGCCAAAGAAGTGGTGGCAGGTTTTACTGAAGAAGATGTGGTGGTCATCATGACGGATAAAGGCGATGCTACCCATGCAGAGCAAGTGGTAAGTCAGGCAAATGCCGATTGCACGATGCGTCAGGGCAAGAAGAGTTCAACTGAGCAGGATACCGATCGCCTACTTTAGTGGTTACCTCGACTATCTCAACGTAAGCAACATCGAGGCCGGCATATCGCCTCCGCCCATGTTGACCATCGCGATTGCCTTGGCTGGTTATGCGGTCTACTTCACCGTCAATTGGAAGCTTCTACAACAGAAGGGGCAGACGATTGGCAAGAAGGTCATGGGCATCCGGATTGCCAATCTGGATGGCAGCAAGCCAAACTTGAAGTCCCTACTGCTTAAGCGTTACCTGCCACTCGCTTCTCTTCCATATATTCCATATGCAGGCATGGCTCTGATGTATGCAGACACGTTCTGGATTTTTGGCAAGCGGCGCAGATGTCTGCATGACATTATCGCTGGAACGCAAGTTGTAAGGGCTTAATTGCCATCTTCAGAATGGGATTTGACTCGCCAGCCGACACAGCTGAAGGCCTCCCCACATCGCCATACTGGTTATACGGTAAGGTGGCACTTCAAGTTACCAGCCGGATTTTCGTTTACGCGATAGTCCTGGCTGGCACAGCCCATTTGATCTATCCGGTTTGGGTATGGATAGGTGGTTCAGCCAGACCCAACTTTGAGACCTGGCTATCGCCATTCCGAATATTGCTTGGAGTTGGGCAACTACTGTCGGCATGGTATTCGCTACGGGTCATCCAGCAATGGGAGGCCCGCTGGAAACTCAACCCCGGGAAACCTGAATCAATTCCGACACCCAATCAATTTTTCAGTCCCCAGGCCTCTTTATGGCAGCCGACTGCCGATATGAAAGCATCAGGTGAGGGCCGCTTCTGTGGAAGAGTTTCGACTTGGTTAGCGGCCAAACAATATGGTTTTGTCCAAGGAGACGACGGCAACGACTACTTGCTTCGAGCCAGCGACCTACTTTCGCGGAGTCGTTCGGCCACTATTCAGCCGGGCGATCAAATTGAATTCGACTCGGTGGCGACACCCAGGGGTTATCGTGCAAAACGTGCAACCGTCTGCGTGGCTTCATCTGATTGGCTTTATGAGTTGCCGGTAGAGGTCATGACTTCCAAGTATGACAACATCCGTGGATGGGAAATCCTGGAAGAGACGAACTGGACCGTGTGCGGCCATGAGTCCCGCAATTTGGATACAGCAAAAGCCGCCGCACTCGGTCTCGCCGTAACGTTGGGTGCGAATGCCATTCTGGAACTCACTTACCAGAAGGCGACTCGCAGTGAATCCTCCGACAGCGGCAAGGGCACCCATTACTACACCGTGCATTTCTTTTCTGGCCGGCTGGCAACCGTTGGCAGACGCAGCTCGTCCGGATGGTATTCCCATGCTTCACTTCTTGGACTCAATCGCCGAATCGCAGATTACGCTGCCAGGTTGCACGACTACGAGATGCGAGCAAAACCCATTGAACGAGCACAACTCACCATCATTTCTGTCGCTACTCTCTATGTGATGTTCCTGACACCGAGCTGGGGCTGGCGTATCTGCGAGGGTTTACTGGCAGCCTTGTTCTTTTCGTCGATCAAACCTTCTACCCTTGCCTTCTGGCAGAGTCAGGTCAGTGGGCTGGCAAACCAGCGTTGAATTTTCCGGCGCTAGAATCCGGCGTCATCCATCGCTGCGGCGGAATCGCCGCCACCCGCAAGAATGAAACCACATCTGCACTGGCCCCTCGCCGCCGCCCTGGGCGCCGCCACGGTGGCGGGCTTCGCCCCGCTGGAGCTGTTTCCGCTGCCGCTGTTCACCCTGGCGGGCCTGTTCGCGCTCTGGCGCCGCGCCGGCTCCGCCCGGTCCGCCGCACTGCTCGGGCTGGCCTGGGGGCTGGGGTTCTTCCTCGTCGGGGTGTCCTGGGTCTATGTCAGCCTGCATGACGTGGGCGGCATGGCCGCGCCGCTGGCGGCGGTCGCCACCCTGCTCTTTTGTGCGGTGCTGGCCCTGTTCCCGGCCCTGGTCGGCTACGGCTACGGGCGCCTGCGCACTCGGCAGCCCCTTCCCGACGCCCTGCTGCTGACCGGCCTGTGGACGCTCGGCGAATGGCTGCGGGGCTGGATATTCACCGGCTTCCCCTGGCTGGCCCTGGGCTATTCGCAGACGCCGCCCAGCCCCCTGGCCGGCTTCGCACCCATCCTCGGGGTCTATGGCGTCGGCGCCATCGTGGCCCTGATGGCGGCGCTGGCCGCGCCCGGCCTCGACCGCGCGGCCGCGCAGCCGCCGCACCGGCTGACCCTGCCGCTGATGCTGGCGCTGATCGTCGGCGGCGCCGCGCTGCGCCTGGTGCCCTGGAGCCATCCGGTGGGTGCGCCACTGGACGTGGCGCTGCTCCAGGGCAACGTGCCGCAGAGCATCAAGTGGAACCCGGAACAGCTGCCGCTGTCGCTGGAGCGCTACCGGCGCCTGGCCGCGGCGCATCCGGCGCAACTCACGGTGCTGCCGGAAACCGCGATTCCCCTGTTCCTCGACCAGATTCCGCTGGACTACCTGACGGCGCTGGCGGGCAAGGGCGAGCTGCTGCTGGGCACGGCGCTGCGCCAGGCCGGCGGCGGCTACGTGAATGGCGCCGTGGCGCTGACGCCGGGAGGCGGCTTGCAGACCTACGCCAAGCGCCATCTGGTGCCCTTCGGCGAATACGTGCCGCCCGGCTTCGCCTGGTTCTTCGGCCTGGTGCGGATACCGCTTTCCGACTTCAGCGCCGGCCCGCCCCGGCAGCCACCGCTGACCATCGGCGGCCAGCGGGTGGCGCCGAACATCTGCTACGAGGATCTGTTCGGCGAGGAAATCCTGCGCGCCCTGCCGGCCGCCACGCTGCTGATCAATCTCTCCAACACCGCCTGGTTCGGCGACTCGCTGACCCAGCCCCAGCACTTGCAGATCTCCCGCCTGCGCGCCCTGGAGACCGCACGGCCGATGCTGCGCGCCACCAACACCGGGATGACCGCCGCCATCGCCCCCGACGGCCGGGTCACCGCCGTACTGCCCGCCTTCCGCACCGACGCCCTGGTGGTGTCGGTCCAGGGTCACGCCGGCATCACGCCCTACATGCGCCACGGCAACAAGGCGGCCGTCGGCTTGGCGCTGCTGGCCTGCGTGCCGGCCTGGCGCGTGCGCCGCCGGCAGGGGCGCGCCACGCCGGCCACACGGACGGCATGACTCGCCTCCGGTCTCGGGCTTGCCCGTTCGTTCAGGTCACGGCCCAGCGCCGCAAAAGGTTGTGATACACCCCCGTCAATTTCAACAGATGGGGATCGTCATGCCGGCCGGCCGCGGTCAGCCCCTGGATCGCCTGGTCCAGATCGAACAACAGGGTCCTGGCGCCTTCGTCCTGCACCAGGCTCTGAATCCAGAAAAACGCGGCGAATCTCGCCCCCCGCGTGACCGGGGATACCCGATGCAAGCTGCTTGAGGGATACAACACCATGTTGCCCGCCGCCAGCTTGACGGACTGGATGCCGAATGGTCCTTCGATCTCCAGTTCTCCGCCCTCGTATTCGTCAGGCTCGGCAAGGAAAAGCGTCGCCGACAAATCGCTCCTGACCGTCACGGACGTGCCGGGAACCTGCATGATCGCACTATCGACATGGGTTCCGTAGTGGCCGCCGTTCCGGTAGCAATTGAATTTCGGCGGATAAACCTTGCTCGGCAGCGCCGCCGATACGAACAGGCCATGGGCGCTCAGCCGCCGCAGGATGAAATCGCCCAGCTCCGCCGCCGGTTCGGCGCCATCTTCCAGTTGGAGATTCCGTTTCACGGATACCGCCAGGGTTCCCGCGGTATTCGCGCCATCCTGCCATTGGGCGGCTTCGAGAAGCGCTCTGAAGCGCCGCACTTCCTCTTTGTCGAGCACCTTGTCGATTGATATCAGCATGTCGTTCGCCTCTCGTCCAATAGATGGGATTTCCAGGTCACATGCGCACGTCCGATCTCTGCCAAAGTCGCGCAGCCGGCCATGGCCATGCAGGCCTCCAGTTCCTCACGCAGCAGTTTCATCAGATGGGCGACGCCCAAAGCACCGGCAACCGCCAGCGCATAGACCTGCAGGCGGCCGATCAGCACAGCATCCGCCCCCAAGGCCAAGGCTTTGAAGACATCGGTGCCCGACCGGATTCCACCGTCCAAGAGCACCGGAAGCGCCTCCCCCACCGCGGCCCTGATTGCCGGGAGCGCGTACAGGCTCGCAGGCGCGCCATCCAGCCCCCTGCCGCCATGATTGGAGACGATCAGGCCGGCAACCCCCATGTCCTGAAACATCCGCGCATCCTCTGGATGCAGCACCCCCTTCACCAGCACCGGCAAGGTCGTTTGGGCCATGAGCCAGCGGAGATCCGCTTCGATCGGCGCCTCGCGCATCATGCCCTGGAAGATGCGGCTATCGGTCTCCGCGAGCGTTATCCGCGGCGGTTCGGGATAACCGTCCAGATTGACGGGGCGAACGTTTTCCGGCAGGGTGAATCCGGCGCCCACGGCACGGCGGCTGGGGCCTTGAATCGAGGTATCCAGCGTGACCACCAGTGCGCCGTAACCGGTACGCTCGGCGCGCCGCACCAGATCCTCGGTCGTTTCCCGCCGAGGTTGGAAATAAAGCTGGAACCAGCGCTCTCGCCCCGCATGGCGGGCCACTTCCTCCAGGGGGCAGGAAGCCAGGGTGCTCAGCACCATGCAGGTATCGCTGGCCTCGGCAGCCGCCGCAGTCAAGCATTCCCCCTGGGGGCGGACAAGCCCCTGGAATGCGACGGGAGCGAGAAGCATCGGATGCTGCCAGGTTCGCTGCAGGATTTGCAGCCGCGTATGACCGGCAGTGACATTCCGCAGCAGGCGCGGGAGGATCAACAATTCGGCGAAGGCATCCGTATTGGCGCGCAGGGTCGTTTCCCTGGCGCTGCCACCTGCGATGTACGCGTAATCGGCTTCCGCGATGCAGCGCCGTGCCAGATTTTCGTAATCCTCGGCACATTGGATTTCCTGCGGAATCCGCTCCGTCTGCCCCATTCGCTCCCCTCTTGGTATTCCCATCCCGCCCACACCCGGCCGCCACGCCAGAGCGTGCCGGCCGGGTGTGGATGATGTGTCAAAAATCGTAGTTCAGGGTCAGGCGCACATTGCGGGCATCACCCAGGTAGGTGAAGAAGCCGGCCGTGTAGGTCGCCAGGTAGTACTTCTGATTGGTTACGTTGTTGACGTTGAGGCGGGCCCGCCACTGGGCGTTGATGCGGTAGGTGGCGAACAGGTCATAGACCGTATAGCCGGGCACCTTGAAGTTGCCGGCCACCGACTCGGGGCTGCCGGAATACTTCTCTCCGGTGTAGGTGACGCCGCCGCCGAAGCCGATGGCCGGGGTCGCTTGGTAGTTGAGCAGGGCCGTGGCCGAGCGCTTGGGGAAGTTGGCCAGACGCTTGCCCACATTGGCGGACACCTGGGACTCGAGGAACTGGGAGCTCATGATGGTCAGGCCCGCCTGGGTGCTGAGCTTGTCGGTCAGTTGTCCCACCAGGGAGAGCTCGTAGCCCTCGACGCGATACTTGCCGGTGTTGATGCTGCCGGTGGTCGCGTAGTTGTTGCTGGTGGTGTTCTCCATCACGTCCTTCTTGGTGACCTGGAAGGCCGCCGCGGTGGCCAGAAGCTTGCCGTCGAAGAGGTTCCACTTGGTCCCCACTTCGAGGTTCTCGGACAGCTCCGGCTTGCTGCGGGCGAACATGGCCAGGCGGTCGGCGGCCGTGCCGCCGCTGGGCACGCAGACGCCGCCATAGCCGCAGTTGGCGCCGACGTCGGACTCGCCGCCATTGAAGTCGCTGGCGGTGCTGTAGGTGGCATAGACGTTGGCGTAGGGCAGGAACTTGTAGGTCACACCCAGATGGCCGTTCCAGAGGCCATCCTTCAGCTTGTAGTCGGTGGCCGTACCGCCGCTGACCACGGTGTTGTCGTAGTCGAAACGGTCATAGCGCAGGCCGCCGAACAGGGTCCACTTGTCATTGAGGTCCACCGTGTCCATGGCCGCCAGGGAGAGGGTCTTGACCTTCCAGTCGATGTCCCAGGCGCCCTTGGAGATCCGGCGGTTCATCAGGTTGCGGATGTTGCCCACGGTAGCGCCGCTGCCGTTGATCACGCACCAGGCGTTGTTGCTGGCGCCGTTACCGGTAATGCAGTTCTGGCCGCTGTTGGCGACGCTGTAGTTGCCGTTGAGCACCTTGTGATCGGCGTACTCGAGACTGAAGATGAACTGGTGCTTGAGGCCGGCGATGTCCTGGTCGAGGTAAACGTTGGTCTGGTTGGCGAAGTAGTCCACATCCTGCCAGCCCTGGTGGGAACTCAGGGTGATGGTGGACTTGCCGGCGTTGGGGTCGGCGGCGCCGAAGGTGCTCCCCCGCGCGCCGGTGGTGACGTAGCCGTTGTTGCTCTGGCCGTAGCGGGTCAGGTTGCTGATGCGCAGATTGGGCCGGGCCTGGTAGTTCAGACGCAGGGTGTAGGTGTCCGTCCTGGACTCGAGGAAATCCTGGCCCTGCAGATAGACGGGGATGTTCTTCACCGGAGCGCCGTTGGCGAAATAGGTGCCCAGGTCGGGCTTGTCCTTGGCGTCCAGGTGATAGTAGTCGGCCGTCAGCCAGAACTTGTCGGTCGGCGTGTAGTTGAAGGACAGGGCCGCGCCGTCGCGCTTGCGGTTGGCGGGGCCGCGGTCGGGAACGTCCTGGGAGGCGCTGAGCAGATTCACCCGCAGGGCCATCTCATCGTTGAGCGCACGGTTGGCGTCCACGGTGAAGCGCTGATAGGAATCGGTGCCGATGCCCGCCGAGAATTTGGTGAAATCGGTGTCGGTGGTTGCCTGCTTGGTGATCGAGTTGATCGCCCCGCCGGTGGCCCCGCGGCCGGCGAAGGTGGCGCTGGGGCCCTTGGTGATTTCGATCTGGTCCACCACGAAGCTTTCGCGAAGCGTCATGCCAGGATCACGCAGGCCGTCCACGAACACGTCGCTCCTGGCCTCCTGGCCGCGGATGATGTAGCGGTCGCCGAAGGCGTTGCCGTTTTCACCCGTGCCCAAGGTGATGCCGGGTTGGGCGCGAAGGATGTCGCGCAGGTCGCTGCGGCCTGAATCCTGGAGCTGGGTCTGGGTCAGGACCGTGATGGTCTGAGGAGTCTCGGCCAGGGGACGCAGATGGCGCTCGTCGCCCGAAAGCTTGGCCTTGTAGGGCACGCCCGGCTCGGCGTTGGGGTTGGGGTCGATGGCCTTGCCGGTGACCTTCACCGTACCCAGCCGGGTCTCCCCGCTCTCCGCGTGGGCGCCATGGGGAATGAATAGCGCGGTTGTCAATCCGAAAGCCAGGCCGGCGCCCGTCATGGCGAATTTGGGCGCAGTGGGGTTGGCGACAGGTGCCGGCGTCCTGAAACTTCCAGGTTTTCTTTCCATGTTTTTTTTCATCGAGGGTTTTCTCCGTAGGGGGGACATCATTTTTTATTTTTCGTGCCGCCAGAATGAGCCAGTCATCCGGTCAGCGAGAAATCAATGGGCACGACAACCCAGGCGGCCATTTGCAAGTCACCCCGTCGTGCCGGGACGAAGCGCCATAGACGCACGGCTTCGATGGCTGCCTGATCAAGCCGTCCATAGCCGCTGCTGCGGCTGAGTTCGATCTGGGCTACGCTGCCATCCGCATTGACATGCACCCGCAGCAGCGCCGTTCCTTGCTCCTTGAGCCGCCTGGAGAGGTTCGGATAGATCGGCGTCGGGTTGTTCAGATAGGCGGCATCGAATCGGGGCTGTGTCGTCGTCGGCAGCGGTTCGGCGGACGAGTTCTTACTGCTCGCCACCGGGGTCGGAACCGCGGCCTGTTGCGGCACACTCACCGCCTGCTCGGGCACCGGCTCTGCGACAGGCTGCGTCACCTGGACTTTCGAAACCTCGGGCGCGGGGCGCACCTTCTCGGCGGCCCTGACAGTCTCCTGCAATGACTGGGCGACGATCTGCACCATCATCGGCGCCGCGTCATCCACCGAGGTGGGCACAAACCGCTGTCCCAACAGCAAAGACAGGGCCAGCGCCGCATGCACCGCAACCATCACGAGCATCCCGGCCGACCGGGATCGGGCGGGACGCCGAGTCTCCTCCGTTCGCCATTGATGGAGCCCTTCCGTAGTGACCATGACCTTTCATGCAAAGTGATTGCAAAATTCGCGCTTATTATAATGATAATTATTATCAACAATCAACAAGGCCCTCGGAATTTGCGCTCCAAGGCTGAGGACGCAAAACGCTTGTCACAATCGCAGAAACTCGCAACCCGGACTCGGGCCGACGGCTTCAGGCCGCTCTCCCCGCCCCCTCCCTGCCTGCCCGCCATCGCCACCATCCGCGTCGAATCGCGCAGCACCGGTTCGCCACCCTGATCGTGGCCTGAGCGCCGCGCCCGGCCTGGGTCGTGAGCTTCGCCTTCCATCAGGCGGCAACGCGGCGCCGAGCAATCCCGCCGCTTGTGCTTGAATAGGGCTCGCACTCATCGAAAGCCCGACCATGCACATCCTGACCCATATCGACGCCGGCGTCGGCATCATCGAATTCAATCGACCCGAACGGCGCAACGCCATCAACGGCCCGATGTACGCCGCCATGGCCGAATTCCTGGAGGCAGCGGCAGCCGATCCGGCGGTACGGGTGGTGATGTTCACCGGTCAGCCCGGCGTGTTCTGTGCCGGCAACGACCTGGAGGAATTCCTCGGCGCGCCGGCCGATGGCGCGCCGCCGCCGCCGGTCGCGCGCTTCCTCGATCTGCTGCAGAACTACGGCAAGCCGCTGGTCGCGGCGGTGACAGGCAGCGCCGTCGGCATCGGCGCCACCTTGCAGCTGCATTGCGACCTGGTCTACGTGGCCGAGGACGCGCTGCTCTCGATGCCCTTCACCCGCCTCGGCCTGGTGCCGGAACTGGCCTCCAGCCTGCTGCTGCCGCAGCGCGTCGGCCGCGCCCGGGCCGCTCAGGTCCTGTTGCTGGGCGAAAACTACAGCGGCCGCCAGGCGGCGGAATGGGGCCTGGCCAACGAGGCCCTGCCCGTGGCCGAGGTGCGAGAAAAGGCATTCGATGCCGCGCGCCGTCTGGCCGCCCTGCCGCCCGGGGCGGTGCGCGACACCCGTGACCTGATGCGCCGCGCCCAAGCGGCGGCGATCCAGGACGCGTTGGCGGCCGAGGCCGAAGTCTTCATGCGCCGCCTGGGCGGCCCCGAGGTCACCGAGGCCGTGACCGCCTTTTTCGAAAAGCGCGCGCCGGATTTCTCGCGCTTTTCCTGAAATCCGGCAGCGCGGCCGGCGCCGCGGACGCAGCGTAGAATTGATAATTCTGGATCCGTCGAAGGAGATCGATCATGCGTTTCCTCGCCAAGATGTTCGGCCCCAAGTCGAAATACGATTCCAGCCTGCCCTACACCTACGAGGCGCGGGTGCCCCTGTTCGACGACGGCGGCGAATACAAGTCCTATTTCTCCGACACCATCTGCGGCCTGCTCGCGCACTTGCATCGCCAGGGCATCCGGCCCGACGGCGTGAGCCTGCTGGAAATCTATCGGGAGACGGACACCCCGATCGACGCTCGCCTGCTCGTCAGCCCCACCGGCGAGTGGCTGTTCAAGCCGGACTTGTGCCACGCCCTGGCATCCCACTACCCGGGCCACATCCACGACAGCGACTGTTCCTTCAGCGACCGCATCCCCCACCCGGCCGGCCCTTGAGGAATCCCGCGCGACGGTGCTCCGCGGGATGCCGGCGGCCCCCGGCGGCCGCATCCCAAAGTCTGTAAAATCGCGCCTTTCGCCAATTTCCGCGCACGGCCATGTCCGCAAAACCCACCTTCCAGGAGGTCATCCTCCGCCTGCAGAATTTCTGGGACCAGCAAGGCTGCGTCCTGCTTCAGCCCTACGACATCGAGGTCGGTGCCGGCACCTTCCACACCGCCACCTTCCTGCGCGCGATCGGCCCCGAGCCCTGGCGCGCAGCCTACGTGCAGCCTTCGCGCCGGCCCAAGGACGGCCGCTACGGCGAGAACCCCAACCGGCTCCAGCACTACTACCAGTACCAGGTGGTGCTGAAACCCAATCCGCCCAACATCCAGGACCTCTACCTGGATTCGCTGCGCGCGCTGGGCATCGACACCGCCCAGCACGACATCCGCTTCGTCGAGGACGACTGGGAAAGCCCGACCCTGGGCGCCTGGGGCCTGGGCTGGGAAGTGTGGCTGGACGGCATGGAGGTCACCCAGTTCACCTACTTCCAGGAAGTGGGCTCGCTGCCCTGCAAGCCGGTGCTGGGCGAGATCACCTACGGCATCGAGCGCCTGGCGATGTACCTGCAAGGCGTGGAGAACGTCTATGACCTGGTGTGGGCGCCCGGCGTCACCTACGGCGACGTCTATCACCAGAACGAGGTGGAGCAATCCACCTACAACTTCGAGCACTCCGACGTGGATTGGCTGTTCGCCCAGTTCGCCAAGTACGAATCCGAAGCCAAGCGCCTGATGGGCCTGAACCTGCCCCTGCCCGGCTTCGAGATGGTGATGAAGGCTTCCCACACCTTCAACCTGCTGGATGCCCGCGGCGCCATCTCCGTCACCGAGCGCGCCGCCTACATCGGCCGCGTCCGCGCCCTGGCCCGGGAAGTGGCCCAGGCCTACTACGATTCGCGGGAACGTCTCGGCTTCCCCATGTGCGCCCAGGGGAAGTGACATGAAACAGACACTATTGATCGAACTCCTCACCGAGGAACTGCCGCCCAAGTCGCTGGCCCGCCTGGCCCAGGCCTTCCATGAGCAGGTGCAGAAATCCCTGATCGAGGCCGGCTTCGTCGAGGCCGGTAACGAGGGGCGCGAGAGTCGCTGGTTCGCCACGCCGCGCCGTCTGGCGCTTCAATTTTCCGACGTGCTGGCGACGCAACCCGACCGCGTGATCGAGAAGAAGGGCCCGGCCGTGGCTTCCGGCGTCGACGCCGCAGGCAAGCCCACCAAGGCGCTGGAAGGCTTCATGCGCTCGGCCGGCGTCGAGTTCGCCCAACTGGAGAAGCAGAACGACGGCAAGGCCGAGTATTTCGTCGCCCGCATCGCCAGGACCGGCGAGGCGCTGTCGCTGCATCTGGCGGGCTTCGTCGAGGCCGCGCTGAAGAAGCTGCCGGTGGCCAAGCTGATGCGCTGGGGCGATTCCGAAGTGCAGTTCGTGCGTCCGGTGCACGGCCTGGTGATGCTCCATGGCTCGGCCGTCGTCGCCGGCGAGGTGCTGGGTCTGGCGAGCGGCCGCGCCACCCGCGGCCACCGCTTCATGGGCAACGGCGGCGCGATCGAGATCGGCGACGCCGACGAATACGCCCAGACCCTGCTCGACCAGGGCAAGGTGGTGGCCTGCTACCAACAACGACGCGACATGATCCGCGCGCAGCTCGACCAGGCCGCCGCGGGCCGCGACCTGACGTGGCTGCGGGACGAGGCCCTGCTCGACGAAGTCACCGCCCTGGTGGAGCACCCGACGGTGTACGAAGCCGGCTTCGAGGCGGAATTCCTCGCCGTGCCGCAGGAATGCCTGATCCTGACCATGCAGGCCAACCAGAAGTACTTCCCCCTGATGGATGCCGCCGGCAAGCTCACCAACCGCTTCCTGGTGGTCTCCAACATGGCGGTGGCCGACCCGACCAACATCGTCGAGGGCAACGCCCGCGTGGTGCGACCGCGCCTGGCCGACGCCAAGTTCTTCTTTGAAACCGACCGCAAGACGCCGCTCGCCAACCGCGTCGCCAAGCTCGCCAAGGTGGTCTATCACAACAAGCTGGGCAGCCAGGGCGAACGGGTGGAGCGGCTGGTGAAGCTCTCCGGCGCGATCGCCCGCCGCCTCAACGTGGATGCCGCCCAGGCCGAGCGCGCCGCGCTGCTGGCGAAGGCCGACCTGGTCAGCGACATGGTGGGCGAGTTCCCCGAACTGCAAGGCATCATGGGTCGCTACTACGCCGCCCACGACGGCGAAGCCCCGGCCGTGGCCGACGCCATCGAAGCCCACTACAAGCCGCGCTTCAACGGCGACAGCCTGCCGGCCGGCAACGTCGCCGCCGCCGTGGCCCTGGCCGACAAGCTCGACGCGCTGGTGGCCTTCTTCGGCATCGGCCAGATCCCCACCGGCGACAAGGATCCCTTCGGCCTGCGGCGCGCCGCCCTGGGCGTGCTGCGCATCCTGATGGAATCGCCGCTGCCGCTGGATCTGGCGTCGCTGATCAGCGATGCCGCCGCCACCTTCCCCGTCGGCCGCCTGGCGACCGGCTTCGAGGCCCAGCTGCTGGACTTCATGCTGGAGCGCCTGCGCAATCTGCTGAAGGACACCGGCCACGAGCAGCGGCTGGTGGATGCGGTGCTGGCACTGATGCCGACCCGCATCGACGCGGTACCGGCCAAGCTCGCCGCGGTGAAGGCCTTCGTCGCCCTGCCGGAGGCGGAGGCCCTGGCCGCCGCCAACAAGCGCATCGTGAACATCCTGAAGAAGGCCGAGGGCTCGGCCCGCGAAGTGGATGTCGCCCTGTTCCAGGAAAGCGCCGAGAAGGCGCTGTTCACGCAGGTGACGGCGATCGCGCCGCAGGTGCATTCGCAGGTGGCCAACGCCGACTACACCGGTGCGCTGACCGCCCTGGCCGGCCTGCGCGGCGCGGTGGACACGTTCTTCGACGACGTGATGGTCAATGCCGATGAACCGCTGCTGCGCGCCAATCGTCTGGCGCTGCTGCATCAGTTGGCCGGGCTGATGAACCAGGTGGCCGACATTTCGCGCCTCTAGCAGCGGAGCCGCCGCGATGCCGGCAGGAGGGGAGTAAAAGCCGCGCTTCTCTCCTCCTCGCCGTCCGCCGCTCTCCCTCACCATTGATCGACAACCCAGGCTCGTCCGCATCGCCACCCTCGCCATGAAACTCGTCATCCTCGACCGCGACGGCGTCATCAACCACGACTCCGATCAGTTCATCAAGTCGCCCGAAGAATGGCGGCCCATCGCTGGCAGCCTGGCGGCGATCGCCCGGCTCAACCAGTGGGGCTACCGGGTGGTGGTCGCCACCAACCAGTCCGGCGTCGGCCGCGGGCTGTTCGAAATGGACACCCTGAACGCGATCCACGAAAAGATGGTGCGGGCGGTGGCCCAGGTGGGGGGGCGGATCGACGCCATTTTCTTCTGCCCGCACACCAACGTCGACCAATGCGCCTGCCGCAAGCCCAAGCCCGGGATGCTGGAGGAAATCGCCACCCGCTACAGCACCGACCTCACCGGCGTGCCGGCCATCGGTGACTCCCTGCGCGACCTGCAGGCCGCGGCCAGCGTCGGCGCGCAGCCGATGCTGGTGCTCACCGGCAAAGGCCAGAAGACCCGGCTCGACCCGGCGCTGCCGCCCGACACCCTGGTCTTCCCCGATCTCGCCGCCGCCGTCGCGCACATCACCGCCGCATGATGGCCGCCCTGCGCTCCGCTCTGTTCATGGCCGCCCTGGCGCTGCTGACGCCGCCGGTCACGCTGCTGCTGCTGCTCTGCTTCTGGCTGCCGCATCACGCCCGGCTGCGCCTGGCGCAGCCCTGGGTACGCAGCGTCACCTGGCTGATCGACCACTTGCTGGGCATCCGCTGCGTGGTGCGGGGCCGGGAAAACATTCCCGCCGGCGCCGCCGTGGTGCTCGTCAAGCATCAGTCGGCCTGGGAAACCATCGTGTTGCAGACCATCTTCCGCGACCTGATCTTCGTCTGGAAACAGGAGATCAAGTGGCTGCCCTTCTTCGGCTGGGCGCTGGCCCTGACGCCGATGATCAGCATCGACCGCAACGCCGGCCGCGATGCCCTGCGCCAGCTCAAGGAACGCGGCACCGAGCGCATCCGCCAGGGCTATTCGGTCGCCATCTTCCCCGAGGGCACCCGCATGGCGCCCGGCCAGAAGGGGCGCTACCAGGCCGGCGGCGCCTTCCTCGCCCGCGAGGCCGAGGCGCCCGTGGTGCCCGTGGCCCTCAATTCCGGCGAATCCTGGGGCAAGAACGCCTTCCTCAAGCAGCCCGGCACGGTCACCGTCAGCATCGGCCCGGCCTTCGACAGCCGCGGTCTTTCCACCAGCGAGATCAACAGCCGGGCGGAAGCCTGGATCGAAGGCGAAATGCGCCACATCAGCCCCCACCTGTACCGCCATGAAAACCCGTAATCCACAGTTCGCGCTGCGGCTCGAGGCGCCGGCTCCCGACCCCGACGCGGCGTGGCACGAAGGCGCCCGCCTGGCCTATCTGGGGGAGCACATCACGCTCGAATTGGCCACCGACCGCAAGCAGGCGCGGCTGGAAGGCGCGGTGCTGCATCTGCCACTGCCGCCGGAAGCCACCGCGCGGCAGGTGCGCGACAGCGCCGAAGCCTGGCTGCGCGCCGAGGCCAAGCGCATCCTGAATGCCGCCGTCGCCCGCCAATCCGCCGAGCAAGGCCGCCCCCTGCCGCGTTTGCAGCTATCGTTCGCCGCGCGCGGCAACTGGGCGCAAGCCGACCGGAAGGGGCTGCGTTGCCACTGGCGCCTGATCGAGCAGACGCCGCAAGTCATCGAACAGGTGATTGCGCGCGCCGTCGCCCAACTGCCGCAGCCCGCCGCCACCCAGGATCTATTCGCCGCCGCGTGAACCTTCCCGAGCAACTCCCGCTGTTCCAGCAGCTCCCCCCAGCCACGCCCGTTCCCCGACTACGGCACGTGCTGCTGTGCGGGCGGGTCGTCGCCTACGAGCTGCGCCAGGGCAAGCGGCGGCGTCTTGCCATGCACATCGACGAGCGCGGCCTGCGGGTGGGGTCGCCCCGCGCCGTGCCGCTGGCGGAAATCGAGGAATTCATCCGCAGCCACGGCGAATGGGTGATCGCCAAGCTCGACGAATTCTCCAGCCGCCGGGTGCTGCGCCAACTGGCGATCCGCGACGGACAGCGCCTGCCGCTGCTCGGCGGGGAAGTGGACGTGCGGGTGACGAGCGGCGCCAACCGTTTCCATTGGCGCGACGCCCTGCTGGAACTCGCGGCCCGCGACGGCGGCGATCTGGACGAACTGGCGCGGCGCGCCCTCAAGACCCGGGCACTGGCGGTGTTCGGCGAGCGCCTGGCCCATTACGCCGAACGGATGGGTCACGCGCCGCCGCCCCTGAGCCTGAGCTCGGCCCGCGGGCGCTGGGGCAGTTGCAGCCTGGTGAGCGGCATTCGCCTCAACTGGCGCCTGATTCACCTGCCGCTGGAACTGGTGGATTATGTGGTGGTGCATGAACTGGCCCATCTGCGGGAGATGAACCACAGTCCCCGCTTCTGGGCCGAAGTGGCCCGCGGCTGCCCCGACTGGCGCGCGCTGAGGGCCGAGCTCAAACTGCGCGGAGCGGAGATCCCGATCATCTGAGCGCCCCCGAAATCGCCGCTTCGCGCCGACCGCCCCTCAAGGGGCAGGAAAATCCGGAGCGGCCCTTCTTGCAAGGAGCAGCGACATGAGAGTGCTACACACCATGATCCGCGTCGGCGACCTGGAACGTTCGATCGCCTTCTACACCGAAGTGCTGGGCATGCGGCTGCTGCGCCGCCACGATTACCCAGACGGAAAATTCACCTTGGCCTTCGTCGGCTACGGCAGCGAGGCCGCCGGCGCGGTGATCGAACTGACCTACAACTACGGCGTGGACGCGTACGAGCTGGGCAATGCCTTCGGCCACATCGCGATCGCGGTGCCCGACGCCGCCGCGGCCTGCGCGGCGATTCGCCGGCGCGGCGGCAAGGTGGCGCGCGAGGCCGGACCGATGCGGCACGGCAGCACCGTCATCGCCTTCGTCGAGGATCCCGACGGCTACAGGATCGAATTGATCGAGGAAAAACCATGAGCAAGATCCTGCGCCGCCGCATCCTGATCGTCGGCGGCGACCGCTCGGTGCGCGCCGACGTGGAAGACAACCAGCACCGTTTCGGCATCATCGTGCGCCATGACGGCCACCGGGTGGTGGCGGTGGAGGCCGACACCACCCATGTCCGCAGCCCGTGGGCGCAGTGTCCGGGCGCGACCGGCAACCTGCCGCGCCTGGTGGGAATGGCCCTGGCCCCCCACCCCCAGGCCGCCTACCGGCACACCGCCAGCGCCGAGCAATGCACCCACATGTTCGACCTGGCGAACCTGGCCATCGCCCATGCCGCGCGGGGCACCGCGCAGCGCCTCTACGACATGGAAGTCCACATCGACAATTTCCGCGCCGAAGTGGGGCCGCGCGGCCCCGTCCTTTCCGGACGGCGCCGGCTGCTGCTGCATCGCGACGGCGAACTGGCGCTGGACTGGCCCCTGGAGGGCGATGAAATCACCGCGGGGCCTCACGCCGGGCAGAACGTGCGCAGCATGATGCGCTGGGTGGATGCCTCGATCAGCGACCTGGACGAAATCGAGGCGATCACCGTCGCCCGCCGCACCCTGATCGTGTCCCTCTCCCTGCTGTTCGACATGGACAACCTCCCCACGGGGATCAACGAGAGGCTGCAGGCCCGCACCGGCGCCTGTTACGCCTATCAGCCCGCGCTGATTCCCACCCTCACCCGGGCGCAGGGCAACACGCGGGATTTTTCCGATCGCCCCGAGGGCCTGCTGGCGGATCGGAATCCTGCACGCTGAGTGTCTGACACCCTCGCCTGCCAATGAATAAACAACGAGAAAGAGGGAGGCAAGGCGTTTGATCAGCCATCATCCTTGACAAAAACATGCTTTGTTACGATGATCGTCCGCACTGCGAAAGACGCGCGGCGCCGCTTTCAAAACCGATGCATCGACAAGATCGGTAGAGCGCACATCCGAGATCGATCAATACGACAACGACATCGCGGAGGGGAGGCTGAAATGGGTTTGTTGCTGACGACCGATGCAATTGCCGTCGATGACCGCGTCGATTGGTGGCAGGAACGCACAGCCGAAATCTTCGGTGCCGAATACGCGATCACACCCGACCGGCATCAGGCGTTCAGCCTTGACATGGAAGCCGAAACGGCACACGGAGTACCGCTGGTTCTTCTGAAGGGCAGCGGCAGCGCCCACCTCGCCACGCGAAGGGAAGGAGCGGACGGCGCCTGCAATATCGCCGTACACCTTCAGATACAGGGCCACTACACCGCATACAGCGAGGACAGAGAAACCCATGTCAAGCCTGGCGATCTTTTCATACATCGCATCGGCCCACCCAGCACCATACAATTCCATGAGAATTACCAGGAGGTCTGCGTCATTCTGCCGGAGTCGATGCTCGATCCGAGTCGCAGGGACAGAACTCCGTTTTCCGATGTCGCCATTCCCGCCACCTCGGGAACCGCCGCCGTGCTGGCGGATTATCTGCGGTCATTGGCGGCCCATGCCGCGGTTCTCAACGAACCGGATTCCGCAGCGGATCTGTCGTCGTTCACGACCAGCCTGCTGAATGCAACCCTGCGATCATCGAGTGGCGCTTCGACACCGCCCCCATCCGGGCTGCGCTCGTACCATCTGAGCAGCATCAAGCGCTTTGCCATTACGCATCTGAACCTTCCCTCGCTCAACGTCGATTTCATCGCCGCTGGCGTCAATCTGTCGGCTCGTTACATCCATCGTCTGTTCGAGGACGAGCCACAGTCCCTGATGCGTTGGGTGATGAAAGAGCGTCTCGAACGGGCTTACAACCAGCTCAGGCAGGCGGATTGTCGTCTGTCGATCTGCAAGATCGCTTATGCGTGGGGGTTCAGCGATCATGCCCATTTTTCACGCAGCTTTCAGAAATACTTCGGCATCTCCCCCCGTGAGGCGCGCATGGGTGAACCCAGGACGCCATGAATCACCGATGAGGAATGATGACGTGTGCACTTTTGCGCAAAAGATCATTCGTAAAAAAACAAGACCTCGCTAGCAGAAGAACGTTAACCTTCCCTTAAGCAATCGCTCCTTGCAGCGATTCAAATCAACAAGGCGTGGCATGAAAGCCTGCTTAGGAGGATAGGTCACATGAGAAAGATTTCCATCGTCACGGCAATAGCGTGTCTGCCGTTTCTTCCCCTGACATCCCAGGCGCAGAATGCCGATGCAGCGAAGGCATTGCTGAAAAAGAACGATTGTTTCAAATGTCATGCGCTCGACAAAAAGAAGGATGGTCCGTCCTACAAGGAAGTGGCAAGCAAGCGCAAAGGTGATCCCGACGCCATGGAAAAGCTTACCAAGCACATGACCACAGCTCCCAAGGTCAAGATCGACGGCAAGGAAGAGGAACACAAGCAGATCAAGGCCACCAGCGAGGAAATCAAGAATCTGATCAACTGGATTCTTTCGCTCTGACCCCGTGCACATTGGGCATGGCGCTGAATGGGGAGCGGGGGCATGCTGAAAAAACTATCGGATAGATTGCGAAGCTGGTGCGGCAGGCCGTGGGGTCCGTTACTGCTCCTTGCGGGCGGCATTGCCGTCGGCCTGGGCATCGTGGCAACGGGCAGCACCATACTGCTGCTGACCAGTACGGAGGAGTTCTGTGCCAGTTCCTGTCATGAAATGACCTACAACCGGGACGAGTACAAAGGCACAATCCATGACGTCAATCGAAGCGGGGTACGCGCCACCTGTGTCGATTGCCATGTTCCGCGCACCGGCATTCCACTGTATTTCCGCAAGATCAATGCGGCACGCGATCTGTGGGGGCATTTCGTCTCACACTCGATCGACACCAAGGAGAAATTCGAGGCCAAGCGCTACGAAATGGCGGTTCGTGTATGGACCTACATGAAGCAGAGCGATTCGCGGGAATGCAAAGCCTGTCACAACCTGGATAAAGCAGAAACCAGTGAAAAGGCGAAAGTGAGGCACGCACGCGCCAAGACCGAAAAAATGGCCTGCATCGATTGCCATTACGCGATCGCCCATAACGAGCCGGAGGGCGGCCCGGGGCCGCAGGAATTGGACATCAAGAACAAGTAGCCGAAACATGCCGAACGGCCCATGTCGTCCGGCATGTTATTGGATGAAGTCGCTTGACTCATTCGTTGGAAAGCGTTGATTTTGACTGATAGCGCATATCAAGGGGGACCTATGGCTAACTTGCGGCATTCAGTGGTGGCTTGGCTTCTTGGGATATCCCTGGGACTCGGCATCACTTTCGGCGCACAGGCGACGGAAGAAAAAAAACCGGCGGCCGACGTGATTTTCAAGGGCGATGCGAAATGCACCGGCTGTCACGATGAAAATGACAACGCGCCCGTGTTTGCGATCGGCAAGACCAAGCATGGCGTCAGGGCCGACGGCCGCAACATCGGCTGTGTCGGCTGCCATGGTGAAAGCCGCCTGCACTCTGAAAATCCGCAGGGGTTGAAAGATCGGCCAAAGGTTGACCGCGGTTTCAAGAAAGGGTCGACCACCCCCATCGACGTACAGAACGAGGCGTGCCTCAGTTGCCATCAAGGCGGAAACCGGATGCACTGGGCGGGTAGCCAACATGCCGGCGGCGATCTCGCATGCACCTCCTGCCACCAGGTGCACACCCAGCATGACAAGGTGCGCGACAAGAGAACCCAGGGGGAAGTCTGCTACTCCTGCCACAAAGAGCAGCGTGCGCAGTCGTTCCGCGCCTCGCACCATCCGATCAAGGAAGGCAAGGTCGGCTGTTCCGACTGCCACAACCCGCACGGGTCGTCCGGACCGAAGCTGCTGGCAAAAAATACCGTTGTCGAAACCTGCTACACCTGCCACGCCGAAAAACGTGGCCCCTTCCTGTGGGAGCACCCGCCCGCAAGCGACAACTGCCTCAATTGCCACACACCGCACGGATCGAATCATGCGTCCCTGCTGAAGACCAAACCGCCTTATCTGTGTCAGCAGTGTCATGACTTCACCCAGCACCCGGGAACCGCCTACAGCGGACGCGGCCTGTCCGTCGCCTCGGGGGGCGTTGCACCCGCCCAGCAGCAACTGCTGCGCGCCTGCCTCAACTGCCACACGCAGGTTCATGGCACCAATCATCCGTCCGGCTCGCGCTACACCCGTTAATCGCAGGGAGACCCGACATGACACGCAAAATCGATACTCGATTCACACCCAATGTCCTGGCCGTATCCATCGCGTTCATCGGTTTCAATTGCTGCGGCGACGCATGGGCTGACGATGATGCCGACGACGTTCGCAGGATGCTCCGCCCGGAAAGTGAGGTCGAACTGGGCGTCCGCCACGTCACCGCAACCGGCAACGACAAATTTGGCGATTTCATCGACGCCGATACCGGCAACCAGGTGATTGCCAACGTCCGCGTCGTCCAGCGCGGCGAGAACGATGCCTCATACTTCACGATCGATGGACGAAACCTTGGGCTGGACTCCCGCAGCCTGAAAATCGAAGGCGGCCAGCAAGGCAATTTCGGCGTTCGCCTTGAGTACGACCAACTACCCAAGCTGTTTTCTGACAGTTATCAGACGCCCTTCGTGAATCCCGGCGACACGCGTCTGGTTTTGCCTGCCGGTTGGGTCGCCAGCAACGCCACGACGGGCATGACCGCACTGGCCACCGGAATGCGGTCCTACGACGTTGAAACCCTGCGCAAATCGCTGGCCCTGGGTTTGACGAAATCACTGTCCGGCAATTGGGACATCGCCGTCAACTTCAAGCGTGACACCAAGGAAGGAGACCGCTTCATCGGGGCCGTCATTGGCAATTCGGGCGGCAACCCCCGCGCCGTGATTCTTCCCGAACCGGTCGACTACACCACCGACCAGTTCGAGGCCACCGCACGCTACACCACGGCCAAGCTGCAACTGCAATTCGGCTACTACGGTTCCTTTTTCAAAAATGCCAATACGGCACTTTCCTGGCAAAACCCCTACGCCAACATCGCAGGTACGGCATGGGGGAACCCTGCCGTCGGCTATCCATTGGGTTTTGGCCAGATCGGACTGCCGCCGGACAACCAGTTTCATCAGTTCAATGCCTCCGGGGGCTACAACTACTCGAAGGACACCCGGATTTCCGGCAGTTTCAGCTTTGGCCGCATGACCCAGGATGAAAGCTTCCTGCCCTACTCGATCAACTCGGGCTTGCTGGTCACCACGGCGATGCCGCGCAGTTCGCTCGATGGGAAGATCAACACCACCCACGCCGACTTCAAGATCACATCCCGGCTGACACCGAAGTTGCACTTCACCGGCAGCTATCGTTACGACGACCGTGACAACAAGACGCCGCAGTCAGAGTACTGGTATATCGGTGGGGATTCGCAGAATCAGGTTTCCACGGTTCCAGCCATTGCGGACAGGGCGAGGGTTCGCACCAACCTTCCGGGCAGCAGCACCAAACAGCAGATCAAGGCCGATTTCGACTACCGGCTGACGATGCACACCAAGCTGAAGTTCGGCTATGAATACGACTGGGTGAAAAAAACGTTCGAAGCCATCAGCTCAGAACGCGAGCACACTTTCAACGCCAGCGTCGATCATCGGTTCAACGATATGGCCGCGGGCGGCCTGGCCTATGTCTGGTCCGATCGAACGACCTCCGCCTACAACGCCGGCGCGCCTTTCCTGGCGAGCTACAGCGATCCGGCCTACATCGCCAGCATTCTGCCGATCAATGCCGCGGACAATGGCTTGTGGGACAACGTGCCGACCCAGAAGAAATTCTTCCTGGCGCCCAGAAAGCGTGACACGTTGCGGGCCTTTGCCAATCTTTCCCCCATCGATCGCCTGGATCTTCAATTCAGCATCGATCATAAGAATGACGACTATTACAAGTCCGAACTGGGCTTGCGCAACGCCACTGGCTGGGCGGCGAATTTCGACGCCAGCCTTGCCGCGACCGATGCGCTCACCGCCCACATGTTTGCGTCCTGGGAGAAATACGAAAGCAATCAACGCTCAGCGCAACTGGGCGCGGTCAAAGCCAACTATCTCAATCCAGGCTGGCACTGGACGACCGATATCCAGGACAACACCTTCACGATGGGTGCCGGTTTGCGTTACAAGCCTGAAGGCCCCTTCGAATTCGGTGGCGACGTGACCCATTCCGACTCGACCGGCAGAATCCGGGTCGCCGTGGGTTCGCTCATTGCAGCCACGGCACCGGCCCTGCCAATGCCCGACATCACATCGAAACTCAATCGACTCGACCTGTTCGGTCGCTACTGGGTGAAAAAGGACCTATCCATCAATCTGAAGTACGTTTATGAACGCTACACGTCCAACGACTGGGCCTATGACGATGTTTCAGCGGCCACCTTGGCCAACGTCATCGGCACCAACCAGGCAAGCCCGGACTACAAAATGCACATGCTCGGCATTTCGCTGTCCTATCGTTTCTTTTGAACAGGAAATGAACCGCTAGCGCCGCCTCCGCATCGACAGCCGGAGTTTTGGCGACCGTTTCAATCGGCTGTTTCACGCTGACCATCTCGGGGCGACAGGTCTGAAAGACTGTCGCCAATTTTTTGCCGCCGTCGCTGCCGTTCGGCGGTAGAGTTGCCGATTTGGTCGACTAGCCGTCTTCATGCGTGAACTCATACGACTGGCCTGGCCGGTTTTCGTCGCCCAGGTGGCGGTGATGGCCAACGGCCTGATCGACACCCTGATGGCCGGTCGTCTCTCCGCCACGGACCTGGCCGCCGTGGGCGTCGGCTCCGCCATTTACGCCTCGCTGTTCATTTCCATCACCGGCATCCTGCTGGCGCTGTCGCCCACCGTCGCCCATCTGCAGGGCGCCCGCCAGTACGGCGAGATCGGCGAACAGGTGCGCCAGGCCGGCTGGCTGGCCGCCGCCCTGGCGCTGCTGACCGTGCTGCTGCTGGCCTTTCCCGATCCGCTGCTGGCCATTGCCCGGCTCTCCCCGGAAGTGGCCCTCAAGGTGCGCGCCTATCTGGACGCGATGGCCTGGGGGGCGCCGGCCATCCTGGTGTTCCGGGTGTTCTACGGTTTTTCCGCCGGCATCGGCCGGCCGCGCCCGGTGATGGTGCTGAACCTGCTCGGCCTCGCCCTGAAGGTGCCGCTGAACTGGCTGTTCATGAGCGGGCTGTTCGGTCTGCCGGCCCTCGGCGCGGCGGGCTGCGGCGTGGCCTCCAGCCTGATCGCCTGGACCCTGGCCGTGCTGGCCTGGGTCTGGTGCCGGCGGCAGGAGGACTACCGGCGCTACGCCCTGTTCGCCCGCTGGAGCTGGCCCGAGCGCACCCGGCTGGCGGCGCTGGCGCGGCTGGGCCTGCCGATCGGCGCGACCTTTCTGGTGGATGTCACCGCGTTCACCTTCATGGCCCTGTTCATCGCCCGCTTCGGCGCCGTGGCGTCGGCCGCCCACCAGATCGCCGCCAGCCTGGCCGCCTTGTTCTTCATGATGCCCACGGCGATCGGCCACGCCGCCGGGGTGCTGGTGGGGCAGGCGCTGGGGCGGAACCAGGCGGCCGCGGCGCGGCGGGCCGGGTTGACGGGGTTCCGCCTCGGCTTCGGCTGCGCCCTGGTGCTGGCAAGCCTGCTGGCCCTGGGCAGCGGATCGATTGCCGCGCTCTACACCCGCGACGGCGCCGTGCGGGCGCTGGCCAGCCAGTTGCTGCTGCTGGTGGCGCTGTATCACCTGGCCGACGCCATCCAGGCGGTGGCGGTCTATCTGCTGCGCAGCTACCGCAAGGCGCTGGTGCCGATGACGATCTACGCCCTGGCCCTGTGGGGCGTCGGTCTCGGCGGCGGCGTCATGCTGGGCCTGGATGGCATCGGCGGCATGATCGGCCTGGGCTGGGGCCCCGCCGGCTTCTGGTGGGCGGCGATCGGCGGGCTTTGGCTGGCGGGCCTGGCGGTGGCCGCCTATTGGTGGCGCATTGCCCGGAATGCTCAGAACGCCGTCGCGCCCAGCGCCACCAGTCCGTAGCGCAGTCCCTTGCCCAGGGCCATCCACGCCGCGCAAGGCAGGGCCGCCAGACGCAACCAGCCGGCGGCGACGCACAGGGCGTCACCCACCACGGGCGCCCAGGCCATGACCAGGGCCAGCGGGCCCCAGCGCCGCAGCCAGGACAAGTGGCGGCTGGAAAACCGCTCCAGCGCGCGCTCCGGCAAACGCCGCGCCAGCCACCAGGTGCTCATGCCGCCCAGGGTGTTGCCCAGGGTCGCCAGCGCCAACGCCGCACCCAGTGTTTCCGGCCGCAGGCGCAGCCAGGCGTAGAGGGCCAGTTCCGAGCCGCCCGGCAACAGCGTGGCGGCCAGGAAGCTGGCGACGAACAATCCGCCCAGGCCGGTGTCGGGACCGGAAAACGACGCCACCCATTCCGCCGGGCTCACGGGTTCGCGCCGCCCGGAGTCTCGGCCGGGTGCGCCGGGGCATGCGGCGCGACGGAAGCTTCGACGGCGCGGATCTTCGCCGCCAGTTGCTGGCGGCGTTCCGGTTCGAGGCGCTCGATATTGTGCGCCCAGGGATGGGTCCGGTATTTCTTCTGCACGTAGGCCCAGCCCAGAGGACCGTAGGCGTCGACGTCCGCCTTGAGTCTGGGCTCGGACTCCACCACGGCCCGGAATTGCTCCCAGGGCAAGGATTGCAATTGCCGCTCCAGCGCCTGGGGCGAAGCGTCCAGCGCGCGCTCCGCCCCCGGCGCGGCGGCCGTGGCCGCATGGGCATCCGGAACGGCCGCCGTCTCCGGCAGGGCGCCGGCCTGGGTGCCGGTCGCGGGGAGCGCGAGCGCCAGCCAGCACAGCAGGGAAGACAAGAAGGAAGGGGGAACGAAAGTTTTCATGATGGCGGGCGAATGGTGAATCGGGTAAATCGGGTAAATCGAGCGCTAGGCCAATGCGCTCCTATGCTACATTTTCCCCACTTTCCTGCCCGTTTTCCCCCATGTATCCCGATTATCTCGAACGCATCCTGAACGCCCGCGTCTATGACGTCGCCGTCGAATCGCCGCTGGAGCCGGCGGCCAATCTTTCGGCGCGAACGCAGAACCGCATCCTGCTGAAACGCGAAGACATGCAGCCGGTGTTCTCCTTCAAGCTGCGCGGCGCCTACAACAAGATGGCGCACCTGACGCCGGCCCAGCGCAAGCGCGGCGTGATCTGCGCCTCGGCCGGCAACCACGCCCAGGGCGTCGCGCTGGCCGGACAGCGCATGAACTGCCGGGCGGTGATCGTGATGCCCACCACCACGCCGCAGATCAAGGTGGACGCGGTGCGCAAGCGGGGCGGCGAGGTGGTGCTGGCCGGCGAGTCCTTCGACGAAGCCTTCACCCACGCCAAGGTGCTGGAGAAGAAGGCGGGGCTGACTTTCGTCCACCCCTACGACGACCCCGAGGTGATCGCCGGCCAGGGCACGGTCGGCATGGAAATCCTGCGTCAGCATCCGGAGCCGATCGACGCGGTGTTCGTGCCGATCGGCGGCGGCGGGCTGGCCGCCGGCATCGCCGCCTACGTCAAGCGCCTGCGGCCGCAGACCAAGGTGATCGGCGTGGAAACGGTCGACGCCGACGCCATGGCGCGCTCGATCAGGGCCGGGCGGCGGATACGGCTGGACCAGGTGGGCCTGTTCGCCGACGGCACGGCGGTGAAGTTCGTCGGCGAGGAAACGTTCCGCCTCTGCCGCGAATTGCTCGACGGCATCGTCCTGGTGGATACCGACGCCATCTGCGCGGCGATCAAGGACGTGTTCGAGGACACCCGCTCCATCCTGGAGCCGGCCGGCGCGCTGGCCATCGCCGGCGCCAAGGTCTACGCGAAGAAGAACCGGCTCAAGGGCAAGACCCTGGTGGCGATCGCCTCCGGCGCCAACACCAACTTCGACCGCCTGCGCTTCGTCGCCGAACGCGCCGAGGTGGGCGAGCAGCGCGAAGCCGTGCTGGCGGTGACCATCCCGGAACAGCCCGGCAGCTTCAAGCGCTTTTGCAGCCTGATCGGCCGCCATGCCATCACCGAATTCAACTACCGCTATTCCAGCGCCACGGCGGCCCATGTCTTCGTCGGCGTGCAGGTGGCGAGCCGCGCCGAGTCCCTGAAGCTGGTGGACAGCCTGCGCCGCCACAAGCTGCCGGCCCTCGACCTGACCGACGACGAGATGGCCAAGCTGCACGTGCGGCACATGGTGGGCGGCCACGCCCCGGCCCTCGACGACGAACTGCTCTACCGCTTCGAATTCCCCGAACGGCCCGGGGCGCTGCTGAATTTCCTCGACCACATGAGCCGGGGCTGGAACATTTCCCTGTTCCACTACCGCAACCACGGCGCCGACTACGGCCGGGTGCTGGTGGGCATGCAGGTGCCGCGCGCCGAGATGAAGGAGTTCAAGGGCTTTCTCAAGACTCTGGGTTATCAGTACTGGGACGAGAGCCGCAATCCGGCCTACAAACTGTTTCTGGGCTGATCTTTCATGGCTCGCCCCCCTTCGCCCCCTCCGGGGGGTTCGATACGGCTCGCCGCGCTCGGATGTTTGGGGGGAGCTTCGTGGCGGCACCGATGCGTTGCGGCTTCGCCGCGTGCCGCTTTCCCTTGGGACGGCCCGGCGGAAAAGCCCTGTCGAAAGCGGCCAGACGCAATAAACTCCGTAGGAGCGGGCACGCCGTGTCGCCGTGATTTTGGGATACTTCGCGGCGGCGCCGAGGGGTTGCGGCGGAAAAGCGACTGACACACGTTGAGGAGATCGCCATGTCGTTCTACGAGAACCGAATCTTGCCGCGCCTGATCGACTGGGGTTGCAACCAGGGCGTGATTCGCGAGCGGCGTGCCGCCGTCGTGCCCCGCGCGCACGGCCGGGTGCTGGAGATCGGCGTGGGCTCCGGCCACAATCTGCCCTTCTACGATCGCGGACGGATCGAACACCTGACCGGCATCGATCCGGGCGCGGCCCTGCTCAAGCTGGCCCGGCAGCGAGTGAACGATCTGCCCTTCGCCGTGGAGCTGATCCAGACCGGCGCCGAGGATCTGCCCCTGCCGGACGCCAGCGTGGACACCGTGGTGGTGACCTTCGCCCTGTGCACCATCCCCGACGTGGACGCCGCGCTGGCGCAGATGCGGCGCGTCCTCAAGCCCGACGGCCGGCTGCTGTTCGCGGAACACGGGCGCTCGCCGGACCGCTCGGTGCAGCGCTGGCAGGATCGCATCGACCCGCTCTGGCACCGCGTTTTCGGCGGCTGCCATCTGAACCGGGACATACCGCAACTGCTTCAGGCGAGCGGTTTTCGCATCGGCGAGAGCAGTGCCGGCTACGCCGAGCGCACGCCACGCATCGCCGGCTATATGCGCACCGGCATGGCCTTCCCGGTTTGATTGCGCCATTACGCCAGCAATTGTTTCCTAGAAGGAAACAATAAAGCATCTTCATTGAATGCTGAAAATGTAGCATCAGACAGTGACTGGGTCTTCATTCACAACCTGTATTTTTGCGCTCCGATTGTATTCACTCAGGAAACAATAACGTAGCTACCATGAAGTGACTCCGATGCGTCGTCTGACCACCAAAACCTGGCTATTGGCGCTCGGCGCCGCCCTCCTGGCCTGCGTCGCCAGCGAATCGCTGTATCGCAGCAAGATCGTGGCCGGCGCCGAGTCCTTCTACACCGACGTCTGGCATCGCCTCGCCGGCCAGCGCCGCGAGGCCCGGCACGTGGCCCTGGTGATGATCGACGATCCGACGCTGGCGGCCCTGCCCGACGAGCCGCTGGCCTTCTGGACGCCGCATTTCGCCCGCGCGCTGGCAACGTTGCAGGCGGTCGGCGCCAGGACCCTCGTGCTCGACTTTCTGTTCAGCGGCAGCCCCGAGCGCTGGATCGGAAAACTGGGGCTGGCCCCCGATGAGGCCACCCGCAGCTACGACCGGCCTTTCCGGCGCCAGCTCAACCAGGGCAACGTCCTGCTGGCCGCATTCCGCATCGGCGACGGCAGCAAGGAAGGCGACTACGTGCTGCCCAGCCCGGACTATCTGCTCTCCCTGCCGGATTACGCGCTCAGCCCTCATGTCGGCCTGACCAATCTGGAGGCCGACAGCGACGGCGTGGTGCGGCGCTTCGCCATGACGGGGACGCCCCACCGGATCGCCGGGCTGCCCCATCTCACCCTGGCGCTGCTGGCGGCGATCCGCCATACCGGCCAGAATCCGGACGCCGATCGCTGGCGCTTCGGCGGCCGCGACATCGCGGCGGACGGCGCCTGGCCCATCGCCTTTGCCGGCCCCCCCGGCAGCATTGCCGCGCTCTCCTTCCAGCGGCTGCTGGCCCCCGGCGCGGAACGCGACCCGGCCGTGCGCGCCCTGGCCGGCAAGGTCGTGGTCGTCGGCGCCGGCTATGCCGGCATGAACGACGTGCATCCGACGCCCTACTCGACCACGCTGAGCCAGGCCAATGCGCTGATGTCGGGGCCGGAGATCCAGGCGTCCGCGGTCGAGACCCTGCTCGGCGGGCATTTCATCGACCCCTTGCCTTCCGCGCTGCGTCTGCTGGCGTTCGCCGCCACCTTCGGCCTGCTCGCCTTCTGGGGCATGCGCCTGCCGATGACCCGGACCCTGGCATTGGGCGCCGCGCTGGCCCTGGGTCTGGCCGCGATCGCCTACTGGCTTCACGGCCGGATGCTGCTGTTTCCGCTGGCGCATCTCCACATCGGCATCGGCATCGTGCTGGGCGCCCTGTTCCTGCTGCGCCTGACGCGCGAGGAACGCGAGCGCTCCTACCTGAACGCCCTGTTCGGGCGCTACGTGTCGCCGCAGGTGCTGACGGCCTTGCTGGCGTCTCCCGATCTGCCGGAACTGGGCGGCCAGGCGACACGGGTCACCGTGCTGTTCTCCGACATCCGCAACTTCACCACGATGTCGGAAAAGCTGAGCCCGAAGGAAGTGGTGGAGATGCTCAACACCTACTTCGAACGGGCCTGCGCGGTCCTGCTGAAGGAAGGCGCCACCATCGACAAGTTCATCGGCGACGCCATCATGGCCGAATTCGGCGCCCCCCTGCGCCAGGACGACCACGCGGCGCGGGCGCTGCGGGCCGCCGTGGCGCTGCACCAGGTGGCCGTGGACTTCCGCCACTGGATGGAGCGCCGTTTCGCCGGCCGCGATCTGCCTCCATTCGAGATCGGCATCGGCATCCACACCGGAGACGCCGTGGTCGGCAACATCGGCGCCAGCAGCCGCATGGAATACACGGCGATCGGCGACACCGTCAATACCGCGTCGCGCCTGGAAGGCATGACCAAGGAAGTCGGCGCGCCGATCCTCGCCAGCCAGGCGACGGTGGATGCGGCGGGCGGAATCGCGCGGGTGGGTGCGCGCCATTCGCTGCAAGTGAAAGGCCGCGCCCAGACGGTCGCGGCCTGCGCGATCCAGGGATTGGCCTGAAAGACGAACTTTTCCGCCGGACCGCAAACCACGGCGGGCACGGCGAAAATCCTTCTCGTCGCGCAGGAGCGGGCCATGCCCGCCCCCCTCACCCCGGCCCCGACGAAGCTTTTCCGCCGCGCCGCCGCAAGGAAAAGCGGCACGCGGCGAAGCCGCAACGCATCGGTGCCCCCACAGCGCTCCCCCAAACACCCGAGCGCAGCGAGCCATATCGCCCCCCCCGGAGGGGGCGAAGGGGGGCGAGCGTTCTATCAGCGCACCGACGCCAGCATGACGGCGCCGCCGTCCTGGAAGGACACCTTGTAGCTGTTTTCCTTGTAGGTCTTGTTGTTGGCGATCAGGGCCGTCTTCACCGTGTAGTTCTTGCCCTTGGCATTCGCCGGCTTGGTGAACTTGGAGTTGGTCTGGTAGCGGCCGGCGCCGTCGACCGCCGTCAGCTTCTCGATCTTCTCCTCCACCAGCTTGTTGTTCTCGTCGTAGATCGCATATTTCTGCTGGACTTCCGGCACCTTGTCGCCATAGCCGATCAGGTCGGTGCTGGACGTGATCTGCACCTCCTGATCGCCCTTGGCATCCGGCTTGGCCTGGGTGACCTTGCTGGAGAAGGCAACCGGCGTGATCTCCTTCTTGGGGATCGCCACCTTCTGTTTCTGGTACTCGGCGTTGACCTGCTTGGCGTCCGCCACCTTCTTGGATTCGAAATACCAGCCCACCAGGAAACCGACCGCGGCGCCGACCACCGCCCCCTTGGCGCAATCGCTGCCCGACGCGCTGGCCAGCGCGCAGCCGGCCACGGCGCCGATCAGGGCGCCCTTGGCGCGATCGTCCATCTTGATCGAGCCATCCGGGTTGGTTACACAGGCGGAAACCAGCAGGGCGGCCGCAACGGCGGCGGCGATGGGGCGTTGCACGAGCTTGGCGTTCATATTCATCTCCCTTTGCGAGTGGTTAACGTGAAATTGCGAATTGAAACGGCAAGCCAAACATACGAGCGCAGCGAGCCGATACCATCACCTCCCCCGGAGAGGGGGAGGCTGGGAGGGGGCGGGCCTTTCCTGTCCTGCGCGTATTCATGTTCAGGGGCAGAAAATTTGTTTCCATGAGCGCTATTTGATGACAATGGCGATGGGTTCGTCGATCCCGTGGTCGCTGATGAAGGGCCGTTGCTGATTCTCGGACAGTTCCTTGACCCGCCGCGTGACATAGCGTTTGAGCAGCGTGGGATAGACGAGGTTGTCCTTCTTGTCGACGGCTTCGCCGCGCAAACCTTCGATCAGTGCCTTGGTGAAAAAACCGTTTTCGTCATCCTCGCCGGACTTCTCCTTGCCGGTGGAGGAGGCGAAGATGATCACGCCGCGTTCGTCGTCGATCTTGTTGATGATGTCGGTGGCGCTGGACGCCTGGTTGGTGAGCGCCCCCGCGTAGCAGGTGTCGAGGAAGAACATCGCGCGGCCGGGCAGGCTCTGCAAGGTGTTGACGATCTGGTCGCCCGGCAGCCATTCCGCCACCTTGCTGGCCATGCCGCCCGGCTTGAAGGGGATGTAGTAGTAGGACTTGTCCTGGGCGATGCCGTGGCCGGAAAGGAACAGGACACCGGCATCCTTTTCCTTCATGTTGGACTTGAGCCAGTTCATGCCTTCGAGGATGTTTTCGCGGGTCGCGGTCTCGTCGGTGAGCAGCTTGAATTCGAGGCGGTTGTAGATTCTGCGGACGCCGGCCGGGGGATTGGCGATCCGCGCCATCTGCGCCTTGAAGGCGTTCGCATCCTTGACCGGGCTCACCAGCTCGTTGGGGCCGGGATACTTGTTGACCGCCACCACCAGCATGTACAGGGTGTCGTAGTCGGCCTTGTCGCGCGCCACGGGCAGCGGCGGCGCCGTGCTGCGCGTCACCTTGATGCTGACCGGGTCGGACTTGGCGTTGCGGTTCTCGGCGATCAGCAGGATTTCGGCGTCCTTGCCGGGAGGCACCCGCACCTGGACCTCCTGCACGGGCGCCTCCCCCTGCACGGCACGCTGCGCCACGGGCTTGATGCTGCGGTCCAGGCGGCCATTGACGCGCACCTTGACATCCTTGAGCGGCGCCTCCTGCGGCGTGCGCACGGCGTAGCGCACCGTCACCACGTCGCCGCTGGTCTCCACCTGGCTGTCGGAATGCAGTTCGATGACCGGCGGCACGATTTCGACGATTTTCGCCGGCGCCGCGGCCGCCGGCTCGGGCGCCCTGCGGTCCTTGCCTTCGCTGCGGGATTTGATCGGCGCCGACGGCGCAACCGGCGGCTCGGCGTTCATCGCGGCGACGGCGGCGAGTTCCAGCCGCGTCTGCCGCTCCGCTTCCGCCTCGTCGGCCAGGGCGAGGATCTTCTGGATCGTGCCGGGTTGATAGAAGCGTTCGCGGAAGCGCCCGACCGAGAAGAAGTCGGCGCGCTGGTTGGGGGCGCGGTTCAGATGCCAGCCCACCAGGTTTTCCCCGCCGATCGAGGTGTCGTAATAGCCTTTGGGCGACCAGACGATCCAACGCTCCTGGTCCGCGTGGACGAACAGCGCCAGTTGCTCCTGGCCGTCGCTCAGGCGATACCAGCGCACGGTTCCATCGCCCAGGCCCGCCACCACCCAGCGATTGTCGGCGCTGATGTTGACGGCCCAGGCCGCGGCGGGCGTGCGCCGTTCCCAGAGCGGATTGCCGCCGCCATCGTAGGCGCGCAGGTTCCAGTCGGTGCCGAGGACGAAACGGCTGTCGGCCGCCAGCGCCGCGCTGCGCGACATTTCGTTGGGACGCAAGGCCAGGACGCGGCCGTCGAGTCTGGGCGCGGCGGAGTTCTTCCAGTCCGTCGGGCCGCCGCCGCGTTTGGGCAGCCGTGGCGGCAACAGGTCCGCCGGCGCGGGACGCGACTTGAGGCTGCCCTGCTCCAGATCGAACACCAGGGGCTGTGCGTTGGCCGTCATCGGGAAAACCAGCGCATGGCCGTCGGCGGCGATGCGGAAGTTCTCCCCCAGATCGCGGAAATCCGCGGTCTGCGCGCGGACGCCGAGCCGCGACAGGCCATTCGCGTCGAAGGCGGCCCAGGACGGCTCGGCGCTGGCGGCCATCACTCCGCTGCCCAGCGTCGCCAGACCGGTGACGGTGTTGGCGAAGCTGCCGATCTCGCGGCCGCGCCCGCGGCCGGCGTCGGCGAAGGCATAGAGCGGAAACCGGCCGCCGCTGCTGGCGCTGCCGGCGGCGTAGAGCACCTGGCCGTCGGCGGACCAGGCCACCCGCCCCAGGTTGCCGCCGCCACGGACCTCGGCGCTGTACAGCAGGTCCAGGCTGGTCGCGTCCAGCACGTCGACGCGCGGCGCATTCTGGTAGCCCACCGCGATCAGGTTGCCGGCGGGGGAAAACGCCACGGCATAAGGCCGGCCGCCCGGCGCCGCGCGGCGGGCCTGCCGTTCCAGCCCGCCCTTGCCGATCGCGTAGAGACGCAACGCGCCATCCAGGCTGGCGGTCAGCAGCCGCCCGTCCCGCGAGAAATCGGCGCCGAAGATGGCCTCGTTGTATTCGGGGTCCGCGCCGACGAAACCCAGATTGCGGCGAAATACGCGCAGCCCTTCCTGGCGCAGTCCGATCGCCAGCAGTTGGCTGTCCGGCGACCAGGCGATCTGGGTCAGGGGCGCTTCCAGGCCCGACAGGGTGCTCTTGGGCGGCAGGTTGCCGGTCGCCCGGTCGAACAGATACAGGGCATGCGCGTTACGGCCGTCGAGATTGGCATTCCCCCCCAGGGCGACCTGGCGGCCATCGGGTGAAATGGCGGCGGCGTAGAGGGCGCCGGCGGCTTCCGCGCCGATCGGCGGCCGCAATATCGCCAGCGGGCGGCCCGTGGCGGCCTCCCAAATGCGCGCCGTCTTGTCCTCCGACGCGGTGACGATCCAGCGCCCCGCCGCATCGGCGCCGATCTTGGTGATCAGTGCCTGGTGGGCGCCGGTCTCGATGCGCAGCACCGGCTCCCCCGCCGTTCCGGACGACGATGGCGTCGACGGCGGTTTGGGCGCGGCAACGGCTGCCGCGCCGAGGCCCAACAGAAGAGAGACGAAAATGCAGCCGAGCCAGTGACCGGGACGACCGGGGCGCTGCATGCCTGCCATGAGCATCTCCAGGGATCGGGTCAGGGAGTCAATGGAAATCGCAGGGAAAGGATTCAGCGCACATAAATCTCGACCCGCCGGTTGCGCGCCTCCGGCACCTCGTCATCGGTCGCCACCAGCGGCTCGCGCTCCCCGCGTCCGCTGGCCACGACGTTCTCGGCATCCAGTCCCTGGCTGATCAGGTCGCCACGAATTTTTTCCGCGCGCCTCAGCGCGAGGCGGTCGTTTTCCGCGACCGCCCCGACCCGGTCGGTATGGCCGACGACCTGGACGTCGGGCGCCGGGCGGCGCTTGATTTCACTGAAAATCTGGGCGATCTGCTGCTCCGAGTCGGCGGTCAGCCTGTCGCTCCCCTCGATGAAATACAGGCGGAAGCGCGCCGGTTGCAGCGGCTGCGCGTCGATCGCGGCGGAAAATTTCTCCGCCACCTCCTGCGGCGTGACCCGGCCGGCCCGGATGCTGCCGCCCCGCACGTCGGCGGCGGCGTATGCGTCGCTCAGCCTGACGGCTTCGCCGCCGTCCCTGCTCTTCACGCTCAGGGCACCCGTCTTGCCCGTAGCGCCAGGCAGTACCGCCACCGTTTCGCGATGGGCGCATCCGGCCGCCACACATGCCATCAAGGCGATCAGTGACCATTTCATGTTACTTCTCCACGCTAACCAGATAGGACTGCGCATCGCCCCGGATTTCGGTCTTCGGCGTGTTGATCCGCATGGCATCGGGGGTCTGGCGCGCGATGTTGCCGGATTGGACGGAGACCGTGCCACGTTTGACGAAGGCATCGAAAGCCCCCATATAGGTCGCCGGATCGTAGGAGAACCGCTGCAGCGACACTTCGGAATCCGGACCGAGGGACAGCATCGAGTTGTCGAGGAACATCACTCCGACCGAACCGTTGCCGGCGGTCGACACGATGTCGTCCTGCTTGAGGCGCACCCCCACCAATCCCGGATATGACTGGCCGCCGCGCACGACATGGACGATGCCACGGGAAACCTTGATCTGCGCCACCCAGGGCGACGGCGCTTCGGCATGCGTGAGTCCCGGCAGGAAAAGCAGCAGGGCGGCGAACGGCAGGAGCTGTGGCAATCTCATCTCGACTCATCCCAAGACGCGTTTCTGGGAACCATGAAACCATGGAACCAGGGGGCGCGGAACGGTAAACGGCAAAACCCCCGGAGGCGAACCTCCGGGGGAAAGGGGCACGAGGCCGATTATTTGCCGCCGATCTGACCGGCTTCGTTGGCGGCGGTGTTGTTCTTGCCGACGGCCACGGCAGCCGTGTTCTTCTGGCTGGCGTTGATCTTGGTGTTGCCCTGGATCTGGGTGCCGCCCTTGATCGCGCCGGCAGTGTTCTTGGCCACGTTGCCCTCGCCCACGGCGACGGCGGCGGTGTTCTCCTGCTTGGCCTTGATTTCGGTGTTGCCCTGGATCTGCACGCCCTGGGCGTTGGGCGAGGACATGGCGCCGCGCGGACCGGCCTGGGAAGCCTGGCCGAAAGCGGTGGAGGCGAACGCGGAAACCAGTGCGAGAACGAGAAGACGATTCATGATGATGGACTCCCTAATGGATGGATGATGTCGTTGCTTACTTGCCGCCGATCACGCCGGCTTCGTTGGCGGCGGTGTTGTTCTTGCCGACGGCCACGGCAGCCGTGTTCTTCTGGCTGGCGTTGATCTTGGTGTTGCCCTGGATCTGGGTGCCGCCCTTGATCGCGCCGGCGGTGTTCTTGGCCACGTTGCCTTCGCCCACGGCGACGGCGGCGGTGTTCTCCTGCTTGGCCTTGATCTCGGTGTTGCCCTGGATCTGCACGCCCTGGGGATTGCTGGAACGCTGGGCCTGCTGCGCAAAAGCCGGGGCAGCGATGATGGCGGAAGCGGCGAGAAGAGCGATAACGCGCATGGTCAATCTCCTTAAGTAACAGTGATGTGAAATGTCAGCCGTCAGCCGGTGACAACCTTGAACACCACGCGTCGATTCTTGGGATCGCGCGGATCGAGGTTCTTGAGCGGGTCGGAGGACCCTTTGCCGATCGGGACCAGACGCTTGCGGTCGACGCCACCATGATCGGAGATGAATTTGACGACGCTCGCCGCCCGCTCGCGGGACAGGACCAGGTTTTTCTCGGCATTGCCGGACACGTCCGTATGCCCTTCCACCAGGACGCAACGCTCGGGCGACAGCGCCAGAATCTTGCCGATTTCGATCAGGGTGTTTTCCGACACGGGCGACAGCTCGGCACGACCGACCCTGAACTGGATCGCAAAGTCCACCGCATTGGCCTTCACGTCGGGCGAGATCGAGGCGCAATCGACGGGCGCACCACCACGCGGCGCCGGCGTCTCCTCGGGCTGTGGATCGCTGTCCATCACGATCGCCCGGGTGCGCATTTTCTTTTTCGCCGGAGCGCCTTCGCCGCCAGGGACGGACATGGCCCGCTTCAGTTCCTCCAGCTTGGCAAGATCATCACTGGCGAGCACGGGCTTCGTCGCGCCCAACGCCGCCATCACGGCGAATGCGACAAACGACAGATGGAAACGGGAATTCACGCGCATGGGGCTCTCACTTGCAAACGTTGATGACTTCTTTGGTGGTGACGACGATTTCCTTCGGCGCCTTCTCGCCCGGTTTTGCCGTGCCGACGTTGACGTTGCAGGTGTTGTTGCGGCGGCTGCCGATGTTCACCACCTGCTTTTGCAGGGCTGGGTCGTTTTGCGAATTGCCGCCCTTTTGCCAGGCCTTGGCCATCGCATTGTTCACCTTGGTCTGGGATCTGGAGTCCAGCCCCTGCGTCGCCCAGGCCGCAGTCGCGACTGCGCACAGCGTCAGGGAAAGGGTGATGCCGGTTGCGAACTTATTTGCATTCATCGCTGACGATTCCTCCAATGTTGGTACAAGCCTTCTTGTCGCGTCCGCCCACCACCGTGGTGACGTTGGCGGCATTGACGCTGATTCTGGTGTTGCCCTTCTTGCTGCCCTGGATCACACCAATCCGATTCTTGGCGACGTTGTTCTCGCCGGTCGCCACCGCCACGGTGTTCTGCGTGGATACGTTGATCTCGGTATTGCCCTGGATCTTGGTCCGCTGGCTGACCTGGGCCGCGGCTCCGGTGACGAGCAAGACCAGCGTCATCAGCGCGAGGATTTTTTTCACAACAACTCTCCCTTCAATACGTTCAGCGGCAATTCGGTGGGCGGCTTGCCTTTACGGAAGGCGTCGCGCATGGCGTCCAGTTCCGCCTCGCTCACGCCCAGTTTCCGGGCGCTGAACGATGCCTGGTCCGGCGTGAACATCAGGTATGCCTGCATCTCATTGACCAGCAGCTCGTCCCCGTAAGTCGAATAGCCGTAGTTGGCGAGGAATTTCTTGAAGGCCTCGCGCTGGTTGTCGCTCAGCGACTCGCTCCAGAAACGCTGGCAATAAGCCTTGTAATAAGGATTGGTGTAGTACTCCCCGTGCGCCATCTCATGCAGCAGGATCGCATACCGGGCCGCGAGGGTGATCCGCGGCTCGTCCGCCTTGCGTTCCTGCGGCTGGGGAATCGACAGGATCACCACATTCGGTTGCAGCGCTTGATAGAAGCCGCGCCAACTGCGGATCATGCCCTGCTCCAGCAGAAAGTCGCGAATCCGGATTTCCTCGGGATTGAGCGCCACCTTGTCCCGATCGGACATGTTGAAGAACTGCACGAACTCCGACACCATGATGTCATGGCCGAAGGCGAAATCCGCCTGGGTCCGGCGTGCCGCCTTGATGTACTTGGTCAATTCCTCCGTGGTCAGGGGGCGCGGATACGGCTCGCTGGTCTGTTGCTCGGTGAGCTGCATGACGCGGTTGAAGCTCAGCCCCTGCAGCGTCAGGCCGGGAAAGTCGAAGATGAACACATTCGGGTTGCCGCTGTAGCGCCAGACCGTGGTCGCATCCGAACGGGAGTGGAGGATGGAGCGGAAATCCCCATTCACCACGTCGAACGCCCAAGCCGGACCGGCCAGCCACAACGCGGTTCCAACCCATCCCACCAGCGCGAAGCGCAATAGATTTTTTACGACCGAGGCGAACATCGCGCCACTCCCTCCAGGCAACTATCTGTCGAAATACCGCAGGCGATAGGCATTCGCCCGGCCCACATGGCTGCGCGCCCGCAATTGACGCTCAGTCACGTCATCCGAGACGCCCGTCATCGGCACCACCACCAGAGGTGCCGCCGCTCCCCCACGGCCATAGCGATACCAGGCGCGGCTACGGTTCATCAAATAACCGGCCTGCGAGTCCGCCACGGGTGGAACCACGACGATCGAAGGCATCCCGCGCCTGCCGACCGTCAATCCCTGTCCGTATCCCGCGACGTCGTACTCGATGACGACCGTGGCGCCCGCGGGAGCCGCCGCCAGGCCCGCCAGCAAGGCATACATCAAGGACGACGCCTTATTTCTCGGAGACGCTGACATTGCCGCCCTTGCTCCTCCGAATCAAATAGGTCTTGCCGCTTTTCCGGGACGTGTAGGAGGTCTTGCCCTTGGGCACCTTCTCGCCATCGATGAACACCTCGCCATTGATGACCGCGACGCCCTCCATCTCGACATCCGGCCCCAGGCTGCCCGATTGCGCGTCGTTGCCGGCATTGGAACCGCCTCCGGTCTGGACCTTGACGCCGTAGGCGGAAACATCGACGGCAACCTGAGCCGATGCCATCCCCGCCGTCAGCATCAAAACCACCATTGCGCCGAATTTCATCGCCCCTCCTCATGCATCCATAGCCAATATAACGCTTAGTTACAGAATGGGGTTGACACCATCATCACTTTTATCAGCGGCAACGGGCTTTGATCGATTTACCGTCCCGGATGATGTAGATCAGACCGCCCGATCGCGCATCATCGCCAATCCGGCCGGCCACGTTGTCGGTACTCGGGCACAACACCAGCGGAATTCCATCGGGCCCCACCTTGTCCGTCGCCGACTGGCCATGCTCGCGATATGCCCGGGCCTTGAGTCGGCTCTCTTGCGCGCGCTCATGGGCCGAAGCGTCATCGCCGCCCGCGCCGGGCATGATGATCGCGGGTAGGCCATGCCCATCCTCCGACTGCCGCAACTGCTTCGCCCGCAAGCGATTTTCCGCGGCCCGGGACGATTCCACGCCGCCGCGGGGCGACAACATCCCCTCCTCCTCTTCCTCGGGCACCAGAATGATGGACGTTCCGGCGTCCGGCGACTGGTTCTTGCGATAGCCTCTCGCCCGATCCCGCTGTTCGCCGGCTGTCGCGGCGCTCACCGCGCCGCCGTCCTGCGACGGCGACAGGATGATTTCACCCGCCACCGCCGCACTCGCGCCGCCGATGGCGACGGCGGCACTGGCGCCGCACAGGAGGGCAAACCGCTGCAGGGGACGACGCATGGACGCTCGCCTCAGGGCGTTACCGTGATATCGATGAAGCTCGTCACAGCCGCCGGATTGCTCTGCTTGAACTGACTGACCACCTCGTCCAGGGAACGCACCGGCAGCGGCGTCAGGTCACGGGCACCCCTCAGGGAGGAAGGCACCACCAGCTCCCGGTCGGCGCCGATGCAGGCCACCCGCTCCCGTCCGGCCCGGTCGAACCTGATCTTGAAACCGCCGGAAGGCAAGCGGGTGATCGCACCCGCATTCACACTCGCATCGGGGTGGAACTGGTTCGGGAAGATGCGGGCCGTATTGCGCGTCGCATCCTCGTAATAGCAGTACGCCGTACCGTGACCGTTCAAAGACAACACCATGTTCAGGTATTCCCCGACCCGATAGGCGGGCCGAGCGCCGCGGTCGCTTTCGAAGCTCATCCGGAACGGTACCGACGCGCTCGCGAACTGCGATTGGACAGCGCCGGCGACGGCCGGCGGCGGCGCCTTCACGGCGGAAGAGACGCCGGGAATGGAGGCCGCCTGCGGCGCCGTGGGCGGCACGGCGGCGAGCACGTTCTGGGTGTCGTCGAGCAGGCTGGCGTAGAGATCGAAATTGATCGCGCCATCGGCCACCAGACCGGCCTGGGCCTGGTATTCCGCAACGGTATTGCGCAAGCCCTCATTGACGAATCCGTCCAGCGGACCACCGTAGCGGTTCATCCCGGCCAGCTTGCGCTGGATGAACAGGACGCGGTCCTTGTCCTTGGCCGTGTCATACCACTCGCGGGCCTGCTCCCGAATCAGGGGATTGGTGATCGAGGTGTCCAGGCAGCGCCAGTAGGGCACCTGGGTGAATTTTCCCATGGTCTCGATCAAGCCGAGTTCGATCAGGGTGCGCGTTGCGGCGCCGACCCCTTCGGAACGGCTCAGGTCCACGTTGAAACTCAGGCCCAGCTTGCCCAACCGGCCGCCACCCTCGCCGGCACGGCCGCCCTTGACCAGCACCATGGTATTGGAGGTGCTGGTGATGGGCAGGATCTTGCGGGTCGCCGCGTCGCCGACGCTCATGTCCATGCTGATCACATCGTAGGACTCGTCCTTCGAATAGCCGAAATCGAGGAAAGGCAGCGAAATGCCCGCGCCCTTGTTCTTGCGCACCGAGTTGTCGTCCATCTGCGTGATCGAGCCGCGGACGTAGTAGTCGGGCAGCTTGCGCGCCATGTCGCCCTTGGCGGCGAACAGATTGGCCAGGTCGTCACCGCCGGCATGGAAGTCGATGAACTCCAGGGCGTTGCTCTTGGTCGTCATCTTGGCGATCGCCGTGATCACCATTTCCTTGGTGCCGGTCCGCACCTTGCCGGTCTCATCCGGAATGCCGGCCGAGGTGATGACGATCCCCTGCTTGCCGAAGGCGAGGAAAAGATCGTCCATGCAGCGCAGTGCCTGAGAAAAGTTGGTCACCGTCTTGATGGCCGGCGTCTTGGGCGAGGCCGAGGCGGCCGCCTCGGCTCCGACATCGCCGCCGTAGGCAATGCTCGCCGGCAAGAACGGGGCCGCAAGCAGGAAGCCATAAAATGTTTTCTTGCTGGACATTGCAGAACCTCTCAACGAGAAAAACCGCCGACCGCTGTTGAAGACAATCCAAGCGCGCAGAATATGCGTCGCAAGCTCATTCAGGTTGCGTATCGCGGAATTCATTAACCATTAATCTACCGGTATATTAATCATGAATCAACTATGGAAACCATGATGAAGATTAAACTCCGATGGAATTCCTGCGTCCGCCGCTGGCTTGCAGCCTGCATCCTCGCCGGCGGCGCGTTCCCGGCATTGGCGGTCGAGGCCGGTACCCTGATCACCGCCCTGGAAGGTTCCGCCAGCCGGGGCTCGGCGAACGGCCCGCAGACGCTGCAATCCTTCGTTCGGCTCAAGGAAGGGGATCTGGTGGCGCTGGAGCGGGGGGCCCGGCTGAAGCTGGTGTATCTCGCCAATGGCCGTCAGGAAAACTGGGAAGGAAACGGCCGCCTGGAAATCGGCGCGACGGAGAGCAAGTCCTGGGGCCTCAAGGAGCCACGGGTCGCGCAACTGCCCGCCGTCCTGGTGGCCCAGATCGCCAAGACCCCCACCATCGACAGCCAAGGACGCGCAGGCATGACGCGGCTGAGGGCCATTGCCTCCGCAGACGCGGTTGCCAGGATCGAGAAGACCTACCGCCGGTTGCGGGCCGAAGCCGAACAGGACGACCTCAACCCGGAGATGTACCTGCTCTCCGGAATGCTCGAAATCCGCGCGCTGGATCGGGTCGAGCAAGCCATCGAAGACTTGCGCGCCAGCAGGCCGGCGGACCCCCAGGCCAAGCTGCTTGTTGCGCTTTACCAACACTCGCTGCGCAATGCGAAGGAAATATCTTCACGCCCATGACGGAAGCGTGTCTAATCCGCCCCGGTCAAGATGATTTCGTCGCCGATTCTTTGCTTAACCACTAACAGGAGATGCACTAATGAAAGCCATTCGCAACCTCGCCCTTCCCGCCGCACTGATGATGCTGGGCGGTTCCGCTTTTGCTTCCGCTCCCTACTGCCTGCTGAATTATTGCGGCTACGGCAGCAGCACCGCCAACCCCGGCGTGAACAATGCCTTGATCCAGGGCACCAGCATCCAGACCATGGTCACCATTTCCAACGCGGTGACCTCCCGCATGACCTTCACCGGCGGACCGCGCCCCACCGCATCGCTTCAGCGCACCAGCATGGCCGCGGGCAGCGCCGGTCAGGGCTACAACGTGTGGGGCAACTTCGGTGCCTCGTCCCAGGAAGACACCCGCAGCGGCCAGCAGTCCAAGGTCGACACCGACAACACCGTGATCGGTTTCGACTATGCGATGACCCCCAATCTGGTGCTCGGCGTGACCGGTTCCTACGATGACGCCGACGGCAACATTCGCGGCGCCGGCGCCAAGCTCGACAACAAGGGCTATTCCGTGGCCCCCTATCTCGGCTGGCAGATCACCCAGAACCTGGCCCTGGACGCTTCCGCGGGCTGGGGCGAGGGCAAGTTCAAGATCGGCTCCGGCTCCGCGGACTCCGACCGCACCTTCGCCGGCGTCAACTTGAGCTACACCCAGTGGATGGGCAACTGGCAGATCGTCGGCAAGGGCGGCTACCTGTATGCCGAGGAAAAGTACAAGAACTCCAAGAATGCCGGCGTCACCGTCCCCGGCAGCGGCTTCACCAACAAGCTCGACCAGATCCGAGTCGGCGTGCAGGGCGCCTACTGGATGGGCAACGGCGTGCAGCCCTACGTCGGCGTGACCTACGTCAGCGACCAGGATCAGTCGCCCAAGCCCGCCGCCGGCAAGAAGTTCGAGAAGGACGGCTGGGTCGGCGTGATCGGCGTCAACTTCTTCAATGCCAGCAACACCATCTACGGCGGCCTCTCGTACAGCAACGAGTCGCGCGACGACATGAAGAACGACACCTGGACGGCCAGCATCAACTTCCGCTTCTGATGCCTCCATCCGGATCCGCCGGAATCAAGGCCGCGCTTCTGAGCGCGGCCTTTTTGCTTCTGGTCCAGGGTTGCGGCGGTGGAGCGGCCTTGCGCCAGGCCGCCATGAACGACGCCAGGAGCCAGGGCTTCGAACCGCAGCAGCTGCGCTACGCGAACTTCCCGCTGCTCGCCCTGGTTCGCCAGCGGGCCGCAACACCGAAAGGCGCACTGTCGGTCTACATCGAGGGCGACGGCGCGCCCTGGCCCTCGTCCGCCCTGCCGCCGCGCGACCCGACACCGACCCAGGCCACGGTTCTGACGATGGCGCAGGCCGATCGCGCGGCGGCGGTGGCCTACCTCGGACGACCCTGCCAATACCTGGATGCGTCCGACCTCGCGCGCTGCGATCCGGCCTACTGGGACGAGGCGCGCTTTGCGCCGGAGGTCATCGCTGAATACGAATACGCCCTGGATCAGCTCAAGGCCGGGACCGGCGCCGGCACGCTGCGCCTGACCGGATATTCCGGCGGCGGCGTGATCGCCGCCCTGCTGGCCGCGCGGCGGCCGGATGTGGAACAATGGACCACGGTCGGCGCCCCCCTGGACCTTGCCGGATGGACCGCGGCCCAGGGCATCTCCCCCTTGACCCGCTCCCTGGACCCCGCGCAATTGCCGCCGGACGCCGGGCCGCCGCCGGGCAGGCACTGGGTCGGCAAGCTCGATCGCATCGTGCCGGCAGCGGTCGTGCGGAACTTCACCCGTCGGCATGGCGGCACGCTGACGGTCGTGCCGGACTTCGACCACGTCTGCTGCTGGGCCGAACACTGGCCGCGCTTATTGGAGGAGCAAACCAAATGATTGGCAGGAAATTCCTGGTTCTGGCCGCCTTCGTCGCGGCGGCCGCGGCCCATGCGCAAATGCCCATGCGCCCCCCCGCCTTCATCGGCGGCATCCCCGGCCTCGCCCAGATGCAGGCGATGTTCAACCAGCGCCACCAAAGCCGGACCGCGCTGTACCGCGAGGCCCTCGAAGAACTGCGCAAAAACCCGCAGGCGGCCGACGTGGCCGAATGCCCCGCCGGTCCCCGTCCCGCCGGCCTGGTATGCCTCCAGCGCCCCCCGGAGCAAAGCGCCGCCGCCTCGCCGGTGGCTGCGCAAATGCCGGCCCCGGCCCCGGCAGCGGCGGCCGGCGCGGCGCAGCCGGCGCCCGCGGTGCCGCGCGTTCCGCCCGACAGACCGGCGCGGCGCCTGGCGCTGCTGGTCGGCAACAACACCTACCAGACGCCCATCCCGCCGCTGGAGACGCCGGTGGCGGACGTCGACGAGGTCGCCCGCGTGCTGCGCGCGCGCCTGGGCTTCGAAGTGCGGGTGCTGCACAACGCCGGCAAGCCGCAGATCATCGAAGCCATCAACGACATCGCCCGCGAGGTCGGCCCCGAGGACAGCGTGCTGCTGCTGTATGCCGGTCACGGCTACCTGATGGACGACACCCGGATGGGGTTCTGGATTCCGATCGACGGGTCCGTCAAGTCCCCCGCCAACTGGATCTCGAACACCGACATCTCCAAGCTGCTGAAAGCCATTCCCGCCCGGCAGGTGATCCTGATTTCCGACAGCTGCTTCTCGGGCTCGCTGACCAAGGAGCAGAAACCGGCGACGCGCTCCGGCAAGCTCGATCCGGCGCAGATTCGCAAGCAGCGCTCGGTGCTGGCCTTCTCCTCGGGTGACGAGGAGCCGGTATCGGACGAAGGCAAGGATGGCCACTCCATCTTCGCCTACAACCTGATCAAGACCCTGGAGACCACGCAAGGGGTGTCCACCGGCTACGATATCTACCGCATCGTCCATGACGGCGTCACCAAGGACTACCCCCAGCAACCCCAATATGGCGTCGTCGTCTCCGCCGGCCACGTCGCCGGGGGAGAGTTCCTGTTCGAAACGGCCCGGCCTTGAACGCCTCGCCATTCGACTTCGACGCACCGCCCGACCGGCGCCAGGGCGACTCCCTCAAATGGGGCCGCTATGCCGATCGGGATGTCCTTCCCATGTGGGTGGCCGACATGGACTTCGCCGCGCCGCCGCCGGTGCTGGCGGCGCTGCACGCGCGGATCGATCACGGTGTGCTGGGCTACGGCCAGCCCTGGCCGTCACTGACCCAGGCGGTGCTGACACACCTGCAGCGGCAGTATGACTGGAACGTCGAGCCGGACTGGCTGGTCTGGCTGCCCGGTCTCGTCTCCGGCCTCAACGTCGCCTGCCGCGCGGTCGGCGCCGAAAACGACGGCGTGTTCACCGCCACCCCGATCTACCCGCCGTTCCTCAGCGCGCCGCGCCATTCGGGGCGGCGTCCGGTCACCGCGCCGCTGACGCTCGACGAGGGCGTCTGGTGCTGGGATTTCGCGGCCGCCGAGGCGGTATTGCGGCACGAGCCGGCCCGCCTGCTGCTGCTTTGCCATCCCCACAATCCGGTGGGACGCGCCTGGCGCGACGAGGAGCTACGACAGGTCGCCCAACTGGCGGAACGGCATGACCTGATCGTCTGCTCCGACGAGATCCACTGCGACCTGATCCTCGACCCCGGCCGCCGCCACCGTCCGTTCGCGACGCTGGGTCCGGCCCTGGCGGAACGCACCATCACCCTGATGGCGCCCTCCAAGACCTTCAACATCCCCGGCCTGGGCTGCGCCTTCGCCGTGATTCCGGGCGCCCGGCTGCGGCGCTCGTTCCACGCGGCGATGCAAGGCATCGTGCCCCACGTCAACACGCTCGGCCTGGTCGGCTGCGAAGCGGCCCTGCGCCATGGCGGTCCCTGGCGCACGGCCCTGCTCGACTACCTGCGGGGCAACGCGGCGCGGGTCGCCGCCGCCGTCGCGAACATGCCCGGCCTGGCCATGACGCCGGTGGAAGCCACCTACCTAGCGTGGATCGACTGCCGCGCGGCGGGCATCGCCCAGCCCGGGCAGTTCTTCGAAGCCGCCGGAGTGGGGCTTTCGGACGGCGCCGAATTCGGCGCGCCGGGCTTCGTGCGCATGAATTTCGGCTGTTCGCGCGCCACCCTGGACGCCGCCCTTGCGCGCATGGCGCACGCCCTGCGGGTTTGACCGAGAACCGCACTGCAAGCCACGGAGGACGCAGAGATCACAGAGAAAATCATGGATTTGTCAACGCTGGATCGCGCACCCGCAAGGCGGTGTGGCAATTCACGGCACATCCGCTCCAACTCTGTGGCCTCTGTGCCCTCTGTGGCCAACCAGGGTTTCAAGGTTCAAGCCTGTTCAGACCAGGGCCGCCGATGCCCGCTTCGGTAACGCATAGATCGAGCGGTACGTCGTGCGGCTCCGGCCGGATGCTGTCCACCCGCCCCAATTCGTAGCCGACGCCGATGGTCCAGGGTCGCGGCCGCAGCGCCGCCAGGGTGCGGTCGAAATAGCCGCCGCCGTAGCCCAGGCGATAACCCTGGCGATCGAAGGCCACCAGGGGCAGCAGGATCACGTCCGGCCGGCACGGCTCGCCGTCGGCGGGAATCGGAATGCCATGCCGATCCGTGCCCATCGCCGCGCCCGGAACCCAGGCGCGGAACACCATCGGCGACGCGGACTGCTCCACCACCGGCAGGCAGGCGCGCCAGCCTTGCGCCAGCAGACGCGCCATCAGCGGCCGGGCATCGAACTCGGAACGCACCGGCCAGCAGAACGCGATCAAGCCCGGCGCGCGCGCGCCGAGCAACTCGAACAGGCGGGACTCGATCGCGGCATCGGCCCGCGCCCGCGCCTCCGCCGCCATGCCGTCCCGCGAGGCGATGCGCTCCCGGCGCAGACGAGCCCGAAATGAGACGTTTTGCGATGAATTTTCAGAGCGGATGACCATGGGTCCGTATGCTAGATTTCGTCCATGACTCGACACTATACGTTGCCGCGAACCTGGCGCCCGATGCACCCGATACGCTTGGCGCGCCTGCTGTTGCTGCCCCTGTTCCTGCTTCCCCTCGCCGCCGCGGCCCACGAAAGCGACGAGCGCTTTCTGGCGGCCCGGGAAGCGTTCCGCGTCGGCGACCTGGCCCATCTGGAACGCGCCGCCGACGCCCTGCAAGGCCAGGAGCTGGCGCCCTGGGCCGAATACTGGCGCCTCAAGCTGCGGCTCGATAACGACAGCGACGGCAACGATGACGGCGCCGTCGCCGATTTCCTGCAGCAGCAGGCCGGCACCTACTTGGCCGAGCGCCTGCGCGGCGACTGGCTCAAGCAGTTGGGCAAGAAGCGGCGCTGGGATCGTTTCGAACAGGTCTTCCCCCTCCTGCTCCAGGCCGACCAGGAGGTGCAGTGCTACGCCTGGCAGGCCCGGCTGGAAAACGCACGCGACACCACCGCCCTGGACGAAGCCCGCGCGCTCTGGTTCGGCAGCGGCGAACTGGCCGCCGCCTGCGTGCCGCTGATGGATCAGTTGGCGCAAAACCAGCGCCTGTCGATCGACGACGTCTGGCTGCGCATCCGGCGCCAACTGGAAGCCAACCGGCCCAGGGCGGCCCTGGCGGCAGCGCGCTATCTGCCCGCCGGGCAGGCGCCGGGCGCCAAGGCGCTGGAATCGATCGCCAAGAATCCGGCGCGCAGCCTGAAGACGCTGCCCGCCACCTTCGAGCAGACCCGCCTGGGCCGCGAACTGGCCCTGTACGCGGTCACCGCGCTGGGGCGCCAGGAGCCGCGGGAGGCGGCCGAGCAATTGCGCCGCATCGAAAGCCGGCTTGCCGACGCCGAACGTTCCTACGCCTGGGGCCAGCTCGCGCTTCAGGCCGCGCGCCGCCACCAGGCCGAGGCCCTGGACTGGTATCAGCTCGCCCGCGGCGCCGCGCTCTCCGACGAGCAGCAGACCTGGTGGGTGCGGGCCGCGTTGCGGGTGCAGAACTGGGACGCGGTGCGCCAGGCGATCGAGCGCATGCCGCCGGCGCTGGCGGCGCAGCCGGACTGGATCTATTGGCAGGGCCGGGCGCTGGCCGCCCAGGGCAGGAGCGACGCGGCCCGGCTGCTGTACCAGAAGATCGCCGGCCTGGCCAATTTCTACGGCAATCTCGCCGCCGAGGAACTGGGCCAGACCATCATCGTGCCGCCGCGCGCGGCCCCCGCCAGCGGCGAGGAACTGGCGCGCGTCGCCGCCCTGCCGGGGTTGCGCCGGGCGCTCGCCCTGCTGCGGCTCGACCTGCGCGTCGAAGGCGTGCGGGAATGGAACTGGAGCCTGCGCGACATGGACGATCGACAACTGCTGGCGGCGGCCGAGCTGGCGCGCCGCAACAACGTCTACGACCGGGCCATCTACGCCGCCGAGCGCACCCGCAGCCAGCACGACTTCGAACTGCGCTACCTGGCGCCGTTCCGCGAGCAGGTCTCGCCTCAGGCGCGCCTGCTGGCGCTCGACGACGGCTGGGTGTATGGCCTGATGCGCCAGGAAAGCCGCTTCATCACCAGCGCCAGGTCGGGCGTCGGCGCCAAGGGTCTGATGCAGCTGATGCCGGCCACGGCCAAATGGGTGGCGCGCAAAATCGGCCTGAGCGACTACCATCCGAGCAAGGTGGAGGAAACCGAGACCAACGTCAAACTGGGCACCAGCTACCTGAAGATGGTCCTCGACCGTCTCGACAACCAGCCCGTGCTGGCATGCGCCGCCTACAACGCCGGGCCCGGACGGGCTCAGCGCTGGCGCGGCGAGGCGCCCCTGGAAGGGGCGATCTACGCCGAGACCATCCCCTTCAGCGAAACCCGGGACTACGTCAAGAAGGTGATGAGCAATTCGGTCTATTACTCCGCCCTGTTCCAGGACAAGCCCCAGTCCCTCAAGCAGCGCCTGGGAACCGTCCTGCCCCGCAACGGCGCCGGGGGCGACGATCTGCCCTGACGCCGCATTCAGGAGACGGCCATGAAAAACATCCTGATCATCGGCGGTTCCGGCTTCATCGGCGGCTATCTGATCGAACGCCTGACCCAGCGCGGCTACAACCTGCGGGTACCAACCCGCAACCGGGAACGGGCGCGCCACCTGCTGGTGTTCCCGACCCTCGAAATCATCCAGGCGAACGTCCATGATCCTGACCAACTGGTCCGGCTGATGGACGGCCAGGACGCGGTGGTCAATCTGGTGGGCATCCTCCACGGCGGCAACGGCACACCCTACGGGCGCGGCTTCGCCCGCGCCCACGTGGAACTGCCACGGAAAATCGTCGCCGCCGCCGGCCAGGCCGGCGTTGGGCGCCTGCTCCACATCTCGGCGCTGAAGGCGGCGGTCGACGCGCCGTCCGGCTACCTGCGCAGCAAGGCCGCCGCGGAAGCCCTGCTGCGCCAGGCGCCGCTCGCCACCACCCTGTTCCGCCCGTCGGTGGTGTTCGGCGCCGGGGATTCCTTCCTGAACCTGTTCGCCGCCTTGCAGGGCCTGTTGCCGCTGCTGCCGCTGGCCTGCCCCGAGGCCCGTTTCCAGCCCGTCTGGGCCGGCGATGTGGCGGAGGTGATGGCCACCAGCCTGGAACGCGCCGAAAGCCACGGACAAACCTATGAACTGTGCGGACCCCGCGTCTACACCCTGCGCCAACTGGTCGCCTACGCCGGACGACTCAGCGGCCATCCGCGGCCGATCCTGGGCCTGCCCGATTTCATCGCCCGCCTGCAGGGCCGCGTGATGGACTTCGTTCCCGGCGCGCCGATCCGGCTCGACAACATCCGCTCGATGCAGATTCCCAGCGTCTGCGAGGCCGACTGCGGTCTGCCCTTCGGCCTTCGGCAGACGCCGCTGGAAGCCGTCGCCCCGCTGTATCTGGGCAGCAAGGAAGCCGCGCGCGCAAGAGGACCGCTGCATTCATGAAGGCCTATATCGTCGGCGGCGCGGTGCGGGATCAATTGCTGGGGCTGCCGGTGCGGGACCGCGACTGGGTGGTGGTGGGCGCCCGCCCGGAAGACCTGCTGGCCCAGGGTTTCCGCCCGGTGGGCAAGGACTTCCCGGTGTTCCTCCACCCCGAGACCCAGGAGGAATACGCCCTGGCGCGCACCGAACGCAAGACCGCGCCGGGCTACAAGGGTTTCGTCTTCCATGCCGCCCCCGACGTGACCCTGGAGGAGGACCTGGTCCGGCGCGATCTGACCATCAACGCGATCGCCCGCGGCGAGGACGGCACGATCGTCGATCCGCACCACGGCCGCGCCGACCTGGAGGCGCGGGTGCTGCGCCACGTTTCCGCCGCCTTCGCCGAGGACCCGGTGCGCATTCTGCGCGTGGCCCGCTTCGCCGCCCGCTTCGCCGATTTCAGCGTGGCGCCCGAAACCCTGGCCCTGATGAGCGCCATGGTGGCGGCCGACGAAGTCGACGCGCTGGTGCCGGAACGGGTCTGGCAGGAACTGGCGCGGGGATTGATGGAAGCCCGCCCCTCGCGCATGTTCGAGGTGCTGCGGGCCTGCGGCGCGCTGGCCAGGATTCTTCCGGAACTGGACGCCTTGTGGGGCGTGCCCCAGCGTCCGGACTTCCATCCCGAAGTCGATACCGGCGTGCACATGATGCTGGTGGTCGACATGGCCGCCCGGATCGAGGCGCCATTGGCGGCGCGCTTCGCCGCCCTCGGCCACGATCTGGGCAAGGGCGGCACCCCGGCCGCGACGCTGCCCCGCCACAGCGGCCACGAGGCGCGCAGCGTGGCGCTGCTGGGGCCGCTGTGCCAACGCCTGCGGGTGCCGGCGGAATGCCGCGACCTGGCGCTGCTGGTGGCGCGCCATCACGGCGAGATCCACCGTTGCGAGGAACTGCGCGCCAGCACCGTGGTGCGCATCCTGGAACGCTGCGACGCCCTGCGCCGCCCGGAGCGCTTCGAGCAACTGCTGCTCGCCTGCGAGGCCGATTACCGGGGCCGCCAGGGTTTCGCCGAACGCCCCTACCTCCCGGCCCGATGCTGGCGGCAGGCGCTCGCGGCGGTGCGCGCCGTGGATGCCGGCGCGCTGGCCCGCGCCTGTGCCGAGCCAGCGCGGATTCCGCAACGCATCAATGAGGCTCGGGTCGCGACGGTACGACAGCTTGTCCGCAGCGACCAAATTTCGCTGCACCGCACAAAAATATCACCAAAGTAATAGCATTCACACGCATAATGACGCACTGAATCCCATTGCACCGGCCACCATGCCGGAAAGGATCCCGCATGAGAGACAACCAACCGGTAACCAATATCGAGACCATCCTGCCGGACGGCGAATTCATCTATTCCCGGACCGACCTGAAAGGCGTCATCGTCGAGGCCAACGAGGCCTTTGCCGCCATCAGCAACTACAGTCGCGAGGAAATGCTCGGACAGCCGCACAACATGGTGCGCCACCCGGACATGCCCCGGGAAGCGTTCGCCGATCTCTGGGCCGACCTGAAGGCCGGCCGGCCCTGGCGGGGCCTGATCAAGAACCGGCGCAATGACGGCGGTTTCTACTGGGTGGTGGCGAATGCCTCGCCGGTCCGCGAACATGGGCGGGTCGTCGGCTACCAGTCGGTGCGCTCGAGGCCGTCGCGGGACGAGATCGCTGCGGCGGAGGCCGCCTACAAGCGCATCCGCGCCGGCGACCACAGTTTGCGCATCAAACATGGCCGCGTGGTCAAGAACCGGCCCGCCTGGCTGGAGCGGCTGACTTCCTTCCAGGCGCAGTGCATGATCATGGGTGTCTTGAGTGTGCTGTCACCGGCAGCACTCGGGCTCGCGAGCCTGGCGGGAATGCCGGTGCTGGCACCGTTCGCCCAAGTACTGGCGGCCTTTACCGTTCTGTACGCGCTGTATTTCATCCTATGGTTCGTCCCGGCCACCCTGCGCGACCTGAAAACCGTCGCCGACAATCTGGAGCGGGTACTGACCACCGGCAATCTCAAGCAGCGCTTCACCCTGTCGCGCAACGACCTCATCGGCAGCATCGCCCGCCGCGCCGACAAATTCGTTTCCTCGGTGCAGGCCACGGTCCAGGGCATGGCCGACACGGCGGGGCAGGTGGGACGCGCCAGCCGCGAGGTCGGCCAAGGGGTGGACAACGTCAGTCATTCCGCGGCCCGCCAGAGCGAGGCCACCACCTCCGCCGCCGCCGCGGTGGAGCAAATGTCGGTGTCGATCGGCGAAGTCGCCAGCAACGCCCAGTCCACCCAGACCGTGGCCGAACAGGCCGGTCAGGCCTCGGGCAAGGGTGTCGAACTGTCCCAGCAGGCCACCGCGACCATCCTCACGCTGGCGGAAACGGTCAAGAACTCGGCCGGTCAGGTGGAAACCCTGGGTGAGCGGTCGGCGGAAATCAGTCGGATCGCCGGCGTGATCCGCGAGATCGCCGACCAGACCAATCTGCTGGCGCTGAACGCCGCCATCGAGGCCGCCCGGGCCGGCGAGCAGGGCCGCGGCTTCGCCGTGGTCGCCGACGAGGTGCGCAAGCTGGCGGAGCGCACCGGCCAGGCGACCGAGGAAATCAACAGCATGATCGTCGCGATTCAGCACGACACGCAGTGCGCCGTCGACAGCATGCGCTCCGGCGCGGTACAGGTCGAAAACGGCGTGCGGCTGGTGCAGGAAGCGGAAACCACGCTCAGCGACATCAACACGGAGATGGGGCGCACCGCGCAGATGGTGAGCGAAATCAGCCATGCCTCGGCCGAGCAGAACCAGGCAATGACGCTGCTGGCCCAGAACGTGGAGCAGGTCGCCGGCATGACGCAGCAGAACGTCGCGGTGGTGGTGCAGACCGAGGCGCTGGTCCAGTATCTCGACCAGGTCGTGGAACGGATGCGCAAGTCGGTGGATCAATACGTGGTTTGACTGGCTCTCCCCCCTTCGCCCCCCGCCGGGGGGTTCAAGTCGGCTCGCTGCGCTCGGGCGTTTGGGGGAACTTCGTAGTGACACCGATAGGTTGCGGCTGGCGCCGCATGCCGCTTTTCCTTGGGACGGCCCGGCGGAAAAGCTCCATTTTTACGCCAGGTGGGCGCGCAGTTTAGAATTCCCCGATCTCCCGTGCGCCCACCCCGACCATCTTGACCGCCTCACTCTCCGAACTCGAAGTCCTGAGCCGATTGCCGGAAACGGCCGTCTCCTCCACCCCGCTGCTGTTCGTCCATGGCGCTTTTGCCGGGGCCTGGTGCTGGGATGAGCATTTCCTGCCCTACTTCGCCCAGGCCGGCCACGCCGCCCACGCCGTCTCCCTTTCCGGCCATGGCCTCAGCCGCGGCCGCGATCGGCTCGACCATCTCGCCATCGCCGACTATGTGCGGGACCTGCACGAAGTGGTGCGGCAACTTCCCGCGCCGCCGCTCCTGATCGGCCATTCGATGGGCGGCTACGTGGTGCAGAAATACCTGGAGGCGCACACCGCGCCGGGCGCGGCGCTGCTTTGCAGCGTCCCGCCGCAGGGGTTGATGTCGGCCACGCTCGGCATGCTGTTCTCGCGGCCCACCCTGCTGCTGGAACTCAACCGCCTGATGAGCGGCGGCGGAACCTCGCTGCAGACCCTGCAGGAGGCGCTGTTCGCGCAGCCGATCGAGGTCGGCCAATTGCAGCGTTTCTATCGGCTGTGCCAGAGCGAGTCGCAGCGCGCCATCTGGGATATGAGCCTGTTCGACCTGCCGCGCGTCGGTCGGGTGCTGCAGCATCTGCCGCGCGATTCGCACGGACGTCCCCGGTTGCTAGTGCTGGGCGCGGAATTCGACCACCTGATGCCGCCGACGACGGCCCGGATGACCGCCCGCAGCTATGGCGTGACGGCCGAGATACTGCCTGGCATCGGCCATGGCGTGATGTTGGAACGGGACTGGCGCCGTGCCGCGGACCGCCTGCTGGACTGGATCGAGGAGCTCACCGAATGATCATCACCTTCAAATCCGCCGCGGCCGGCGACGTGATCATGTTCGGCGACGTCGCCGAACGGATGATGGCGGCCATGGGCAAGGAACCCGGCAGCCAGGGCATCGTCACCGTGGCGCAGCTGCCGGACGCCATCGCCGGCCTGCGGGCCGCCATCGCGGCGGACAAGGCCCGCTGGCAAGGCGTGACGGAAGAGGAGCGGCCGCATGAGGAAACCGCGCCCGGCGGCGGCCACCGCGCCTTCGTCAGCATCGCGCAACGCGCCGCGCCGCTGCTGGAGCTGCTGGAATGGGCGGAGAAAAAAGGCAAGCCCGTGGTCTGGGGCGTTTAGAGAAACGCGGAATAAACCTTGAAGCTGCGGTTCGAACCGCAGCGACACGGCGAGACCTCGAAGGCTTCTATCTCGCCCAATGAGTGAAGTGATAAAAATCCGGAAACCGGGGGTTTTCGCCGTGCCCGCCGTGTCGCCGTGGTCAACTCCCTTTTCCGGAAGGCCGCGTCAGGGTGTCGGTGCCGCGACCCGGGTAGTCCGGCGCCGCAGGGCGATGTGGCTGGCGATGATGTCGTCGGTGCACTCACGCCATTCGGTGCAGGGGGGGCTGCCGACGATCTGGTGGATCAAGCCGCCCATGAAGACCCAGGTATCGCGCGCCGCCGCATCCGGCGTCAGATCGGAGCGCAGCGTGCCCCGGGCGGCGGCGCGGCGATAGACCGTGCTCACCTTGTCGAGGAAATCGTAGGCCGGCTTTTTCAATTCCTCCTGCACACGGGCGAATTCATCGACGTATTCGCAGCGCAGGAAAATGATTTCGAACACCAGGCGCATGTCCTGGCGCTGCTCCAGGATCAGGAAGAACTCCTTCATCGCCGCCTCGATGGCGTCCAGGGGATCGTCCACGGTTTCCGACAGCAGCAGGCGATCGGTGCGTTCGAACAGGTCGAGGGACATGCGCTCGCGCATGGCGAAGAACAATTCCGTCTTGTTGGCGAAATGCCAGTACACCGCGCCCCGCGTCACCCCCGCCACCTGGGCCACCTTCTCCAGGGTGGTGCGGCTCACGCCCCGCTCATGAAAGACCTGTTGAGCGGCGTCGATGATCCGGTAACGGGTGTGCTCCGCCTCTTCCTTGGTTTTGCGCGCCATCAACCGCCTCCTCTTGCCAATCGCACCGCGTGTGCCGGTCAGTTTTTGTTTACATTTTACATACAAACTAGGATGTATATAATGCGCCAAAATCGATCGGAAAAATCCGCCATGTCCATCCCCACGAGACGTTCCGGCGCCATGCCCGGCCTGTTCCTGCCCGCCCTGCTGCTCGGTGCCGCGCTGCTCGGCACCGCCTGCTCCCGCTCCACGCCTCCCACGCCGGCCGCACCGCCTCCGTTGCCGGTGACGGTGCTGGAAATGCATCCCACCCGAGCCCCCATCACCGTGGAAGTGACGGCACAGGCCGAAGGTTCCCGTGAGGTGGAGGTGCGCGCCCGGGTCGGCGGCATCCTGCTGCGGCGACTGTACCAGGAAGGTACGCCGGTCAAGGCCGGCCAGCCCCTGTTCCAGATCGACCGGACGCCTTATGAGATCGCCCTCGCCGACGCCAAGGCCAAGGCCGAGCAGGCGACGCGCGAGGCGAACCGCCTGAAGGGCCTGATCGAGCAGCAGGCCGTCAGCCGCAAGGAATACGACGACGCGGTCTCCAACCAGGCCGTGGCCCAGGCCGCCCTGAACCAGGCCGAACTGAACCTGTCCTACACCACGGTCACCGCGCCGGAAGCCGGCGTCGCCGAACGGGCGGTGAAGTCCGAGGGCAACCTGATCGCCGCCGGCGCCGACGGCCTGCTGACGGTCATCCACCAGGCCAATCCCCTCTGGGTGCGTTTCGGCCTGGCGGAAAGCGATCTCGCCCGCATTCCCGGCGGCCGGCTCGACGCCAGGTCCGTAAGCAGCGTCGAACTGGTGCTGCCCGACGGCAGCGTGCATCCGCAGAAGGGCAGGATCAATTTTCTCGCCGCCAACCTGGACACGGTGCTGGGCACCCGCCAGATGAGGGCCGAATTCGCCAATCCCGACGGCGCGCTGCTGCCCGGACAGTTCCTGCGCGTGCGCCTGAACACCGGTACCCGCGACGGCATCTTCCTGGTGCCCCAGGCCGCGGTGGTGCAGGCGCCGCAGGGAGCGCAGGTGATGGTGGCGAATGCCGACAACAAGGTGGAGCCGCGTCCGGTCCAGGCCGGGGAGTGGCTGGGCCGCGACTGGGTGATCCTGGGCGGCCTCAAGGCCGGCGACAAGGTGATCGTGGACAACCTGATCAAGCTGCGCCCCGGCGCTGCGGTGCAACCCCACCCGCCGCAGCCACAATCCGCTCCCGGCGCCTCTCCCAACCCGGCCACGCCGGCCGCCGCGCAGAAGAAGTAAGAAGCCCGCCATGTCCAGATTCTTCATCCGGCGCCCGATCTTCTCGGCGGTCATTTCCATCATCATCGTCATCGCCGGCCTGATGGCGGCGCGGGGCCTGCCCATCGCCCAATATCCGGAGATCGCGCCGCCCACGGTTTTCATCAGCGCCAGTTATCCCGGCGCCTCCGCCGACACGCTGGCCAAGACCGTGGCCGCGCCGATCGAGGAGCAGTTGAACGGCATTCCGGGCCTGCTCTACTACAGCTCATCCTCGGCCTCCAGCGGCAGCCTCAACATCACCGCCACCTTCGAGGTCGGCACCGACGCGGAAATCGCCGCGGTCAACGTCAACAACCGGGTCAAGATCGCGGAGCCGCATCTGCCCGAGGAAGTGCGACGCAACGGGGTGGTGGTGCAGAAACGCTCGACCGACATCCTGATGATCACCACCTTCTTCGCCGAGGACAACAAGTACGATTCGCTGTTCCTCTCCAACTACGTGGCGATGAACGTGCTGGAGGACATCAAGCGCATCCATGGCGTCGGCGACGCCGCCATTCTCGGCGCCAAGGACTACTCGATGCGGATCTGGCTGCGTCCCGACCGCATGGCCCAGCTGGGGCTCACCACCAGCGACATCGCGGCGGCGATCCGTGCTCAGAACGCCCAGAACGCCGCCGGCAAGATCGGCCAGGAGCCCATCGCCAGCGACCAGATGCTGGTCTACACGGTGACCGCGCGCGGCCGGCTGTCGTCGCCCGAGGAATTCGGCGACATCGTGATCCGGGCCGACGGCCCCGGCGGCATGCTGCGCCTGCGCGACGTGGCGCGGGTGGAACTGGGGTCCGCCAGCTATGCCTACAGCGTCGCCTTTCACGGCAAGCCGGTGATCGGTCTGGCCATCTATCTGCAGTCCGGCGCCAATGCGCTGGAAGTCGTGAAAAACGTGCGCAGCAAGCTGCGCGAGCTGTCGCGGCAGTTTCCCGAAAAAATGGGTTACGAGATTCCCTCGGACTCCACCCTGTTCATCAGCGAGTCGATCCAGGAAGTGGTGCTGACGCTGATCGAGGCGACGCTGCTGGTGGTGGCGGTGGTCTTCCTGTTCCTGCAGAACTGGCGCGCCACGCTGATTCCGATGGTGGCGGTGCCGGTGTCGCTGATCGGTACCTTCGCCGGCCTCTGGCTGTTCGGCTTCTCGATCAACACGCTGACCCTGTTCGCGATGGTGCTGGCAATCGGCATCGTGGTGGATGACGCCATCGTGGTGCTGGAAAACGTCGAGCGCCTGATGTCGGAGCAGAAGCTCTCCCCCTTCGCCGCGGCGGTGGAGTCCATGCGCGAGGTGGCGGCGGCGGTGGTGGCCATCGTCCTGGTGCTGTGCGCGGTGTTCATCCCGGTGGCCTTCCTGGGCGGCATCACCGGCAAGCTCTACCAGCAGTTCGCCGTCACCGTCGCGGTCTCCGTGGTGATCTCGGGTATCGTCGCGCTGACCCTGACGCCGGCGCTGTGCGCACTGCTGCTGAAGCCCACGCACACGGAGGCCCCGTTGTTCCGCCCCTTCAACCGCGCGTTCACCCGCTTCACCGGCTTCTATACCGCCACCGTCGGCCGCATCCTGAATCATGGCCGCATCGCGCTGGTGCTGTTCGTCGGCGTGGTGGGCCTGGTGCTGGTGCTGCTGAAGGTCATTCCCGACAGTTTCGTGCCGTCGGAGGACATGGGGCGTCTGTTCACCTCCATCAAGCTGCCCGACGGCGCCTCCCTGCAGCGCACCGCCGAGGCCGGCGAGCGCCTGCGGCAGATGGTGGCCGCCAATCCGGCGGTCGAATACTCCGGCGTGATCCGCGGCATCGACCTGATCAGCGGCAGCAACCAGTCCAACGGCGGCACGATGATCATCGAACTCAAGCCCTGGTCCGAGCGCAGCCAGAGCGCCGAGGAACTGGCCAAGCTGTTCATGGGCTATGGCATGATGATGCCGGACGGCATCGCCCTCACCTTCAACCCGCCCCCCATCATGGGTCTGGGCAGCGCCGGCGGTTTCGAGGCCTACCTGCAGAACCGCACCGACGCCGACCCGACCAAGCTGGCCGAGGTGCTGGAGCAGTTCGTCCAGGCGCTGCAGACCCGGCCGGAACTGGCCCAGATCCATACCTTCTTCCGCGCCAACGTACCCCAACTGCACGTGGACGTGGACGAGGCCAAGGCGCTGGCCCTGGGCATCCCCGTGCCCAGCATCTACGACACCCTGCAAAGCACCATGGGCGAGCTGTATGTGAACGACTTCAACCGCGCCGGCAAGGTCTACAAGGTGCAGTTGCAGGCCGAGGGCCGCTACCGCAGCCGCCCCGAGGATCTGACCAAGGTCTATGTGCGCAGCGCGACCACCAATGCGATGATTCCCCTGGGCGCGGTGATCCGGGTCCGCACCATCGTCGGTCCCGAGCAGTTGGATCGCTACAACGGCTTCCTCGCCGCCAGGATGATGGGCAACAGCGCACCCGGCGTCAGTTCGGGCAAGGTGATCCAGATCGTCGAGGACGTGGCGCGGGAGACGTTGCCCGAGGGCTATACCCTGGCCTGGACCGGCCAGGCCTTCCAGGAAAAGCAGGCTGGCTCCTCCTCCCTGCTGGCCTTCGTTTTCGCCATCGTCATGGTGTTCCTGATCCTCGCGGCCCAGTACGAAAAATGGTCCCTGCCCCTGGCGGTGATCATGGCCGTGCCTTTCGCCCTGGCCGGCGCGCTGCTGGCCATCCTGCTGCGCGGCCTGTCCAACGACATCTATTTCCAGATCGGTCTGGTGGTGCTGATCGGCCTGGCGGCCAAGAACGCGATCCTGATCGTCGAGTTCGCCGCGCAGAAACACGCCGAAGGCATGGACATCGCGGAAGCGGCGGTGGAAGCGGCCCGGCTGCGCTTCCGTCCGATCGTGATGACTTCCCTGGCCTTCATCCTCGGCGTGCTGCCGCTGGCCGTGTCCAGCGGCGCCGGCGCCGCGGCGCGGCGCTCGATGGGCACCGGGGTGGTCGGCGGCATGCTGCTGGCCACCTTCGTCGCCACCTTGTTCGTGCCCCTGTTCTTCAAATGGCTGGAACGTGGCAAACCGGTGATTCCCGCCGGCCACGCCGGTGAAGAGGAGGAGGCATGAGCATGAGCAAGCCCGCCTTTGCCACACCCCTTGCCGCCTCGCTCGCGCTGGTCCTCGCCGGCTGCGCCATCGGCCCCGACTATCAGCGCCCCGTCAGCGCCGGCAGCCTGCCGGCACAATACGCCGCCGCCAGGACGCCAAGCAGCGAGCCCACCGCGACGGTGGAGGCCGAGTGGTGGAAACTGTTCCACGATCCCATGCTGGACCGGCTGGTCGCCGACGCCCTGGGCCGCAACGCCGACCTGCTGGCGGCCGTGGCGCGGATGGAGGAAGCCGACGCGGCCATGCGTGAGACCGGCGCCGCCTTGCTGCCGGAGGTGAAACTGGAGGCCGGCGCCACGCGGACCCGGGCCAGCACCACCACCGCCACGCCGATGCCGCCGGGCACGCCGACGCTGCGCGACAACCGCAAGGCCGCCCTGACCACCGCCTTCGAACTGGACGTCTGGGGACGATTGCGGCGCGCCGACGAGGCGTCCCGCGCCCAGGCCATGGCCGGACGCTATGCCCGCGACACCGTGCGGCTGTCGGTCGCCGCGCTGGTCAGCAGCAGCTATCTGGGCCTGCGCGCACTGGACGTCCAGGTGGCCGCCGCCGCCGACAGCGAGGCCAGCTACGCGGACTCGCTGAGGATCATGCAAAGCCGTCTCGCAGCCGGCGCGGTCTCGCCGCTGGAACGGCTCCAGGCCGAGAACGCGCTGGCCGCGGCGCGGGCGCAGACCGCGGGTCTGCGGCGCCAGCGGGCACAGGCCGAGCATCAACTGGCGCTGCTCACCGGCCAGCCCGACCTGGCGCTGGCGCCCGGCGATCTGGAACAGCTGCCGGTGCCGCCGGTGCCGCCACCCGGCCTGCCGTCGAGCCTGCTGGAAACCCGGCCCGACGTGCGCCAGGCCGAGGAAACGCTGGTCGCCGCGAACGCCCAGATCGGCGTGGTGAAGGCGGCGCTGTTTCCCACCCTCTCCCTCACCGGCAGCCTGGGCAGCGAAAGCCGGGCCCTGAGCAGCCTGTTCTCCACCGCCTCGGGCGCCTGGTCGGCCGGTCTCGGCCTGACCATGCCCCTGCTCGACGCGGGACGCCACGCCGCCCAGGTGGACCAGGCGACGGCGCGTCAGCGCCAGGCGGCGGCGGATTACCAGAAGGCGGTGCAAGGTGCCTTCAAGGATGTCCGCGACGCTCTGGTGAGCGTGCGGGAGAATACCGAAGCCGAACAGGCCCAGGCCGCCCGCCTCGACGCCGCGCAGCAGGCGCTGCGGGTGATGCGCGCCCGTTACGAGGCCGGCTATTCGGCCTATGCCCAGTTGCTGGAGTCCCAGCGCGCCGTGGATGAGGCCCGCCAGTCCCACGCCGGCAGCCGCCAGGCGCGGCTGGCGGCCGCGGTGGATCTGTTCAAGGCTCTGGGCGGCGGCTGGCGCGCGCCGCGGCTCTGACGCGGCGCCAATTCCCTGTTCAGTCCTGCTCAGGTCTCCAGCAGGGGAGCCTGCAACACCGCGTCGATCACCGCCCGCAAGTTGTCCCAGGGCGCGGCGTCGATGCGGGTCAGCGGGTCGGCGGCCAGGCTGCCGTCGTCGCGGTGCAGGTGGTTGGGAAAAGTGGCCAGCTCGGGGTGGAGCGGCGCGGTGTCGATGCGCAACTCGGCCTCGCCCCAGCGCCAGGCGATCGCATAGGCGTCGGACAGGGGATAGCGCACCTCCATTTCCACGCCGTTGTCGAAGTTGAGCCGCAGTGCGTCCTGCAGGGTCTCGGCGGCCACCCGGCCGGCGGCGCCGTAGTGCTCGAGAATGCGCTCGCAAAGTTCCAGATGCTGCATCAGCGGTTGGCCTCCTTCAGCGATTCCGCCAGCTCGGCGCGCAGGTTTTCGCGCAGGTCGCGCACCGCATGCAGGCCGAGGTAATCGTCGTAGGCGGGGTGCTCGGCCAGGCGCCCGGCGCGGATCGCCGCCAGCAGTTCCGCCTCGTCCTCCACCTGGTGACGCGCCAGCAGCGCCTTGCGATTTTCCCGCAGCTCGTAGATGAGCCGGGTCAGCTGCTCGATGCGCTGGGCGCTGTCGTGATCGATGCTGTCGTAGAAGAGATGCACGGTTCACATCCTCTGGTCGTGCAGCGCGCCGCCGTCGAGGTTCACCATCGCCGGCGTCACCTGGGCGAAGCTCAGCACGGTACCGCCCTGCTTGGCGACGAACTCGCGGGCCGCCGTCTCGCTGGCGAAACTGACCAGCGTGGGTCCCATCGAGCCGCGCAGCCTGCTGTCCTTGACGTAGAACGCCTGGCGCGCGTCGATCCAGTGGCCGCGCGGCTTGGCCCAGTCGGCCGCGCCCATGTCCTGCACGTAGGCGGCCCGCACCTTGCGCGCCTGCTCGGGCTGGAGCAGGGCCGCCAGCACTTCGACGGTATCGCAGAAGAACTCCGGCACCGCGGCGCCGGCGTAATGGATCTGCCCCTTGGGGCCGGGGAATTCGGCCAGCACCATGCCGTCCAGGGTGCAGATCGTGTCCTGGGTGAAGTCGACGGCGGCGGCGCTGTCGCCGGCCTGCTGGCCGCAACCGGCGAGCAGGGCGAAAAGCAGGGGCAGGAGGTGGCGGTGCAGGGTCATGGACGGAATCTCCAATAGGCGATGGACAGGGGGGCGACGATCCACAATCCCATCAGGCCGCCCAGCAGCCAGGGATTGGCCAGCATGCCGGGGAAGACGGTGGACAGGCCGTAGAGGGTGCGCACCTCCTCCATGCTGAACACGTTGAGCACGCGGTAGATGTCGGCGGGATTGAGCATCAGCAGATAGGGGAAGATCGCGCCGCCGTACTTGCCGCCGGTGGCCACCAGGCCGCCCAGCAGCAGCAGGTCGAACACCAGGACGAAAAAGAACCACGTGGCGATCGCCATGCCCGAGGCCCGGGTGCGGTCGGCGGCGAAGACCGAGAGCATCACCGCCAGGCTGAGAAAGGCCAGGCCCAGCAGGATCGAACTGAGCATGAAGCCAGCGTAATGGAACAGCCCGGAGAGATCGAGGTGGAAGGAGATCAGGAGCCCCGCCAGGCCGAAGCCGAGCACCGTGGAAAAGGACAGCGCGCCGGCCAGGCCCAGGTACTTGCCGAGCAGCAGTTCCAGGCGCGTGATCGGCATCGACAGCAACAGGTCGAGCGACCCCCGCTCGCGCTCCCCGACAATGGCGTCGAACCCCAGCAACAGGGCGATCAGCGGAATCAGGTAGATCACCAGGCTGACCAGCGAGGCGATGGTCAGCTCGATCGAGCGGAAACCGGCGGCGCCCTGCTGGGCGGAACCGAAATAGGCGATCACCAGCGCGAACACGGCGAACACCAGGGCCACCGCCAGCACCCAGCGGTTGCGCAGGCGGTCCCAGAACTCCTTGCCGGCCAGGGTCAGAACCTGGCGCAATTCAAGCTGACTCATGGCGGCCCTCCGCGTAGCCAAAGAACACGTCCTCCAGGGTCGGCTCATGCACATGGAGGTCCTGCACGCGCCCATCCAGGGCGGCCAGCGCCGCCACCGCCCGCATTTTCATCTCCCGCTCGCAACTGAAGCGCAGCACGCCATCCTCTTCCGCCGCCGGCTCCAGGGGCAGTCCGGCCAGCGCCTGGCGCGCCAGGCCGATCTGATCCGGCGCCATCCTGACCTCGAAGGTGAGCGGCAGATTCACCGATTCGCGCAGCGCCTGCACGCTGCCCTCGGCGCGGATGCGGCCGTTCTGCATGATCGCCAGGCGGTCCACCCGCTCCTGGATTTCCGACAGGATGTGCGAGGTGAGGATGATGGTGGTGCCGGCGGCGCCGAGTTCCCGCAATTGACGGTAGAAGTCGCGGATCGCCTCGGGATCGAGGCCGTTGGTCGGTTCGTCGAGGAACAGCAGGCTCGGCGCGCCGAGCAGCGCCTGGGCGAAACCCAGCCGCTGGCGCATCCCCTTGGAATATTCGCGGACGTAGCGGTTGGCGGCGGCGGACAATCCCACCCGCGCCAACAGGGCCGGGCACTGGTCGAGCGGCGCCGCCTTGAGACGGGCGTAGAACGCCAGGGTCTCGAGGCCGGTGAGGTTGTCGTAGAGCGCCAGGTTCTCCGGCAGGTAGCCGATCTTGCGCCGAACCGCGCGGAAGCCGCTGGCGCCGACCGGCTGGCCGTCGATCTCGATGCGTCCGCCGCTGGGGGTCAGAAGCCCCAGCATCATCTTGAACAGGGTGCTCTTGCCGGCGCCATTGTGGCCGATCAAGCCGAACAGCTGGCCGCGCGGGATGTCCAGGTCGACCGCCTCCACGGCCCGCACCGCGCCGTACTGCTTGCCGACCTGTCGCACTTCAACGATATTGCTTGCCAAGCCACTGCCTCCAGTCGGTATGGATCGGTTTCATGCGGGGATGCGCATCCACCACGCTGGGCGCGCGCAGCAACGGAAACTGCTGGGCGATCAGGCGCAGGGTCTGCAAGGCCGGACTGGCCATCAGCAGCCGCATCAGAGGATAGCGCCAGGTCAGGCGATCGACCATGTCGCTGGCCTCGTAGGGCACGTCGCCGATGCCGTCGCCATCGCGATCCCACCCCAGGTAATTGCTCCAGTAGTTGCCGCGTCTGACGCCCCACGGCTCGTCGCGGCTGGCGATGTAGCGGATCTGTTCCCGATTCTGGATCAGGTCGTTGTCCTCCACCTCGTTCCGCGTCGAGCCGGCGGACATATGCACCCCGACCCGATTGTCGATGATCAGATTGCCGTTCAAGGTGATGTATTCCGCGTCATAGATGAACAGGCCGCGGCCATTGCCGGCGACGACGTTGTTCTCCACCACCGAGTCCTGGATGGTGCGCAGCATGATGCCATGATCGGAATTGCCCCAGGCCCGATTGTTGCGCACCACCTGGTTGCGAACTTCCATCAGCGCCAGGCCGCCCCGGTTGTGGAAACTCTCGTTGTCCTCCCAGACGTTGTAGTAGGAGTTCATGTAGTGGGTGCCGTAGCGCGAGTGGTGCATCCGGTTGCCGCGGAACTGCGCATGGTGGCTGACATCGACATAGATCGCGTCGCGCACGAAGCTGATCCGGTTGTCCACGATGCGGGCGCCCTGGGTGTTGTAGAGCTGGATGCCGTTGCCGCGCTGGGAGGAGGCGTAGTCGCGCTTGCCGGTGATCAGGTTGCCGCGCACCTCGACGTCGTTGGCGCCCTCGATCCAGAGCCCGAACAGGGTATAGGAGAAAACGCAGTCCAGGATCCGCGCGCGGTGGGCGCCGGGCTGGACGTAGATGCCGGCGTTCTGCCGCTCCAGGGAGTCGCCCGAATCGGCGACGATGAAGCCCTGCACGGTCACGTCGGGCGCGACGATGCGGATGGTGTCTCCCTCCAGGCCGCCGGCCAGGGTGGGGTGGCCGACGCCGAGCAGCGTGAGGGGCTTGTCGATGCGCAGGCGCTCCTCGTAGCGCCCGGCCTCGACCTGCACCGTGTCGCCCGGCGCGGCGCGGGCGACCGCGGCCGCCACCGACTGTCCCGGCGCCACCTGCCAGGTCGCGGCGCGGACGGAGCCCGCCCCCAGGACCAGCAGCAACATCACCCAGGCCGGCAGCCGGCCGGCGACAGACAAGCCTCCCATGCGTCGCGCGATCGCCAAGCCGGTCAGGTAAAGAGCTTCATGGCGACGAACAGGGCGGCACCGATCAGCAGGTTCTTGAAGCCGACGTAGCAGACCATGTCCATCGTGTTGGCCGTCCGGTAGCGCCGTCCCAGCCAGGATCCTTCCTTGACGTAGGGCTTGGAGCCCAGACGCACGACGATCTCGAACAGGCTCCAGCCGGCCCACCAGCCGAGGACGACGCCGGTGGTCAGCCGTCCCATCGCCGCCAGCACCCACACCAGGGTGACGATCGCGGCCAGGGCCAGGCTCGCCCCCTGGATCGCGCGCTGGCGCTGGAAGCCGTGCCGGCTCCAGGGCCACAGGTGGTCCCAGATTTCGGCGGCGATGAGTCCGAGCGGGTCGCCCTGATGATCCGCATAGGGCGGCAGGGTCGGCGCGGTCAGCATCGTCGGGTCGGCCTTGGAGCGGGCCGCGATCGTCGATTTCGGCGGCGGCGCATCGGCGGCGATCGGCTTGATCGGGATGTAGTAGCCGTTGGCGCCGATCGCGGTCAGCGGCTCGCCCGCCTTCTCGCGATGCCGGCGTTCCTGGGCCAGCGGCGGACAGGCATGGCTGTCGTAGTACATCACCATGCAATCCAGGCAGAGCATGCACTCGCGCTGGTCGATGCGCCCCGACCCGTCGATCGCCAGGGAGCCGCAGCCGACGGCGCAGGCGGCGCAGGGGCCGCACTCCTGCTTGCGCTTCAGTCCGAACCAGCGGAAGGTGGTCGGCAACGCCAGCGCCGCGCCCAGGGGGCAGAGGTATTTGCAGAAGGGCCGTTCGATGAAAATGGAAATGCCCAGCAGCGAAGCGGCGAACAGCGTATACGGCCAGGAACGGTTGAGCAGGCCGACCAGGAAGGTGGTCTTGAACGGCTCCACCTCGGCCAGCATCTCCGCCAGCCCCATGGAGAAGAAGGACACGCCCAGCAGGCCCCAGAACACGCCGTACTTGACCCACTTCAGGCGATCATGCAGCCACATCGGCAGATGCGTCTGGAACCGCTTCAGGCCGAGCCGGCCGGCGACCTTGAAGAGCATTTCGGAAAGCGACCCGAACGGGCACAGCCAGCCGCAGAACAGGCCGCGTCCCCAGAAGAACACCGTGAGGATGATGAACCACCAGAAGATGAAGATCAGCGGGTCGGAAAGGAACAGCTCCCACTTCCACTGGTAGAGCATCGAGTGGAACCAGGTCAGCACCTGGGTCACCGAAGGCTGCGCCATCGCGGAGAAGCCGACGAAGACGATGCTGACGGTCCAGATGAAATACTTGGGAATGTTCACCCAGCGCTTGTCCTTGCGCGTGGAACGGCGCACCAGTCGGTCGCGCAGGCCGTACACCAGGGCGGCGAAGCCCAGCAGCGCGATGAAGCCGACGATTTCGGGGAGACGCCCCTTCCATACCTTCAGCCAGGTCGGATCGGGCCGCTCGACGACGGGACGGCCGCCCTCCAGATACTTGGCCGGCAGCCAGTACTCCTGGTGGAAGCTGGTGAAGTTGCGGGCGCCGGTCTGCGGGTCCACCTTGTTGGCGAGCAGCACCAGCTGCCAGGGATAGGCCGCGGAGAAATTCTCGGAACGGATGATGAAGATCGCCGACTCGCGATATTCGGGCGCGCCGCCCGCCGCGATGCTGTACAGGTTGAGGTAGTCGAGATCGCGGAAGGTGTAGGTGTCGGCGCCCTGGCGCACCTGCACCCGGTCGTAGATACCGCCGCGGACGAAGCCGGAGCCCTTGAAGGAATCGGTTCCCTGGGCGACGATGAAAATGGCGTGCTCGCCGGGCTTGAGGCGCGACATCAGGGAAGCGTAGCCCTCCTCGCCGAGAATGCGCTTGCCCACCGCCGGCTGGTTGAGATAGCCGAACCACATGTCCAGGTAGGGCTGTCCCTTGTTCTCCTTGCCCACGTCTTCCGGCTTGACCTCGAGGAACTGGACGCTGCCCTCGCCCTTCAACGCCTTCCAGTCGGCCGGAGCATCCGCCGAGGTGAATTTCGCCGCCGGCAGCGACACCGGCTTCATGATGCCAACCTGCTTCGCCACTTCGGCGCCACAGCGCAGCATCACCTGATTCTGGGCGATCACCGTGACCGTGGCACCGGTGATCGCGTCCAGCCCGATGGCGCCCTCGTCCTGGCCCGACTTGCCGATTTCCAGCTTGTCGCCGACGAAGCGCCCGACGTACTGGCGGGTGAATTTCACCAATTCGGACTCCGGAATCCCCAGCAGCAGGATGGGTTCCGAATGCTTGAGAATCTTCGAGCCGGTGAAACGGCCCTCGGTGTCCATGCCGATCAGGGTCACCACCGGCTTGCCCGAATAGGCGGGGATGTCGACGATGTCCGTGGACAGGAAAACGTAGCCCAGCAGCTTGCGCTCGCCGTCCACCTTGCCGTACGCCTCGACGTAGGGGGGGCGGCCCTTGCGCTCCGAGAACTCGTCCGCTCCGGGCATCACGTCGCGACAGGGCGCGAAGTCGCACAGGCGTGGCGAGGTGCTCAGCTCCGGCGGCAGCCGCGCTTCATACGACTGCAGGTCGGCAAGGGCGACACCCGCCCCGCACACGTAGAACAGACAGAACAGCAGACAGCGCAGCAGCGGGATGACTCGATTCATGATGCTTCTCTACCAACAACGGAACATGGGCTTCCGACGGACGGCCCAGTTCAAAAAAAAACGGGGGGCGATTTCCGCCCCCCACAACTCTCTCTTCTATAGCTGTGAAACGGTGCCTCGATTCTACCCCTCGACGATCATCCGGGTACGCATCTCCAGGTGCAACGCATGGCAGAAATGGGTGCAGTAAATCCAGAACACCCCGGCCTTGCTGGCCTTGAACGTGACCGACTTGGTTTCCTGCGGATTGACGATGAAGTTGATGTCGTACTTCGGAATGCCGCAACCGTGGGTCAGATCTTCCACCTTGTCCAGGTTGGTCAGGATGAGGGTGACCTCGTCGCCCTTCTTCACCTTGAAATCCCGCAAACTGAAAGCCGGGGCCTGGGAAGCCATACGGACCGTAACCTTGTTGCCGTTGCGCTCGACGCCGGACTGCGCGGCGTCCTTCACCGCCAGGGGGAACTCGTCCAGATCGTAGACCTGGCGGGTCTTGATCTTGTCGCGACGGACGATGACGAAATCATGAGGCTCGGGCCATACCGGATGGTCGGCCACCAGCTTCATCTTCTCGCCGCTGATGTCGATCAACTGCTCGTTCTCGGGGTGCAGCGGCCCAACCGGCAAGAAGCGGTCCTTGGAGAACTTGCAACCGACGCCCAGCCACTTGCCGTCGGCTTCCCGGGTCTCCGACATGGAGGCATTCAGGTGGCCCGGCTGGTATTGGACATCGAGGCGGTCCACCACGTACTGGACGTTCTTGTCCTTGAAGGCCTTGATCGCGGCATCGACATTCCACTTCACGATCTGGCTGTCGAGGAACAGGGTGGTGAAGGCATTGCCGCGGCCGTCGAACGCGGTGTGGAGGGGTCCCAATCCGATTTCGGGTTCGGCCACCACGGCCTCGAAGGGGTCCTTCAGCTCGCCGGCGAAGAACTTGTGCACCAGGGAGAGATCGATCACCGTGGCGGTGGGCGACAGCTTGCCCGAGCAGATGAAGTACTTGCCGTCGGGGCTGGCGTTCACGCCGTGGGGGTTCTTCGGCACCGGCACATAGGCGACCAGGGACGTCTTGGGGTCGGGGTTGGCGGCCTTGGTGCCATCCACCACCGGCACCTTGGAGCTGCCGTAGGTCTTGGTCTTGCCGGCCTTCACCGCCGCCTCGATGCGCTCGATGTTGAAGAACAGGCAGGCATCCTTTTCCGCCGACATCATTTCCTCGTACATCACCCCCATCTCGGTGTTGTACTGGTTGGTGGCGGCCAGCTTGCCGTCGAAGGAACTCGCCACCAGGTCGCAGTTGCCGTCGATCAGCACCTGCCAGCGCACTTCCATGGTCTCGGCATCCACACAGGTGAACAGCGAATGGTATTTGCTGGGGTCGGCGGCATCCTTGCCGTCGTTGGGCAGCGGAATGGAGAATTCGGAACCGCAGAACACGCGCGTGGTGTGGTTGATCTTGGGATCCACCGGATCGCGCTTGTCCGGGAAAATCCCGTGGAAACCCTGGACGTTCGGAATCTCGGTGATCTTGTCGCACTCGAAGGTGTCGAGGCGGATGCGGGCCAAACGGCTGTGAAGCTTGTCGTTGATCCAGGCGTACTTGCCGTCGTAGGTGCCGTCGGCATAGGAGCCATGGACGTGGTGGGTGTCGCCCGTGATGTAGGGCACCTTGCCGCTGGCATCGGCACCGAGCACCTTCTTGGACTCGTTGGTGATGCCCCAGCCGGTCAGCGCGTCATGGTTGAAGACGGGAATGCGGCGAATCTCGCGGCCGGAAGGCAGGCCCAGCACCCGCATCTCGCCGGAATGGCCGCCCGACCACAGGCCATAGTAGTCGTCCAACTGGCCCGGCGCGATATGGGGCGCGGCACCCGCGTGCTCGCCAGCGGCGGAAGCGCCGGCAGACGACGCGGCGCCTTTCTCACCCTTGTTGCAACCGGCCAGGCCGACCGAGAGACCCACGCCGGCCAGACCGCCAATTGCCGCCGTATTGAGAAACTTGCGGCGCCCCTGCAGGGCAACGTCCATCTTGTCGTTTTCTTTGCTCATAACCTACCTCCTCTATGCGATTTGGAAAATTCTTGGCTGGATCGATGCCGCGTGAGATTACACCATATCTGCGGCAATATGTCGCAGTGCAATATACCGGCGCCTCGCCAGGATGTGGTTGATCTGCGTCAATCGATCGGAACATCACCCGATAGGCCGGAGAGCATGGCGCTGGCGCACCCTGACCGCCCTCACCTGGGCATCGGCGCGAGCACCTGCGCCAGCTGCTCGCGCAGCCAGCGATTGGCCGGATCGCCGTCGGCCGAACCGTGCCAGTAGAGGTAGAGTTCCATGCCCGGCAGGGGTAGCCCCACCGGCGGCGGCAGCACCTGGTTGTCATAAGGTGCGGCAAGGCATTCCGGCGCCAGTTCAGCCGGCATGGTCAGGATCAGGTCGGTTTCGGCGACGATGCGACAGGCGGCCAGATAGTCCTGGCAGCGCAGGCGGATGCGGCGCTGCATACCCAGGCGGCTCAGTTCGGTATCCAGCAGGCTGTCGCCCTGCCGTATCGACGTCACGTGGATGTGTTGCTGCGCAAGATAGGTTTCCAGATCCAGCCCGGGCCCCACCGTCGGATGGTCCTTGCGGGCCAGCACCACCCGCTGCTCGACGACCAGGGGCTGATGCAGGACCTGGGTCGAGTGGGGCAGCAGGATGTCCAGCGCCAGGTCCATCTTGCCCGATGCGAGCCGCGACTCCAGCTGGGCCCGGTCGTAGGAAACGGTCACCAGGTCGATGCAGGAAGCCTCCAGCACCCGCCGCATCAAAGGCGGCAGGAAGGAGGATTCCTCGCCGCCGGGCAGGCCGACGGTCAGGATGCGCTGGGCCTTGCCCGGATCGAAGCTGAAGGCCCGGCTCAAGGTACCGTCGAGGGTCCGCAGCGAGCTGGCGATGGGCTCGACGATGCTGCGCGCCATCGGCGTCGGCACCATGGCATGGCCCTGCCGCGTGAACAGCGGGTCGCCGAACAGCGTCCGCAGCCGGCCCAGGGCGTGGCTGATCGCCGGCTGGGTCAGGTTCAGACGCGCGCTGGCCCGCGTCACGCTGCCCTCGGTATAGATGGCCTCGAACACCACCAGCAGGTTCAGATCTATTCTCGCCGTGTTGATTGTCTTCATGCCCGCCTCCCGGGTTCACTAGATCATCAATGATACTTATACAGGAGCATTCCAATTCTTCATTTGATTGATTGTAGGCCAGTCCATACACTGGCGCCCAATCGAGCCAACCAGGGGGAATGATGCCGAACCCGAGCCTTGACCTTGAGGACCGCCTCGCGATCCAGGATCTGCTGTTCCGCTACGCTCGCGCCGCCGACACCCGCGACGTGGCCGCCTTCGCCGGCTGCTTCCGGCCCGGCCGGGTGCACATCACCGGCCCCGGCTTCGAAGTGCGGGACGCCCAGCAGAACATCGATACCCTGGCGTCCATGTTCGAATGGACCATGCACAAGGTGCACAACCACGAATACACGGTGCGGGACGCCCAGGCGCAAGGCTACTGCTACTGCGTCGCCACCCACGTGAAGCGCGAGCAGGGCCGGCGCGTCAAGATCGACTGGCACATCCGCTACGAGGACGAGCTGGTCCGCGCCGACGGCGCCTGGCGCTTCGTCAGGCGGCATCTGGACGTGGGCCTGATCGAAACCCTGCCGCTGGACTGATCCGCACCGGATACCACAACGACACGCGGAGGAGGAGACCCCCGCCAGTGTCCACCCGCCGGCCGCGCCGGCTTTTTTCGACAGGAGCACAGAATGAAACGACTCGCAGGCAAGGTGGCGCTGATCACCGGCGGTGGCAAGGGCGTGGGCAAGGGTATCGCGCTGGCCCTGGCGGCCGAGGGCGCCAGGGTGGCCATCGCCGGCCGCACTTTGGAGACCCTGGAGGACGCCCGCCGCGAAATCGAGGCCCGGGGCGGCGACGTCCTGACGGTCCAGTGCGACGTGAAGGACCCGGATTCCCTGCGGCAATGCGTGGATAAGGTGGTCGGCCATTTCGGCGGACTCAACATCCTGGTCAACAACGCCCACCAGGTACCCCTGGGCACCCTCAACCAGATGAGCGACCAGATTTTCGACGACGGCTGGGCCTCGGGTCCCCAGGCCACCTTCCGCCTGATGAAACTGTGCTACCCCCATCTGAAGGGCGACGGCAACATCATCAACCTGGCCAGCGCCGCCGGCCGCCGCTGGGACTCCACCGGCTACGGCTGCTACGGCGCCACCAAGGAGGCGATCCGCCAGCTGACCCGCGCCGCCGCCTGCGAATGGGGCGCCGACGGCATCCGCACCAACGTGATCCTGCCCCTGGCCGAGTCCGAAGGCCTCAAGGGCTGGACCGCTGCCCGGCCGGCCGAGGCCGCCGCCTATTTCGCCACCATCCCGATGCGCCGCGTCGGTGAATGCGAGGGCGACATCGGCCGCTTCGTCGCCACCCTCTGTTCCGACGACTGCCGCTACGTGAACGGCCAGAGCATCGCCCTGGATGGCGGTCAGGCCTTCCTGGGCTGAGTCGGCTGATTTTTCGAGGAGACAACATGAAACTTTCCATCGGCCTCTTCGGCCTGCAAAACTGGTTCAGCGGGGATTTCTCCTCCGTCGTGGACGTGATCCGCATCGCCGACCGCAAGGGCGCCGACCAGGTGAGCCTCACCGACCATGTGGTGATGGGCGAACAAGTGGATCGCTATCCCTATGGCGCTTTCCCTGCGCCGCTGGATACCCCCTGGTACGAGCCCATCACGGTGCTCGCCGCCATCGCCGGGGCGACAGAACGCATCCGCCTGTCCACCGGCATCTTGATCTCGCCCCTGCGACCAGCGGTGCTGTTGGCCAAGCAACTGGCAACCCTGGACGTGATGTCCCGGGGCCGGGTGGAGATCGGTATCGGCACCGGCTGGCAGCGGGAGGAATACGAGGCCGCCGGCATCGACTTCGAAAAGCGCTACCGCATCATGGACGAGCAGGTGCGGGTTTGCCGCGCCCTCTGGTCCGAAGCCCCGGTAAGCTTCCAGGGCGAGACGGTGCAGCTGGAACGCATTCACCAGTGGCCGCGGCCGGTGCAGCCGCGCCTGCCGATCTGGTTGGGCATCGCTCCCACGCCGCGCAACTGCCAGCGCATGGCGGAACTGGCCGACGGCTGGATTCCCATGCTGCAGGCGCCGAAAGCGCTGGCCACGGGACTCGCCGACATCCGCGCCGCCTTCGATGCGCGGGGCCGCGATTTCGCCGGTTTCCAGACCCGGGTGGTGCTGCCCGGCGTGTTCCGCGCCGACGGCACGCCGGACCTCGCCGCCACCCTGGCCCAGATCCCGGCCCTGAGGGCGGCCGGCGTCACCATGGTGGAAATCCTGCCCCTGATTTTCTGCCGCGGCCCCGACGACATGGAGAGCTTCCTCGACCAGGCCCTCGACGCGGTGAAAGGCTGACTTTCATGATGCAGAAAGAACGCCCTGCATCATGAGGCTCGCCCCCCTTCGCCCCCCTCCGGGGGGTTCGATACGGCTCGCCGCGCTCGATATCACGGGGAACGCTGTAGCAGCACCGAGAGGATGCGGCTGGCGCCGCGTGCCGCTTCTCCTTGGGGCGACCCAGCGGAAAAGCTCATTTTTCACTCTAATAAAATCATGACGACAACAAATCTGCGGAGTGCCCTCGATTTCAGCGGCAAGGTTGTCCTCGTCACCGGCGGCGGTGGCGGTATCGGCCGCGGCATCGCGGAAGGCTTCAGCCAGTGCGGCGCTTCCGTCGTTGTGGCGGAGATCGATCCGGCCCGCGCCGCGGCCGTGCGTGAAACCCTCGGCCCCGAGGCCCTGGTGTCGGTCACCGATGTGCGCGACAGTGCTCAAGTGAAAGATCTGCTCGCCGCCGTCGAAACCCGTTACGGCCGGCTGGACGTGCTGGTGAACAACGTCGGCGACTTCCTCGGCATCGTCAAGCCGCTGGAGGATTACACCGACGATGATTTCGACGCGCTGTTCTCCATCAACCTGCGGCAGATCTTCCAGGTCACCCGCACGGCCCTGCCCCTGATGAAAAAGACCGGCCCCGGCGGCAGCATCATCAGCATCTCATCCATCGAGGCCTTCCGCGGCATCCCCATCAACATCGTCTATTCCGCCTTCAAGGCCGGCATCGTCGGCTTCACCAAGAGCCTGGCGGTGGAACTGGGCCAGAGCGGCATCCGGGTCAACGTGATCGCCCCGGAGACCACCGAGTCGGAGCAGGTCCAGCCTTCCGTCTGGATCCCGCCCCAATACCAGGAGCACATCGCACGCTGGATTCCCCTGGGCCGTTTCGGCGCTCCGGCGGATACGGCGGGCTGCGCCCTGTTCCTCGCCAGCCCGCTCTCGGGCTGGGTCACCGGCACCACCATCAATCTCGACGGCGGTGCCCTGGCGGCCGGCGGCTGGTACCGCACGCCCCAGGGTGGCTGGACCAACGTGCCGGTGATCACCGGCGGCGGCATGGCTTTTTGAACCCGAATCTGTAAAGGAAAAACAATGCGCAAAGTTGCCATCGTCACCGGCGCCACCCGTGGCATCGGCAAGGCCGCCGCCATCAGTCTGGCCCGGGAGGGCTTCGACGTGGTCATCACCGGCCGTACCGTCAAGGAAGGCGAAGGCACCGCCACCATGCCTTATGCCGCCGACGGCCAGCAGGTGGCCGTGCCCGGCAGCCTGGAGACCACCGCCGCCGCCATCCGCGCCCTGGGCCGCGAAGCCCTGCCGGTGGTGATGGACGTTCTCGACCGCAGCACCATGGATGCCGTGGTGGGAGAGACCCTGGCCCAGTGGGGCCGCATCGACCTGCTGCTCAACAACGCCCTCTACCAGGGGCCGGGACTGATGTTCCCCTTCGCCGACTTCACCTTCGAGCAACTGGAAAAGAGCGTGCTGGGCAATCTGGTGAACCAGGCCTACCTGGCCCGTCTGGTGCTGCCGGTGATGATCAAGCAGGGCGGCGGCACCTACATCAGCCTGAGTTCCAACGCCGCCGTCTCGCCCCCGCCGGCCCCGCCGGGCAAGGGCGGCTGGGGTTTCGTCTACGGCGCACCGAAATCCGGCTTCCACCGCATCGCCGAATTCCTCCACGTGGAGCACGCCAAGGACGGCATCCGGGCCTTCAATGTGGAACCAGGCTACACGGTGACCGAAGCCACCGTCGCCATGTTCGGCCCCGGTTCGGCGGCCGACTTCAACCGCCAGGCCACCACGCCGGAAACCACCGGCGACGTGGTGGCCTGGCTCGCCACCCGGCCTGAAGCCAACGAGTTGGCCGGTACCCTGATCGGTTCGCCCGGTTTCTTCAAGAGCCGCGGCATCGTCTATCCCTGATCCAACGCGTCATCACGCATTCCCAGGAGCATCCCATGTCTGAACCCGTACTGCTGCTGCAAAAAGAAGGCCCGGTGGGCATCGTCACCCTCAACCGACCCGACGCCATGAACGCCTTTTCCGCCGAGCTGCGCCTGGCGCTGGGCCAGGCTTTCCGCGAACTCAAGGCCGATCCGGAGATTCGCGTCGCCATCGTCACCGGCGCCGGCCGGGCGTTCTGCGCCGGCATGGATCTGAAGGAGTTGAGCAGCGGCAGCGATGATGCCTCGGGCTTCGACAAGAGCGTGGTGGGCCAGGACATGGCCGAGGCCATCGCCGAATTCGAGGGGCCGGTGATCGCCGCCGTGAACGGCCACGCCGTCACCGCCGGCTTCGAACTGGCCCTGGCCTGCGACATGATCATCGCCTCGACCAACGCCAAGTTCGCCGACACCCACGCCCGGGTCGGCATCCTCCCCGGCTGGGGCCTCTCGGTGCGCCTGCCGCGCCTGATCGGTATCAACCGCGCCAAGGAAATCAGCTTCACTGGCAACACCGTCACCGCGGCCCAGGCTTATGAATGGGGCCTGGCCAACCGCGTGGTCGCGCCGGAGGAACTGCTGCCCACCTGCATGACCATCGCCCAGCAAATGGCCAGCTGCGTGCCCCATGTGCTGAAGGGCTACAAGAAGCTGATCGACGAGGGCTATGGCATGCACGTGCCGGATGCACTGAAGGCCGAGAAGCTTGCCGGCATCGAGTCGGCCAAGCAGGTCAGCGCCGCAACCATCGCCACCCGCCGCGAGGGTGTGTTCAACCGGGGCAGGGAGCAAGGCAAATGAGGGCCCTCGAAGGCAAGTCCGTCATTCTCACCGGCGCCGGCGGCGGCATCGGCCGCCCCACCGCCCTGATGCTGGCCGCTGCCGGCGCCCGGGTGGTCATCAGCGACATCCACGAGGCCAACCTGGCGGAAACCCTGGGCCAGGTGAAGCAGGCGGGCGGCGAAGCGATCGCGGTCCGTGCCGACGTCACCCGCGAAGACGACATCCGCGCGCTGGTGCAAGCCACGGTGAATGCCTTCGGCGGCGTGGACGTGCTGGTGAACAACTGCGGCAACAGCTTCCACAAGGACCGCGACATCCTGTCGATGGAGGCCGACATCTGGGACGCCACCATGGCCCTGAACGCGCGGGCGCCGATGCTGTGCTGCAAGCACGCGATCCCCGAAATGTTCAAGCGGGGCGGCGGCGCCATCGTCAACATCACTTCCGGCGCCGCTCTCTCGGGGCAATTGGGCATCCCGGCCTACAGCGCCGCCAAGGCCGCGGTGATCTCCCTGACCCGCTCCGTCGCCACCCTCTACGGCGCCCAGGGCATCCGCTGCAACGCCATCGCTCCCGGGCTGATCCTCCATGACCGTCTGGCCGCCGTGTTTCCCCCGGAACAGATCCGCATAGATGCGGAAAACATCTTGAGTCCGCGCGCCGGCACCCCGGAAGACATCGCCCACGCGGTGATCTTCCTCGCCTCCGACGCCGCCGCCTTCATCAACGCCCACGTGATGCCCGTGGATGGCGGCCTCCTGGCCCATACGCCGACCTATGCCCAGACCCGGGCGATGGGCTCGGCAGGCCCCAACATCAGCAAAGACAAAGAACGCTGAATCAACGCCCTCTGGAAAACTCATCATGGAAATCTTCGCCGCAACTCCCGAAACCCAGGGCCTGGACACCATCGGCGCCTTCGCCCGCCGCGTCGAGGCCATGGGCTACGACGGCATCTTCGTGCCCGACGCCATCCACGACGGCATGCTGCTGGCCTGCCAGGCCCTGGCCGCCACCACCCGCCTGAAAGTGGGCATCTCGGTGCTGGTGGCCTTCCCCCGCAGCCCGATGAACGTGGCGCTGGCCGCCTGGGACCTGCAGAAGATGTCCGGCGGCCGCTTCGAGCTGGGCCTGGGCACCCAGATCCAGCAGAACATCGAGGATCGCTATTCCGCCCGCTGGCTGCCGCCGGCGGCCGGCATGGCCGAATACATCGGCGCCCTGCGCGCGATCTTCAAGAGCTTCCGCACCCGCGAGCCGCTCAATTTCGTCGGCGAGTACTACAAATTCACCCGGCTCCAGCCCTTCTTCAATCCCGGCCCCATCGACGCGCCCGACGTGCCGATCATGATGGGCGCGGTGGGGCCGAAGATGTTGAATCTGGTGGGATCCGCCGCCGACGGCATGCACACCCACCCCACCAACACCTCGTCGCGCTACCTGCGCGAAGCCATCCTGCCGCGCATCGTCGAAGGCATGGCCAAGCGCGATCCGGCCTTGAAGCCACCGATGATCTGCGCCAACGAGCTGGTGGCCTGCGGCCCCGACGATGTCACGGTGAAGGCGGAACGGGAGCGCTTCCGCGGCATCCTGGCCTTCGTCTTCTCCACCCCGGCCTACTGGCCCAGCCTGGAACTCTTCGGCTGGAAGGACGTGGGCAAGAACCTGTTGCAGATGACCCGCGAAGGCCGCTGGAAGGAGATGGCCGGCGCGCTCTCCGACGAGGTGCTGGATGAATTCCTGGTCACCGGGCGCTACGAGGAACTGCCCGAGGCCCTGGCCGCCCGCTTCGAGGGCCTGGTGGGGCGGATCACGCTCACCGTGCCCAACGATCCGAACCATGACGCCGCCCACGGCAAAGCCATCGCGGCGATCCGGGCGCGCTTCGGCTAAAAAGACCTCCCTCATGCACACCAGCCCCACCAGCCTCGACCTTGCCCCGGCCCTGGCGCCGGCCGGCGCCACCGCTGATGCCCTGGAGGACCTGTGGCAGGCGCTGTGGGCCCAGCCCCATGTACCGGCCCCCGTGCTGGAACTGTGCCGCCTGCGCCTTGCCGGCCTGCACGGCCTGGCGGAGGAAACCGCCTTGCGCCATCCGGCGGCCCGCCTGCCGGAAGGAAAAATCGCCGCCCTGCTCGACGGCAGCTTCCCCCGGCATCCCGACTTCTCTCCCGCCGAGCGGGCCGCCCTGGATTTCGCCGAGATTTATTTCCAGGATGCCAAGGCCATCAGCGATGAACTGGCGGCCGAGGTTTCCCGGTATTTTGGAGAACCGGGCCTGGTGGCCCTGTTAACAGCCCTGGGTCATATCGATGGTCGCTTGCGCCTGGCCCGATTCTTCTCCCACCTTTAAACGACTTCGCCGCCGACGCCCAAGGAGAGCGCCATGAGCAAACCCCGCGTGACTCCGCCTGCCGGGAAAACTGGCCATATGCTGCGCGACAGCGCCATGGGACTGGTGCCCGCAATCGCGGATGCCTACATCCGGCTCTTCGACAGGATCTGGCACAACGAGGCCATCAGCCCCTCCCTGGTGGAAATGCTTCGACTGCGCAATGCCCGCATCGTCGATTGCGTGCTCTGCCGCAGCGTGCGCTACGACATGGCCCGGGCCGATGGCCTGAGCGAGGAAAAGGTGGACCAGATCAACGACGACTACGCCCACAGCAGCCTGAGCCAGCGGGAGAAGCTGGCCCTGGCCTTCGCCAACAGCTACCTGAAGCAGGCCGGCGCTGTCGATCCCGCAACGGTAGCGGCCCTCAAGGCGGAATTCTCCCCGGCGGAACTCGCCCAGATGGCGATCGCGCTGATGACCTGCCACGCCGGCAGCCGCTACGCGATCGGCCTGGGCGGCCTGCCGGAGACCATGCCCCTCATGGAGATGAGGGTCGATCGGGTGCTGCTGGGAAGCTAGCCTCCGTTGAGGCGGATGGCCGAGAACGGCCAACTATTGTCGTATGTCCCTGCGGCAGATCAGTCATTCGAGCGACCGCTTCACTCTGAAACCGGGCATGCGGCCTACGCAAAAAACTCGCTCAACGTGGGCATTCACCTGTATAGGCAATAGCCTGTCAATCCTTCACTCCGCCATTCAAACTGCCCCCTCCAAACCTGGGGCGCTTCAGCGTCGTGGCATAGCGGCAAGGAGCGATAGGGGCGGGCAGCGCTCAGTGCTGCTTCTTAATCGTATCCAGTACGCCCTGGACCTCCCGGGAGGATTCCAGCAGATCCTGCACCACCTCCAGGGAAAAGTCGTGGAACAGTTCGATGGAGCTATGCGTCACCACCAGCTTGTCCAGGTCCTCGCGCATCAGCCAGCCCGTCTCCTCCAGTTTTTTCACCTTGCGCCGCACGGTCTCCCGCGGAATGCCGGTGGCCTCGCTGATCGACAGAGCATTGCAGGGCGTGATCCGTTCCCGCTTCAGCCGTTCGAGAAAGGCTTGCCATTGCTCCGGGGCCTTGCCCTGCTGGGCGGCCAGGGGCCGCAGCACCCGGCCGATGTTGCGCAGGCAGATCTCGCCGAACACCAGGCCCATGATCAGATCGCCGTCGAAGTGCTGATAGGCTTTGCGCAAATAGCCGATGAGGAAGCGGCTGGCGAGGGTGGCCACCAGCAGCGTTTCGTCTGTAAGGGGCGCGACCAGAGGCTGTGCAGGTGTTGGCTGGGACATGGCGGGCCGAAACAGGGATCTGAAAGTGTTCAGGTTGCCTTGATCCCGGCCTCATGTCAAAGTTGCGCCGTTCTTCCATGCCCACCACCGGAGCACGACCGATGAAATTCTGGCTCTCCCTGATGCCCATCAAGGAAACCGGGCAGCTCACCGAAATCGCCAGCTTCGCCGAGGCGCTGGGTTATCACGGCATCACCATGGCCGACCACCTGGTGATGCCCACCCGCATTGAAAGCAGATATCCCTACACCGAGGACGGCAAGATGTGGTGGCCGCCGGATACGCCCTGGCTCGACCCCTGGATCGCCCTGGCGGCGATGGGCGCGGCGACCCGGCGGCTCAAGCTGGGCACCAACATCTATCTGGGCGCCCTGCGCGACCCGTTCACCGTGGCGAAGGCGGTCGCCACCCTGGCCGCGCTGTGCGGCGACCGCGTGATGTGCGGCCTGTCGGTGGGCTGGGTCAAGGAGGAATATGATCTGGCGGGCATCGACTTTCCCTCACGCGGCCGCCGCATGGACGAACTGATCGCGGTGATGAGGAAGCTGTGGAGCGGCCAGGAGGCCAGCCATCAGGGCGAGTTCTTCCGCTTCGAACACGCCGTGATGCACCCCGCGCCCGGCGCGCCAATTCCCATCTGGTGCGGCGGCGGCAGCGCACCGGCCCTGCGCCGGGCGGCGCTGAACGACGGCTGGCTGGGCGTGCCCCTGTCCCTGTCCCAGTTGAAACCGGTGCTCGCCTCGATGCGGGAAACCCGCCGCGAGGCCGGCCTGCCGCTGGACACCTTCTCCCCCTGCGTCGCGCTGGCCCAGGCCCTCAAGCCCGCCGTGGTCGAGGAACTGCACGCGCTGGGCGTCCATGACACCACCTGCATCGCCCCCTGGATGCTGTCGCCCTGGGGCGCCACCAAGTGGATCGACGATGGCGACGACATCCGCGAGCTGGACGTGAAGAAGAAAGCCATGGAACGCTTCGCCAACATCGTGATCCGGCAGTTCTAGTGAGAAGGCTCGCCCCCCTTCGCCCCCCTCCGGGGGGGCGGTACGGCTCGCTGCGCTCGGGTGTTTGGGGGCGCTTCGTGGCGGCACCGATGGCGTTGCGGCTTCGCCGCGTGCCGCTTTTCCTTGCGGCGGCGCGGCGGAAAAGCTCCATTTTCACGCCAACCTCTTTTCGACCACCAAAACCACCATCAAAACCAGAAGGAGAAGACAACCATGAGTGATGCCGTCAATGCCGCCCAGGCGGCCAGCCGCAACTCGATGAAATACGTGATCGCCGGCGACCGGGCGAACTGGGTCGAGCTGTTCGCCGAGGACGCGGTAATCCAGGACCCGGTCGGCGAGTCCCCGCTGGACCCGACGGGCCTGGGCCATCGCGGCAAGGAGGCCATCGGCCGCTTCTGGGACGCCACCGTCGCCGCCGGCCCGATGCGCCTGGAAATCCTGAACACCTTCCCCTGTGCCGACGAATGCGCCAATCTGGTGAAGATGGAGCGCGACCTGCCTGGCGGCAAGGTGCTCGAACACCTGATGATCGTGGTTTACCGCGCCAATGCGGCCGGCAAGATCGCCTCCCTCAAGGCCTACTGGGAATACCCCAAACTGGCGGCCCGGCTCGCCGCCCTGATGACGCCGTAAGCCGGCCTGGTTTCCCGGCGTCCCGGCCACAAGGGCTGCCAAGTAGTCGATAATCGAGGGTTTTTCGACCCGCCGCAGCCCTCTGCCCGAACCACCCATGACCGCATCCATCAGCTTCACCGCCCTGCCGGGCATCGGCGAAATTCGCGCCGGCGACGACCTGGCCGGAATCGCCTGCGCGGCGCTGGCCCGCATTCCTGTCCAGCCCCGGGAACGCGACGTTCTGATCGTGGCCCAGAAGGTGGTCTCCAAGTCCGAGGGGCGCCTGGTGCAGCTGGCCGACGTCAGCCCCTCGCCGCGCGCGCTGGAACTGGCCGCCGTCACCGGCAAGGATCCGCGCGTGGTGGAGCTGGTGCTGGCCGAGTCGCGTGAAGTGCTGCGGGCCAAGACCAATGTGCTGATCGTGCGCCACCGCTGCGGCTTCGTGATGGCCAACGCCGGCATCGACCGCTCCAACGTCGAAGGCGCGGACGTGGCGCTGCTGCTGCCGCTGGATGCCGACGCTTCCGCCGCCGCGCTGCGCGATGCCCTGCGCCAGCGCCTGGGGTGCGACCTGGGCGTGATCGTCAGCGACAGCTTCGGCCGCGCCTGGCGCCACGGCGTGGTCAACGTGGCTCTGGGCTGCGCCGGGCTGCCGGCCCTGATCGACCGCCGCGGCGAGGCCGACCGCCACGGCCGCATCCTGGAAGTGACCCAGGTGGCCTACGCCGACGCCATCGCCGCCGGCGCGGCCCTGGCCATGGGCGAAGGCGCCGAGGGCACGCCGATGGTCCTGGCGCGCGGCCTGTCCTGGAGCGCGCCGGACAACGACGGCCAGGCCCTGATCCGGCCGCTGGAAGAGGACATGTTCCAATGAGCAGTGCAAACCAGCCACGGAACGTTGTGGCGCTTTCCGGCGGCATCGGCGGCGCCAAGCTGGCGCTGGGCCTGTACCGGGTGCTGCCGCGTGGCGGCCTGACCGTGATCGCCAACACCGGCGACGACTTCACCCACCTGGGGCTGCACATCTCGCCCGACGTCGACACCGCGCTCTACACCCTGGCGGGCCTGGCCAACCCGGTGCTGGGCTGGGGACGCCGCGACGAGACCTGGACCTTCATGGCGACCCTGGAGCGTCTCGGCGGCGACACCTGGTTCCGCCTCGGCGACGGCGACCTGGCGCTGCATGTGGAGCGGACCCGGCGCCTGGCCGCCGGGGAGACGCTGAGCCGGGTGATCGCCGGCGTCGCCGAACGGCTGGAGATCGCCGCCCGCATCGTGCCGATGAGCGACGATCCGGTGCGCACCCGCGTGCGCACCGCCGAAGGCGAGCTGGACTTCCAGGAATACTTCGTCCGCCATCAGTGCCGGCCGGTGGTGACCGGCATGGGCTACGCCGGCGCCCAGAACGCGCGGCCGGCGCCGGCCATCGCCGCGGCCCTGGCGGACCCGGCGCTGGAGGCCGTGGTCCTCTGCCCGTCGAACCCCTACCTGAGCATCGCGCCGATCCTCGCCGTACCCGGCATCCGCGAGATGCTGGCGGCGACGGCGGCACCGGTGATCGCCGTCTCGCCGCTGATCGGCGGCAAGGCGGTGAAGGGGCCGACGGCCAAGATCATGACCGAACTGGGTATTCCGGTTTCTCCGGCGGCGGTGGCGGATTACTATGGAAACCTGATCGATGGCTTCATCCTCGACCAGCGCGACGCGGCGCTGGCGAGCGGGTTGAAGCCGAAAGTGAAACTGGCGGACACCCTGATGAACACCCTGGAAGACCGCGAGCGGCTGGCGCGGGAGTGCCTGGCTTTCGCGTCGGAACTGCGATGACGCCGCAAGGTTGCTGGGCCCTGATCCCCGTCAAGACCCGCAGCGCGGGCAAGGGCCGGCTGGCCGGCGTGCTCGCGCCGGCGCCGCGCCAGCGCATGGCGCGGCTGATGCTGGAAGACGTGGCGCGCGCGCTCGGCGATGCCGAAAGCATCGCCGGCATCGCCGTGGTCAGCGCCGAGGCGGTGGAGCTGGGCGAGCGCGTCCTGCATCTGGACGACCCCGGCGCCGGCCTCAACGCCGCCGTCGACGCCGGCGCGGCGGCGCTGGCGTCGCGCGGCGCGACGGAACTCGTGGTGCTCCACGGCGATCTGCCGCTGCTCACCGCCGCCGATGTGGACGCCCTGGTGGCGGCCGGTCGCGAGACCGGCCTGGCGCTGGCGCCGGACCGCGACAATCAGGGCACCAACGCCATCCATCTGGCGCTGCCCAGCGCCTTCCGTTTTCATTTCGGCGCCATGAGCTTCGCCCGCCATCAGGCCGAGGCCACGCTGATCGGCAAGACGCCGGCCATCGTCAAGCGGGCCGGGCTGGGCTTCGACGTGGACGAGCCGCGGGATCTGCAACGACTGATCGCGGAGGGAGGCAGCCGCTACGCTTTCCTCCTGGATGCGCTGACAGACATGACTTTTCAGAAGACATCCTGAAAGATGGGCGCCATGTCCGTTTTCCCTCATCTCTCACCCCCGCCCCCGTCCCGCAAGCGGACGAGGAAAGCTTTCTGAAGTCGCCGCGCGACTTTTATGGAATGGAACCAGGAATGCACGCAACAGCCATGAACGCCATCATCGCCGCCGCCCGCGCCGGACAACGTCCCTGCCGGGAGGACGCCCTGCGGCTGGCGGCCTGCGACGACCTGCCGGCCCTCATGGCGGCGGCGGAGGCCCTGACCCGCGAAGGCTTCGGCCGCATCGTCACCTATTCACGCAAGGTGTTCATCCCGCTCACCCAGCTGTGCCGCGACGTCTGCCATTACTGCACCTTCGCCCAGCCGCCGCGCTCGCTGGAGAACCCCTACCTGTCGCCGGAACAGGTGCTGGCGATCGCCCGCGCCGGGGTCGCCGCCGGCTGCAAGGAAGCCCTGTTCACCCTCGGCGACAAGCCCGAATTGCGCTACGGCGCCGCCCGCGCCGCGCTTGACGAACTGGGCTACGCCAGCACCCTGGACTATCTGGAGGCGATGGCCCGCCTGGTCTACGAGGAGACGGGCCTGCTGCCCCACCTCAACCCCGGCATCATGAGCGCCGAGGAAATGGCGCGCCTGCGCAAGGTCTCCTTCTCCATGGGCATCATGCTGGAGTCCGCCTCGCCGCGCCTGTGCGAGAAGGGCGGCCCGCACTTCGGCTCCCCGGACAAGGATCCCGCCACGCGCCTGGCCTGCCTGCGCGCCGCAGGCGAGCTGGCGGTGCCCTTCACCAGCGGCATCCTGATCGGCATCGGCGAGACCCGCGGCGAACGCATCGAATCCCTGCTCGCGCTGCGCGACCTGAACGACGAGTTCGGCCACATCCAGGAAGTCATCGTCCAGAACTTCCGCGCCAAGCCCCACACCAAGATGGCCGAGGCGCCCGAGCCGCCGCTGGCGGAGCATCTGTGGACCCTGGCCGTGGCGCGGCTGATCTTCGGCCCGACGATGTCGATCCAGGCGCCGCCGAATCTGCAACGCGACGACCTGGCCGCCTTGGTCGGCGCCGGCGTCAATGACTGGGGCGGCGTGTCCCCGGTGACCCCGGATCACGTGAATCCGGAGGCGCCCTGGCCGCATCTGGTGGAGCTGGCGACGGAAACCACCGCCGCCGGCCGCCACCTGGCCGAACGCCTGGCGCTGGCGCCGGCCCACGCGATGCGGGCGACGCGCTGGCTGGACGCCGCGCTGGTGCCGGCGCTCCTGGCGCGCATCGACATTTTCGGCCGCGCCCGCACCGACAGCTGGCACGCCGGCGCCGGCGACCCGATGCCGGTGCATGCCGCGTCGTGGGTGGATGCCGAGCGGCCGCTCCAGGTGCACGCGGAGATCGCCGCCATCATCGACAAGGCCCGCGCCGGCGCCGACCTCTCGGAAGCCGAGATCGTCGCGCTGTTCGCCACCGAGGGCGACGACTTCCGTGGCGTGCTGCGCGCCGCCGACCAGCTGCGGGCCGAGGTGGTGGGCGACGGCGTCTCCTACGTGGTGAATCGCAACATCAACTACACCAACATCTGCTCCTACCGCTGCAACTTCTGCGCCTTCGCCAAGGGTCGCGCCACCCCGGAATTGCGCGGCCCGGCCTACCGGCTCGATCCGGCCCAGGTCGCCGAGATCGCGGCCGAGGCCTGGGACAAGGGCGCCACCGAAGTCTGCATGCAAGGCGGCATCCACCCCGAGTACACCGGCCACACCTACCGCGAGATCGTCGCCGCGGTGAAGGCCCGGGTGCCGGGCATGCACCTGCACGCCTTCTCGCCGCTGGAGATCCACCAGGGCGCCACCACCCTGGGCATGACGCTGCACGACTACCTGCGGATGCTGAAGGAGGCCGGACTGTCCACCCTGCCCGGCACCGCCGCCGAGATCCTCGACGACGAGGTGCGGGCGGTGATCTGCCACGACAAGATCAACACCGCCCAATGGCTGGAAGTGGTCCGCGCCGCCCACGAGGTGGGGATCAAGACCACCGCCACCATCATGTACGGCCACGTGGACCGCGCCGAGCACTGGGCGCGGCACCTGCTGCACGTGCGCAATCTGCAGAAGGAAACCGGCGGTTTCACCGAGTTCGTGCCCCTGGCCTTCGTGCATATGGAGGCGCCGATGGGCCGCCGCGGCAAGTCGCGCGCCGGTCCCACGCTCAAGGAATCGCTGCTGATGCACGCGGTGGCGCGGCTGGCGCTGCATCCGCTGATCCCCAACATCCAGACCTCCTGGGTCAAGATGGGCGGCCAGGGCGCTGCCCTGTGTCTGCAGGCCGGCGCCAACGACCTGGGCGGCGTGCTGATGTACGAATCCATCACCCGCTCGGCCGGCGGCACCAACGGCCAGGAGTTCTCGATCCAGGCGCTGGAGAAACTGGCCAGGAGCGTCGGCCGCCGCCCCTGGCGTCGTACCACCCTCTATCAGGAAACCGCGCAACCCCGCAGCAGCCAGGTCGCCTGAACGCTCTCCCCCCTTCGCCCCCTCCGGGGGGCGATACGGCTCGCTGCGCTCGGACGTTTGGGGGCGCTTCGTGGCGCTACCGATAGGTTGCGGCTGGCGCCCAGGACCAGGTGCAGCTCGCCCAGGTCAGCATGGAGCAGAGCACGGCGGCGACGGGACGCGTGGTGGATGCGGTGCAATCGTCGAGCGACACCATCGCCGATCTCGATCAGGCGATCGCCAAGATCGGCGGCATCACCCAGGTGATCCAGGAAATCGCCGACCAGACCAATCTGCTGGCGCTCAATGCGGCGATCGAGGCGGCCCGGGCCGGCGAGATGGGACGCGGCTTCGCGGTCGTCGCCGACGAAGTGCGCAAGCTGGCGGAACGCACCACGACATCGACCACCGACATCACCGCCACCGTCGCGGAAATCCGCAAAGTGACCGATGCCACCGTAATCTCCATGAACCACGCGGTCACCGAGGTCGAACAGGGCATCGGCATGGTCCGTGCAAGCATGGCCGGCCTCGACCGGATCACCTCCACCAGCGCCGAGGTGACCGGCATGGCGCGCCATATCGCCGATGCCGCCAACGAACAGACGGCGGCGGCCGAGCTGGTGGCGAGTAATATGGAGCAGATCGCCACGCTGATCGACGACAACCTCGCAGCCGTACAAGGGGCGAAGCAGGCCGCCGACACGCTCAAGGAAACCGCGCATGAGCTGCGCCGGGTGGTCGGTCAGTTCAAAGTCATCGGATAAGGAGATTCAGATGTTTTTTTCGGCATCCAGACAAAAACTCGAACAGCTCACAGCGGCGAATCGCCAGCTGGAAGCGCGACTGTCGACCCAGCGGGACGAACTGGCGGCAGAGCGCACGGCGCGGGAGGCTGCCGAAGCACAGCTGAAACAGATGGTGGATGCCCTCGAACAGTCCCAGCGGATTTATCACACCATGCAATCCTTCGGCGAATCCTTCCTGGAGATTCAGCGCTCCCAGTTGGCGATCGCCAACACCATGCAGGAGGAAAAGCGGCATGCCGTCGAGGCCGCCACGGTTTCCGGGGCAAGCCGCCAATCCATGGAAAAGATCGCCGGCAATCTGGCGGCCCTGGCGGCGGACACCTCGTCCATGACGGGCAATGTGGAGACGCTGACGGAGCGCGCCAACCAGATCGGCGGCATTGTCCAGCTGATCCGCGAAATCGCCGACCAGACCAATCTGCTGGCGCTCAACGCGGCGATCGAGGCGGCCCGGGCCGGCGAGCAGGGACGGGGCTTCGCCGTGGTGGCCGACGAGGTGCGCAAACTCGCCGAGCGCACGGCGACGGCCACCAACGAGATTGCCACCCAAGTCAGCGCCATCCAGGACGAAACCCGGGAAACGCGCGGCCAGATGGAGCAATGGGCCCAGCGCTCGGCGAGCTTCGGCGACGAGGGCAACGCGGCCACGGCCGACATGCAGGCGCTCACCACCCTTTCGCAGCGCATGGAGGGGACCATCGCCGCGGCGGCGCTGCGCAGCTTCGTGGAAGTCGCCAAGATCGACCATCTGGTCTACAAGTTCGAGGTCTATCGGGTGCTGATGGGTGTATCGCAAAAGAGCGTCGCGGATTTCGCCACCCACACCCATTGCCGGCTGGGCAAGTGGTACTACGAAGGCGAGGGCCGCAATTGCTTCTCGAAGCTGCCAGGTTTCTCGGACATGGAAGCGCCGCACCGGCGTTTCCACGATGCCGGGCAGACGGCGCTGCGCCTGTTCCAGGAGAAAGAGCAACAAGCATGCTTCGCGCGGATCGACGAGATGGAGGAGACCAGCCACGAGGTACTGGCCTGCCTCGAGCGCATTGCCGCCAGCGCCGAGGGCGACATCGCCCTGCTTTGCCACGACTGAGCCGGAAGCCCGCCGGTGGCCTCGACGCCAGGGCACTGTGCTTCTCCAGCGCCGCCAGAAGCACCGGATGATCCTTGAAACCTAGGCTCAAACGACTCTCTCTGCGCCCTCTGTGGCTTGCGGTACGGTTTTCAGGAGGATGCGCTTCGAGCTGGGCACGCGGCGAAAGGAGGAAAAATACCGATAACCGGGAATTTCGTCTTTCCCGTCTGGGTGCGCCGGGTCAAAATCGACCTGTCCACATCGAAAGGGCACGGCAGGGCGCGTTGGAAGAGGTGATCGCCGCACCCCCGGTGGCGGGTCGGCGCAGCTAGGCCGTATACCTCGACAACTCCGTCCATGACCGGCTCTCGTCCTGGAGCCATCGTTGATGACGCGCCCTTCTTCGCCATTGCCACACCGTCGCCTCCTCGTTCTCGCCGCCTGCGGCGTCTCGGTATTGTTGGTCGCCTGGCTGCTGTTCTCCGGGATCGAGGGGGAAGCCGGCATCGGCCCCACCGATCCGCGGCGGCACTGGCTGATGGCCCCGAATCGGCTGCTGCCGGCGCTTGCCGTCATGGTGATCTGTCTTCTGTTCCTGGCGGCTATCGATCGCCGACGCGGCACGCAGCCGGCCGCCGTGTTGCGCGCAGATTCCCACCCATTGCAACTCGCCCCTGAACAGATGGCCCACCTTCTGGAGTTCAGCGACGACGTCCTCTGGCTGATGGACCTCGAGGGCGATCGGGTTTACACCAGCCCCGCGGTGACGCGTCTGCGCGGCTATACGCCGGAAGAGGTGGCCGAACTGCCGCTGGAACAGAATTTCGCCACGGGCTCGGCGGCCCTCTTTCACGAAATGTTGCGCCAAGCCCGATTGAGCCAGGGCCACCCCCTCCCGGCACGCCAAATGGAAATGCTGCGCAAGGACGGCTCCACCGTCTGGTGCGAAATAAGCGCCTACGTCTTGCCCGGGACGGAGGATCAACCCGGATACCTGGTGGGGGTGGTACGCGACATTTCCGAGCGGAAACGGGCGGAAAACCGGCTGAAAGAGCGAGAGGCGTTGCTGTCCAGCATCTTCCGCAACAGTCCGTGCGGCATCAGCCTCACCCGGGTCGCGGATGGGCGTCTGCTGGATGCCAACCAGGCCTGGTTGACGATGTTCGGGCTTTCCCGGGAAGAAGCCGTCGGCCATACCAGTGGTGAGCTGGATCGCTGGGTGATGCCGGAAGAACGGCAGCGGATACTGGAAGCGATGAAAACGCAGGGCTACGTGCGCAATGCCGAAGCTTGTTTCCGTCATGCATCCGACCAGACCTTCGACGCCCTGGTCTCCGCCGAATCGGTCCGCATCGGCGATACCGAGTATTTCGTCGGCATCACCAGCGACATCAGCGAATACAAGCACCTGAACACCCAGCGCCTGTCGGCCCAGCATGAACGGGCGACCCAGGCGGAATTCCGGGAGCAGGCCAAGACCCGCTTCCTCGCGGCCGCCAGCCACGACCTGCGGCAACCGGTGCAGGCCGCGCGTCTTTTCCTCGACCTGCTCGGGAAAAGCAGCCTGAACGAGCGTCAGCAGCAACTCTGCCGGCAGATCGGCACCGCCGTGGAATCCCTGGGCTCCCTGCTCGATTGCCTATTGGACATCACCCGCATAGACGCGGGCGGCATGGCGATCCGTATGCGGGACGTGGAAGTGATGGAGATCATGGCGCAGATCAATGAGGAATTCGCCTCCCTGGCGCTGGCCCGGGGACTGCGTTTCAAGCTGTTTTTCCCACAGGCGGCACAGGTGCGTACCGACCCGCAGCTGCTCAACATGATTTTGCGCAATCTGGTCGGCAACGCCCTCAAATACACGCAGCGGGGCGGGCTGCTGGTGAGCGTCCGCTATCGCCAGGATCGGGTGGTGCTGCAAGTATGGGATACCGGCATCGGCATCGCTCCCGAACATCAGGAACGCATTTTCGAGGAGTTCTACCAGATCGATAATCCGCACCGGGACAATGCGCAAGGCCTGGGACTGGGCCTGCCCATCTGCCAGCGGCTGGCGCGTCTGCTCGACACCGGCTTGAGCTACCGTTCCTGCCCAGGACGCGGTTCGGTCTTCGAACTGACGCTGCCCCGCGTCCGCTGAAAGCGGCGGCAGCTCCGCAAACACCTGACCCGGCGCCAGCGGAGGCCAGCTCAGGCTTTCGCCCGGGGGGACGCCTTGGCGGTCGTTTTGCTGCCGGCGCGTTTCTTCGGCGCGGCCTCGCCGTCCGATGTCTTGCCGGCTTTGGCGTCCTTGGGTACCTTGGGTGCCTTGGCCTCGAATTCGAAGCCCACCTTGCCGTCCTTGCCGCGCACCAGGAAGGCGGAGAACTTGCGACGGGTGCGGGCCGAGATGAAGCCCTTCAACAGGCTGGTACGGCCTTCCTCCAACAGCTTCTGCATCTCGCCGCGGCCGATTTCCTGCTGCAGGATCACCTTGCCGGAACGGAAATCGCAGGTCCGGACAGCGCCCACCGACTTCTCGCAGACATAGCTCATGCCGTGCTCGAAGACCCGGGCGCCGCACTTGGGACAGGTGCCCAGGGGCTCCTGGCCGGAGAAATCGACTTCCTCGGCCTCGCCCTCGCCGTTGGACTGGCCGAAATCGAATTCGGGCATCTTCTCGCCATTGAGCTTGATGATCGCCGCGAAGGCCCGTCCCATCTTGCTGCGGAAACCCTGGAGGGGGCCGACGACGCCCTTGGAGAGGAGTTCCTCCATCTCCTCGGGCTCCCACTGTCGGCTGGCGACGACCTTCCACAGCTTGTAGTCGCAGCCCTGGCACTCGAACTTCTTGTAGCCTTCGCGGATCTGCCCGCCGCAGCGGGGGCAGGGCGTCTTCAGCGTCGAGAATGCCTCGTCGGGCAGCTCGCCGTGCTTGATCCGATCCACCATCTCCCGGGTCTTGCCGCTGATGTGGCTCATGAACTCGTCGCGGGCCAGCTTGCCCTGCTCCATCAGCTTGAGCTTGTACTCCCACTCGCCGGTCAGCTCCGGGGAACGGATCTCGTCCACCCCCAGCTTTTCCAGGGCGAACAGGAGGGAGAATGCCTTGGCGGTGGGCTGCAGTTCGCGCCCGTTGCGGTGGATGTATTCCTCGGTGATCAGGCCCTCGATCGTCGCCGCGCGGGTGGCCGGCGTGCCCAGGCCCCGCTCGGACATCGCTTCCCGCAGCTCCTCGTCCTCCACCAGCTTGCCGGCGCCTTCCATGGCGGTCAGCAAGGTGGCTTCGGAGAAGCGGGGCGGCGGCTGGGTGGCCTTGCCCTTCACCTCGACGTCATTGGCCCAGACCCGCTCGTCGGCTTCCAGCGGCGGCAGGTTGGAATTCTCCTCCTCGCCCCCGCTCTGGGCTTCCTTGCCATACACCGCCAGCCAGCCAGCATTGACCAGCACCTTGCCCTCGGTCTTGAAGGCCTCGCCCTCGACCCGGGTGATGCGGGTGGTGACGTTGTATTCGGCGGCGGGGAAGAAAATGCCCAGGAACCGCTTCATCACCAGGTCGTAGAGCTTCTGCTCGGGCTCGGAGAGGCTCTTGGGCACGACGCCGGTGGGAATGATGGCGAAGTGGTCCGAGACCTTGGCGTTGTTGAAGATGCGCTTGTTGGGATGGACCCAGCCGTTCTTCAGTATCTGGTCGGTGAAGCGGCCGTAGGACGTTTCCGCGAGGTTGCCCAGGGTGTCCTTGACGGTGGCGATGTAGTCCTCGGGCAGGTGGCGCGAATCGGTCCGCGGATAGGTGAGGACCTTGTGCTTCTCGTACAGGGCCTGCGCCAGCCCCAGGGTGTTCTTGGCGGAAAAACCGAAGCGGCCGTTGGCCTCCCGCTGCAGGGAGGTCAGGTCGTAGAGCATCGGGCAGGCCTCGGTCTTGGGCTTGCTCTCCTCTTCCACCTCGCCGTGCTTGCCCAGGCATTTCTTGCGGATGGCCTCGGCCTTGGCCTGCTCCCAGAGACGTTCGGCCTTGGCGTGCTCATCGTCCGACTTCCTGAATTTCTCGTCGAACCAGCGCCCCCGATAGATGCCGGCGACCGCCTTGAATTCGGCCTCCACTTCCCAATAGTCGCGGGAAACGAAGTTGCGGATGCGGTTTTCCCGCTCCACCAGGATCGCCAGGGTCGGCGTCTGTACCCGTCCGACCGGCGTCTTGTAGAAGCCGCCTTCGGCGGAATTGAAGGCCGTCATGGCCCGCGTGCCGTTGATGCCGATCAGCCAGTCGGCCTCGGAGCGGCAGCGGGCGGCATCGGCCAACGGCAGCATTTCCACATCGGAGCGCAGATGGGCGAAGCCGTCACGGATCGCGCCGGTGGTCATCGACTGCAGCCAGAGCCGGCGAATCGGCTTGTCGCCCTTGGCGCCCAGCGCGTGCTGGGCGACGTAGCGGAAGATCAGTTCGCCTTCCCGTCCCGCGTCGCAGGCATTGATCAGGGCCACCACGTCCTTGCGCTTGATCAGGCGGGTCAACAGCTTGAGCCGGTCGGCGGTTTTCTCGATCGGGTTCAGGGTGAAGCGGGGCGGAATCACCGGCAGATGGGTGAAGGTCCACTTGCCCCGCTTGACCTCGTACTCCTCGGGCACCGCCAACTCCAGCAGATGGCCGATGGCGGAGGAGAGCACGTAGTTCTCGCTCTCGAAATAGTCCCCCTGGCGCACGAAGTGCTCGTCCATGCCGCCAAGCGCTTTGGCGATATCCTGGGCGACCGAGGGTTTTTCGGCAATGATCAGTTGTTTGGTCATGCGCTCGCGTGAAACAGCAAATTGAAACGGCAAGTCAGGCGGCCACCTCCCCCGTCGGGGAAGGCATGAAGGGGGCGGGCCTCCTTCATGCCAGTACCCGTTTCACTTTTCGCGGATGGAGCCTGCATCATGGGCACTGGCTGCGCCTGGGGACCCGTAGGAGCGCGGCATGATAGGCCGCCGCCCGGCCCGAAGCAAGCCAGCCCGGGCCGGCGCTCAATGACAGAGACGCGCCTCCCCGTCCTCTTCTTCCTCGCCCTCCGTGAGCAGCTCTTCCAAGACGAGGGCATCGAATTCCTGCTGATGCCGCCACATCACGGTGAGCACGATGACCTTCAGCTTGGACAGCGAGACTTCACCGTCGGTCAGGGCCAGCGCCCGCTCGATCACCGCCTCGCGGGTCTCCGCATCGAGGGTGCCCGCCTGTTCGAGGAACAGCAGAAAACCCCGGCATTCCAGAGGCAGGCGCGCCATTTCCTGCGCGTCGTACAGCCGCAGCGCCTCGCTCTGGGAACGCAGGCGCACCACGGCGCTGTCGCGCCGGTCCAGCCCCGCCAACCAATCCAGGGCCTCGGAGATCTCATCCTGCTCGAAGCCCGCCGCGGACAACTTGCGGGCCAGGGCATCGGGTGCCGGACAGGCTTCCGGCAGATAATTTTCAAACAGATAAACAAGGATTTCGATCATTTTCGGGCGCCTTCACGCAAGTCGCTGATACAGGCCGCCGGGCAACTGCTCGATGCGGCCTTCCAGTTCCAGCGGCAACAGCATCGCAAGAAGGGTGTCCGCCGTCAAGCCGGTGCGCTGTACCAGGACATCCAAAGTACAGGGGTCGCGACCGAGAGCGGGCAGGAGGCTCTCCTGCCCGCTCTCGGTCGAAGCCTCGGGCAAACCAGTGCCCCCACTCCCTACCCCCCGCCCCGGGGCGGGGGCGGGGGAAAGCGCCTCCCCGCCGGATTCGGCGAGGGACGTTTCCCAGCGAAGTTCTTCGAGAACGTCCTGGGCCGATTCGACCAGTTTGGCGCCCTGCTTGATCAGCTTGTGACAGCCCTTGGACTGGGGCGAGTGGATGGAGCCGGGGATGGCGAACACCTCTCGACCGGCTTCCGCGGCCAGGCGGGCGGTGATCAGGGAGCCGCTGCGCTCGGCCGCCTCCACCACCAGGCAGCCCCGCGCCAGGCCGGCGATGATGCGGTTGCGGCGCGGGAAGTTGGCGGGCAGGGCCGGCGTACCGACGGCAAACTCGCTGACGATGACGCCCCGCTCGGCGATCTCCCGCGCCAGTTCGGCGTTGCGGGCCGGGTAGATGCGGTCGGGACCGGTGCCGATCACCGCGATCGTCGAGCCGGCGCCATCCAGGCCGCCCCGATGCGCGGCGGCATCGATGCCCAGCGCCAGGCCACTGACGATGGTCAGCCCTCGCTGCGACAGGCTGGCGGCGAACGCCTGGGCGTTGGCTTCGCCCTGGCGGGTGCTGTTGCGGCTGCCGACCACCGCCAGGGAAGGCCGCCCCAACAACTCCACGCGCCCTTTGACATAGAGCAGGGGCGGCGGATCGTCGCCGTCCAGCAAGCTGCGCGGATACCCGGGGTCGGCCAGGGTCAGCAGCCGGTTGCCGGGTTCGTCCAGCCAGGCCAGGCCCGCCGCCAGGGCATCGTCGGCCGCATCCCCGCGATCGAGGATGCGGCGGGCGAGCGCCTCGCCCACCACGCTCCCCAGGGCTGCCGCACTGGCGGCGAAAATCGTCTCGGGCAGGCCGAATGCCTTCAGCAGCAAGCGCTGGGACGCGCCGCCAAGGCCGGGTACGGCAGCCAGTCGCAGCCAGTCCCGCACTTCGTCCCGAGTCATGGCGATCAGTCCTTAGTGTGAAAGAACGCAAAAACGGAGCGTGTGGTGACTTCGAGCGCAGCGAGCCATGCCGTCACCTCCCCCGGCGAGAGGGGCGGAGGCGGGATTTCGCAAAGCACTGCTTTGCGCCGCCGTAGCCGGTCGGCTGTGCAAGGCCGACCGTGGGCGGCCGGGAGGGGGAGGGTCTTCTTGCTCTTCGCGTATTCCATGTACCGGGGCGGGAAATCGGCTTCCATGAGCGTTACGCTGGACTCCGGCTTGGCCGGCTCAAGGGTTGCGCACCAGATCGCCGGTGGTGAAGGGGCGGTCGGCTTCCATGACCAGGGCGTAGGCCACCCGCTCGAAGACGCGGAACACATAGATCAGGCCGATCCGCTCGTCGGGCGTGGTGTAGTTCTCCCAGCTGCCCGAGGTCCGGTCGCGGACTTTCTCGCCGACCCGGTACAGGGCCAGCACATGTCCCACCTCGACCCCATTCTTGGCGCCGCGGGAGAGGGAAATCACCGACAGAACGCCCCCCGTGCGGACGCCCTGGTCGATCGAAAGAATCCGCGCCGCCACCGGCACGGCCGGCAGGCGCTGCGGGTAGCTGACGATGTCCGGGCGGGGCGCCGGCACCAGGCGATCGCCGCGGGCGATTTCCGACTTGGCCCGGCCGATGCGGAAGGTGGCCGGCGTACCGGCGGCTTCAAACAGCGCGGTGCCCAGCATCTGGGCCTCGTAGCCCAGGGCCTCGCCGCTTTCCGGATCGACCAGCTTCCTGCCCGGCCGGTAGATCTGCCACTGCCGGGTCGCGTTGCCGTCCGTGGCGCCGGCCACATACACCTTGTTGCCGTCGCTGGCGTTGACCCGGCCCTCCTCGATGGCCACGATCCGGGGCGAACGATCGAGCTCATCTTCTCCCGTCACCAGCGGCACCGTCAGGAAAGGTTCGATCACCCGCTGTGGAATGGCCGGAATCTCCCGTTTCGCCAGCGACTCCTCGCGGATGCGGGGCGCCAGCTTCACCATTTCCGGTTCGAGCAATTTCAGCTGCGGCCGGCCATCGGCACCGTGCCGCTCCAGCACGATGATCTGCCCCGGATAAATGCGGTGCGGGTTCCTGATCTCCTCCGCGTTCCGCTTCCAGAGCTCATTCCAGCGGAAGGGGTCCTTGAGGAACTTGCCGGCGATGCCCCACAGCGTGTCGCCGGGCACCACCACATGGCGCTCCGGCGCATTCTGCGCCAGTTCGGGAGACACGCCCTGAGCCCAGAGCGAGACACTTGAAAATGCGAGTAGCAGCGCAGATATAATTCTCGACATATTCGGCCTTTCCGTATGCGCCCTTATGCGCCGTGGCGTGACTGGCGCGCTGCTTTCTGCGCCGTCGCCCACCTACCTTCATGCGGTTCATTCGATTCTGCCCGTAAATCCTTATTGCATCAATAGTTTTATGGCTCTGCTGCCCATCCTTCGCTATCCCGACGCCCGCTTGTTCAAAAAAGCGGCGCCGGTCGTCGCGGTCGACGACTCGATCCGCCGCCTCGCCGCCGACATGGCGGAAACCATGTATGCCGCGCCGGGCATCGGCTTGGCCGCGACCCAGGTGGATGTGCATCTGCAGGTGATCGTGATCGACGTTTCCGAGGATCGCAGCCAGCTGCTGACCCTGATCAACCCGAAACTGCTCGACCAGGCCGGCCAGTGCGAAGGCGAGGAGGGCTGCCTGTCGGTGCCGGGCATCTACGAGACCGTGACGCGAGCGGAACAGGTACGGGTGCGGGCGTTGAACCTGGAGGGGCAGCCGGTCGAGATCGAGGCCGACGGGCTGCTGGCGATCTGCATCCAGCACGAGATGGACCATCTGCAGGGCAAGGTCTTCGTGCAGTACCTGTCCCAGTTGAAGCAGACCCGGATCAAGAACAAGCTCGCCAAATTGGCAAGGGAAACCCTTTGACGATCGCGGGCCTGGGCGGGGACGCGCCATGAAAGTCGTGTTTGCCGGCACGCCGGAATTCGCCGCGTGGGCGTTGGAGGCCATCATCGCCGCCGGTTTCGAGGTATCGCTGGTGCTCACCCAGCCGGACCGCCCCGCCGGACGGGGACAGAAGCTCCAGGCCAGCGCGGTCAAGCAGACTGCGCTGGCGCACGGATTGCCGGTGTATCAGCCGGAGCGGCTGAAGGATGCGGCCAGCCATGCGCCGATCCGCGCCGCAGCCGGCGACGTGATGGTGGTGGCGGCCTATGGCCTGATCCTGCCCCAGGCGGTGCTGGACATACCGGCCCGCGGCTGCATCAACATCCACGCCTCGCTGCTGCCCCGCTGGCGCGGTGCGGCGCCGATCCAGCGCGCCATCGAAGCCGGCGACGCGGAAACCGGGGTGGCCATCATGCAGATGGAAGCCGGCCTCGACACCGGCCCGGTGCTGCTGACGGAATCCCTGCCGATCGACGCCGCCGACACCGCCGCCAGCCTGCACGACAAGCTGGCCGCCCAGGGCGCGCGGCTGATCGTCGAGGCGCTGCGGCGCCTGCCCACGCTGACGCCCGTTCCCCAGCCGGAAGCCGGCGTGACTTATGCTCACAAGATCGAAAAAGCCGAAGGCCGGCTGGACTGGACCCGTTCCGCAGTCGAACTGGGACGCCGGATCCGCGCCTTCAACCCCTTCCCCGGCGCGGTGGCCCAGTACGGCGACACGCCGATCAAGATCTGGAACGCTGTGCCGGCCGCAGGCGCGGCGGCGCCCGGTACGATCCTGCAGGCCGACGCGGCAAGCCTGATCGTCGCCTGCGGCGAAGGCGCCCTGGCGCTCACCGAGCTGCAAAAGCCCGGCGGCAAGCGCCTGACGGCCGCCGACTTCCTGCGCAGCTTCCCGTTGCGCGCGGGAGACCGCTTCGCCTAGGACCTGAACCGCGGAGCGAAGCCACCAGGGCGGGCAAGACGGGCATGATTCCCGGATTGAATCTTTTGCCGCCGCCCCCATCTAACCGCCGTTACCAACACGGAGATTCCCAGATGTTCAACTGGTTCAAGACCGCCCTCCTGATGGCCGCCATCACGGCCCTGTTCGGCGTCATCGGCGCCATGATCGGCGGCCAGGGCGGCATGCTGCTGGCGCTGTTGCTGGGCGGCGGCATGAATTTGTTCTCCTACTGGTTCTCGGACAAGATGGTGCTGTCGATGTACAACGCCCAGGAAGTCGACGCGGCGTCCAGTCCCTACCTCTACAACATGGTGCAGGAACTGGCCACCAAGGCCGGCCTGCCGATGCCGCGCGTGTACATCATCGACGAAGCCCAGCCGAACGCCTTCGCCACCGGCCGCAACCCGGAACACGCCGCCGTGGCCGCCACCTCCGGCATCCTGCAAATGCTCTCGGCCCGCGAGCTGCGCGGCGTGATGGCCCACGAACTGGCCCACGTGAAGCATCGCGACATTCTTACCTCGACCATCGCCGCCACCATGGCCGGCGCGATTTCCGCGCTGGCCAATTTCGCCATGTTCTTCGGCGGCCGCAGCGAGAACGGCCGCCCGGCCAACCCCCTGGCCGGCATCCTGGTCGCAATCCTGGCGCCGCTGGCGGCGACGCTGATCCAGATGGCGATCTCGCGCGCCCGCGAGTTCGAGGCCGACCGCGGCGGCGCCGAGATCAGCGGCGATCCGCGCGCCCTGGCCGACGCCCTGGCCAAGATCGACGCCTACGCGCGAGGCATTCCAATGGCCAGCGCCGAGGCGCACCCGGAAACGGCGCAGATGATGATCATGAATCCGCTCTCGGGCGGAGGCCTGGCCGGCCTGTTCCGCACCCATCCGGCCACCGAGGAGCGCATCGCACGGCTCCACGCGATGGTCCGCTGACTGCCCGATGATTTGAAATTGACCCGCACCAGGCCCTGAATTCGGCGCTTAAGTTCGGGGCAGAGTTGTCGATAATCAATTTGACGCGGGGCGCGGTGGTCCGAGTGATTGCCGGCAGTCCCGCGTTTTTCATTGCTCAGCCTTAAAACCGTGCCCGATCCGAAACCCCGCATCGTTCCCTGTCCCGCCTGCGGCAAATCCGTGGCGTGGTCGCCGGCGAATCCCTTTCGGCCGTTCTGTTCCGAACGCTGCCGCAACATCGACCTGGGTGCCTGGGCCAACGAGGAATACCGGGTGCCGGTCAGCGAGGAACCGCAGGAACCCGGCACCGATTCCTGAACTTGGCCGGGTCAAATATCCAGCCTAGTTCCAGGCAGCGCGGATCGCCGCCACGCCCTGCGCGCCCGCCGCCCAGGCGGTGGGCAGATCGTCGCGACCGACGCCGCCCAGGGCATAGACCGGCAGGCCCAGGCCCTGCGCCAGCGCGGCAAAGGCATCCCAGCCCAAGCCTGGCCGCTCCGGATGGCTGACGGTCCGCGCCAGCGGCCCCAGCACGGCGAAGTCCAGACCCAGGCGGTCGGCCTGCTCCAGTTCCCGCCGGTCGTGGCAGGACGCGGCCACCCAACGGAAGCCCGGGAAGTCCGACCGATCCTGCAATGCCATCAATTGGCGGGACGGCAGATGGATGCCGTCGGCAGCGACCGCCCGCGCCAGTTCAAGGTCGCCATTGATCAACACGCGCGCGCCATGGGCGCGGCACAAGGCCACTGCGGCGCGTGCGAATTCGCCGCGTTCCGCGGCCGCGAGGCCGGGTTCGCGCAACTGCACCAGGCGCAGCCCCGCCGCCAGGGCGCGCTCCAGTTGGGCCAACTGGAGCGCCGGGCCGATGGCGGCGGCCTGGGTGATGGCATAGAAATCGGGCAGGTCGAGCGCCTTCAGCACCGGCCCGTTGGCCGGCAGCATCGGCGCCACGCTGGTCTCGCCGGGCACCTGCCAGCTCAAGGCGGAATGCACGTGGTCGCGCAACTCGCCGGTCCAGGCGCCGACACGGAAGAAGTGCAGCCGCACATGGGCATGTTCGTAGCGATGCTCGCGCACGATCCAGGGATGGGCGCTCAGCACGCGGATGCCCAGTTCCTCCTCCAGTTCGCGCTCCAGCGCCTGACGCGGCGTCTCGCCCGGCTCCACCTTGCCGCCGGGGAATTCCCAGTAGCCCGGATAGAACGTGTCCGGCGCCCGCTGCCCGAGCAGGAAGCTGCCGTCCGGCCGCAGCAGCACGGCGGCGGCGACCTGGGTGATCTTCATGCGGAAGCGGGACGGCGGGAGGACTTGGTCTTGCCGGCGTAGTCGCGGGCGAACTGCCAGGCGACACGGCCGGAGCGGGCGCCGCGCGACAGCGACCACAGCAGGGCCTCGGCGCGCGCGGCCTTGATCTGCTTCGGGCCGACGCCGAACGTCGCCAGCCAGTGATTGCAGATGGCGAGATAGTGGTCCTGGTCGAAGGGGTAGAACGACAGCCAAAGACCGAAGCGCTCGGACAGCGACACCTTTTCCTCGGTGGTCTCGCCGGGATGGATCTCGCCGTCCTCGGCATGCACGGTCTCCAGGTTCTCCGCCATCTTCTGCGGCATCAGGTGGCGCCGGTTGGACGTGGCATAGACCAGGAGGTTTTCCGGCATGCCGGAAATCGAGCCGTCGAGCAGACTCTTCAGCGCCTTGTAGCCCGGCTCGCCGGACTCGAAGGACAGATCGTCGCAGAACAGGATGAATTTCTCCGGCCGCCCGGCGATCAGTTCCTCGATCTCCGGCAGATGCGCCAGGTCGCTCTTGTCCACCTCGATCAGGCGCAGGCCCTGCGCGGCGAACCTGTTCAGCACCGCCTTCACCAACGAGGACTTGCCGGTGCCGCGCGCGCCGGTGAGCAGCACGTTGTTGGCACTGCTCCCCGCCACGAACTGACGCGTGTTCTGCTCGATGCGCTGCTTCTGCTCATCCACGCCATGCAGGTCGTCCAGGCCGATGCGATGCGGATGCCGCACGGCCTCCAGCCACCCGCGCCCGGCGCGGGTGCGCCAGCGGAACGCGGGTGCCGACCAGTCGGGCGCCGGCACCGGCGCCGGCAGCAGCGCCTCGACGCGGACCAGCAAGGCCTCGGCCCGGCTGAGGAAGGCGCTCAGTTCAGTCTCGGCGACCGGGCCGGGAGTCATCGTTGTCCGAACCTTTCGGCCATACATACCAGAGGGGAACGAGGAGAAGCAGGGACAGCGCGAACGTCAGGGGAATTGCCATGGGATAATTCGAGGAACTGCCAAAAAATTGCCCGCGAATTTTAACAGAACATGCCCTACCTTCCGCCCCTGCTGCTGTTGCTGACCCTCCTCGCCGGCTGTGCCGCGCCCGGCCCCCGGCCGGCGCCGGAGGCGGCGCAGCCCTGTCCGGTCTGCCCGACGCCGGAAGTTCCCAAACCGGCGGCCAAACCGCTGCAAGACGCAACCTGGGCCGACCTGCCCGGCTGGAGCGAAGCCGCGCCCGCGGACCTGGTGGCCAGCTTCGACGCCTTCCTCGCCTCCTGCAACGCGCTCGCCCGGCAGCCCCTGTGGAAAGACACCTGCGGCGCCGCACGCGCCGCGCAGCAGGAGCCGTTCGATGTCCGCGCCTGGTTCGAGGCCCGGTTCCAGCCCTGGGTGCTGGTCAATCCCGACGGCAGCCGCGAGGGCCTGGTCACCGGCTATTACGAGCCTGTCGTCAAAGGCAGCCGCAAGCGCGGCAAGGCGTACGGCATCCCCGTCTTCGCCCCGCCGGACGACCTGATCACGGTGGACCTCGCCGGGCTTTATCCGGAACTCAAGCATATGCGCCTACGCGGCCGCATTGAGGGCCGCAAGCTGGTGCCCTACTACTCGCGCGCCGAATGGGGCCGGCAGGAAAGCCGCCGCGCTGCCGACGCCCTGCTCTGGGTGAACGACCCGCTGGATTTCTTTTTCCTGCAGATCCAGGGCTCCGGCCAGGTGCAGCTCAGCGATGGCGGCCGCATCCGCATCGGCTACGCCGACCAGAATGGACATCCCTATCGTTCCATCGGCAAATGGCTGATCGACCGGGGCGAACTCAAGGCCGAACAGGCATCGATGCAAGGCATCCGCCAGTGGGCGGAGAACAATCCGGGGCGCCTGCAGGAACTGCTCAACGCCAATCCCAGCCTGGTGTTCTTCCGCGAACTACCGGTCGCCGGCAACGGCCCGCCCGGTGCGCTGGGCGTGGCGCTGACGCCGGAACGCAGTATCGCCGTGGACCGGCGGACCACGCCGCTGGGCGCACCGGTGTGGCTGGACACCACGCAGCCCCTGAGCGAGACGCCGTTGCGCCGCTTGATGCTGGCCCAGGACACCGGCGGCGCAATCCGCGGCCCGGTACGCGCCGATTTCTACTGGGGCAGCGGCCTCGACGCCGGCGCCAAGGCTGGCCGCATGAAGCAAAAAGGGCGGATGTGGGCCCTGTTGCCCAAAGGCTACGCACCGGAAGAGGGCGGCGCTCCCTGAGTGCGGCCGGAGGCACCATGACCGTGCATCCCGAATCACGAATGGCACCGCAACGGTGCCATTTTCGTTGATACCGCTCCGCAACCCCTTGAATCGCAAAGCCCGAGGCCCTGGGTACGGTTGTTGCTGATCGGTGCCCCATTGAGCAACGGAGCACTCCATGGAACCCCTGAAGACCTCCGCCGACGTGCTGTTCATCCTCCTCGGCGCCATCATGATCCTGGCCATGCATGCCGGCTTCGCCTTTCTGGAACTGGGCACGGTGCGCAAGAAGAACCAGGTCAACGCCCTGGTGAAGATTCTCAGCGATTTCGCGGTATCCACCCTGGCCTACTTTTTCATCGGTTACGGCATCGCCTACGGCGTGCACTTCTTCGTCGATGCCGAGCAACTGGCGCAGAAAAGCGGCTTCGAACTGACTCGGTTCTTCTTCCTGCTCACCTTCGCCGCCGCGATCCCCGCCATCGTCTCCGGCGGCATCGCCGAGCGGGCCAAGTTCAATCCCCAGATGGCCGCCACCTTCCTGCTGGTCGGTTTCCTCTACCCCTTCTTCGAAGGCATCGCCTGGAACAACGCCCTGGGCATCCAGGATTGGCTGAAAGCCGCCACCGGCGCCAACTTCCACGACTTCGCCGGCTCCGTCGTGGTCCATGCGGTGGGCGGCTGGATCGGCCTGGCCGCCGTGCTGATGCTGGGCGCCCGGCGCGGGCGCTATGCCCGGGACGGCGCAATCGCCGCGCATCCGCCGTCCAGCATTCCCTTCCTCGCCCTGGGCGCCTGGATTCTGATCGTGGGCTGGTTCGGCTTCAACATGATGAGCGCGCAGACCCTGGACAAGATCTCCGGCCTGGTGGCGATGAACTCGCTGATGGCGATGGTGGGCGGCACCCTGGCCGCCCTGGTGCTGGGCCGGAACGACCCCGGCTTCGTCCATAACGGCCCCCTGGCCGGCCTGGTCGCCGTCTGCGCCGGCTCCGACCTGATGCATCCGCTGGGCGCCCTGGCGACGGGCGTGGTGGCGGGCGTGCTCTTCGTCCAACTGTTCACCCTGACCCAGAACCGCTGGAAGATCGACGACGTACTGGGCGTCTGGCCCCTGCACGGCCTGTGCGGCGCCTGGGGCGGCATCGCCGCCGGCATCTTCGGCCAGCACGCCCTGGGCGGCCTGGGCGGCGTCAGCTTCGGCGCCCAACTGATCGGCACCGCGCTCGGCATCGCCATCGCCTTCACCGGCGGCCTGGCCATCTACGGCCTGCTGAAAAAAACGGTGGGCATCCGCCTCGACCCGGAAGAGGAATACGAAGGCGCCGACCTCACCATCCACAAGATCACCGCCACCGCGGAGCGGGAGACGCTGTGGTGACGATTGAGAGACAGAAATTCGGCGGGTGGTAATGCAGCAAGGCCCGGAATACCGGGCTTTGCTTTTTTGCTACTTCCTGGCGGCCTCCGAACGAGGCCGCCAGGTTTTGCGGTTACCCCTTGTTATCCCTTTAATCCCCGAATCAAACGACCTTCCCGCTTGGTCGGTCGGCCCCTGAGGTCCGATCCCGGTACCGGTGCCAGCTTTTTCAGTTCCTGCTCACGCAGCCGCCGAGCTTCGCTTTCGGGTGTTTCTTCGTAAAGCAGTCGCGCCTCCGGCGCCGGTCGGCGTTGTTCAGCCATGCCTTGGACGATCACGACGAAGATGGTCTGACCAATGGTGATTTCCAGTTCGTCACCGGCCTTGAGCTCCCGGGCCGGCTTGACATGCTCACCGTTGCACTTGATCCTGTGGCTGGCGATGGCGGTCGCCGCCAGGCTGCGCGTCTTGAAGAAGCGGGCCACCCACAGCCACTTGTCGATGCGCATTCGCTCGTCGGTCATGCCTTGGATTTCCTTTTGTGGTCCATCGGTGGCGATGAGCAACAAGGGGATGTCGGCGCTTTGGCATGAGCCTCCGCATTCGAGCGCATCCAAGCCCGCATCTTCAGCCAGAGATGTTTGAGACGCGCCGCCATTGAATCAGCAGAATGCCAGCGCCAGCATGGCCGGATCGTCGATAAACCCGACCATCAGAAGTGGCGCCGCCCGGTAATACCAGGCCGATAGGCCGAACCACAAGTCAGCCAGTTGTTTCTGCATGACAGGAAATTCACGCCTGCATGGCTTGCAGGCGTGCCTGCACTTCCCGCTTGCCCATCTTGCGCAGGACAGCGATCTTGGCAACCTGTTCCTTGCTTGGCCGCGTCTTGCCGGTTTCCCAGTTGTAAATGGTTTGCAGGGATGTTCCCAGAATCGAACCGAGCGCGGCCGCAGACAAGCCGAGACGCTCACGATGTTTTTTCAGGCCGTCGGCACGAAAACGGAGATTGCCGTCGGGCTCATTGGCTTGAACTGCATTGGGTGCTTGCTTGTGGTTTTGTCGTTCGAGAGCTTTGAACTGTTGTTCAAGCGTACCGACCCGACGCTTGAGTTCGGCGATCTCGGCACGGTAACGGGCGTTTGCCTTCTTGAGTGCCTCGGTTTCGCTCCTGAGTTCTTTACGGACGAGGCGCGATATTTCCTGCTTGAGTAGTGCAGCGATGTTCGCCATGAATTGGCCCTTAGTGGTTTATGGTGTTTCAGTCAATCGGCAACGCTTCGATTATCTGCCATGCGACGTGAATCGGGATGAATGGCAGCGCCTCGATGTAACGAATTCACGCTCCCGATTGCGCAGAAAATGTAGTGACTGGTTGCCATGGAGCAGCTACAATTCTCATTCACTTATCTATTCACTTACCTATTCATCACCGTGGCTCGCCATTCCGACTCGATTCGCCTGCTGCTCGGTCAAGGGCCGATAGCCTCTCGCCAGATCGTTGAGAAGACTGGAATCAGCCAGCCGACGGTTTCGCGGGCGCTGGCTGCGCTTGGCGACGAGGTGATCCGGATTGGGTCCGGCTCCTCTATTCGTTACGCCCTGCGGGACACGTCTCGCGGCTTCGCGTCGGCCCCGGTTTTCCGCGTTGGCGATGAGGGGCTGATTCGGGAGCTTGGCACACTCGTTCCTGTGCGCCCGGATGGGTTCGTCATGGTGCAGGCCGACGGCGTGACGCTTCATAGCGACGGGCTACCCTGGTGGCTGTTCGATATGCGGCCACAGGGCTATCTCGGCCGGGCCTACGCATCGACGTACGCCGCCAGTCTCGGCTTGCCGGGAAACCCGGAGCATTGGGGCGACACTGAAGTCATCAGGGCGCTGCTGGCGCATGGCCATGACGCAATCGGCAACCTGTTGATCGGGGAACTGGCGCGCGATCGATTCATTGGAATGCCGGCCCCGCTCCCAGTCGATAGGGCTGCCGACTATCCCGCGCTTGCGCGTGCCGCCGGCGCCGGGGAGGTTCCCGGCTCGTCCGCGGGTGGCAAGCAGCCGAAGTTCTGCGCATATACGGCGCGCGGTCATGCGCTGGTGAAATTTTCGGCGCCAGACGATAACCCCGTCAGCGAGCGATGGCGCGACCTGCTGCTTGCCGAGCATCTGGCGCTTTCGGTGCTTGGCGTCGAAACCGAGGTTTTCGATTTCGGTGGTCAGCGATTCCTGGAAGTGCCGCGATTCGACCGCATCGGTCAGCTAGGCCGCGTTGGCGTGTTCTCTCTGCGCGCGCTCGATGCGGAATTCGTCGGAGACGTTTCGGCTCCCTGGCCGTCGCTGGTAAGTCGACTTGTCGCTGCCGGCCATGTCCATGCCGACGCCGTCGCTGGTTCTGCACTGCTTTGGGCATTCGGAACCCTCATCGGCAATACCGACATGCACGCGGGGAATCTATCGTTTGTAAGTCGTCACGGCCGCCCGTATCAGCTCGCGCCGGCTTACGATGTTCTGCCCATGGGGTTTGCCCCTGGAAGTGGAGGCGCACTCGTCGATACGCTTCCGCCGGTTTCACTGTCCGCTTCGGTCGATGGTGACACTTGGCGCGAGGCGCTGCGTTTGGCTGAAATGTTCTTTGCCATGGTCAGCGATTGCGATGGTTTCTCCGGCAGGTTCTCTCCCTGTGTCGAGTCGATACGCAAGCGTATCGACGAGGCCGCATCCCGCATCGCCCGGTTGGGATAAACCCCGGCCGAAGCCGGACTGCCCCGGCAGTCCTTGCGGCAAACCTCATCGATGCCCCTCATCGCCGCCACGTCGTGCGGCGCGCCAGCGCAGCCGATGCCGCAGGGCGCCCAGGGCCTCAGGGGATCAGGCCGTCGCCCAGACCGAACAGCGTGGCGATACCGAGGACGGCGAAGAGCAGGGCCGCGATGCCATGCACCAGCCGCACCGGCAGATGCTGGGCGATGCGGTCGCCGAGCAGCACCGCCGGCACGTTGGCCGCCATCATGCCCAGCGTGGTGCCGACGACCACCCAGGCCAGGGACTGGTACTGGGCGGCCAGGACCACCGTCGCGACCTGGGTCTTGTCGCCCATTTCGGCGAGGAAGAAAGCCACCAGGGTGGAGCCGAAAACGCCCCAGCGCGGGAGACGGGCCTCGTCCTCCTCGAATTTGTCGGGGACCAGGGTCCACAGCGCCATGCCGATGAAGGACAGGCCCAGCACCCAGCGCAGGGCCTGCGGCGCCATCAGGGAGGTCAGCCAGGTCCCCACGGCGCCGGCAAAGCCGTGATTGACCAGGGTCGCCACCAGGATGCCGAGGACGATGGGCAGGGGCTTGCGAAACTTGGCCGCCAGGATGAAGGACAGCAGCTGGGTCTTGTCGCCGATTTCAGCCAGGGCGACGATGCCGGTCGAGACGAGAAAAGCTTCCATGAGACCGGACAGGGTCAGGGGTTGAGCACGGCGCGGGCCGACGCTCAGGATTCGACCGGTTCGAAGTCGCTCTTCGGCGCTCCGCACTCGGGGCAGCACCAGTCGGCGGGAATGTCCTCCCAGCGGGTGCCAGGCGCGATGCCATGCTCGGGGTCGCCCGCCGCTTCGTCGTAGATATGACCACAAACCACACACTGCCAGCGTCGCATCATGACTGCTCCTTCAGTTCGTCAGCGGATCGGCCGGGTGCCGGGCAGGCGCGTCGCCAGCAAGGCGCACCGCACGACGTCGATGGCGCGATGGCGCGGAAAGCTGCTGCGCCAGACCAGGCCCACCCGCCGCGTCGGCTGCGGCTCGACGAAAGGCCGCACGCGCAGCAGCGGATCCTTGGCGGGAATGCCATCCACCGCCGAGGCCGGCATCACGGTGATGCCGACGCCGCTGGCCACCATGTGGCGAATGGTCTCCAGAGAGCTGCCCTCCAGGATGTGTGGCGAGGCGCCGGCCTGCAGATTGGCGGGGGTGCATAGATCCAGCACCTGGTCGCGGAAGCAGTTGCCCGGCCCCAGCATCAGCAGGGGCGTCCCCAGCAGTTGGGCCGGCTCGATCTCCTTGCGCTTGACCCAGGGATGGCCCACCGGCAGCAGCACGCGGAACACCTCGTCGTAGACCGGCTGCGCCACCAGCCCCGGCTCCTCGACCGGCAGGGCGAGGATGGCCACGTCCAGCTCGCCGTTCTTGAGCTTTTCCAGCAGGCGCTGGGTGAAATTCTCCTCGATGATCAGCGGCATCGCCGGCGCCGCCTCGCGCAGCAGGGGCACCAGGCGCGACAGCAGATAGGGGCCGATGGTATAGATGCAGCCCAGTCGCAGCGAGCCGGCCAGGGGATCGCGGCCGGCGGCGGCCACTTCGGTCAGCCGGGCGCATTCGGCCAGCACGCGGCCCGCCTGGGCCACCACCTGGGCGCCGATCTCGGTGACCCGCACTTCCTGCGGCGCGCGCTCGAAGAGCGCCACGCCCAGTTCATCCTCCAGCTTCTTCACCGCCACCGACAGGGTAGGTTGGGACACCGAGCACTTGTCGGCGGCGCGGCCGAAATGCCGCTCCTGGGCCAAGGCGATGATGTAGCGCAGTTCAGTCAGGGTCATGATGGCGTGAAAACGATGCGTCCAGGGCCGCATAATACGCATCATGACCCTATCGCCGCTGATCGCCGCCCTGCTGGACCCCGCGCGCTACGACGCGGGGACGACGCGGGTCGACCTGGTGGAGACCCATATCTCCTGGCTGCTGCTGGCGGGAACGCGGGCGTACAAGATCAAGAAGCCGATCGTCCTGCCCTTCCTCGACTACGGCACCCTGGACCGGCGCCGTGCCTGCTGCGAGGCCGAACTGCGCCTGAACCGCCGCTACGCGCCCCAGCTGTACCGCGGCGTGGCGCGGATCACCGGCAGCAGCGCCGACCCGCGCTGGAACGGCAGCGGGCCGGTGCTTGAATACGCGGTCGAGATGGAGCGCTTCGACGAGGCGGCGCGCCTGGATCACGTCTGCGCCCGCGACGCGCTCACGCCGGCGCATCTGGACGATCTGGCAGCGACCGTGGCCCGCTGCCATGCCGAGGCGCCGGCCGTGGCGAGCGGGGCGCCGTGGGGAACGCCGCAGCAGGTGCACGCCGACGCCGAGGAGAATTTCGCCGAGCTGCGACAGCTGATGACACCCGATGATCAGCCCCTGATCGAGGAACTGGCGCGCTGGAGCGCGGACGAATGCCTGCGCCGCGCGGCCGACTTCGCCCGGCGCCACGACCAGGGCCGGGTGCGCGAATGCCATGGCGACCTGCATCTGGGCAATCTGGTGCTGCTGGGCGAACGCGTGCTGCCTTTCGACTGCATCGAGTTCAACGAGGGGTTCCGCTGGATCGACGTGGCCAGCGAGGTCGCCTTCACCTATGTCGATCTGCTCGACCACGGCAAGCCGGACCTGGCCGCATGGTGGCTCAACGCCTGGCTGGCCGCGAGCGGCGATTTCGATGCCCTGGCGGTACTGCGCTTCTACGCTGTCTACCGGGCTCTGGTGCGGGCCAAGGTGGCCGCGATCCGCGCCGCCCAGGAGGGCGGCGAACCGTGCCAGGCGCGCGACTATCTGGCGCTGGCGCGACGGTTGAGCCGGCCGCCGGCCCCCACCCTGACCATCACCTGGGGCCTCTCGGGCAGCGGCAAGAGCCGGGCCTCGGCGCGGCGCCTGCAGGCGGATGCGGACGCGGCAACCATCCGCCTGCGCTCCGACGTCGAGCGCAAGCGCCTGTTCGGCCTCTCCGCGCTGGACCACAGCGGTTCCCCGCTGGACGGCGGGTTGTACACCGCTGCCGCCCACCAGCATACCTACCAGCGACTGGCGCACTTGGCGGAACGGATCCTGGCGGCCGGTTGGTCGGTGATCGTCGATGCCGCCTTCCTGCGGCGGCGGGAACGCGATGCCTTTCACGCCCTGGCCCGCACGGCCCGCGTGCCGTTCGCCATCCTGGCCTGCCAGGCGTCGCCGGCGCAATTGCGCGAGCGCGTGGCGCACCGCGCCGCGCAGGGCGCCGACGCCTCCGAAGCCACGCTGGCGGTGCTGGAACGGCAATTGCACGATCACGATCCGCTGGCGGCCGACGAGCGGCCCTGGGTGGTGCCCAATCAGGAAACGTCCTGACTCGCGGCGATACGGCGGGCACGGGGCATGTGGGAGCGGGCCATACCCGCTTCCACAAAATCAGAACCTCCGTGCCTCCTTGACAGAGCTTTTCCGTCGCTCCGCCCCGGAGGATGGCGAAGGGATGGAATGCCGAAAAAGCTTTTCCGCCGCGCCACCTTTCCCACGATGGGGAAAAGCGGCACGCGGCGCCAGCCGCAACCTATCGGTGCCGCTACAGCGTTCCCCGTGATATCGAGCACAGCGAGCCGACTCGAACCCTCCGGAGGGGGGCGAGTCCACCTCACAGTATCACCTCGACCCGGTTGCGGCCCTGTTGCTTGGCGCGGTACAGCGCCGCGTCGGCGCGGCTGATGGCGTTGTCGAGCGAGACGTCGGCGGGCTTCAGCAGGGTCAGGCCGATGCTGACGGTCATCGGGATGGCGATGCCCTGGAATTGCGCGGGGGACTGCTCCAGCGTGGTACGCAGGCGCTCCGCCAGTTCCAGCGCCCCGGCCTCGTCGGTGCCGGGCAGCACGGCGGCGAATTCCTCGCCGCCGACGCGGCCGAAGATATCCACCCGCCGCAGACTCTCCCGCGCCACGATGGCGAAATGCCGCAGCGCCGCGTCGCCGGCGATGTGACCATAGTTGTCGTTGACCCGCTTGAAGAAGTCCAGATCCAGCATCAAAAAGGCGGCGGACTGGGTGAAGCGCTTCACCCGCTCCATTTCCTGCTTTCCCTGCTCCATGAAGCTGCGCCGGTTGGGCACGCCGGTCAGGGTGTCGGTGGTCGCCAGGCGCAGCATCTCCTCCTCGGTACGGCGCCGCACCTCGATGTCCTGGAACGCCGCCACCGCGCCCTCGATCACGCCCTGGTCGATCATGGCGGTGATGGTCCATTGCACCGGAAAGCCGCTGCCGTCCTTACGGAACAGCCAGTCCTCGGCGGTGCGGGTCACGCCATCCTGCAGCGTCTGATGCATCGGGCATTCGTTGGCGTGAGACTCGCGGCCATCGGACTGCCGGTGATGGAACAAGGTGTGAGCATCCTGGCCGATCGCCTCCTCCCGCGCATAGCCCAGCATTTTCAACGCGGCCGGATTGACGAAGCTCACCTTCCTCTGTCGATCGATGCCGAAAATGCCCTCCCCGACCGACATCAGCAGCAATTCGTTGCGACGCGACAGGCTGGCGATCGCCTGTCGGTCAGCCTGCGCCGCCGCCGTCGCGTTGTCCAGCTGACGCTGCCATTCGGCGCGGGAATAACGCAGCAACAGCAGCAGCAGGATCTCCGCCGCGAGGAAACCGAAGGCATTGATGACGACGTTGCGCCAGGTCTGGTGGCGCAATCCGGTCACTGCGTCGCTGACATCGGACCAGACCAGCACCGAACCCACCGGCGCGCGCCGCGGATCCCTGCCGCCCAGGTAATCGCGCAAGGGAAAACGCACCACCTGGTAGGTGCGTCCGCGCCAAGCCAGGAGGCTGGAAGTGAAGCGGTCGCCATAGGCCGGCAGGACGCCCGCCGCCAGCCAGGCGCGCACCTCGGGACGCGTGGCGGTGTCCAGATAGCAGTCGCAGGAGACGTATTTCTCCCCAGCCGGCGGCCGGTTGGCCGGCCAGACGACGCTCTCCAGCCGGGCGCGGTCCACCACCACGGCAAATCCCGCCGTCAGTTGGCGATCCAGCAGGGACAGGATGGGCTCGAAGGAGCCGCCCGCCTCCACCGCGCCGATGGCCGTGGCGCCACCTTCGGCGGTGGGCAGCGACACCGGCGCCACGCCCCGTACCCCGGAATGGACACGGCCGATCTCGAACCCGGAGCGGGCGCGCCGATCCCGATTCACATCGACGACCAGCGGGCGGATCTCGTCGATGCGGTCGCCGAACTTTTCCGGCACGTGGATCCGCAGAAAGGACAGCGCACCCGGCGCCAGGAAGAAATGCAATTGGCGCAGGCCGAACTGTTGCTGCAGGACACGCCAGGATGGCTCCACCTCCTGCAGCAAGGCCGCGCGGATTTCGGCGGCACGACGGTGGCCGGCCCCGCCGCCTTCCGCCAGCACCGCCTCCCGGCCACGGGCGAACAACGCCGAAACGCGGGGCGAATTGGCTACCAGCGCGGCCAGGGTGACCAACTGATCCTGCTGGTTGGCCATCGCGACCTGGAAAGCCGTCTGCGCCCGCGCCGCCTGCTCCGCCAGCATCTTCTCGAAATCTTCCCGCTCCCGGGCATTGCGGCCCAGGGCCAGGGCCACGAACAGGATCACCAGCAGAAAGCTGGAGAAGCCGACCAGGGGAACAAAGAATCTTTGTCGCATGAGGTTAGGACCAACCGCCGACTCCCCGATGTTCACCCTTCCGATTCTATGCCGGTTCCATGACCCTGCGCCAATTCTCGATCTGAACGCTATCCCAGGCGCCGGCGCAGCACGGCGCTGTCGCCATCGACCGCCACCGAGAGCAGCAGCAGGGCTGCCGATCACGGTACTGGCCTGGGCGCAATGGAACAGCGAGAGCTCCACGTACAGCAACTGGCCCAGGGTGCCGTAGACGAAGGCCAGGAGCGGGTGCGCACCGGCCACCCAGCGTCAGGCGGCGCGGGGAACGATGGTCATGGTTTCTCCCAGTCAAGCAGCCGCCGCGACGGGGAAGTCATCGCGGCTTAACAGCGGCCCGATACACGGGCCGCGACAGAACGGCAAAGCGGTACGCAGACCGCGGGCGGGACTATGTCAGCGGTTGGTAGATCACCAGCCTTCGCAACCCTTGATGCGCTCAACCCAGCTTGGCCTGCTGGGTGATGTTCATGGCCGCGATGGCATGTTGACGGATGGATTCCTGTTCACGGGTTCGGCGATCAGGTTGGTGAAGCGCGCCCGATGATCTGCACGATCTCGGTCAGGCTGCGGCGGTAGCCGATGGTCAAGGCGTATTCGCACCAGATCCAGTCGGAACCTTCCTTCGCCATGTCCAACGCGATGGACTCGTGGTCGTGCTCATGGCATTTGCTCAAGAAAACATGGATCAGGGACGAGGCTCATATCGGCTCATATCGGCTCATATCGGCTCATATCGAATCAAAGCCCTTTCGTCCGGAATAATATCTAACACATTGTTAAATATATGATTTTCATATAAATCAAACGAATCCCAGCAGGCAGAACAAAACTCGATCAAATTTTTCCCGGTACCCATGGCGGCTCATAGCGACTCATTCTCGCCCAAGGTGTAGAACGCCCCGCGCCGCTCGCCATGCTGCACCAGTCTGCCTTCGTCCTTGAGCCGCTTCAACAATTTGGCGGCCTGGTCTCCAGTCAGATGACACAACTCGATCACCTCGCCGCGCCGGATGCGCCCATGATGCTGAAGATGACCCAATACCAGTTGCTCGTGCTGCAAGGAGCTGAACCCCGCCTGGCGGGTGTAGGCCACCTGCTTGCCCTTGGCGCGATAAACCTCCGCCGATAGCGTATAGCTGCGGTTGCGCGTGTTGCCGTGAGGCTGCACCAATCCGGCCTCGACCAGCCGTTCCAGCGTTCGCTTGGCCTGGGAGTGATCGCGATGGATGTGCCCGGCCAATTCTTCCACGCCCAGACGTTTTTGCTCGCGCAATGCGGCCAGCGCAATCAGGCTGTCGATGGGCAGTACGGCCCCATCTTGCCGGCTTTCCTGTTCGACCACCAGTTGCAGGAAAACCTCATCCGCTTCCACGGTTGCCAGTTGCAGCACCACACCGTGGTCATCGGTGCGGCTGTAGTCGGGTTCCGGTCGGCCAAAACGCAGCATGCCGCGATAAATCTTGTCCACCCCGCGTCCCGAACGTTCGACGACACCGATACGTTTCATGGCATCGGCCAGCGCCGGGTTGCGTGGACGCGGTTCGGTCGTCAGCAAATTATGGAGTGTCACGCCCTCCATCAATCCTCCCGGATTGCTGACCGTCAGTCCATGATCGTCCAGCCGCACATGGACAGCACCGAGACGGTGGTAATCGCGGTGCACCAAGGCGTTGGCCACCGCTTCCCGAAAGGCGCCAATGTCCACCTTGGGAACGGGAACGCGAAACAAACCAATCTGTACTTCATGCTCCGGGTTGTAGGGACGAAAATTGGTTTCCAGCCATTCCAATGCTTTCAACAATGGGTAACGCTGAAACTCATTGAACGACACGGCTTCGCGAGACAGCACCTGGAATGCCAGCTCATGCGTGGGCACGAGTTCACGCAAGGCATTCTCGCGACCAATCACCAGCAGGCCCGTGAGCGTTGGCACCCGTACCGCCTGGGCCCCTTGCCCGACACGGACGGTGAATCCGAGTGCGCCATCCAATGCCTCGTCATCCAGTTCCAGCAATATCCGGTCACCACCGAATTTCTGTATTGCCTGACGCAGGCGCTCCCGCTCCAGCGGATCGAAATCGGCAAGCGTGGCGCCGGCCACCGGCTGGGCCGACACATCCGTCAGTCCAAAACTCGATGCCCGGCTGATCCGGTCATGCGGCAACATGGGCACGCATTCGGGCGTGCCATCGTGCTTGATACGGCGGCGCAGATACACGCCTGCCGTCGTCGCAACCTCGGACATCGACTTGGGAACCGCAATCCGGGCGACGCGGCAGCCTGCGACATCCAGAGCCTCCACCGTCACCCCCAGGGATGGCGAGGTTCTGGCGGCGACCAGCCCCGGCAATCCGGCCAGATTCCGGTGGGCTTCATGCAGGCCCGTCGGCGTGCCGTCATCCTCCACACCCAGCCAGAGTTCCCCGCCATCGGCATTGGCCAGGCACACCAGGGCTTCGACCAGCTCATCGTCGGACAGGCGCTTGAGGTCACTCTTGAATTCCACCGTCAGGGTTTCTGCGTGCGGCAAGGGTGGGGAAGAACGGGGCTTGTTCATGCTCATGCTCGCGTCCCCCTCGTTGTTTTCGCAATTGCCCCCTCGCTCCGCTTGCGGAGAGAGGGCTGGGGTGAGGAGCGTTTTTCCGCTGTCATTTTCGTGTACGGCTCGAACAGCTTTTCCAGCCGCTCGGTGTCGTTCCGGAAACGGCGACCGATGTAGATGCGCTCCAGCACCTCGTCGTTGCGCTCGTGGGCGCGGCAAAGGACTGGAGGGCAAGGTCCGAGAGGGTGGCTTCGATTTCGACTGCGCTCATGGGGGCTTTTTTAGCGTGAAGTGTCCGGTAGCCCCGCTCAGTCGCGCAGTTCGCGGCCGGTCAGCTTGAGGAACACGTCTTCCAGATTGGCGGGACGGTGCAGGGTGCGCAGCTGCGGGCGCGTTGCCAGATGATCGAGCAGCGGCCGGGCGTCCTCCACGTAGCAGAACGCGGTCTCGCCGCTCACCTCGCAGCGGCGCGCGAAGCGGCCGGCCTCGGCGGCGGCCCAGCCGGGGGCGTCCTCGCCGAACACCTCCACCACGTGGGGTTCGATGAATTCGCCGATCAGGCCCTGCGGCGAGCCTTCGCTGATGATGCGTCCGGCATCCATCACCGCCAGCCGATGGCAGAGGCGCTCCGCCTCGTCCATGAAATGGGTGGTGAGCAGGATGGTCTTGCCCTCGGCCAGGAGACGCTTCAGGCGCTCCCAGATCAGGTGCCGGGCCTGCGGGTCCAGCCCCGTGGTGGGCTCGTCGAGGATCAGCAGGTCCGGATCGTTGACCAGGGCTCGGGCCAGGGTCAGGCGCCGCTTCATGCCGCCGGAGAGAGTCTTGATGTCGGCGTTTTCCTTGCCAGCGAGGCCGGCGAAATCCATCAGGTGGGGAATCCGGGCGCGGATCGCGGCATCGGGCAGGCCGAAATAGCGGCCATACACCAACAGGTTCTCGGCGCAGGTGAAGTCGGGGTCGAGGTTGTCCAGTTGCGGCACCACACCGACGCGCGCACGCGCCTGCCGCGCCCGGGCCGGCACCGGCTGCCCGACCAGTTCGATGCGGCCGTCGTCGGGCGCGATCAGACCCAGGCAGCAGCGCAGGGTGGTGGTCTTGCCGGCGCCGTTGGGACCCAGGAGGCCGAAGCATTCGCCGCGCCGCAAGGCAAAGGAGATCCCCGCCACCGCGCGGCGCCCGCCGTAGGACTTGACCAGGTCGTCGACGACCAGCGGCATCGCGGCCGCGGCAGAGGCGGCGGGGGCTATTGCCGGCGCTCCCATAGGGTGACCTCGGACAGGGTGTGCTGGTGCTTGCGCCGGGTTTCGCGAATCACGAAAGGCACCTCCAGCGGGCCTTCGAGCAGGCGAAAATGGGGCAGGAGGATTTCCTTCAGGCCGTCCAGGGTGGTGAAGCTTTCGCCGTCGCGCTTGAAGCCGCCGATCCATTCGGCGCGCGGCGTGTGTTCCTCCAGCCAGGTACAGGGCGTGGCGATGAGCAGGAGGCCGCCGGGATTGACGCGGCCCGCCAGCCCGTCGAGGAACTTCTTCGGACTGTAGAGGCGGTCGATCAGATTGGCGGCGAAGACCAGGTCGTAGCCGGTGAAGATGTCCTTCAGATTGCAGGCGTCGCCCTGGAAGAACTCGACCTTGCCGCGCACCGCGTCGAGGCCGAGGTCGGCCAGCCGCACCTCCCGGTAGCTGACCAGCTCGCCCTCGTCCGCCAGGGTGTAGCGCAGCACGCCGTCCTCGGCCAGGCGCACGCCGGCGCCGATGAAGCGGGCGGAGAAGTCGATGCCGGTGACGCGCTCGAAATGCCGCGCCAGTTCGAAGCTGGCGCGGCCGGTGGCGCAGCCGATGTCGAGCGCGCGGCGCGCGGGGCGCCCGCCCAGCGCGCGGATGGCGAGTTGCGCCAGGGTGCGCGGGAAGTTGGGGACGCCGAAGTGCTCGCCGCCGTAGTGGAACTCGCTGTACTCGCTCAGCATGCGGTCGCTTTCGTAGCCGACGGCGGGGGCCGGCGCCGGCGCGGCGGCAGCCACGTAGCGGAAGCCGGCATGCTGGAAGAAATGGCGGCGGAAGGCGTAGCGCGCGGCGGCGAGCGCCTCGTCGCCGCAGGAGATCCAGGCGCCGCCCTTGATCAGGTTGTGGCGATTGTCGAAGGTCGGCGTGGTGAAATCGTCATACACCGGGTGCACGGCGAAGCCGTCGAATGGATAGGTCGGCGTCTCGGTCCATTGCCAGACATTGCCGACCACGTCGTAGAACTCGCCGTGACGGAAGCGGGTCACCGGGCAGGAAGAGGCGCCGTGGTCGAGATGCAGGTTGGCCTCACAGGCGCGCTCGGGCACGGGGTCGGCAACGCCGCTGACGGCATGCAGGCGGTACCACTCGTCCTCGCTGGGCAGCCGCACCGGCAGGCCGCTCGCGCGCGCCTTCCAGGCGCAGAAGGCCTTGGCCTCGTGGTAGTTGGTCTCCACCGGCCAGTCCCAGGGCATCGGCACTTCCTCGCACATCAGGCGCAGCCGCCACTGGCCGTCGCGCCGCAGCCAGAAGGTCGGCTGCCGGGCGCGGGCGAAATTTCGCCAGGCCAGTCCTTCCTCCTGCCACAGGCTGTCGTCGGCGTAGCCGCCGGCCTCGACGAAGGCGAGGAACTCCTGGTTGCTCACCAGATGACGGCTGGCCTCGAAGGCCGGGACGGCGGCCTCGTGGCGGCCGTATTCGTTGTCCCAGCCATAGACCGGATCGGCGTAGTCCTTGCCGATGCGTACCGTGCCGGCGGCGACGGGCACCAGATCATTCTCCGGTGCCGGTCCAGTAGTGCGGCAGGGCTGCCAGTCGGGATGGGGGCGCACGTAGCACAGATCGTGCTGGCGGATCAGCACCGACGAGGTTTCGAGGTGGATGCGCTCGTGCTCGATTCCCATCAGCACGATCCAGAACGGGTTCTGCCAGTCCACCGGCAGAGTCAGCGGCGTCTCGGCGATGAAGGTGTCGACCACCTCGCGCACCCGGCGCCGGTAGGCGCGCACCGCCTCGACGCTGGGCCAGTCGTAGTGGGCGTCGTTGAGATCGTCCCAGCTCATCTCGTCCACGCCGACGGCGAACATCGATTCGAGGCGCGGGTCGATGCGCTGGCCGATCAGCCCGGCGACGAACAGCTTGTTGATGAAGAAGGTCGCCGTATGCCCGAGATAGAAGATCAGCGGATGGCGCAGGGAGATCGGCTTTTTGTAATACGCCTCGTCGCCGATCAGGGTCTCGAACAGCGACTCGTAGCGGTCGGCGGTGGCGTGGAAATAACGGCGGATCTCGGCGCGCTTGGCCTCGGCGTCGGTGCCGGCGAGATGCGGCGTGCGCGGAAAAAGGGCCGGGTTCATGGCAGCGGGGACGGCGGTGTGGCAAAGCCGCGGCAGATGATGTCGCGGATCAGATGCAGGCGCCGATGGAAGAAATGGTCGGCGCCGGGAATCACCGTCACCGGCAGGTTCAGCGGTTCCGCCCAGGCCAGCACATTGGCCAGCGGCACGGTTGCGTCTGCCGCGCCGTGGATGACGATGGTGTCGGCGGCGACGGCCTCGCTCCGGTAGGTGCGCGCGCCCTCGACGAAGCCGGCGGCGGTGCCCACCAGCACCAGGCGCGAGGCCGGCCGGCCGGCCTCGGCCAGGCGCTTGGCGATGCGAGTACTGACATAGGCGCCGAAGGAAAATCCGGCGAGCACCAGCGGCAGTTCGCCGAAGCGGCGGCGCGCGTAGTCCAGCACCGCGAGCTGGTCGTCGGTTTCCTGCTCGCCGTGATCATGCGCCCCTTCGGAAGCGCCGACGCCGCGGAAGTTCGGCCGCAGCGTGACATAGCCCAGCTCGCGGAACGTGCGCGCCAGGGTGGTCACCACCTTGTTGTCGGCGGTGCCGCCGAACAGCGGATGGGGATGGGAGATCAGGGCGATGCCCCGGGCACCCTCCCTCGGTTCGACAAAGACCTCGATGCGTCCCGCCGGACCGTCGATCAGGATGCGTTCGTGGCGGGACATGCCGATCCCCTAGACTTTCAGCCGCTCCACGACGACGCCCTTGACCAGATGGGAATCGACGATTTCCTGGATGTCTTCCTCATCCACGTAGGAATACCAGACGCCTTCCGGGTACACCACGGCCACCGGCCCCTTGTCGCAACGACCCAGGCAGCCGGCCTTGTTGACCCGGACCTTGCCCGGCCCGTCCAGCTGCAGGGACTTCACCCGATCCTTGGCGTAGTCCAGCATCTTCGCCGCGCCGGCAGCGGCGCAGCAGAGCTCGCCCTCGGCGCGCTGGTTGACGCAAAAGAACATGTGACGTTCGTAGAAACCCATGACATTACCCCGCGGAGAAATCCCAGATTATCGCAAATCCGCCGGCGGCACCGGGTACTTGAGGGCATTCTTGACCATCTTGGCGTGCGCCGCGGCGATCAGGTCGATGCCCAGCACGTCGGCCATGCGCAGCAGGTAGATGAAGGTGTCGGCGATCTCGTCCCGCACCTCCGCCAGGGTCTCGGCCGGCAGCGCCGCGCTTTGCTCCGGCGTCAGCCACTGGAAGTGCTCCACCAGTTCGGCGGCTTCGACGATCATCGCCATCGCCAGGTTCTTCGGCGTGTGAAAGCCCTGCCAGCGGCGCTCGGCGGCGAAGCGGCGCAGCGCTTCGCGCAGTTCGTTCAGGGTGTTGACGTTTTCCATGGTTCCCTCGTCACCAGCAGCAGCCAGGGCAAGGCCAGGAAGGGCCAGAGCATGGACGTCAGCCGGGTCAGACCGTTGAAGTTGAGGAAATGGCCCTGCACCCAGACCTGGGCGGCCTGGACCAGGTAGGGATTCTCGGGCGCCAGGTTGACCAGCACGGTGGCGAACAGGAGCGCGCTGCCCGCCAGCACGCGGCGCAGCACCGCGGGTAGCCAGAGGCAGGGCAACAGCAGCAGCAGTCCGACTGCCAGCCCCCGGCTATTGCCCGGCGTCAGCCAGTGCAGCGCCTGGTCCGGCTCCACCAGCAGCGCGGCGGCGAAGCTTCTCACCAGGAGCGCCAGCGCGAACAGCAGCAGCAGGGCCCGTACCCGGTGCTGCCGCAGCACGCCGCTCGCCAGCAGGCCAACGGCATAGGCGCCGGCGGCGGCGATGCCGGTTTCAATGCGGCTGAAATGCTCGGCGTCGAAATCGAAGGAGGACTCCAGGCCCAGCAGCTGGCGCAGGTCGCCGCAGCCGAAGAGCAGGATCTCCGGGTTGAGCTGGGTCAGCAGCCACAGGGCCAGCAGGATCAGACCGTAGTCGCCCCGGTGTCCCGCCACCACCCAGCGGTCGCGCCATTCCCGCAGGTGGGCGCTATCGAACAGGCGCTTCCCGGCGGCGGCGGCGAGCGCCCCCAGCAGGGTGCCGAGACTGTTGCCGCTCAGATCCAGGTTGGAGGGCACGCGGCTGGGCAGGAAATGCTGCAGCGTTTCCATGCCGAAGCTGAGGCCGCTGCCGATCAGGAGCGCCAAGGCGACGGCGAGCCAGCGCGGCAGGCGGGCCTGGAGGGCGGCGCCCCAGAAAAACCCCAGCGGCAGATAGGCGGCCACGTTGGTGGCCAAATCGAAGAATGTGAAATAGCGCGGCCAGGGCGCCGTCAGAAAGGCCAACAGCGGCGCCCCGGAATCCTGCCAGCCGGTGAACGGATGCAGGCTCGCATACAGCACCAGCAGCGTATACGCGGCGGCGATGTAGAGCCGCAGCCGGGGCGGCCGTGCCGGTGATGGGTTCATCTCGTGCGTCGTGCTGCGTGACGTGCGGACGGTGCCGGCAGTGTCCGGCCCGCCAAGTCAAACGCTAGACGCCGCGCGGCGTGATCAGGCGCTGGCGCTGGCGCAGGCGTGCCAGCAGTTCGGCCGGGGTGAAGCGGGCCGGATCGAAGCGCGGCAGTTCGATGCCGTCCAGGGTGTTCTTCACCAGCAGGCCGAGGTCGGTGTCGCCTTCGGTGAGCAGGCGGCGGCTGAAGAACAACGTGTCCGGGTCCTCCTCGCGCGCCATCAGCGCGATGAAATCGCGGCTCTTGGCGGAGATGGTGAGATCGGGCTGGGCGGCATCGAAAACCGGCCGGAAGCCGCGCGCCGAATAGGCGAAACGCAGGGTCAGGCCGGCGTCCAGCACCCGGATCGCGAAGCGCTTGCCGATCAGCGGCTCCAGCGGTTCGCGCGGAATCATCCGACCCAGCGCCAGGTTGAGGCCGGTGGTCAGGGCCAGGGTGGGCGGCAATTGCGGCAGCCTGGCGCCGATACGGGCCACCGGGGCCGGCAGGGTGAACTGGGGCAGTTGGCTGGGCAACCGGGGAAAGTTAGGTGGTTTGGGCAGCTTGAATACCATCATGCGGTCTCCACGAGTTCGAGTCCCGGTCGATTGTGCCAGAAACCGTTGCAGGGGCCGGCGGCCATGGTGCCATTGAGCGCGGCCAGGGCCGCCGCGTCGGCGCGGATGCCCTCCAGGGCGCGGCGGTACAGCGTGACGATGGTTTCCATGCCCTCGGCCTGCGGGCTCAGGCGCAGCACGTCGACGCCGGCGGCGGCCATGTCCGGCACTTCCCGCAGCAGGCTGTAGGTCTTCGCCGACTGGGTCTGGATGCCGTTCAGGGTCAGGAAGGGCTCGCCTTCCCGCGTCTTCAGCAGCATGCCGTCCGGGAATTCGATGCACTTGAACTCGCAGGTGTCCTTCTGCAAGTTGTAGCGCCGCGCCGTGAAGCAGCGCGCCGAATAGGCCAGCGGCAGGCGGCCGTGGGCGAAGACTTCGGTCTGAAGGCCGGCCGGCAACTTGGCCAGGATGCCCGTCAACTGTTCGCGGGTGGCCTCGGGCGGCAGCACCCAGCGCGTGGCACCCAGCTCCGCCAGGAGGCGCAGCGTCTCGCCGTTGAAGACGTTGAGGGTGGGGCCGGCGACGAAGGGCAGCTGCTGCGCCGCCAGCAGATGCACCGCGCCCATTTCGTTGGCCTCGACGACGAAACGGCCATTCTCCACCTCCCGGCGCAGGGCCTTGAGATCGGATTCCGATTCGATCAGTGCCTGGGTGGACAGCACCACTTCCTTGCCGGCGTCGGCCAGCCGGGCGGCGACCTCGAGCCAGTCGGGCAGGCGCAGCTCGTGGCGGCGGGAGCAGACGGTTTCGCCGACATAGACGATATCCACCGGCAGCTCGGCGGCGGCGGCGTAGAAATCCAGGGTCTGCTGGCGCGGCCAGTAATAGAGATTGGGACCGAGAGCGAGTTTCACAATACTTTCCTATCAAACGAGTCCGGCCGCCGGGCCGCCCCAAGGCCGGACGGCGCGCCGCCGGAGGCGGCATGGTCGTGATGCCGAAACGACAGCGACCCCGAGTTATCGAGCGTAGCGAGCTTGCAAGCTCCCCTTCCCAGGGGAAGGGGTTGGGGGATGGCGGCCACTATTTCCAGGGGCGGTTGTAGGCGCCGAGCGTGGTGGCCTGGCCTTCGGAGACCTTGTTCAGTTCGGCCATCCAGGCCGTCCTGGGCGTGAAATGGCCGATGTCGCGGCAGGCGCTGTCGATCGCCTCGCGCCAGACCTTGGTCACCTGAGCGACGTAGGCCGGGCTGCGCTGGCGGCCCTCGATCTTGATCGCGGCGATGCCCATGTTGACGATCTCGGGCAGCAGTTCCAGGGTGTTGAGACTGGTGGGCTCCTCGATCGCGTAATAAGTTTCCTCGTCCACCTCGAAACGGCCCTTGCACAGGGTCGGGTAGCCTGCCCGTTCGTCGTCGCCGAAGCGGTCGATCAGGATGCCGTTCAAGCGGGTTTCCATACCCTGGGGCGTCTGCTCCCAGCGCACTGCCTTACCCGGGGAGCAAGCGCCGTTGCAGTTGGGCGAGACACCGGTGGCGTAGGCCGAGAGGGCGCAGCGGCCCTCCACCATCACGCACAGGCCGCCGAAGCCGAAGAGTTCGATTTCCACCGGCGTGTTGTTCACCACCTGCTCCACCTGCGCCAGGGACAGCACCCGCGGCAGCACCGCGCGCTGGATGCCGAAGCGCTCGCGATAGAAGTTGATCGCCTCGTAACTGGTGGCCGAACCCTGCACCGACAGATGCAGGCGCAGCTGCGGATGGGTGCGCCGGGCGTAGTCCATCAGCCCCATGTCGGCGAGGATCACGGCGTCGACGCCGAAGGCGGCGGCCTTGTCTACAGCGGCGGTCCAGCGCGACCAGTTGTCGGTCTGGGGATAGGTGTTCAGCGCGATCAGCACCTTGGCGCCGCGCTCGTGGGCGTAGCGGATGCCCTCCTTGAGACTGTTGTCGTCGAAATTCAGGCCGTTGAAATTGCGGGCGTTGGTCTCGTCCTTGAAGCCGGCGTAAACGCAGTCGGCGCCGTTATCGACGGCGGCTTTGAGAGCGGGCAGGCCGCCGGCGGGGCAGACCAGTTCGGGGCGCTTGGGGGAAGACATGATTCGGCTGTGCGGCGGGTGACGGAGCGCGGAATTATATCGCGCCATGATTAGTGCCTTCTTTGCGCTAAATCATGGATTTATCCTTGGAAAAGTAGTTAATCACGACAGCCCGACGAAGCCCTTCGATTTCCTGGCTGTTCTCACCTTACCCATTCAAGCGGTAGAAAAACTCCTTTTTGATCGCCCTTGAGCGTCAAAGATAGTGCGGCTCCGAGAGGGCCGTTTTATCTGTCTTCCGTTGCACAACTGCTGAAGAGGAAATCTTTCGTCATATAGACAGAGCATTGCCATTTACTTATGCTCAAGTGCCGCTGGCCGTTTGCCATTACAGCATGTATGGTCAGAAATAATTTTAATGGCATTTATACGCCACTAAAATTTATTAATCCTTTGATAAATATAAGTAAATGATCGTATCGAGAATTTTATCCAGCCTAATGATGGATTTTTTCCCATCTTTTAGGCGGTCTACTTAACGTTATGCGTCATATCACGGAGTCATGTGATGGAAGAAGCATTGAGGCTCGCGAGGATCGAAGAGGAACCCATAAAGGGCGTCGCCCTTGGCAAGGGCTTTCACCTCTATGAACAGAGGAACCAGTGGGTGAATTGGGATGGCGATACTGACGTCGTAAGCCGCTCCCAAATGGCCATCCAACTTTCTCTAAACGACGCTGAACAGCGCGCTGAACACTTTCGGCTCCAGGGCACCAAATTCGTAATCGACGAGATTCCCATTGTTTGCCTTCGAGCAACATCAGGGTCAATCATCGTCGCCGAACTATTCTCAGAGGCTCCCTTCCTGGGGTACTTGAAGCATTCGCCACTGGACCCTCAACACACTATGGTCGGCCGACTGGTCTGGGCTCTGCCGCCTTCCAAGTGGCGCGTTGTTTTCCCGGCTGAGGCATCCGTTTTGCTCACCCCGCTGGACGGTACGTTCTACTCACGCGCATCTTCCCCTGGGAAAGGCAAGAGCCATCTCGGGTGGTCCCTGAAGGCTCGCGGTATCAATCAGGAGGGCATCAGAAAGTTCATCGCAGATATCAAAGCACTCATGTTCAATGAACATGACGCATAACCCTGCGGTCCACCGGACGCTGCGCGATAAAGCCGCGCAGCGCCGGTGACCTCCACGTTAGGCAATTAAGCATGAGCACAATCACCCTTGCCCAAATCAATGACGCCGAGGCAATCCTCAGTTTGCAGAAGCGCGCTTATGAGTCTGAGGCGAGACTGTACGATGATTGGTTCATTCCCCCACTTACACAGTCGCTCAGTTCACTCAAAGACGAAATTTTGGCTGGTGGAGCACTAAAGTACAGCCAAGGCGAGGTCATTATCGGCTCAGTTCGCGCCTCGTTCCAGGATGGCAAGTGTGAGATTGGCCGCCTCATTGTCGCGCCAGAGTTTCAGGGCCAAGGCATAGGCAGCACTTTGCTTAAAGCAATCGAGGCCCGGTTTCCTCAAGCACATAGTTTTGAGCTTTTCACTGGGTCCAAGAGCGATGGCAACATGGGCGTGTCCGAGTTTTTGTGTAAACGGGGTTTCGGTTACAGCTGAGGGATGCGCTCCTCGAACTGGATGGTAAAGCGATTTAGCGCTGCCTTCCAATCACGGATCGGCATGGTCCATTTCTGGCTGATGTTGCGCAGTGCCAGGTAGAACAATTTCAGCAGCGCCTCGTCGCTCGGGAACGAGCCGCGATTCTTGGTCAGTTTGCGCAGGCTCATATTGACCGACTCAATGGCATTGGTCGTATAGATGACCTTCCTGATCTCCGGTGGGTAATCGAAGAACGGGATCAGGCGTAGCCAGTTTCGGCGCCAGGACTGGCTGATCGGTAGATACTCGCCATCCCACTTGGCCTCGAACTCGCCCAGCCGTTGCTCGGCTTCATCGGCAGTGGCCGACTCGTAAATGCGTTTCAGGTCGGCAGCCACTTCCGGCCGACGCTTCCAGGAAACGTAGTTCAGGCTGTGCCGCACCATATGTACGATGCACAGTTGAACGGCAGCACGGGGAAAGACGGCCTCAATGGCCTCCGGGAATCCTTTCAATCCATCCACGCAGGCGATGAAGATACCGGCTCGTTCTTGCCGTGACCGAGGTGCTCGGCCAATTCAGCGTCCAACGCCTTCTCGACCAGCAACTTGGTCAGCTGCTTGAGCAGACCGTTCTCGCCAATCAGGTCTTCGGGTTTCTTGTAGTCGGCCAGCAGACCGGCCAATAGTTCTTCAGGGACTGCATGCTTCTTCGTGCTCATTGTGCCTCCGGACAGTTCGGCAGTTTCCTGCTAATCGTCCGTTTACACAAAATTCAGTACAGGCCCGGCAACATTCGTTTATACCGGCGGCATGGCTACGAAATCTTTGCCACCAAGGCACTTTCCCCTGCGCTCACATTTGTATTCATGTCCAAGCCGCAGGCAGTTGCCTAACAATTCATAGGTAATCCCCCCATTTCTAAGGGCGCCCGGAAGTAGAGTCACGCGGCCATGGCCAACCGCTGCTTTGGTGTGAATCCGCCCAATGCCATGTGTGGGCGATGGTGATTGTAGTGGTCCATCCACTGGGTAGCGAACAACCTGACCTCATCAAGGTCTTCCCAGTAGTACTGCGACAGCCATTCGTAGCGCACGGTGCGATTGAAGCGTTCGACGTAGGCGTTCTGTTGCGGCTTGCCAGGTTGGATGTAATCCAATCGAATCGCGTGTCTACCAGCCCAGGCCTGGATCAGCCCACTGATATTCTCCGGACCGTTATCACACCGAATGACAGCAGGGTGTCCGCGCCATTCGATGATCTGGTCCAGCGCCCGGATGACACGGGCCGACGGCAGGGAGAAGTCGATCTCCATGCCCAGTGCTTCCCGGTTGAAGTCGTCAATGACATTGAACAGACGGAAGTTCCGACCATCCGCCAACTGATCATGCATGAAATCCATCGACCAGACAGCATTGATGGCCGCAGGCACCACGAGCGGTTCCGGCTTTTCCCGCTGCAGACGCTTCTTGGGCTTGATCCGCAGGTTCAGTTCCAACTCCCGGTAAATGCGATAGACCCGTTTGTGATTCCAGCGGTAGCCCTTGACGTTGCGCAGGTACAGATAGCACAGGCCAAACCCCCAGTTGCGTTGATTGCTCGTCAGCCGCACCAGCCAGTCCGCAATCTCGGCGTTCTCGGCGCGATGCTTGGCCTCGTACCGGTAGCACGTCTCGCTGATGCTGAAGATTTCGCAGACCAGTCGAATCGATGCCTGCCTGGCCTGCACGACTTCCTTGGCCATCTCGCGCCGGCGGGATGGCCTCACCACTTTTTTGCCATCGCCTCCTTGAGAATCTCGGCCTTGAGGCGCTCCTCGGCGTACATCTTCTTGAGCCGGGCGTTCTCCTGCTCCAACTCCTTCATGCGCGCGATCATCGACGTATCCATGCCGCCGTACTTCGCCCGCCACTTGTAAAACGTCGCCGAGCTGATTCCCAGGTCCCGGCATATCTCCGGCACCGCCAGCCCAGATTCCGCCCTCTTGAGCGCCTCCATGATCTGGCTGTCCGTGAATTTCGACTTCTTCATGCAGAACTTCCCCTTTCGAGAAAATTCTACTTCCGACCACCTTCAATTTCAGGGGGGATTACCGCTCGACGACTTTCCATTTGTCATCTGCAACAGCAATTTGGAATACACTCTTGGCAAGATCAACGGCCATGGTAGTAGCATGCATTTCGGACTCATCTCGTCGAAGACCGATCCCCGTCCCCACGAGCACCGGTGGCGCCCACTGGGCGCCAGAAAGGCGGGGGAGTCCATCCCATCAGTCAACCGGATGCTGCGCCTATCGGCGCACCGCCGGTGACCTCCACGCTAGAGTCCACGTTTCCACCGTACCAACTTGCATGATAACTACAATGTAACTACACTTAGTTTATGAGCGGGCTACACTTCGAGTGGGACGAAAGAAAAGCAGTCGTAAACGTCAAGAAGCACGGCGTGAGTTTCGAAGAGGCGAAATCAGCCTTCTACGATGAACGAGCCAAGCTTATTGATGACCCCGATCATTCGGGTAACGAGGATCGTTTCGTCCTCCTTGGGCTAAGTTCTGCGCTACAGCTCTTGGTTGTTTGTCACTGCTATCGCGGAGATGACGGAGTAATTCGAATCATCTCTGCACGCAAGGCAACTGCCAAGGAAACAAAGTCCTACCCGTAAAGGTGTCACCATGCGTAAAGAATATGACTTCTCCAACGCCAGTAAGAACCCCTACGCTTCTCAGTTGAAGAAGCAGGTCACGATCCGCCTTGACGAAGAATCGATCGGCTACTTCAAGTCCCTATCTGAAGAGGTTGGTATTCCATACCAAAGCCTTATTAACCTCTACTTGCGGGACTGCGCGGCCTCACATCGCAAGCTGAACCTCAATTGGAAGTAGATTTTGGGGTTGATGCAGATCGGCTCCAACCTATCCATCAACACGGACGCCAGCGATAAAGCCGCTTGCACTGGCTATGCCAAACGTTGGCCCGCACGAAAAGCCGAGCAGACCGGTTACCCGTAGCGTCCGCCGTGTCACCGTGCTCACCGTGGTTTGAACCGAGGTTCATCTCACCTTGATCTCGGTCCACAAGCGCGACAGGGCGCGGCGCATGCGCGGCTCGAAATCGCGCAGCATTTCCAGGCGGCGCAGATCCGCGCCGCTGGGGAAGATACCCGGATCGTCGGCGATCTCCGGACGCAGCCAGCGTGTCGCCGCGGCATTGGGATTGCCGGCGCCGATCAGGTTGGAGACGTCGGCGGCGTTCTCTCCTTCCAGCATGAAATCGATGAAGCGCAGGGCCAGGTTGGGATGTTCGCCGGAACGATGCAGCACCCAGTTGTCCACCGCCAGCACCGCGCCTTCGCGCGGGATGGTGAAGCCGATGGTGAACGGCCGGCCCGCCGCCTTGGCGTCCTCGCGCGCCCGGAACATGTCGTTGGAGTAGCCGTGGGCGACCCAGATGTTGCCCACCGCCAGGTCCTTGATGTAAGTGCTGTTGGAAAACGTGGCCCAGTAGGGCTTGGCACGCAGGATCAGGGTCTTGGCCGCCTCCCATTGCGCCATGTCCCGCGACTGGACCGAGTGGCCCAGGTATTTCATCGCCGCCGCCATCAGTTCGCGCTGGCTGTTGAGCACCGTCACCTTGCCACGGATTTTCGCCAGGTAGCGCGGCTCGAAAATCAGCGCCCAGGTGTCGGTGGGTAACTGCAGTGCGCGCAGCTTTTCGACGTTGTAGCCGATCAGGGTGACGGAGGTGGCATAGGGCACGGCGTAGCGCCCCGCCGGGTCATACCAGGGGTTGCGGAATTCCGGCTTGATATCGTCCAGATGGGGCAGGCGGGTCTTGTCGAGCGGCCGCAGGGCGCCGCGCCGGATCAGGGACTCCACCGCGTTGCCGGTGGGCACCAGCAGATCGTAGCCGATGGCGCCGGCCTCCAGCTTGGCCAGCATTTCCTCGTTGTCCGAATAGTAGTCCTGCTTCACCCGGCAGCCGCAGCGGGTCTCGAAGCGCTGCAGGGTCTGCTCGCTGATGTAGTTGTTCCAGTTGTAGAGATGCAGCACTTCCTCGGCGTGGGTGGCATGGGCACCGGCGACGCACAGCAGCAGAAAGAGGAGCCAGAACCTCACGATTTCGCCTTCAGCGCATCGGGCGCGATCCGGGAAGCGATGGCGATCAGGGTCAGCGTCAGCGCCATCAGCAGGGTGGAGACGGCATTCACCTCGGGCGTCACCGCCACCTTGATCATCGAATAGATCTGCAACGGCAGGGTACTGATGCCCACGCCGGCGACGAAGAAGGTGATCACGAAGTCGTCGATCGAGAGTGTGAAGCTCATCAGGAAGCCGGCCACCAGCGCGGGCAGGATCAGCGGCAGGGTGATTCGGCGGAACGTCGCCCAGGGGCTGGCACCCAGGTCGCGCGCCGCCTCGAAGATGCTTTCGTCCATGCCCGCCAGGCGCGCGCGCACGATGACGGCGACGAAACCGATGGAAAAGGTGATGTGGGCCACCAGGATGGAGAGGAAGCCCAGGGTCAGGTCCAGCACCTGGCGGAAGAACAGCAGCAGCGAAACGCCGAGCAGGATCTCCGGCATCGCCACCGGCGTCAGCACCAGGAACGACAGACCAGGGATGCGGTAGCGGTGCATCGCGATGCCGGCCATCGCGCCCAGCGCCGTGGCGCAGCTGGACGAGAGCAAGGCGATGGCGAGCGAGTTGGCCGCCGCCCGCAGCATCTCCCCGTCCCCCGCCAGCTTCGCATACCAGCGCAGCGTGAAGCCGACCCACTGGGCGTTGAGCTGCGAGTCATTGAAGGAGAACAGCACCACCACCGCCAGCGGAATGTAGAGAAAACCATACACGGCCAAGGCCGCGGCCCAGAGCCCGAAGCTGTTTTTCTTCACGATATCGCCTCGGTACCGTGCAGCCGGCGCCGCGCCGCCCACGCCGCGGCACCGGCCAGGAGCAGCACCGCGATGGTGAGCATGATCGACAGGGCCGAACCCAGTGGCCAGTCGCGGTTGTCGAGGAACTGCTCCTTGATCAGGTTGCCGATCAGGATGTCGCCGGTGCCGCCCAGCAGTTCGGGTACGGCGAACATGCCCAGCACCGGAATGAAGACCAGCGCCGAACCGGAGAAGATACCCGGCAGCGAAAGGGGAAAGGTGATGCGCCAGAAGCGCGTCCAGGCATTGGCGCCGAGATCCCGTGCCGCCTCCAGCAAGGCCGGATCGTGCTTTTCCAGGTTGGTGTACAAGGGCAGCACCATGAACGGCAGATGCACGTAGACCATGCCGGCGATCACCGCGAAGGGCGTGTAGAGCAGGTTCACCGGCCCCAGCAGCATGATCCAGGCATAGATGCGGACCAGGAAGTTGCTGGCGAAGGGCAGCACCACCAGCAGCACCAGGAGGTCGCGGCGCGCCTTGGGGCTCCTGGCGATGAGCCAGGCCAGCGGGTAGGCCAGGAGGATGCAGAGCAGCGTGGTGACCAGCGCGACCAGGAAGGAGCGGGCGAAGATCTCCAGATAGATCACGTCGCCGAAGAGGAAGCGGTAGGCCTCCAGCGACACCGCCGGCAGCGGCGCCAGGCCGCCGAAATCGCCCGGCTCGCGGAAACCGGCGAAGAACACGATCAACGCCGGTACGAGGAAGAAGACGAGCAGGAACAGGGTCGGCGGCAGAGTCACGGCCCATTTGCTGGTGTCACGGATGGCGGCCATGACCGAATGTCCTAATTGTTGCATCCCGTGTGATCATATCCCGCTTCGTAGCTGGCCACTCTTTCGAGCAAGAGAAGTGATGCGTGGTCTGATTGAAACCTTGAAAGCGAAGCAAGCGACATGAGTGAAGTCCACGCCCAAGCCCGAACGACCCCTCGAACGCGAACAGAGATCAAGCAGTCATCCGCATCGCTGGCTGAGTTGGCAGAACGCTACAACATCAGCGTAGCGACCGCGCGTAAGTGGAAGCGGCGCGATAGTCCGGAGGATTTATCGCACCGCCCGCACAAGCTCTGTACCACGCTGACGCCTGCGCAAGAGGCGATTGTCGTGGCGTTACGGCGCCTGACGCTGCTGCCGTTAGATGACCTGGTGGCTGTGGTGCGCGAATTCATCAATCCGGAAGTCTCGCGCTCGGGACTGGATCGCTGCTTGCGCCGCCATGGCGTGGCCAACCTGCGCCAACAACAAGCCGAGGCACTGGCCGATGCAGGCGAAATCCAGCCCTCTGTCAAAACCTTCAAGGATTACGAGCCAGGCTTCCTGCACATGGATATCAAGTACTTACCGCAGATGCCCGACGAAAAAGAGCGGCGCTACCTGTTTGTGGCTATCGATCGCGCCACACGCTGGGTGTTCATGCATATCTATGCCGATCAAAGCGAGCGTAGCAGCGTGGATTTTTTGAACCGCCTGGAACGCGCCGCACCGATGAAGATCGTCAAACTGCTCACGGACAACGGCAGCCAGTTTACCGACCGCTTCACAAGCAAAAAGCGTGAGCCCACAGGACGCCACGTCTTTGATGTACGCTGCGCGGCGCTGAACATCGAGCACCGCCTGTGCCCGCCACGCCACCCGCAGACCAACGGGATGGTCGAGCGTTTCAATGGCCGAATCAGTGAGGTGGTGAGCCAGACCCGATTTGCTTCAGCCGCTGAGTTGGAGACGACGCTTGCGCGCTATGTAAAAACCTACAACCAGCAGATTCCGCAGCGCGCACTCAACCATCGTTCTCCCATTCAGGCGCTCAAGGAATGGCAGCAGAAAAAACCAGAATTGTTCAAAAAACGTGTTTATAACCAGGCGGGACTAGACACCTAATCTCGCAGATAGACGCCGGCATCCTGGCGCCAGCAGATGAACACGGTGTCCCCCGTCTCGTGGAACTTGGCCCGGCCCGGCGCGGCGTTGGGCATCAGGGCCTCGATGACGAAACCGTTGGCCAGTTCCACCTTGTAGAGGGTCACGTCGCCCAGGTAGAGCAGTTCCCGCACCTTGCCCTCGAAGCGGTTCTTCAGATCGGCGGACTCGCGATGACCGTGCACCCGGATCAGCTCCGGCCGCAGGGCGAAGGCGCCGTGCTCACCGATGCGGATGGCGCACGGAGCGGCGGCGGCGATGTCGCCCAGGCCCTTGGCGTGGAGGGTCATCTGCGCCTTGCCGGCGGCCTTCACCTCCACTTCCAGCAGATTGATCTTGCCGATGAAGTCGGCGACGAAGCGGTTGGCGGGCTGGGTGTAGAGCCGATCCGGCTCGTCGCACTGCTCGATGCGGCCGGCGCGCATCACGGCGATACGGTGGGACAGGGCCAGCGCCTCCTGCTGCGAATGGGTGACGAAGACGAAGGTGACGCCCACTTCCCGCTGCAGGGCGATCAGTTCGATCTGCATCTCCTGGCGCAGTTTGGCGTCCAGCGCGCCGAGCGGTTCGTCGAGCAGCAGCAGGCGCGGCTTGTTCACCAGGCCGCGGGCCAGGGCGACGCGCTGCTTCTGGCCGCCGGAGAGTTCATGGGGATAGGCGCCGCCCTTGTCCTCCAGATGCACCAGCGCCAGGGTCTCGGCCACGCGGCGGCGGATCTCGTCGCGCGAGCGGCCCGCCATCTCCAACGGAAAGGCGACGTTGCCGGCCACGGTCATGTGGGGAAACAGGGCGTAGCTCTGGAATACCGTGTGCAGCGGCCGGCGCTCCGGCGCAATGCCGGCCAGCGGCTTGCCGTCGAGCAGGATCTCGCCCGCGTCGGGTGCGTCGAAGCCGGCGATCATCCGCAGAATGGTGGTCTTGCCGCAGCCCGAGGGGCCGAGCAGGGTGAAGAATTCGCCGGCCTCGATCGCCAGGGAAACTTCCTTGACCGCTTCCAGGCTGCCGAAGCGGCGGGTGAGGTTCCTCAGCTCCAGCAGGGCCATGGCGTATCAGTCTCCGGATTCGGTGGCGCTCGCTTGCAGTATGGCGCGATTGCGGCCGCCGCGCTTGGCGGCGTAGAGCGCCTGGTCGGCGCGGCCGACCAGCTGCTCGGCGGTCTGGGGCGACGCGTATTGGGCGACCCCGGCACTGAGCGTGACATGCACGGCCGTGCCGTCCACATCGATGGTCGCGACGGCGACGATGGAACGCAATTTGTCCGCCAGCAGCAGGGCCTGTTCGCCGGCGCAATTCCTGAACAGCAGCAGGAACTCCTCGCCGCCCCAGCGGCAGGCCAGGTCCGAGGCGCGCAGATTGGCGGCGACCAGCTCGGCGGTGCGCGTCAGCACCCGGTCGCCGGCCAGGTGGCCGTGGCTGTCGTTGATGTCCTTGAAATTGTCGATGTCGATCAGGACCGCGGCCAGCGGCGCCTGGCTGCGCCGGGCGTCCGCCAGGGCGTGTTCGAGCAGGAGTTCGCCGGTCTGGCGGTTGGCGAGGCCGGTGAGCTTGTCGGTGGTGGCCATCTGCTCCAGACGCTGTTGATAGCGGCGCAGGGTGACGCCGGTCAAGGCCAGGATCAGCAGGGTGACGCCGACACAGACCGCGAGGTTCAGGTACAGCGCGCGGCGGATGCTGGAGAGGGCGTCGTCCTCCACCTTCTCCACGAACAGATACCACTTCAGTTCCGGCACGTAGCGCACGTTGAGCAGATGGTCGCGGCCATCGAGACGGTATTGGTAGGAACCGGCGGGATTGGCGAGAATTCGATCGGCGATGGCGCCCAATCCGCTCACGGCATGGATGTCGTCGGCAGGGAGCGGCTGACTGCCGAAGAGGACGACCTTGCCGGTCTGGGTGACGAAATAGACGCTGCGCTGGTAGCGCTTCTGGTAGTCGCTGAGCAGATGGCGCACCGCATCCACCGTCAGGCCGACGCCGGTGGCGCCCAGGTAGCGGCCCTGATAGTCGAGCACCCGGTAGTTGACGAAGATGGTCATCGTGTCGCGGTTGGCCATGTCCAGGTCCACGTTGATCTCATAGGGCTCGCTCATCGCCCGTACCCGGTAATACCAGATGTCGCGATACTCGTCGGGGCGCACCTTCTTCAACACGCCCCCCGCGTGATAGTAAGTGGACGAGCCGTCCGCGACGAAAAAGCTGCTGAAGGCGCCATAGCGCGACTTCACTTCTTTCAGGTACTTGGTGATGAGCGTCACGTCCTTTTCGCCATGGAGCACCCAGTCGCGCAGGAAGGTGTCGCTGGCCATCATCGAGGAAATGAAGACGGGGCGGACCAGATCCTTCTGGATCTCGGAATACACCGTGTCCGAGGTCAGGGGCAGTTCGCGGTCGACGATGGCGTCGTGGATTTCCCGCTTGGAAACGAAATAGCTGCCCAGGCTGGTGGTCAGGAAGCCCAGCGTCAGCAGCGTTCCCAACAACAGCATGAGGCGGTGGCGTCCCGTGATGCGGTGGTGTGTGTTCATCGAGCGATCCCGCGCGGCGGTCTATCCATGATGATGGGGCAGCTCTCCGGCATGGTGGGTCTGGGAGGCTGCATGGTGATGCAGGAAGGCATGGGGGTCCTGGCCGACGGGCCGGCGGCCGACCCACTGCGGCAGCAGCGAGCCGAGCACCATGCCGGCGGCGCTGACGCCGAGGCCGATCAACTGCGCCGGCACCGGCACGGTCTCGCCCAGCAGGACTTCCAGCAGCAGCCAGGACGTCAGCCCGCCCGTCGTCGCCGCCAGGGCGCCCTGAGTGGTGGCGCGCCGCCACAGCGCACCGGCGATCAGCGGTACGAAGGCGCCGGCGAGGGTGATCTTGTAGGCGTTCTCCACCATCTTGAAGATCGAGGCGTTGGTGTTGAGGGCGAACAGCAGCACCAGGCAGGCGAAACCCACGATGGAGAGACGCATCACCCGCAGGAACTGCCAGTCGCTCAGACGCGGAAAGAAACCCTTGACGATGTTCTCGGCGAAGGTGACCGAAGGCGCCAGCAGCGTCGCCGAGGAGCAGCTCATGATCGCCGAGAGCACGGCGCCGAAGAAGATCACCTGGGCGAAGAGCGGCGTCTGGCTCATCACCAGCAACGGCAGCACGCGCTGATAATCCGCGGGCGCGTCGGACTGGAGCAGCGGCAGGTACTGGGCCGGATCGATCAGGGTGGCCGAATAGGCGATGAACATCGGCACGAAGGTGAAGCAGAAATAGATCGAGGCCCCCAGCACCGAGCCGCCGACGGCGACCCTGGCGCTCTTGGCCGAGGTGATGCGCTGGAACACGTCCTGCTGGGGAATCGAACCCAGCATCATGGTGACCCAGGCGCCGATGAAGGTCAGCCACTGTATCGGGTCCGGCGGCGGGAAGAACTCGAACTTGCCGGCGGCGTGGGCATGTTCGATCACGGTCGCGGCGCCGCCGGTCTTGCCGGCAAGCACGTAGGCGATGAAGAACAGGCCGCCCATGCTCACCGCCATCTGGACGAAATCGAGCACCGCCACCGACAGCATGCCGCCGAACGTGGTGTAGGTGAGCACCACCGCCGCGCCCAGGATCATGCCGGCCTCCTGACTCAGCGCCCCCTGGGTGACCACGTTGAGGACCAGGCCCAGGGCCTTGATCTGGGCCGACACCCAGCCCAGATAGGAAGCGACGATGCACAGGGTGGTGATCACTTCCACGGTGCGGTTGTAGCGCATCCGGTAGAAGTCGCCCAGGGTGATGATGTTGAGCTTGTAGAGGTAGCGGGAAAAGAACAGACCGGCCAGCACCAGGCACATCGAGGAGCCGAAGGGGTCGGCCACCACGCCGCTCAAGCCCTCCTTGACGAAGGTGGCCGAGGCGCCGAACACCGCCTCGGCGCCGAACCAGGTGGCGAACACCGTGGCGGTCACCACCGGCAGCGGCAGGTGGCGGCCGGCCACGGCGAAATCCTTGACGTTATGGACCCGGGTGGCGGCGAACAGGCCGATGCCGACCGAAATCAACAGATACAGCGCGACGAACCAGAGCAGCATCGACAATTCCCGCGATGTGGCGCAGTTATCATGCAGCGCCAGGACAAATGCGGCATTATAGCCAGCGTCATTATGGTCTTTGCGCCCGTTTCCGCCCGCCAGCCACCCATGGATTGCACCCGCTACAGCTTCGCCTACCAACCCATCCTCAACGCCGCCCAGGCCTCGGTGGCCGTCGAATTGCTCTACCGGCGCGCGGACGGCGCCGAGGAACCGGCGATGATGGCCGACGCCGTGGTGAGCGCCTTCATCCATTCGGGTCTGGACGACTTGCTGCGCCTGCGGCGGGCCTTCGTGCCCGCCTCGGCGGCGCTTCTGGCGAGCGATCTGCTCAACCTGCTGCCGGCCGACCGCTTCGCCCTGGAAATCGACCTGGCCACGCTGCACGCCTGCGCCGAGCGCTGCCGGATCTTGCGGACCAAGGGCTTTCGCATTGTCATCGACCTCTCGGGCGGCGGCGCAAGCGCCCGGGACGGCCTGGGAGACGCCGCCACGCAGGCCGACATGGTCAAGTTCGACGCCGCCGCCGTGGCCGGCGGCGGCATCGACGATCTGGTGATGGAAGCCTGGGGCCAGGGCGCGCAGCTCTACGCCCGCGGCGTGGACCAGCCCGAGCAATTCGAGGCGCTCAAGCGCAAGGGCTTTCACCTGTTCCAGGGCTACCATTTCGCGCGCCGCACCGAGATCGCCGGCAAGCGCGCCGACCCCCAGAAAATGGCGGTGCTGGACCTGCTTTCCAAGCTGGCCGGCGACAAGGACGACCGGGTGCTGGAGGAAGCCTTCAAGGCCGATCCGGTACTCTCCGTGCATTTGCTGCGCCTGGTGAATTCATCGGCCTTCGCGCTGCCCACCTCGATCCGCAGCATCAAGCACGCCTTTTCCATCCTCGGCCGCAAGCAACTGACCCGCTGGCTGCAGGTGCTGCTCTACGTGCTGCACGGCGAGGGCCACGCCTCGCCGCTGATGGAGCTGGCGCTGCGCAGGGCGCGCTTCATGGAATACGTGCTGACCTACCGCACCCATCACGTCACCACCATGCTGCAGGAGGAGGCCTACATGGTGGGTCTTCTGTCCCTGGCCGACGTGCTGATGGGCTGGCCCATGGAGAAGGTGGCGAAGCGCCTGAACCTGGCCGACGAATTGTGCGAAGCCCTGGTGGAGCGGCGGGCTCCCCTCGGCCACCTGATCCTGCTGTGCGAAGCCCTGGAACAGGCCGATTTCGACGAAGTCAATCGCATCGCCGACGAACTGCAGTTGAGTCAGGAACAGGTGATGACGGCCCAGGCCGAGGCGCTGACCTGGGCCCAGCACATCTGCGAGGGCGGCGCCGCGCGGGAGGATTCAGTGCCGCAACAGCAGCAGCGCCAGGACCAGGGCCAGTAAGATCGCCGTCAGCGCGAGCCAGCGCCCCTGCCGGGCCTGGGTGGCGCGCAGCGCGGCCAGTTCCTCGCTCACCCGGCTGCGTTCCGCCGCCGCCAGCGCCTGGTGGGCCAGGCGCGGCAGGGCCGGCAGCAGGGACGCCCATTGCGGCGCCTCCTGCTTCAGGTTGCGCACCAGGCCGCGCCAACCCACCTGCTCCCGCATCCAGCGCTCCAGGAAGGGCTTGGCGGTCTGCCACAGGTCCAGGTCCGGGTCCAGTTGCCGTCCCAGGCCCTCGATATTGAGCAGGGTCTTTTGCAGCAGCACCAGTTGCGGCTGGATCACCACGTTGAAGCGGCGCGAAGCCTGGAACAGGCGCAACAGCACGCGGCCGAAGGAAATGTCCTTCAGCGGCCGATCGAAGATCGGCTCGCAGACGGCGCGGATCGCCGCCTCGAACTCGTCGATGCGGGTATCCGGCGGCACCCAGCCCGACTCCACGTGAACCTCGGCCACCCGCTTGTAGTCGCGGCGGAAAAACGCCAGGAAGTTCTGCGCCAGATAATGCTGGTCGGTGGCGGTCAGCGTGCCGACGATGCCGAAGTCCAGGGCGATGTACTTGCCTTTGTGGACGCCCTCGGTGGCGACGAAGACGTTGCCCGGATGCATGTCGGCGTGGAAAAAGCCGTCCCGGAACACCTGGGTGAAGAATATTTCCACCCCGGCCCGGGCCAGGGCCGGGATGTCGACGCCGCGGGCGCGCAGCGTCTCCACCTGGGAGATGGGAACGCCCTGCATGCGCTCCATCGCCATCACCGACTCGTCGCACCAGTCCCAATACACCTCGGGCACCAGCAGCAGCGGCGAATGGGCGAAATTGCGCCGCAACTGGGCGCAATTGGCGGCCTCGCGCATCAGATCCAGTTCGTCGTGCAGGTACTTGTCGAATTCCGCCACCACCTCGCGCGGCCGCAGGCGCTTGCCATCCGACCAGAGCCGCTCCAGCAGCAGGGCGCCCGCATCCAGCAGCGCCAGGTCGTGGTCGATCACCCGTTCGATGCCCGGACGCAGGATCTTGACCGCGACCTCGCGGCCATCGGGCAACTCGGCGAAGTGGACCTGGGCCACCGACGCAGACGCCACCGGCACCTGTTCGAAGCGGGTGAAGACCTGATCCACCGGCTTGCCGTAGCAGGCCTCCAACCGTGCGCGGGCCTGCTCCCAGGGAAAGGCCGGGACCTGATCCTGCAGCCGGGCCAGTTCATCGGCGATGTCCGACGGCAGCAGGTCGCGGCGGGTGGACAGCAACTGGCCGAACTTGACGAAGATCGGCCCCAGGGCCTCCAGGGCCTGGCGCAGACGCACGGCGCGGGGCGCGGACAGATCGCGCCAGAACAGCAGCCATCGCGCCAGCCTCAGCAGGCGGCCGCTCGGTTCGTGCTCGAGAATCAACTGATCCAGGCCGAAAGCAAGGCTGACGCGAATGATCTTGAGAAGACGAAAAATGCGCACGGTGTTCGGTCAGGCAAGGAGAGGCCGAACTCTACCCCAATTGCCGGCGCCTGCAAGTTGCCCCGGGTGATTGACGCAAAGATTACCCGTCCTTATAATTGATAACAATTATCAATTAGATTGAACCTCTTTTCCGGCCGTCACGGTCGGCACTCAACTCTCGATACGGAGCCCACCATGATCCAGACCGCTTTCCCGACGCTGCGCACCCTCGTCCTGGCCGCCGCCCTGGGCCTCACCGCCCTGTCCGCCGCCGCCGTCGAATACCCGATCGGCACCCCGCAGCAGCGCAACGGCATGGAAATCGCCGCGGTCTATCTGCAGGCCGTCGCCATGGAGCCGGACGGCATGATGCGCAAGGCCGAGGAATCGGACATCCACATGGAGGCCGACATCCACGCGCTGGCCAACAACCCGAACGGCTTCGAGGAAGGGGCGTGGATTCCCTACCTGATGGTCAAGTACGAAGTGACCAAGCAGGGCAGCAACCAGAAGATCGCCGGCGACTTCATGCCCATGGTGGCCAACGACGGCCCCCATTACGGCGACAACGTGAAGTTGTTCGGGCCCGGCAAGTACCACGTCAAATACACCATCCTGCCGCCCAGCGCCAATCCCCACGCCCATTTCGGCCGCCACACCGACCGGCTCACCGGCGTGCGGCCCTGGTTCAAGCCGTTCGACGTGGAATTCGAATTCACCTACGTCGGCATCGGCAAGAAAGGCGGGTATTGAGTCATGATGGCCGTCGACCGCAAACTGAAGCTGCGCGCCACCGTCCTGGCCACCGCCGCCCTCTTCGCCTGCGGCACCGCCGCCGCCGCGCCGGCGGGCCGGGACGAGGGAAAGCTGCTGAAGCTGGTGCAGCAACTCACCGAGCGCCTGGATCGCCTGGAACAGCGCAATGCCGAACTGGAGCGGCAGGTGCGGCAAGGCCAGCCGCCGGCCGAACTGGGCCAGCGCCTGCAAGCCCTGGAGCAGCAGCAGACCCGCTTGAACCAGGGCCTGGACAGCGACAACATCAGTGAGCTGGAGCCCGAGATCACCGCCCGCCTCAAGGCGGTGGAGAAAGACACGCTGGACATGAAGAAGGCGTCGAAGAAGATCGACGCCCTCGACGGGCTGGCCGTCGGCGTCAGCCTCACCACCGTGATCCAACGTCCGAGCGGCCTGCCGCGGGGGACGGCGGACGGCAACAGCCAGCTCAACTACCGGGCCGACGTCACCGCCGAACTGCCGCTCGAATCGATCGGCGACGTGGAGCAGAAACTTTTCGCCCATTTCCGCCTCGGCCAGGGACTGGGGCTGAATGGACCGTTCTCCAATCTCGGCGCCTTCGCCAGCGCCCCCAACGCGGTGGCCTTCCGCGCCAGCGGCGCCAGCCCCGACGATTCGGTGGCGATCCTCGGCCAGGCCTGGTACCAGGCCAGCATCCCCCTGCCCTTCGGCGGCTTCAAGCCCCGCTCGCGGGAGACCCTGGAGCTGACCTTCGGCAAGATGGACCTGTTCGGCTTCTTCGACCAGAACGCGGCCGCCGGCGACGAATCGCGCCAGTTCCTGAACTCCGTCTTCGTCCATAACCCGATGCTGGACGCGGGCGGCCAGATCGGCGTCGACGCCAACGGCTTCCAGCCCGGCATCGTCGCCTCCTACTACGACTGGAGCGCCAAGCCGGAGACCTGGCGCGTCTCGGCCGGCATCTTCGGCACCCGGCGCGGCGCCAACTATCAGCGCTATTTCTCCTCGCCGCTGTTCATGGCGCAGCTCGAAGCCTCGATGAAATTCTTCGGCGGGCTGACCGGCAATTACCGGGCCTACCTGTGGCGCAACGGCCAGGGCCTGGAACTCGACGGCAGCCTGACGCAGCAGGCCGGCTGGGGCGTCTCCGCCGACCAGCGGCTGGGCGACGGCGTCACCGTCTTCGGCCGCTACGGCCAGCAGACCAAGGGCCGCGTGAGCTTCGACCGGGCCCTGACGCTGGGCGCCGAACTGAGCGGTTCCTATTGGGATCGCGGCGGCGATGCCCTGGGCGTGGCCGGCGCCTGGCTGCGGGCCAGCGACGACTATCGCACCGCCGGCGGCAGCGGCGACCTGAACGGCGACGGCACCGGCGTGTTCACCTTCACGCCGGTCGGCGCCGAGAAAGTGGCCGAGATCTATTACCGCTACCGGATCACCAAACAGTTCGAACTCTCGCCCGACTTCCAGTACATTTGGAAGCTGGGCGCCAATCCCGACGCCCGCAACGCATCGATCGTCGGTCTACGCGCCCAGATCACATTCTGAGATTCCCGCCATGAAAACCCTGTTGCAACTGTGCGCCGCCCTGCTCCTGGGCGTCCTCTCGGGCGCGGTGCCGGCCGCCGATCTGCCGACGCTGCGCCTGACCATCCGCGACGGCCGCTTTCATCCGGAAACCCTGGAAGTGCCGGCCAACACCAAGTTCCGTCTGCTGATCAAGAACGAAGGCCCCGGTCCCGAGGAATTCGAGAGTCAGATCTTGAACAAGGAAAAGGTGCTGGCCGAAGGGGTCGAGAGCTTTCTCATCTTCCAGCCGCTGAAACCCGGCAGCTATCCCTTCTTCGGCGAGTTCCACCCCAAGACCGCCCAGGGCCAGCTTCTGGCCCGCTGACCGCCCACGGCCGACCCACCGCTGGACGCTCATGACCGGATTGCCTCCCGTCGCGCCAGCGCGCCGCATCGTCACCCTCCATCCCGCTCCGCGGGACCGCCAGGGGCGCCTGGCGCGCCTGGGCGACTTCCTGGCGCGCCGGCGCGACCTGATCATGGCGTTGCAATGGCTGGTGGTGCTCGGCTATCTGTTCCTGGTGGCGGTACCCGCCTTCCTGCCGCTGCCGGACGATGCGGCCCACATCTGGAACAACCTCACCCGCTTCGCCCAGTTCGCCTTCTGGGGCCTGTGGTGGCCGGGGGTGATGATCGCCACGGCCAGCCTGGGCCGGGTCTGGTGCGGCCTGTTCTGCCCGGAAGGCGCGCTGTCGGAATGGGCCAGCCGCCGCGGCCTGGGCAAGCCGGTGCCGGGCTGGATGAAATGGGGCGGCTGGCCCTTGCTCGCCTTTCTCGGCACCACCGTCTACGGCCAGCTGGTCAGCGTGTACGAGTATCCACGGCCCGCGCTGCTGGTGCTGGGCGGCTCCACCGTGGCGGCCGTCGCCGTGGCGCTGGTGTATGGCAAGGGCAAGCGCGTCTGGTGCCGCCATCTGTGTCCGGCCAACGGCGTCTTCGCCCTGCTGGCGAAGATCGCGCCGCTCCACTACCGGGTGGACCGGGCGGCCTGGGACGCGGCGCCCGGCGGACGGCGCGTGGACTGCGCGCCGCTGGTGGATATCCGGCGCATGAAAAGCGCCTCCGACTGTCACGCCTGCGGCCGCTGCAGCGGCCATCGCGACGCCGTGCGGCTTGCCTGGCGCGCACCCTGGCGCGAAATCCTCGACCAGGCCGCGCCGCCGCGCTGGGGCGAAGTGCTGACGCTGCTGTTCGGCGTGCTGGGCGTGGCGACCGCCGCCTTCCAGTGGTCGTCCAGCCCCTGGTATGTCCAGGTCAAGCTGCGCGTCGCGGAATGGCTGCTCGACCATGGCCACGAGGCGCTGCTCGGCGACGACGCGCCCTGGTGGCTGCTGACCCACATGCCGGCGCTGGGCGACGTATTCACCTGGCTCGACGGCCTCCTGATCCTCGCCTACCTGCTGGGTGGCGGCGCACTGCTGGGCGCCGCGCTTGCCCTGATCGTGGCCGGCGCCGCCCGGCTGGCCGGCGCCGCCGGTCCCGGCTTCCGCCGCCTGAGCCTGGCCCTGGTGCCCCTGGCGGCGGCGAGCGTGGTGCTGGGCCTGTCGATGCTGACGGTCAGCCACTTGAAGGCCGAACACCTGCCCCTGGGCTGGCTACCCGCCTTCCGCATCACCCTGTTCTCCCTGGGCGCCGGCGGCGCCAGCGGGCTGGCCTGGGCACTGCTGCGCCCGTTGCCGCTGCCGCGCCGCGCCGCGGCCGTCTTGCTGTTCACCGCCGCCCCGCTGCTGCTGGGCGCGGTGTGGTTCCAGGTGTTTTTCGTCTGGTAGGAATGGAACCTGGCATGGACCTTCTGGTCTAATATGTCGTTTCCCATCTTCAGTATTTCAGCCTAGCCAGCCCTGTCCTCTTGCCATGGAAGTCACCGTTTCCATTTCCCCCCAATCGCCGCCGGCCCCCGGACGGCGATTGCGGCGTGGGTGGCAGGGCGCAAATCTCGCCTGTCTTTTCTACGCCCGGCGCTGCCACGAGTTCCAGTCCGCCTTGTCCTAGGCTCTCGTCACTGGAACCAAAGCGCCGGGCTCTCCCTCGCAGCCTGCGTCACGCCACGCGGTAACCCGTTTTCATCCGGCAAGGAGAAAGACATGCTCATGCAACAAAGCCCGAACCTTCAGATCACCGAACTCGACCTCGCGCGCCTGCAGCGATTGCTGGCGCAGATGGGCGACATCGACCACGACCACGTCGACAACCTGCGCGACAAGCTCGGCCAGGCCCACGTCGTCGAGCCTCGGGAAGTTCCACCCGATATCGTCACCATGAATTCCAGCCTGGTTTGCGAAGATGCGGACTCCGGCAAGCCGCTGCAACTCACGCTGGCCTATCCCGAGGATGCCGACCCCGGCAAGGGCCAGGTGTCGGTGCTCTCGCCCATCGGCAGCGCGCTGCTGGGTGCGGGCCTGGGCGAAACGGTGGCCTATGAACTGCCCAACGGCGCGGTCAAGCGGCTGCGCGTGAAGGAAATCGTGTTCCAGCCCGAGGCCCGCGGCTGGTTCGAGATGTAGGACCGGTTGCCGGGGAACCGGGGAATCGGGGGACCGTTGTCGGGCAGCGTGAAAAACGGGCTTTTCCGTCGGGCCGCCCGGCCATGCGCGCAAGTGGAGCAAGTCCTGCCGCCGCCACGGCACCGGCAGGACAAGAACGACCGGGGCGGACGCCACGGCCACCTCCACCGGCACGACGATTGAAGCTCGCCGCGACGGGCGACAGCCGACGCCCGCAGCGTACCTGCAACCTACCGGCGCCGCTCAGATTTGCGCCGGGCAATCCATCCAGTCATTGCGCGGTGGCCTGATCCGGCTGCCGACCCCGGGCGGCGCGGGCAGGGCCAGATGGGCGCGCACGATACCCTGGAGTTCGGCGTATGCCGTCGCCGGGAAAGGCGCGGATTTCCGCGCCAGCAGGTCGATATGAATATCCACCTGCTCGCCGGCGGCGGCGCGCCGGCCCGTGGTCAGGTTCATCACCTCGTGGAAGAAATGCAGCCGTTTCGCATCCACCGCCAGCAGCCAGGAGCGGACCTCCAGGCGGTCGCCGAGGGACACTTCATGCTCGAAGCGCATGTGGGATTCCAGCACCGCCTTGCCGCAGTGGGTCCGCGCCACGTAATCGTCGCCCAGGCCGATCGCCTGGGTGAAGCGGTAATGGGCCTCATACACCACCAGGTGGTAGCGGGTGGCGTTCATGTGGCCGTTGACGTCGATCCACTCCGCCGGCACCTCCACCCGATAGCTGATGCACGGCGCGTCCATGGTGCGGCCGGCGTTCAACGAGGGCTCGCCGGCATGACGTTGCGCGGCTTGCCGGCCAGCATCCCGCCATCCACCGGATAGTCGCCGCCGGTGCAGAACGAGGCCCGCGCCGAGAGCAGGAACAGCACCAGTTCCGCCACTTCCGAAGCGGCGGCCATGCGGCCCAGCGGATAGTTGCCGTAGGCCGCGTCATAGTCGGCGTCGCTCCAGCCGGGGCGCTCGGTCATGCTGGTCCTGGTCGGTCCCGGCAGCACGGTATTGACGCGGATGCCCAGCGGGCCGAGCTCGATCGCCGCGGTCCTGGTCAGCGCCCGGATGCCGAACTTCGAAGCCGAATAGGCCATCAGCCCCTCGCGCCCTTCCATCCCCTGCACCGAGGAGAAATTCACGATCGCGCCGCCCCCGGTCCGCTTCAAGGCCGGCAGCGCCGCCTTCATGCCGAGGAAGGTGCCGGTCAGGTTGACGTCCAGCACCTTGCGGAAGGTTTCCGCATCCAGCTTCTCGAAAGGCAGGTTGCGGATGATGCCGGCGCTGTTGACCAGCCCGTCCAGGCGGCCGAAGCGGGCCTCGGTCGCGGCCATGGCGGCTTCCCAGGCAACCTCGTCGGCCACGTCCAGGGCGACGCTGGCGGCACAGTCCGGGTGGCCGGCGTTGAGGCTGTCGGCCAGGGCCTGGCCTTCCTCGGCACGGCGGTCGGCGATCATCACCCGCGCGCCCTCCTCGACGCAGCGCCGGGCGCAGGCCGCGCCGATACCCCGCGCGCCGCCACTGATGAAAACAACCAGACCAGCGAGTTCCACCACGTCTCTCCTCTAAAACTCAGCTTTTCCGCCGCGCCGCCGCAAGGAAAAGCGGCACGCGGCGCCAGCCGCAACCTATCGGTGTCACCAAGAAGTACCCCCAAACATCCGAGCGCAGCGAGCCCTATCGACCCCCCCGGCGGGGGGCGAAGGGGGGCGAGCCAATTTTTAGCGCTGGAAACGGTCGAGGATGGCGGTGGCTTCGGCAACGACGCGCTGGATCAACTCGTCGCAGCTTTCGATCTCGTTGATCAGGCCCATCACCTGGCCGCCGGGCAGGATGCCGAATTCGGTCTTGCCTTCCACCATCGTGGTGCGCAGCAGGACCGGGGTGTTGGCCGCCATCACCACCTGGGCCAGGCCGTAGCCGTGGTCGCGGCGCATCGACCAGCCCTGCTTCATCATGTCGGTCAGCGACATGTGGGTCAGGCCGCGCAGCTTCAGGGCGTTGCCCAGCGCCAGCAGCGCGTTCTTCCAGCCCGGCGAGGTCAGCAGCTTGTCGACGAAGCCGTTGCGGATCATGCGGTGCTGGTGGCCGTCGACCTGGTCGGTGGCCACCGTGTCGCCGACGCCGGCCTTGATGTAGATGGCCTTGACGTTCTCCGGCACCGGCGACTCCTTGGTCAGCAGGAAGCGGGTGCCCATCGCGATGCCCTCGGCGCCGAAGGACAGGGCCGCCATCAGGCCGCGCCCGTCGCAGAAGCCGCCGGCGGCGATCACCGGGATGTCCACCGCGTCGACGATCTGCGGCAGCAGCACCGTGGTGGCGATCGAGCCGGTGTGGCCGCCGCCTTCGCCGCCCTGGACGATCAGCGCGTCGGCGCCCCAGGACGCCACCTTTTCCGCGTGGCGCTTGGCGCCGATCGAGGGGATGCAGGCGACGCCGGCGTCCTTCAGGGTCTTGATCAGTTTTTCCTTCGGCGCCAGCGCGAAGCCGGCCACCTTGACGCCGGACTTGATGATCATCTGCACCCGCTCGGCGGCGTCCGGCGCATCGGAACGCATATTCACGCCGAAGGGCTGGTCGGTGTGATCCTTGACGTAGGCGATCTCCTCCGCCAGCTGCTTCAGGTCCATGGTGGCCGAGCCGATGAAGCCCAGCGCGCCGGCGTTGGCCGTGGCGGCGCAGAGCCTGCCGGTGGCCACCCAGCCCATGGCCGACTGGACGATGGGGTACTTGCAGCCGGTCATCCGGCACAGCTTGGTGTCGAGGGCGGGATGCAGGTCGGCGGCTGCGGTCATGGCGAACTCCTTGGTAGCGGTCTTCTGGATGACACCCGGCGGTGGAAAAGGCCAGCAACCGCCGTGGCAAAGGGCGAAATCATATCCCGCCGGCCGTTATAATGAAACGCAAGTCCATGTTTCCGGCAACGATTTCACCCCCGCCTATGTCTTTCGACCCCAAACTGCATCTTTGCGATCTGCTTCGCACCGCCCTTGCCAGCGTCGCGCCCGACCACGTCGACGCGGAAATCCTGATCGAGCGCCCCAAGCAGGCCAGCCATGGCGATTTCGCCAGCAACCTGGCGATGCAGTTGGCCAAGCCCCTGAAGGCCAACCCGCGCCAGATCGCCGAGCGGCTGATGCGCGAGTTGCCCGCCTCGCCCTGGGTGCGGCAGGTGGAGCTGGCGGGCGCCGGTTTCATCAATTTCACCCTGGTGCCCGCCGCCAAGACCCAGGTGGTGAAGGAAGTGCTGGAACGCGGCCTGGACTTCGGCCGCAGCGCCGTCGGCGGCCGCCGCAAGATCCAGGTGGAGTTCGTTTCCGCCAACCCCACCGGGCCGCTCCACGTCGGCCACGGCCGGGGTGCCGCCTACGGCGCCAGCCTGGCTTCGCTGCTGGCGTTCGCCGGCTACGACGTGACCCGGGAATACTACGTGAACGACGCCGGCCGGCAGATGGACATCCTGGCCGTGTCCACCTGGCTGCGCTATCTGGAACTGTTCGGCGAGCGGGTGCCCTTCCCGCCCAACGCCTATCAGGGCGGCTACGTGCGGGAAATGGCCGAGCAGGTGAAGCGGGCCCATCAGGACAAATACGTGCGCCCCGCCGAGGCCGTGCTGGCCGCCGCGCCCGCGCCCGAAGCCGACATCGAGGCCCATCTGGACGGCCTGATCGCCGCCGGCAAGGATCTGCTGGGCGAGGACTGGCACTACATCCACCAGCACGCGCTGTCCGAGCAACTGGCGGACGGCCGCGCCGACCTGGAGGAATTCGGCGTCCATTTCGACGTCTGGTTCTCCGAGCGCTCGCTCTACGACACCGGCCTGGTGCAGAAGGCGGTGGCCCTGCTGGAAGACAAGGGCCACATCTACCTGCAGGACGGCGCCAAGTGGTTCCGCTCCACCACCTTCGGCGACGAGAAGGACCGCGTGGCGCAACGGGACAACGGCCTCTTCACCTACTTCGCCTCCGACATCGCCTACCACCTGAACAAATTCGAGCGCGGCTTCGAGCGGGTGGTGGACGTCTGGGGCGCCGACCACCACGGCTACATCCCCCGCGTGCGCGGCGCCCTCAAGGCCATGGGCCAGGACGACGGCGCGCTCGACGTGACCCTGATCCAGTTCGTCTCCCTGCTCAGGAACGGCGTCAAGGCCTCGATGTCCACCCGCGCCGGCGAATACGTCACCCTGCGCCAGGTGCGCGACGAGGTCGGCAACGACGCCTGCCGCTTCTTCTACATGCTGAGGAAGCAGGACCAGTCGCTGGACTTCGACCTGGAACTGGCCAAGTCGCAGTCCAACGACAACCCGGTGTATTACGTCCAGTACGCCCACGCCCGCATCTGCTCGGTGCTCGGCCAGTGGGGCGGCGCACCGGCGACCCTGGCCGGCGTCGACCTGGCGCCGCTGGAGAGCGAACGGGAACTGGCGCTGTGTGCCCGGCTGCGCGAGTTCTCCGGCCTGATCGAAGTCGCCGCGCGCGACTACGCCCCCCATTCCCTGGCCTTCTACCTGAAGGACCTGGCCGGCGAATTCCACAGCTGGTACAACGCCGAGCGCCTGCTGGTGGACGACGAATCCCAGAAACTGGCGCGCCTGGCGCTGGCCCAGGCGGTGCGCCAGGTGCTGGCCAACGGCTTGCGTCTATTGGGCGTTTCCGCCCCGGAGAACATGTGACATGACACGCGACGGCAAACCCCGCAACCACAACAACAGGCCGCAACAGAAAAGCCGCGGCAACACCCTGCTCGGCATGTTCATCGGCCTGGTGATCGGCGTGGCGATCGCCTTCGGCCTGGTCTGGTACCTGAACCGCGCCCCGCTGCCGTTCCAGGAACGCGCCCACCGCGCCGAGGAGCCGGCCGCCGCCTCCCAAGCCGAATCCTCCCAGGCGCCGCTGCCGCTGCCCGGCAAACCCGGCGACAAGGTGACCGAGAAGCCCCGTTTCGAGTTCTACAAGATCCTGCCCGGCGGCCAGGAAGGCGCGGCGCCCGGCGCAACGCCGCCCGCGGCGGACGGCGAGCCGCGCGCCACGGCGCCGGCGGCCCAATCCCCCCAATTCCTCCTGCAGGCCGGCGCCTTCCAGAAACCCGCCGACGCCGACAACCTCAAGGCCAAGCTGGCCCTGATGGGGGTCGAGGCCAGCGTGCAGCAGGTGAACGTCGCCGACAAGGGCACCCTGCACCGGGTGCGGATCGGCCCCTTCGCCACGCCGGAGGAGATGAACCGGGTCCGCAACCAGCTGGCTCAAGGCGGCGTCCAGGCCACCGTGGTCAAGGCCGCCGCCGCCGCCGATAACGCCGCCGCCGCGGAACCTAAAGCGGAAAGCCGGGCCGAAGCCAAGTCCGGCAAACAATAACCAGGAGTCATCCATGCGCTTTCTCAAGTCTCTCCTCGCAGCCCTGTTCCTGACCACGGCCACGCTCGCCCTGGCGGCCGATCCGGTGGAAGGCAAGGACTACGTGACGCTCAACCCGCCGCAGGCCACCGAGAGTCCGGGCAAGATCGAAGTGACCGAATTCTTCTGGTACGGCTGCCCCCATTGCTTTCATTTCGAGGGCGCCCTCAACCAGTGGCTGAAGACCCTGCCCAAGGACGTCGGCTTCCGCCGTGTGCCCGGCGCCGCGCGCCCCTGGCTGCCGGGCGCCAAACTGTTCTACGCGCTGGACGCGATGGGCCTGGAGGACAAGCTGCGCGCCCAGATCTTCAGCGCCATCCATGAAAGCCGGGAACTGCACCCCATCCGTGAAGCCGGCTTCGCCGAATGGCTGGGCAAGAAAGGCGTGGATGCGAAGAAATTCACCGACATCTACAACTCCTTCACCGTCCTGTCCAAGGTGAAGCAGGCGGAGCAGTTGAACGCGGGCCACCGCATCGATGCCGTGCCGGCCGTGGTGGTGGGCGGCCGCTACCGCCTGATCGAACCGGCCGAGATGTCGCCCGAACGCTTCCAGGCCGTGATGAATGGCCTGGTGGCCAAGGCGCGCGCCGAACAGGGACGCAAATAAGGTGGCGTGCGCGCCTCGGGTCTGGATCACCGGGGCGTCCTCCGGCATCGGCGCCGCCCTGGCGCGGCATTACGCCGCCAGCGGCGCCTGCCTGGGGCTGGTGGCGCGCAGCGGCGACGCCCTGCGGACGCTGGCCGCCACACTGCCCGGACGAATCTTCATCTACCCCCTGGACGTGACCGACGCGGCGGCGCTGGCCCATGCCGCCGGCGACTTCATGCAGCGGGCCGGCGTGCCCGACATCGTCATCGCCAACGCCGGCGTCTCCGCCGGCACCCTGACCGAGGCCGACGAGGATCTGGCGGTGTTTTCCCGCATCCTCGCGGTCAATGTGCAGGGCATGGTCAACACCTTCCACCCCTTCGTCGAACCGATGCGCAAGAGCGGCCGCGGCCGCCTGGTCGGCATCGCCTCGGTGGCCGGCATCCGCGGCCTGCCCGGTGCCGGCGCCTACTGCGCCTCCAAGGCGGCGGCGATCGCCTACCTGGAAAGCCTGCGCGTCGAACTGTACGGCAGCGGCATCAAGGTGGTGACGATCGCCCCCGGCTACATCGAAACGCCGATGACGGCGGTGAATCAGTACCCGATGCCCTTCATGCTGTCGGCCGAGGCCGCCGCCCGGCGCATGGCCCGCATCATCCGGCGCGGCCCGAGCTACGCGGTGCTGCCCTGGCAGATGGCGATCGCCGCCCGGCTGCTGCGCCTGCTGCCCGACGCGCTCTACGACGCCCTGTTCGCCCGCGCCGAACGCAAGCCGCGGGGCTTGCCGGTGTGAGAAGGCTCGCCCCCCTTCGCCCCCCTCCGGGGGGTTCTCATTTGCTCGCTGCGCTCGAAGTTACGGGGAACGCTGTGGCGACACCGATGCGTTGCGGCTTCGCCGCGTGCCGCTTTTCCTTGCGGCGGCGCGGCGGAAAAGCTTTTTCGGCATTCCATCCCTTCGCCATCCTTCGGGACGACGCGGCGGAAAAGCTCGTCCTAAGCTCTCTCCATCCCGGTTCCCGCGCACGTATGTTTGACTGGCCGTTTCAATTCGCGATTCCACGCCAATGCTGACCTTTCCCGCCATCGATCCCGTCGCCGTGCGCCTGGGGCCGCTCGCCGTCCACTGGTACGGCCTGATGTACCTCGCGGGCTTCGTCCTGTTCGTCGTTCTCGGCCGCACCCGCATCCGGCGCGGGCTGGCGCCGGGCTGGTCGTACCAGGACATCGACGATCTGCTGTTCTACGGCGTGCTGGGGGTGATCATCGGCGGACGGCTGGGCCAGGTGCTGTTCTACGAGCCCGGCTACTATTTCGCCCACCCCGCGGAGATTCTCGCCGTCTGGAAAGGCGGCATGAGCTTCCACGGCGGCTTTCTCGGCGTGCTGGCGGCGATGGCGCTGTGGGGCAGGAAGACCGGGCGCGGCTTCTGGGCCGTCACCGACTTCATCGCCCCGCTGGTGCCCACCGGGTTGCTGGCCGGGCGCATCGGCAATTTCATCAACGGCGAACTCTGGGGCCGCGTGGCGGACCCGAGCCTGCCCTGGGCGATGGTCTTCCCCCACGTGGACGCCCAGCCGCGCCACCCTTCCCAGCTCTATCAGGCGGGAATGGAGGGTCTGCTGCTGTTCCTGATCCTCTGGTTCTACGCCGCCCGGCCGCGCCCCGCGCGCGCCGTGTCCGGCGCCTTCCTCGTCGGCTACGGTGTGTTCCGCTGGCTCGGCGAATATTTCCGCGAACCGGACGCCGGCATCTTCGGCCATTCCTACGCCGTCAGCATGGGGCAGTGGCTGTCCCTGCCGATGGTCGTCCTCGGCGTGGCCCTGATTCTCATCGCTTATCGTCACAAGGAAAAACCATGACCCGTCCCTTCAAGGTCCTCGGCATCCAGCAGATCGCCATCGGCGGCCCCTCCAAGGAAAAACTCAAGACCCTCTGGGTGGACAAGCTCGGCCTGGAAGTCACCGGCAACTTCGTCTCCGAGAAGGAAAACGTCGACGAGGACATCTGCGCCATGGGCAGCGGCCCCTTCAAGATGGAAGTGGATCTGATGCAGCCGCTGGACCCGGAGAAGAAGCCCGCCGTGCACACCACGCCGCTGAATCACGTGGGCCTGTGGATCGACGATCTGCCCAAGGCCGTGGAGTGGCTCACGGCCAACGGCGTGCGCTTCGCGCCGGGCGGCATCCGCAAGGGCGCCGCCGGCTTCGACATCTGCTTCCTGCACCCCAAGGGCAACGACGAATTCCCGATCGGCGGCGAGGGCGTGCTGATCGAACTGGTGCAGGCGCCGCCGGAAGTGGTGGCGGCCTTCGCCAGGCTCGCCGGGTACTGAACAAGATTGTAGCGATCAGGGAACCAATCAGACCAATAGCCCTGGCATTGCCAGAAGCACACCCAGACACCATTTGGAGGTGAATTTCAGGCCATCCATTTTGGCTTTTGATTGTATCCCATCAGGAATCAATCACACTCCGCATGCCGACTCCTGCCGTCCTCCCCCGACGGCCCGTGGGCCGCGCACGTATCCAGCGGCCAGAGCTGGTGGGCGTCGAGCAATAGCCGGTAACGGCTCTCCTGCGCGTCCGCGCGCGCCTGGGCCGCGCCCAGACGCGCCTCGATGGCGAGGCGGCGGGCGGTGATCAACTCGGCCAACTGGCCTTCGCCCAGACGCCAGGCCCGGTCGAGCAGGCGGGCGTTGGCTTCCATGCGTTCCGCCACCCGCGCCTGCTGCTGCCACTGACGGTAGGCGGCGTCGGCCTGGGTCACCGCGCGTCGGGCATCGGCTTCGGCCGCCGCCTGCGCCAACGCCTCCCTGGCGTTGGCGACCTCGGCCTCGGCCTGGGCGCCGCGGCTGGCGGCGGCGCGGGCGGCGCCGGGCAGGGGAATGGTCAGTTGCACCCCGAACAGCTTTTCCTGCCCGTCCCGCTCCGATGACCAGCGCAGCCCCAGCGTCGGGTCCGGCAGGCGTTCCCGTTCGGCCCGATCCGCGCCGATGCGCTGGCGCTGGGCGGCGGCGCGCGCCGCCGCCAGCGCGTGGTTGTGGTTCAACAGCCGTTCCCGCCAGTCCTCCGCGGCCGGCGGCTGCGGCTCCGCCAGCGCGGCGTCGACCGGCGGCGGCAAGGCCGGGAAGTGCTGGGCCAGTTCGTTGCGGGCCAGTTGCAGGCGGCTCCGGGCCTGGCTGGACTGCGCCTCGGCCTGCGCCAGCTGCGCCTCCGCCAGCGACTGTTCGAGGGCGGCGGCGTCGCCCAGCTCCACCCGGCGCCGCGCGGCGCGGGCCTGCTCCTGCAGCACCTCGGCCTCGGCGCGCCATTCGTCGACCGCCGCCATCTCGCGCCGGATGTTGAACCAGAGCGCGAGCAGCAGGCGCGCGGCTTCGTGGCGGGCGTCGCCCAGTTGGGCCTGGGCCTGGGCGACGCCGGCGGCGCCCAGCTGAACGTCGACGCCGCGCTTGCCCGGCAGGCGGAACGCCCGCTGCAAACCGATTTCCTTCTCGGCGTAGCGCGTCTCGGCCAGCGTTTCGCGGCGGCGGCCGCCGCCCACGGTCAGCGCCAGTTCGTGCGGGCCGGCCTCCAACTGATCGCTGCGCGCCCGCTCCAGCGCGACGCCCGACTCGGCGGCGCGGACCAGGGGATGGGCATCCAGGACACGGACCGCGATCTCCGTCGGCGGCAGGTCGGCGGATGGAGCGGATGGCGCAGCCAGGGCCGGCAGCGCGAGCAGCAGTCCGATCCCGCCCGACAGCAAGCGGCGGCCGTTCATGAAAAACTCCCGGCGGCCAGGACCGCGGTGATCCAGTAGCTGACGTTGGTGTCCGGCAGCAGGGCGCGCAGTTCCTGCACCAGCTCGCGCGCCATGTCCTCGCGGGTGAGGATTTCGATCTTCACCCGCTCCGTCCGCCCCCGCACCTCCTCGCCGGCGCTGACCATGAATCGGGACGACCCATGGCCATCCACCGCGCAGGCGACGAAGGCGCCGGCCAGCTGCGGACGGTGCAGCAGGAACTCCACCACCTGCTCCTCCAGCGCACGCGGCAGGATCAGCTTCAGGCAGGCATCGCTATCGGGTCGCATCTCGGGGTCTCATCATGAAGTTTCTACGCCATGGCGGCGAAACAGGATGGGCAGCATGAACAGCGTCAGCGCGGTGGAGGTGACCAGGCCGCCGATCACCACGATGGCGAGCGGCTTCTGGATCTCCGAGCCGGGGCCGGCGGCGAACAGCAGCGGCACCAGGCCCAGGGCGGTGATGGTCGCGGTCATCAGCACCGGCCGCAGGCGGCGCCGCGCGCCCTCCACCACCACCTGCGCGATCGGCATGCCCTGCGCCAGCAGCTGGTTGAAGTAGCTGATCATCACCAGCCCGTTCAGCACGGCGATGCCCAGCAGCGCGATGAAGCCCACCGAGGCCGGCACCGACAGATACTCGCCGGACAGCAGCAGGCCGAACACGCCGCCGATCATCGCGAACGGAATGTTGGTGAAGACCAGGACCGCCTGACGCACCGAGCCGAGGGTGGCGAAGAGGATCAGGAAGATCAGCGCCAGGGCCACCGGCACCACCAGCGCCAGGCGCTGGGCGGCGCGCTGCTGGTTCTCGAACTGGCCGCCCCAGGCGACCGCATATCCCGTCGGCAGCTCGATCTCGGCCGCCGTCCGCCGCCTGGCCTCGTCGACGAAACCCACCAGGTCGCGGCCGCTGACGTTGGCCTGGACCACCACCATGCGCTGGGCATTCTCGTGGTCGACCTTGACCGGCCCGGCGAGACGCTTGAGCCGGGCCAGCGACGACAGCGCCACGCTGCCGCCGTCCTTCAGCGCCAGCTGGGTGTTGGCGAACGCGGCCGGCGACAGGCGCACGTCCTCGCCGCCGCGGATGACCAGCGGCGTGCGCCGGTGTCCTTCCAGCACCAGCCCGACGGGCTGGCCCTCGACCTGGGCGCGCAGCACGCCGGCCACGTCCTCCACGGAAAACCCCAGGCGCCCGGCGGCGAGCCGATCCACTTCCACCGCGTAGTACTGCACCCCCTCGTTCTTCACCGTCAGCACGTCCTGCGCGCCGGGGATGCCCTTGAGCAAGGCCGCCATCCGTTCCGCCAGGGCGTTGAGTTCGTTCAGGTCGCCGCCATGGATCTTCACCGCCAGGTCGCCGCGCGTGCCGGTGAGCATTTCCGCCACCCGCATTTCGATCGGCTGGGTGAAGGAAATGTCGAGCCCCGGAAAGCCGGCCATCACCCGCCGCACTTCCTCGGTCAGCCATTCCTTGTCGGGCTTGCGCCACTGCGCGCGCGGCTTCAGCACCAGGAAGGCGTCGGTCTCGTTGAGTCCCATCGGGTCCAGGCCCAGTTCGTCCGAGCCGGTGCGCGCGACGATGTCGCTGATTTCCGGCACCTCCGCCAGGAGCGCGCGCTGCACGGTCAGGTCGATCGCCGCGCTGGTGTCCAGCCCGATCGACGGCAGCTTGGCCACCTGCATCAGCAGGTCGCCCTCGTCCATCGCCGGCATGAAGGTCTTGCCCAGCAGCAGGAAGGCGCCGCCGGTCAACGCCAGCAGGGTCAGGGCGGTGACGATCACCTGCCGCGGACGGGCCAGCGCACGGTTCAGCAGCGGCGTGTAGAGCGCCGTCAGCCTCCTCGGCAGCCAGGGCTCCCGATGCTCGGCGGCCGGCTTCAGCAGCAGCGAGGCCAGCACCGGGATCACGGTCAGGGACAGCAGCAGCGAACCCGACAGGGCGAAGACGATGGTCAGCGCCACCGGCGTGAACAGCTTGCCTTCCAGGCCCTGCAGCGTCAGCAGCGGCAGGAACACGATGACGATGATGGCCATGCCGGAGGCCACCGGCTGGGCCACTTCGCGCACCGCGCGGTAGATGCGGTGGCGCAGCGGCAGGGCATCCTGGCCGCCGCGGGCGAGTTCGCTCTCGACGTTCTCCACCACCACCACCGCCGCATCCACCAGCATGCCGATGGCGATGGCCAGGCCGCCCAGGCTCATCAGGTTCGCCGACATGCCGAACAGATGCATCATGACGAAGGTGATCAGCGCCGCCAGGGGCAGCACCGAGGCCACCACCAGGGCCGGCCGCAGCCCGCCGAGGAAGGCCAGCAGCAGCGCCAGCACCAGCACGATGGCCTCGCCCAGGGCCTTGGAGACGGTGCCCACCGCCCGCTCCACCAGGGCCCCCCGATCGTAGAAGATGCGCGTGGAGACGCCTTCCGGCAGCGTCTGCCGAATTTCCGCCAGGCGTGCCTTGACCCCGTCCACCACCTGCCGCGCGTTGGCGCCGCGCAATCCCAATACCAGCCCCTCCACCGCCTCCTCGCGGCCGCCATGGGTGACGAAACCGTAGCGGCTGAGGCTGCCGATCCGCACCTGGGCCACGTCGCCGACCCGAACCACGCCGCCGTCGCGGCTGGCGACGACGATCCCGGCGATGTCGGCGAGGGTCTTCGCGCCGCCCTCGATGCGCACCAGCAGCGACTCCTCGCCTTCGGTCAGGCGCCCCGCGCCTTCATTGCGGTTGTTGGCCTCCAGCGCCTGGCGCAGTTCGGCCAGGCCCAGCCCGCGCGCCTTCAGCGCCACCAGGTCGGGCACCACCTCGAAACTGCGCACCTCGCCGCCCAGGCTGTTGACCTCGGCCACGCCGGGCAGGGTGCGCAACTGGGGACGGATCACCCAGTCCAGCAGGGTGCGTTTTTCCGCCAGCGACAGTTCGCCCTCGATGGTGAACATCAGCATCTCGCCCAGCGGCGTGGTGATCGGTGCCAGGCCGCCGCTGGCGCCCGCCGGCAGGTCGGCCATGACGCCGGCGAGGCGCTCGCTGACCTGCTGCCGGGCCCAGTAGATGTCGGTGCCGTCCTGGAAATCCAGGGTGATGTCGGCGATCGCGTATTTGGACACCGAGCGCACCATGCGCTTGTCGGGAATGCCCAGCAGTTCCAGCTCGATCGGGGTGACGATGCGGGCTTCCACCTCCTCCGGCGTCATTCCCGGCGCCTTGACGATGACCTTGACCTGGGTGGAGGAAACGTCCGGATAGGCGTCGATCGGCAGTTCGCGGAAAGCCGCGACGCCGCCGCCCAGCAGCAGCACCGTGGCGACGATCACCAGCAGCCGCTGGGTCAGGGAAAACTCGATCAGGCGCGCCAGCATCTAGCGGCTCTCCGCCGCGCCCAGGCCGAGCCAAGCCGCCTTGACCGTGGCCGCCCCCTTCACCACCAGCAGGCTGTCCGCCGCCAGCGCCGCGTCGATGCGCACGGTCCCGTCGGTCTCGTCCAGCAGTTGCACCGCCACCGGGCGATAGCCGCCCGGGGCGGCGACGAACACCCAGGCCTTGTCCAGGTGGCGCACCAGCGCCGTCGTCGGCAGCGTCCAGCCCTTGCCATGGTGGCTGGCGGAGGGACGCAGCCGGACCTGCAACTGCTGGTAGGGGCGGACGCAGCCGGCGGCCTGCTTCAGTTCGGCCCGCACCAGCACGGACTGGCTGCCGCCCGCCAACTGCGGCGCGACGGCGGTCACCCGCGCCGGCTGCGCGCAGCCCGGCACCGACACCGGGTCTCCCGGCATGACGCCGGCCGCCAGATGGGGCGTGGCCTGGATTTCCAGGGCCAGGGCGTCCAGCCGCCCCAGCTTGAACAACAGCGCCGAGGATTCCAGGCGCTGGCCGGGCTGGGCCGGCGCTTCCAGCACCACGCCGGCGAAGGGGGCGCGCAATTCCACCGCGCCGGAAAAATCGCCGCCCGCGCCACCACCTTCGCCACCATTGCCACCGTCCGGCCGCGCCAGTCCGGACAGCGCCAGGGCCTGGCGCTTCTCGTGCAGCAGCGCCGCGGCGGCGCGCTCCGCGGCCTGCGCCTGTTGCAGGCGGGCGCGGGCGATGATGCCCTCGGCGAACAGCGTCTCGTCGCGGCGCCGCGCTTCCGCCGCCAACTCGGCCTGGCCCCGGGCCTCCACGTATTCGCGCTGCAGGCCCAGCAGCGGCGCGCCCTGCAGGCGCCCCAGCACCTGGCCTTTTTTCACGGTCTCGCCGGACAGCACCCGCACCGCGGTGACGATCCCGCCCAGGGGCGCGGCGATGATCTCGATGCGGCGGGGGTCGATCACGACCTGGGCCGGCAGCCCATGGTCGTCGGCCGTCCGCAGCGCCTTCAGGGGCTGCACAACGATGCCGGCGCGTTGGCCCTGCTCCGGCGAGAGGGCGATCAGCGGCTCTTCCGCCAGGGCGGACAAGGGCAGCAGGGCACTCAGGAAAACCAGCAAGCTTCGCGGCATGGACCACTGTCTCCATTGAAGATGCGCGATTGTCGGCATTGCGTCTTAAGACAGGCTTAAGGCGCGATGCCGCGCGTACCCTCAACTCCGCCGCAGCAGTGCGTTGAATTCCGTCAGGGGCAGGGGACGGGCATAGAGGAAGCCCTGGACGAAGTCGCAACCGGAACTGATCAACCAATCCCGCTGGTAGCCGGTTTCGACGCCTTCGGCGATCACCCTGGGGCCCAGCTTGTGGGCCATGACGATGATCGCGTCGGCCAGCGCCCGGTCGTCGGCGCTTTCCGACAGATCGCTGATGAAGCTGCGATCGATCTTCAGATAGTCGATGTCGAAGCGCTGCAAATAGGAGAGGGCCGAATAGCCGGTGCCGAAATCATCCACGGCGATCTCGATGCCGGCCTCGCGATAGCTCAGCAGTTGCTCGGTCACGGCCGAACATTGATCGAGCAGCAGGCCCTCGGTGATTTCGATCACCAGTTGCTGGGGCGCCAGATCGATCTCGCGCAGGAAATCGAGCCAGGAGGCGCCGCTGAAGCTGCTGTTGAACTGGCGCGGAGACTTGTTGATGCTGACTTGCAGCGGCCACCCCTGTTGCTGCCAGGCCTTGGCCTGGCGGGCGGCGGTGCGGAACACCCAGTCGCCGATTTCCTCGATCAGGCCGACCTCCTCGGCCAGGGGAATGAAGACGGCCGGACTGATCAGGCCCTGGACCGGATGTTGCCAGCGGACCAGCGCCTCGGCCTTGACGATCAACCCGGTCTGAAGGTCGACGATGGGCTGGTAATGGAGCCGCAACTGGTCGTCGGCCAGCGCGCTGCGCAGATCGCCGAGCAGGGTGCGCCGCGCCTGCGCCGCCAATTGCAGATCGAGGGTGAACCAGGAGAAGTTGTTGTTTCCGGATTCCTTGGCCACATGCATCGCCTGGTCGGCATTTTTCAGCAGGGTTTCGAGATCCAGACCGTCGTTGGGGAACAGGGTGACACCGATGCAGGCGGAGACGTAGCCCACGTCCGTGCCCAGTTTGAAAGGCTGCGCCAGGGCATGCAGGATGCTGTTGGCCACCCGCTCCGCCTCGCCGGGGTCGGACAGGCCCACCAGGATGACGGCGAACTCGTCGCTGCCCAGCCGCGTCACGGTGTCGGAATCGCGGGCGCAGGCACTGATGCGCTGGGCGGCCTCGATCAGCAGGTGGTCGCCGGCCTCATGGCCGAGCGTCTCGTTGATCTCCTTGAAACGGTCGAGGTCCACGAACATCAGCGCCAGCACGCCGTCCTGGCGCTGCGCGCGCAACAGGTCCTGGCGCAACCGGTCGCGGAACAAGCGGCGATTGGGCAGGCCGGTGAGCTGATCGTAGTTGGCCTGCTGCCAGATGGTTTCCTCGGCCTGCTTCTTGGCGGTGATGTCGGAAAACATCGCGATGTAGCGATGGGGGCGCCCCGCCGCGTCGCGCATGACGTTGACGGTGAGCCATTCGGCATAGACTTCGCCGTTCTTGCGCCGGTTCCAGATTTCCCCCTGCCAGTGATTGCTGGCGCGCATCGACTGCTGCATGGCGTTGTAGAAAGAAGCGTCCATGCGTCCGGAGCCGAGCACGGCGGGACTCTTGCCCAGCACTTCCTGCGCGCCGTAGCCGGTCAGGCGCACGAAGGCGGGATTGACGGCGATGATGCGGTTCCTGCCGTCGCTGACCATGATGGCTTCGCCGCTGGCCTGGTACACCAGGGACGCCAACTGCAACTCCTCCTCGGCGCGATGCCGCTCCACGGCCACGCTGACCAGATGGGCGCCATGTTGCACGACATGGATGTCCTCCGGGACCGGCAGGATCGGCGTCCGCTGGTAAATCGAGAGCAGCGCCAGGATTTCGCCGCGGCTGGAGCGCACCGGTTCCGACCAGCAGCCGGCCACGCCCGCCTCGGCGGCGAATTCGCGGAACCGCGCGCCATAGGGATGGCGGGACAGGTCCTCGATGATCACCCGTTCGTTGCGGTATGCCGCCGTGCCGCTGGGGCCCGCGCCCTCGCCGATTTCGATGTCTTCCACCAGGGCGCGATAGCTGTCCGGCAGATTGTGCGCGACCCCCAGTTGCAGGTGCTTGCCGTCCCGGTCCAGGATCAGGATGGCGATATGCCAGCCCGGGCGCTGGCATTCCAGGCTGGAGACGATCAGGGCCAGCGTCTCCTGCAGACTGCCGCCCAGCGCCAGGCGCTCATAGACCTGATTGCGGATTTCCAGGTGGCGCTGACTCTGCGTCAGGGCGTCATCCTGCGCCGCCAGTTGGGCGGAGGTCTGGTTCAGGGCCTCGATCAACTTGTCCACCTCGGCGGTGGAGGGCCGGGTGGCGAGTTGCACGCCGTGGTTCAACGGCAGGTCGGCGGCGAATCGGGTGGCCGCCTCCAGGGCGCCGACCGGGCGCCGCAGCAGCCAGGCCAGCAGCAGGGCACTGCCGCCCAGCATTGCCAGCGCCGCGATCAGGGAATCGCGCCAGATGTGTTGATGCCGGGCCTGGTTCCACAGCGGATTGCTTTCCAGGCGGACCCAGCCGGCCGTCTTGTTGTCCACCATGACCGGCGACCAGACCTCGACAGTGTCGCCCCGGCGCTTCAACAGGGATTTCTCCCCGTGGGGCGGCGCCAGGCGGGACGCATCGAAAACCAGCTTGGGCGTGGTGTCCGACAGGGAGCGCCCCATATGGCCCAGCACCTGCCCCTGGACATCGATGATCTGCACCGTGAGCAGGCTGGGATCGATGATCACCTGGCGCATCAGCTGCTCGATTTCCCAATAGTCGCGGGCCATCACGACATGATCGGCGGCGGCGGCCAGACCGACGGCGACCAGCTGGACCTCGCGCTCGTTGGCGTCGATTTCCATCTCCATCTGCCCGGCCGCAGTGTAGTAGCCAAAGCCGAGCACCGCCGACGCCGCCGCTGACGACCCGGCCAGCAACAGCCGGAAATAAAGACCGCGCAGGAACTTCATTCATTCCCCCGCAGGACGAAAGGGGCGAGGCCAAGCATTTCCATGGGCTTGTAATCGATTTCGTAGGACGCCGCCACCGGTTGGCTCAAGTCCACGTCGTCCAGCAGCCTGGCGCCGGCGGCCGTGTCCGCCAGCGCCAGGATCGCGGCTTCCACGGCGCGGCGCGCCGCCAGGGGCACCCGGGGATGGGCCGCCAGCACATACGGGCTTACCGGCGGCGCCACGTAGAGCACGCGCAGGCGGGACTGGATTTCCGGCCGCTCGCGGCCAAGGGCGCTGGTCGTCGTCGCCGCGGCCTCAGCCTCCTGGTAGAGCACCTGGCGCAAGGCATTGCCGAAATTGCCGGCGAAGTGCGGCTGGTACGCGATGCGCTCGCGGGCCAGCAGCTGCCGGATTTGCAGGCTGTCCGGAAAGGTATTGACGGCGGGAAAGGCAATGGTCGCCTTGTTCAGGGCCTTCAGGCTGCGGATCGGACTGTCCTGGCGCACCAGGATCACGCCTTGCAGCAGACGGCTGCTGTCCCGCAGCAGCGATAGATAGCCGAGCGACTGATGAGCGCGCACCATGAGATAGGGATCGACAAAAGCGAAATCGGGATCGCCGTCCAGCACGCGCCGCTCGAAGTCTCCCAGCGTCGGGGGAATCTGCAGACGGAAGGAAATTCCCGTCGCCGCCGCCACCCGCTGCATCAGCAGCAGCCACTGGCTGCGTTCGGCCGTCGGCGCCGTCCGCCCCACCATCATGATCGAATAACCGGGAGCTGCGGCCGGCGCCTCCACCGCAAGACCGGAACCCAGGCAGAGCAGCAGCGCAAAGAACAGAAAAAACATTCTTGACTGAATTTTCATTGACAGTGCCCGGTCGGTCGCTTCCCCCATTGCGAAAAGGCGAGCCGAGTTTAACGTGAAAATGGCGTTTTTCCGACAGGCCGCCTTCCACCCTGGAAGAAGCGGTGCCACGCTTCCTTTGGCACGGAAACGGTCCGCGCTGTCGGTTTTTCGATTGATATGCGTATACCCCTCATAGCGACCTTGACCACTTCATGAGTTCCGGGCGCTTCATCACAAACCATGAACCAAGGAGGGGAACAACCATGATCCTGTATTCCAAGTCCCGCGCGGCCCTGGCCGGTCGTCCGCTGTTGATGGCGACGGCGGTGGCCTCCGCTCTGGCGTCCTTCGCCAATCTGGCCGCCGCCGACGAGGCAAAGATCGACGAAGTCATCGTCACCGCCCAGAAGCGGGCGGAACGTCTGCAGGACGTGCCGATCGCCATCAGCGCCCTGTCGGCGGGGCAGATCGAGGCGCGCGGCATTTCCAACGTGCTCGACCTGAAGGCCCTGGCGCCCAACCTCCAGGTCAGCAAATATCCCACCAGCAACGTCACCTCGCAGATTTCGCTGCGCGGCGCGGTGACCTTCAACGGCGCCATGTACTGGGAGCCCAGCGTGGGCATGTACCTGGACGGCGTCTATCTGGGCAAGGCCGTGGGTTCGGTGCTCGACGTGGTCGACGTGGAGCGCATCGAGGTGCTGCGCGGCCCGCAAGGCACGCTGTATGGCCGCAACACCATGGCCGGCGCGGTCAACATGATCACGCGCAAGCCGAGCGGCACCCTGAGCGGCTCGGTCGGGCTGGAGATCGGCAACTACGGTTATCACACCGAAAAGGTCTCCCTCGATCTGCCCAAGCTCGGCATTCTCAGCCTGTCCCTGGGGCTGCGCTCGGAAAAGCGCGACGGTCTGGTCAAGACCACCGCGGGCAGCCCGGCGCGCGAACTCGACACGCGCGACAAGACCGGTGCCCGGCTCGCCGCGCTGTTCGATTTTTCGCCCGATTTCCAGGCCGATTACCGCTACGACCACAGCCGCGTGAATCAGGAGCCCCCGCACAACCAGCTCTATCGCATGACGGCCACCACCGCTCCGATGGCGGGGATGGCGCCCTATGTCGCCCAGGACTGGCAAAAGACCGCCAGCCTCGACTATCCGTCCTACGAGCGCCTGGTGCTGCAAGGCCATGGCCTGACGCTGACCTGGAAGCTCGACGACCGCAATACCTTGAAGTCGATCACCTCGCGCCGTACCTTGAAAAACGACGATTCCTACGATCTGGACGGCACGCCCCTGGTGATCGCCACCGGCGCCCGCATCGCCGACTACACCCAGCGCTCGCAGGAGTTCCAGTGGATCGGCAACACCGACCGCCTGAACTACGTGCTCGGCCTGTACTACTACAAGGACCGCGGCTACACCATCAATCCGCACGTCTTCTATTTCGGCACCGACAGTTCGGAATACGGCTACAGCGCCGATGCCCAGTCGATCTACGGGCAGGCGGATTACAAGCTGACGGACCAGTGGACGGTGTCCGCCGGCCTGCGCCGCACCAAGGAAACCAAGATGGGCTCGCGCTTCAAGAGCATCACCGGCTTTGGTTCCGCGATCCCCTACGTCGAGGCGGAGGCATCCTTCAAGGCGACGACGCCGATGCTCTCGCTGGCCTACAAGTTCGACGAGCACCTGAATGTCTATGGCAAGTACTCGGAAGGCTTCAAGAGCGGCGGCTTCCAGGGCGAGGCCGGCACGGCGGCCGAGGCTCGAATCCCCTTCGACCCGGAAAAGCAGAAGACCTACGAATTCGGCGTCAAGATGAGTTCGGCCGACGGCCGCATGCAGCTCAACGCCGCCGTGTTCCACAATGACATCCAGGATCTGCAGATTTCGCGCTTCACCGGCCTGCCCGGCGTTTCCGTGATCCGCAACGCCGGCAAGGCCACGGTCAAGGGCCTGGAACTGGAAGGGGTGTACGTGCCCGTCGACGGCCTCAGGCTACAGGCCGGCTATGGCTATCTGGACGGCAAGTACAAGGAGTTCATGGAAGCGCCGGCCACCGGCCTGCCGATCGGCAACGTCGCCGGCAACCGCGCCTTTCCCCATGCGCCCAAGCACACCTTCAACCTGAGCGTGGATGCGCGACTGGGGCGCTCGGCGCTCGGGGTCTGGCGCGGTATCGCCGACTACAGCTACACCTCGTCCTTCTACGGCTATCCCTACCAGTTGAGCGCGGTGGACCCGGCCCGGCCGCTGGCGGAGAACAGCAAGGTCAAGGGCTATGGCTTGCTGAATCTGCGTCTGGTGCTGTCCAACATCCCGATCGGCGGCCCCGGGTCGGCGGACGTGGCGCTGTGGGTGAAGAACGCCACCGACAAGATGCAGCCGGTGAACTTCATCGACTTCGGGCCTGGCTTCAACAACCTGACCACGGCCTATTACCTGCAACCGCGCACTTACGGCGCGAGCTTCAACTATCGCTGGTAAATCCCGTCGAGGGCGGATCGGTGCGCGGCGCCGGTCCGCCTGCGGCGTGCAAGCGGTGGGCGATGCTGCGATGCAGATGCGCCGCGACGTGACGCCGATCGCCGCCCGCCACGGCGTGCGCGGGCAACACCTCCACCTCCACCACCAGTCCGCGACTGGCGGCGATGGTGCGCAGGCACTGTAGCAGCGAGACGTCGCCCACATAGGCGGGGGCTTCGCTGCGCCTGCCGGCGCGATCCAGATAGCGCAGGACGACCGGCGTCACCGGCGTGCCGGCGTCGATCGCCGACTGCAACAGGGCACTGTGGAACGGCAGCACCGCCTCGCCACGGCTGGTGGTGCCTTCGGGAAACACCACCACCCGCTTGCCGGCCGCCAGATGCCGCACCAGGTTCTCCCGCGCCCGCTGCGCCGCGGCCCGGCTGCCCCGTTCCAGGAACAGCGTGTCGGTACGACGGCACAGCCAGCCGATCAAGGGCCAGCGCGCCACCTCGGCCTTGGAGACGAAGCAGGCGGGCATCGCGCCGTTGAGCGCGAAAATATCGACGAAGGAAATGTGATTGGCGACCACCAGGCCGGCCATCGGCGGCTGGCCGCGATAGCGGGCGCGGATGCCGAGGATGCGCAGCAATCCCCGCGACCAGGCCTGCGTGACGCGCTGGCGCCGCGCTTCGGACCAGTGGCGGAAGAACAGCAACACCACCAGCGCGCCGCCCAGCAGATACAGGGCGGCGCCTGGCAGGCGAATCAGTACCCTCAATGGGCGACGCGGGTGACGCCGCCGCCGGAGAGCACCCGCACCCGCTCGCCGAGACGGAACACCTCGTCGGCCTCCTGGGTGACGGCGATCAAGGTGTTGTTCTCCAGCCGCACGGTGATCTCCACGCCATCCTTCTTGGTGGCGCTGCCCTCCAGGGCCGAACCGGCGATGCCGCCGGCCACGGCGCCGACGATCGCCGCCACCGCCGAGCCCTTGCCCTGGCCGACCTTGGAGCCGGCGGCGCCGCCGACGACCGCGCCGGTCAGGGTGCCGGCACCGGACTTGCTGCCCTCGATCTGCACCGGACGGACCGCCTCCACCACGCCCAGGCGCACCACCATTTCATGGCGGGCCTGGGCCTGGCTGTAGCTGGCGCCGGAACTGCTGGTGGCGCAGCCACTGATCAACACCAGCGCGGCGGTTGCGGTAGCGGCGAAAGTGACGATGCTTTTCATGGAATTTCCTTTAACGTGAAGCAGCAAAGTAAAGCGGCAAGCCAAACAGCGAGGGCGAGGTTGGCGCCCTGGCGCGTTACCAGGGTGTTGCGCCAAACGCCGCCTCGTAGCGGGCGGCGATCTCGTCGCGGCCGGGTTTGTGGTTCTGCCCGCCGCGGTGGGCAATCTTGATCGCGCCCATCACCGACGCCAGACGTCCGGTCTTTTCCCAGCCCAGATCGTGGCCGATGCCGTAGAGCAGACCGGCCCGATAGGCATCGCCGCAGCCGGTGGGATCGATCACGGCATCCGGCTTAACGCTGGGGATGTCGATGCGTTGACCGTCGGCGTAGATTCGGGAGCCGTTTCCGCCCAGGGTCACGATCAGCGCCCGGACATGGGTCGCCAGCTCCGGCAGATCGCAGCCGGTGCGCTCGCAGACCAGTTTCGCCTCGTAGTCATTGACCGTGCAGTAGTCGGCGAGTTTCAGGAATTCGAGCAGTTCCGCGCCGTCGAACATCGGCAGGCCCTGGCCCGGATCGAAAATGAACGGCACGCCGGCCGCGTGGAATTCGCGGGCATGGCTCAGCATGCCGTCGCGGCCGTCGGGCGCCAGGATGCCCAGGCCCACCCCGGCGGCGTCGGCCACCTTGTTTTCATGGGAATGATTCATCGCGCCCGGATGAAAGGCGGTGATCTGGTTGTCGTCCAGATCGGTGGTGATGAAGGCCTGCGCGGTGAAGCTGCCGGGCACTTCCCGCACGTGGCTGACATCCATGCCCTGCTGCTTGAGGCGATACAGATAGGGCGCGGAATCGTCGCCCACGGTCGCCATGATCAGGGGCTCGCCGCCCAACAGCTTCAGGTTGTAGGCGATGTTGCCGGCGCAGCCGCCGAACTCGCGGCGCATCTCGGGCACCAGGAAAGCCACGTTGAGGATGTGGATCTGTTCGGGGAGGATGTGATTCTTGAAACGGTCGCCGAACACCATGATGGTGTCGTAGGCCATGGAGCCGCAAATCAGGGTACGCATCGGAAATTCTCGTCAGGGAAAATAAACATAAAGCCGGTAGCCGGCGGCCGGCAGATCGCCCGCGTCCAGCACCAGGTCGAGGGGCAGTTCGCCGGCGGCGAACCCCTGCCCCGGATCGACGCCGGCGGGCAGGTACTCGCGCGGCGGCAGCGAGCGCACCAGCAGGACGGCATCGGCGGTGTCGGTCAGGGTCACCTCCAGATGCGGCAGCTCCTGGGCGAAGGGCGCCCGGTTGCGCAGGGTCAGCGTCAGATGCAGCAGGCCCTGGCGGCGGGGATCGGGGTGCAGGTCCGAGGTCTCGATTTCCAGCAGGTCCGCCCGGCGCGGACGCGGCACGTCGCAGCCGAACGGGGCGCAGACGGCGCGCAGCAGGGGTTTGAGGCCGGGCTGGAGCACCGCCAGTTCGACGCGGAAATGGAGCAGCGCCTGCGCCGACAGCAGCAGCAGGGCCAGCAGCAGACCGACGATCCAGGGCCAGCGCCGCGGACGAACCGACGGATAGGACGGAACCCAGAAAGGGCGCGGCGGAGCGACGAGCGGTTCCGCCGCCGCCTCGGCGTCGGAAGCGGCCGCCGGCAGGCTGTCGGGCGTTTCCAGCGCGGGCGGCGAAACGTCGGGGGAAGCGATGTCCTCGCCCGGCGAGGCCTCGGCCGCCGTGACGGCGGCGGGCTCCGCTACGAACGACGCCGGTTCCGGCCCCAACTCCGGTTCCAACTCCGGTTCCAACTCCGGTTCCAACTCCGGCCCCAACTCCGGCCCCAACTCCGGCTCGGGCGCGGCCTCCGGCGGCGGCACCTCGACCGCGTCCGGCGCCGGCATCGGCACTGGCTCAAAGTCGGCGGATTGGACCGGCGCGTCCCCGGCTTCGTCCCGATCGGGCTCGGCGGGCGGCGGTGCGGACGGGGCGGGTACAGCCACAACCGGCGGAACGACGGCGGCGGGTTCCTCCACCAGGCTGTCCAGGGCATTGAAGACGTGGCGGCATTCGCCGCAGCGCACCTTGCCCTGGCGCGCCTTCAACTGGTCCGGCGTGACGCGGAAGGCGGTGGCGCAGCCGGGGCAACGCGTCAGCATCACCGGCGGCGCCCCTCCAGACGGCACCAGCCTTCATGAACCGCGCCCGGTTCCAGCCGCAGATAGGGGGCATAGGCCTCGATCACCTGGGACGCCTGGGTTTCCAGCACGCCGGAAAGGGCGAGGCGGCCGCCCGGGGCGAGGCGGTCCGACAACAGCGGCGCCAGCACGCACAGGGGATTGGTCAGGATGTTGGCCACCACCAGATCGAAACGCTCCGCCAGCGGCTGGCGCGAGTGGCGCAGCGCCAGATCGACGCCGTTGCGCCGCGCATTCTCGGCCGCCGCCTCCAGGGCTTTTTCGTCGATGTCGACGCCGAGCACGCTGGCGGCGCCCAGTTTCGCCGCGGCGATGGCCAGGATGCCGGAGCCGCAGCCGTAATCCAGCAGCGTCTCGCCGCCCTGCACCTGCTCGCAGAGCCATTGCAGGCACAGCCAGGTGGTGGGATGCGAACCGGTGCCGAAAGCGAGTCCGGGATCGAGCTGCAGGACGATGCGGTCCGCCGCCGGCGTCTGCTGGAATTGCTCCATGTGCCAGGACGGCACGATCCAGAACCGGTCATTGATGCGGATCGGCTCGAACTGGGACTGGGTCAGCTGCACCCAGTTCTGCTCCGCCACTTCGGCGAACTCGAATTCCGGCAGGTCCGCCAGCCCGATCGCCTGACAGGCGGCGGCCACGCGGCCGGGCAGGTCGTCGCCGGGCTCGAACAGGGCGGTCACCCGGCTGTGTTCCCACAGCGGCGTGGTCGGACTGCCCGGCTCGCCGAACTGGGGCGTCTCCTGCTCGGTGCCGAGGAAGGCGTCCTCGACGCTGACGGAGAGCGCGCCCTGTTCCATCAGGGCATCGGAGAGGGGCTCGGCGTGGGCCGCCTCCACCGGGACGGTGACGTTAATCCACATGGTGAGTCATATTAAAGCAAGCCGTGTGCGACTTCGATCGGGATACGCCTTCCTGCCGCGCGCAGGCGGCTTACCGCCTTTCACCGGAGGCGGGACCAGCCACCACCCGCAGCGGGCGCAGCCCGCGAACCTCCGTCACCGCCCTTCCCCGGGAAGGGAGGCCGGGAGGGATGGCCCACGATTCCCCCTGGGGTGCACCAGCACCCCCGAAGGGAAAACGAGGACTGCGTCCTCATTTCCCCTTCGCGGCGAGCTTTTCTTCCAGGTAGTGAATGCTGGTGCCGCCCTGGACGAAGCGTTCGTCCTGCATCAGCTCCTGGTGCAGCGGAATGTTGGTCTTGATGCCGCCCACCATCATCTCGGAAAGCGCGATGCGCATCCGGCGGATGGCCTGCTCGCGGGTGTCGCCGCAGGTGATCAGCTTGCCGATCATCGAGTCGTAGTTGGGCGGCACCATATAGCCGGCATAGACATGGGAATCCACCCGCACGCCGGGGCCGCCGGCCGGATGCCAGGTCTCGATGCGGCCCGGCGAAGGCGTGAACTTGAAGGGGTCCTCGGCATTGATGCGGCATTCGATGGAGTGCCCCTTGAGGACCACGTCGCGCTGCCGGAACCAGAGCTTCTCACCGGCGGCGATGCGGATCTGGGCCTGGACGATGTCGATGCCCGTCACCTGCTCGGTGACCGGATGCTCCACCTGGATCCGGGTGTTCATTTCGATGAAATAGAACTCGCCGTTCTCGTAGAGGAACTCGAACGTGCCGGCGCCGCGGTAGTTGATGCGGCGGCAGGCGGCGGCGCAGGATTCGCCGACCTTGGCGATCAGGCGGCGGTTGATCTCCGGCGCCGGCGCCTCCTCGATCACCTTCTGGTGGCGGCGCTGCATCGAGCAGTCGCGCTCGCCCAGGTAGACGGCATTGCCGTGCTCGTCGGCCAGCACCTGGATCTCGATGTGGCGGGGATTTTCGAGGAACTTCTCCATGTACACCGTCGGATTGCCGAAAGCCGACTGGGCCTCGGTGCGGGTCATGGTCACGGCATTGAGCAGGGCCGCCTCGGTGTGCACCACCCGCATCCCCCGGCCGCCGCCGCCGCCGGCGGCCTTGATGATCACCGGATAGCCGATGGCGCGGGCGATCTTGACGACCTCCTTGGAATCCTCGGGCAGGGCGCCTTCGGAACCCGGCACGCAGGGCACGCCGGCGGCCTTCATGGCGTCCTTGGCGCTGACCTTGTCGCCCATCAGGCTGATGGTCTCGGCGCGCGGGCCGATGAAGATGAAACCGGACTTCTCCACCTTCTCGGCGAAGGCCGCGTTTTCCGAGAGGAAGCCGTAGCCGGGGTGGATGGCCTCGGCGTCGGTCACCTCGGCGGCCGAGATGATGGCGGGGATGTTGAGATAGCTCTGCCCCGACGACGGCGGCCCGATGCAGACCGACTCGTCCGCCAGCTTGACGTATTTGGCCTCGGTGTCGGCCGTCGAATGGACGGCCACGGTCTTGATGCCCAGCTCGCGGCAGGCGCGCAGAATGCGCAGGGCGATCTCGCCCCGATTGGCAATCAGTACTTTTCCGAACATGTGGGGTCAGCCGATCACGAACAGGGGCTGGCCAAATTCGACGGGCTGGCCGTTCTCCACCAGGATCGCCTTGACGGTGCCGACGACCTCGGACTCGATCTCGTTCATCAGCTTCATGGCTTCCAGGATGCACAGGGTGTCGCCGACCTTGATGGCCTGGCCCACTTCGACGAAGGGACTGGCGCCCGGACTGCTGGCGCGGTAGAAGGTGCCGACCATCGGCGCGGTCATCACCGTCCCCTCCGGCAGAGTGCTGGCGGGCGGCTCGGCGGCGGGCGCCGCGGGAACGGCGGGGCTCGGCGCCGGATGCGGCGCGGCCTGCGGCATCCCCACCATCATCGTGGTCGGCGCGGGAACGGCAAGGTGCTTGGCGATGCGGATCTTTTCCTCGCCTTCGCTGATCTCCAGCTCGGAAATCCCGGAATTCTGCACGAGATCGATCAATGTTTTTAGTTTTCTGAGGTCCATGGAAACAACTCCCTGCAAGTCAAAAAAGGGGCCTTGCGGCCCCTTTGAAAGGATTCAGGTCAATGATCGAGCCGGGCCAGCGCCGCGTCCAGGGCCAATTCATAGCCCTGGGCGCCCAGCCCGCAAATCACGCCGACGGCCAGGTCGGAGAAATAGGAATGATGGCGGAACGCTTCCCGTGCGTGGATGTTCGACAAATGCACTTCGATGAACGGGATCGCCACCGCCGCCAGGGCGTCGCGCAGGGCGACGCTGGTGTGGGTGTAGCCGGCCGGGTTGATGATGATGAATTCGATGCCTTCGCTCCGGGCGCTCTGCACCCGATCGATGAGCTCGCCTTCATGGTTGCTCTGAAAGCTCTCGATCTGCACTCCGACGGCCTGGGCGCGCGCTTCCATCGCTCGATGAATATCCGCAAGGCCGGTACGGCCATACACGACGGGCTCCCGGCTGCCCAGGAGGTTCAGATTGGGTCCATGAAGGACCAATATGCGCACGGGAAGCGTGCCGCCCTTGGTGGCGGCTTTGCTTTTTTGGCTGCGAGTTGGCTTCGGCATGGCTGCTAGTTTGCCGCAAATCGCGACACTTTGTCCAGTTTCATGAAATTATGCGGATGCAATTCGGCGCCCGGCGTTTCGGGCCGGGAGCGGGAAAATCAAACGCCGGCCGCCAGGAGCGGCTGGAGCCGCTTGAGCAGATCGTCCTCCGGCCAGCGGCCCAGCCGGTTCGCCACCGGCTGGCCGGTGCGATCGAGAATCAGGGTGAAGGGCAGCCCCTGGATGCTGTTGCCCAGCTCCTTGCTCAGGGCGCTCAGCTCGCTGTCGCCCAGCAGCAGCGGATAGGCGACCGGATACTGTGCCGAGAAAGCCTTCACCGCCTCCGCGGTATCGATGGCGATGCCAACGAATTGCACGCCATTGCCGGCCGTTTGCTGCTGAATCTTGGAGAAAGCCGGCATTTCCTCCTTGCAGGGCGTGCACCAGGTGGCCCAGAGATTGATCACCAGAACCTTGCCGCGCCATTCGGCCAGGGTGCGGTGCTGCCCCGCCAGATCCGTCAGGGGCGCCGCCATCAGGCGCGGCAACGCGTCGCGGGAGACCGGGCCGCTGGGGATCGCCGGCGCCGGTGCGAGGCGCTGACTGAAGTAGTAGCCCCCCCAGGTGGACGCCAGGGTGACCAGAACGAGGCCGGCCCAGAGTGCGGACTTGCGCATCACGCGTCGCCTTCCAGCAGGGCGGCGACCGCGCCGGCGCGCGCCCGGCGGCTGCGCGGACTGACGCGCTCCGCCACCAGCGGATACACCGCCAGCACCAGGGGCAACCCTTGCCAGTCCAGCCGCAGCAGGGTCTCCGGACTGTCCGGGCCGTGGCGGCGGGGCTCCTCCGGCTCGTAATCGAGGTTGCGCGAGAGCAGGAAAATCTCCACGTCCTTGGCGCTGTCGGCGAACAGGTCCAGTTCGATCCCGGCATAGCGGCCGGCCGTGCCGTCCAGCACCGCGCCGGTCAGGCAGGGACGGAACGGCACCAGCACGTCCATCGCGGTCAGCGCCGCCGCGCGCATCGACTGCAGGCGCTCGCGCATCTCGTCTTCCTGGTAGAGCGACTGGTAGGCGCGCAATTCGGCCTCCACCTCGTCGTTGCCCGGCAGTGCCGCGCCCTCGCCCAGCCCCAGGGAGCGGACGGCCTTGCGCTTGGCCTGGCCGTAGTCGGCGATGCCGTCCTCGGCCATCAGCCGCGCCGCCAGACTGGCGATGGAGCGGCGGGCCTGGGCACTGGGCTGAGGGACGGGTTTGCGGCGGGGCATGGCGGCGGATCAGTTAAAATGCGCGCCGATTATTGCACGCTTGGTCGCCATGCATATCCACATCCTGGGCATCTGCGGTACTTTCATGGGCGGCATTGCCCTCCTGGCGCGGGCCGCGGGCCACCGGGTCACCGGTTGCGACGCCAACGTCTACCCGCCGATGAGCACCCAGCTCGAAGAACAGGGCATCGCCCTGGTCGAGGGCTACGCGGCCGACCAGTCGGCGCTGGCGCCGGACCTGTTCGTGGTCGGCAACGCCATCTCGCGCGGCAATCCGCTGCTCGAGGAAATCCTCGACCGCAACCTGCCCTACGTCTCCGGCCCGCAATGGCTGGCCGAACACATCCTGCGCGACAAATGGGTGCTGGCCGTGGCCGGCACCCACGGCAAGACCACCACCACCTCGCTGCTGGCCTGGATCCTGGAGGATGCCGGCCTCAGCCCCGGCTTCCTGGTGGGTGGCGTGCCGCAGAATTTCGGCCTCTCGGCGCGGCTGACCGACTCGCCGTTCTTCGTCATCGAAGCCGACGAATACGACACCGCCTTCTGCGACAAGCGCTCCAAGTTCGTCCACTACAAGCCGCGCACGGCGATCCTCAACAACCTGGAATTCGATCACGCCGACATCTTCCCCGACCTGGCGGCGATCGAGACCCAGTTCCACCATCTGGTGCGCACCCTGCCGCGCCAGGGCCTGATCGTCGCCAACGGCGCCGAGGACAGCCTGCAACGGGTGCTGGCGCGGGGCTGCTGGACGCCGGTCGAATATTTCAACCACGCCGGCGACTGGCAGGCGCAAGCCCTGGGCGGCGACGCCTTCGAACTCCTGCACCAGGGCGCGGCGCAAGGGCGCGCCCACCTGACGCTGGCCGGCGCCCACAACCAGGCCAACGCCGTCGCCGCGCTGCTCGCCGCGCGCCATGCCGGCGTCCCGCTGGCCCACGGCCTGGAGGCATTGAGCCGCTTCCAGGGCATCAAGCGCCGCCTGGAAATGCGCGGCACGGTGCGCGGCGTGACGGTGTACGACGACTTCGCCCATCACCCCACCGCGATCGCCGTCACCCTGGCCGGCCTGCGCGACCAGGTGGGCGACGGCCGCATCCTCGCCGTGCTGGAGCCACGCTCCAACACCATGAAGCTGGGCACCATGAAGGCCCAACTGCCCGCCAGCCTGGCGCGGGCCGACCAGGTCTTCTGCTATTCCCACAACCTGGGCTGGGACGCCGCCGCCGCACTGGCGCCGCTGGGCGAACGCGCCACCACCCACGACGACCTGGAAGCCATGGTCGCCGCCATTGCCGCCACCGCCCGCGCCGGCGACCGGGTCCTGGTGATGAGCAACGGCGGCTTCGGCGGCATCCACGACAAACTGCTCGCCGCGTTGGCGGCATAGCGCCCTCCCGTAGCCCCCCCTCACCCCGGCCCCGCTCCGCGCCCCACCCGGCGGGGGGCGAGCCCCACTCAGCGCTTCAGCGTCGCAACGTACTCGGCCACCGCCAGCATCTCGTTTTCATTCAGGCGCGCGGCGACGTCCCGCATCACATGGGCCGCGTCGGTGGTGCGCTTGCCTTCCTTGTAGGCCTTGAGCTGGGCCACCAGATAGGCGGCGTGCTGGCCGCCGATCGCCGGCGCCAGGACCACCGGGGGACGGGCCATGGTGTCGCTCCAGGTGCGGTTGCCCGCGCCGCTCTGGCCATGGCAGCCCATGCAGGCGGCGACCACGGCGGGCCGGCCCTTGCCCTGGGTGAAGATCCGCTCGCCCTGGGCCAGCAATTCGGGTTTCGCGGCGACCGCCGGCTTCATCCGCTGGCTGGAAAAATAGGCGGCCAGGTCGGGAATGTCGGCATCCGCGACCAGCCGGGCCTGCGGGCTCATCTGCTCGTTGTCGCGGCGGCCGGCCTTGAAGGCCTGCAATTGAGCGGTGAGGTACTCGGGCAACTGGTCGGCCAGCTTGGGCCAGGTCTCCACCATGCTGTTGCCGTCGGGACCGTGACAGCCCATGCAGACCGCCGCCTTCTTCTGGCCGGCCTCCGGATTGCCGGCGGCCAGGGCCGGCGCGGACAGCGCGAGAACGGAAAATGCGGACAGCGCGGCAAAGCTCAGGATTCGTGCCATGGTTGTTCCTCCCCCGACGAATTGGCGAGCATCCGCTTCCCCTTGCCCTAGCAAATACCGCAGAAGCGATTAAGCTGGCTGGAAGCGGTTGCGGCATCATGTTCCATCACTGAAGCACAAACAACGGGCGCTCGCCAGTTGCGCCCGGACCGGGAAAGAGGGGAAGGCATGACTCAGCATCATGAAGCCGCTCACGACCACGCCCACTGGGACACCAGTGTCTGGCCCTTCACCATCAGTTGCGGCGTCCTCGCCCTGGCGCTCGCCTTCTCCCTGCACTTCGTCTATCACAACGGCTTCGCCGCGGTGATCGCCCTGGGCATCGGCGTGCCGCTGATCGTCGCCGGCATCGCCGGCTGGAGCGACGAGGCGATGGGCCAGGCGGGCGCCGGCCTCTCCTACGGCGCGATGGGCTGGTTCATCCTGGCCGAGGCGATGATCTTCGTCGCCTTTTTCGTCGGCTACTGGTTCATGCGCCTGACCGCGCCCATCTGGCCGCCCGAGGGCACCGTGCCGCTGCCCCGCGTCATGCCGCTGGTGATGACTCTGGCGCTGGTGTCCTCCTCCCTCACCATGCACCATGCGGAGCATCTGCTGCACCAGGACAAGCGCGGCGGCTTCCTCGCCTGGCTGGCGCTGACCATCGCCCTGGGCGCGGCGTTCATCGGCATGTCGGCCAGCGAATGGCAACACCTGATGAACGAGGGTTTCCGCATCGACACCAACGTCTATGGCACGGTGTTCTTCACCATCACCGGCTTTCACGGCGCCCACGTGATCGTCGGTCTGTCGATCTTCCTGGCCGGCGTCGTCCCCGCGCTGCGGGGGCGGCTGAATCGCGGCTTCTGGCGCACCGCGGGCCTGTACTGGCACTTCGTGGACATCGTGTGGCTCTTCGTCGTCTCGCAAGTCTATTACTGGTGATCGCCACGGGCTGGGCGCATCTCGTGAGCGCATCGCCCCTCCGCGACAGCACACCGGACGCGTCGGTCATGCGGATCGACGAGGCCCGCCATCTGGGGCGCCGGCTGCCGGGCGGCCTCGCACTGGAAGACGCCGCGGGCCGGACCTTCCACCTGGCGGACACGCGCGGCAAGCCGCTGATCCTGCTGCTCTCCTACTACGGCTGCGACGCCTCCTGCCCGACCATGGGCGTGGAACTGGCGCTGGTTCTGGCGAAGGTCACGCGCTTCCGCCTCGGCGCCGACTACCGGGTGCTGACCGTGTCCTTCGACCGGCGCGATTCGGCGCGGCAGGCCGGCGCCTTCCTGGCCCGGAACGCCGCCCTGGCCGGACTGCCGGCGGAAGGCTGGCGCCATGCGGTGATCAAGGCCGAGGGCGGCCAGGATGCGGCGGAGCTGGCGACCGACGTCGGTTTCCGCTTCTTCTGGTCGGACGCGGCGGGCGCCTTCCTCCATCCCAACGTGCTGATATTCGTCACCCCCCAGGGGCGCATCGCGCGCTACATCTACGGCACGCGGATGGACCCCGCCACCATCGAACTGGCCCTGATCGACGCCGACTGGGAACGCATCGCCAACTCGCTGGCGGTGTTCGACCAGCTCACCGGCGCCTGCTTCAGCTACAACGCGGCCGAAGGGCGCTACCAGCTGAATTACGCGCTCCTCGCCGGCGTCGGCTCCCTGCTGCTGGGGCTGCTGCTGACCGGGCTGGGATTCTGGATTCATCGCCGCAAAATCATGGAGGCTCGCCATGAATAGCATTCTCAAACGTCTGGTGGCCGGATCGACGGGGCTGCTCTCCGGCATCGCCTGGGCCGGCTATGGCGATCCGGCCACGGCCGGTAACGCAACGGGCGGCGCGCCCATCCACGATCCCGCCGGCGGCTGGGACTTCCTCTGGCGCGAAGTGATCATCGACATCTCGGCGATCGGCATCGCCTTCGCCCTGCTCACCGCCTGGTTCATCTGGCGCTACCGGCGCCGGCCCGGCAACGAGGTCGGCCATGCCCCGCGCCTGTCGCCGGGCGCGGCGGTGGCCTGGGTGGTGCTGCCGACCTTCATCTTCCTTTCCGACGACCTGTTCATCGCGGCCAACGGCTGGCAGTTGTGGAACGCCTACCGCCAGGTGCCCGCCGACCGCCTGGAGGTGGAGATGGAATCGGGCATGTACAGCTGGGACTACACCTATCCGAACGGCGTCAAGGCGCAGAACGACCTGCGGGTGCCGGCCGGCAAGCCGGTGATGCTGCGGATGCACAGCCGGGACACCCTGCACAGCCACTTCATTCCGGACTTCCGGGTGAAGGAGGATTCGATGCCCGGCCGCGTCACCTACCTGTGGTTCTATCCCAAGGCGCCGGGCCGGCATCTGGTGACCTGCGCCGAATATTGCGGCGTGATGCATTCCTACATGGTGGGCCGGGTGATCGTGATGCCGCCGGCGGAGTTCCAGGCCTGGTACCAGCAGGAGAGCGCCAGCCAGGATCACGCCAAGGCAGCGGCCGCCGACGGCAAGGCCGGTTGAGGACAAAGGGGACAAGAGGGAGGCAGCGATGAATCTCAAGGAATGGATCTTCACCACCGACCACAAGCGGGTGGGCGTGCTCTACCTGATCGGCTCCCTGGCGGCGTTCGCCGTGGCCGGCATCATGGCGCTGTTGATGCGGGCCGAACTGTCCACCATCGGCCCCACCATCACCGCCAATCCGACCCAGTACAACGTCTGGCTCTACGCCCACGGCGCCATCATGATCCTGGGCTTCCAGATTCCGGCCCTGACCGGCTTCTTCGCCAACTACTGCATTCCCCTGATGATCGGCGCCAAGGACGTGGCCTTCCCCCGCGTCAACGCCCTGTCGGTGTGGCTGTTCTATGTCGGCATCGTGCTGGCGTTGCTGACCTTCTTCCTGCCCGATCCGCCCGACATCATGTGGACCGCCTATCCGCCCTATTCCACCATCACCACCGGCAACACGGCGCTCTACACCTTCACCGTGCTGGTGCTGGGCTTCGCCTCGATCGCCGGCGGCGTCAATTTCCTCACCACGGTGGCCTACATGCGGGCGCCGGGGCTCACCTGGGGCAAGCTCAACATCTTCGTCTGGTGCACCCTGGGCGCCTTCGTGCTGCAATTGATCTTCGTCCCGGTACTGGGCACCGCCGTCACCCTGATCAGCTTCGACAAATACCTGGGCACCCACTTCTTCGACCCCGCCCGCGGCGGCGACGTGCTGACCTACCAGAACCTGTTCTGGTTCTATTCCCATCCGGCGGTGTATGTGATCTTCCTGCCCTTCATCGGCATCGTCTACGAGATCGTCGCCACCTTCGCCCGCAACCACGTGTTCAACTACAAAATGGTGGTCTATGGCGGCATCGGCGGCGTGGTGCTGCTTTCGGGCGAAGTGTGGGTGCACCACCTCTACGTCTCCGGCATGGTCGACTGGATCCGCATCGGCCAGATGCTGACCACGCTGATGATCTCGGTGCCGGTGGGGCTGCTGGTGATCGGCCTGATCGGCACGCTCTACAAGGGCGCGATCAGCTTCGAGACGCCGATGATGTACGCACTGGGCGTGGTGTTCCTGTTCCTGATCGGCGGCCTCACCGGCATTCCGCTGGCGGTCACCGCGCTGACCTTGCACCTGTCCGACACCTACTACGTGGTCGGCCATTTCCATTACGTGATGGCGGTGGCCGGCACCTTTTCCATCTTCGGCGGCGTCTATTACTGGTTTCCCAAGATCACCGGGCGCATGTACAACGAATTCTGGGGCAAGCTGGGTTTCTGGGTCACCTTCATCGGCACCAACATGGTGTTCTGGACCATGATGGACATCGGCGTCAAGGGCATGCCGCGGCGCTACTACGATTACGCGCACTTCCCGCAGTTCGAGCAGGCCCACCAGTTCATGACCCTCGGTGCCGCGATCCTCGGGCTGGGCTTCATGATCGCGGTGCTGAACTGGATCATCGGCGCCGCCCGCGGCAAGAAGGCCCCCGACAATCCCTGGGGCTCGCCGTCCCTCGAATGGAGCACGGTCTCGCCGCCGCCGCACGGCAACTGGCCGACACCGCCGACCGTGGCCGCCGACTGGCATCCCTACGCCTACCGGCCGGACTGAGCCCGGAAGAATCGCGCTCTATCGGGCGACATGCACCTCGACAGCCTCCCCCCTCCCCAGGGCAGGGGCAGCGGCCTCCACTGATGAGTTGGGAAAGGGGCCAGCTCAGGCTCGATTAATGCCCTGTGCCTGGCCCCTTTTCTCTATCGAAGTAGTGAGCGATTGCGTCCTCCCTGCCGAACCCCTTGCCTTGCCGCCTCTGTCGCACCGTTACTGAATGCCATGGAAGGCCGCTGGCCGAGGGGCGGCCAAATTGAGCGAATCCGTCCCATACAATGAGTGTTGCCGGCCCGACCATGATGGGTGTCGAGTCCGTAGATCGGGTTAGCGCAGCGTAACCCGACATCGGTGTCTGCAACGGCTGTCCGTCGGGTACGCCCTGTGGGCTGACCCGACCTACGCGACTCAGTGTTCCACGGAATCGCCGGTGTCGTCTTGCAGGATCGTTTCGTAGTCCTGGCCGCCGTAGAAGATGCCGAGGATGGAAACCACGTCGGTGTCCACCGCGAAGGCGATCACTGCCCGCTTCTTGTAGTGGGTGACGCGCAAGCCGGAGCGTACATCATCCCGTTGTGTGCCACGCAGAGGAAAAGCGCACAGCGTCTCACAGTAGGTCACGATGGCGTCGGTGTACCTGGCTGCGACGACGGGCGATGCCGCCTCGGCGATGTAGCGGTACAACTCGACAAGCCGTTCCTGCGCCTGTGGGCTGAAAACGACACGATAGCTCATCGCATCTTGGCATGTTCAGCTGCTAAACGAGCACGCAATTGGTCAGGAGTGACGGCTAGGGAAGAATCAGCCTTCAAGGCATCGTAGGCTGGACCGACCTGGTGATGCAGCCAGTGCTCTACGGCACGATCCCGAGCCATCAGCGCCCGCAGGCCATCCCGGATGACTTCGCTTTCGCTGGCGTACTCGCCGGAGCGAACCTTGGTCTTCACTACATCGGCCATATCGTTGGGCAGGGTAATGCTCAGTTGTTGCGTGGTGCGCATGGCTGGCTCCTTTTTGAAATAGGATTTAATCCTACTATTTTAGTCAGACGCCGTCCATGTCAATGCCTTTCATTGAATGAGCTGTCCCCTATTCCGTATTCTGAAATATTGTTTATGCGTTTCTCTTGAGTGCATAGAAAAACCCCCGCCGCCTTGTGAGCAACGGGGGTTTCGGGTTATTGCACCCTCGGTGATCTGAGGGCTAGGGGACTCGGCCGATGGTTAATCGGGGTCTGTCCCCTATTGATTGCGCTCTTTCGAAGGACAGGGTTTCAATCACCTCAAGCACCTACCCGAGGGCGGGTGCTTGTCTCCGGGGGAGATTAAGCGATGTCGATATAGCCAGCAGCAACAGCATCGATACCAGACAGGGTCACACCAACCAACTTCACCAGAGAGTCGGTGGTTGCGCCATTGTGGAACACGTAGGAGTCGGTGCCATCAACGAAGGCAACTGCCTTGTCTGCGGTGGTGATCACGGTCTGAGCGATTGTGGCCTTTTGAGCAGCAGTCAGCGCAGCAGCCGAGGTACCGGCGAATGCCAGCAAGCCGTTGGTCACGGTGTAGGTCAGTTCTGCAGAGGTGTAACCCGTCACAGAGCTGGCGGTCACGTTGGCATTGGCAGAGGCCGTACCGTCGAAGTCAAGCTGGAAAGCTTCCTTCGTAGCAGTAGACACCACAGCGCCGGTGATGACATCGAAGTCAGTCAGGGTGGAATGACCTTCCTGAACCTTAACGATGGTGTTCACAGCCGTGTCAGCGTTAGCGGTGCTGTCACCAGTGATGGTGATGGTGTCCTTGCCTGCGCCGCCGTTGATGGTAACGGTACCGGTAGTGATCGTCGCACCAGCGATCGTCACGTTGATGGTGTCGTTGCCAGCGCCCGTGCTGATGGTGTGAGCACCAGTGGTGGTGCCAGCAGCCAGCAGGGTAACGGTGTCAGCACCGGAACCAGTGGTGATCGTTTGTGCTTGGGTGGTAGCTGCCGTGGCGGTCAGGGCAACAGTAGCGGCACCGCTGAACGAGGTCAGGTCAACCGTGTTAACTTGAGCGTTGGTCGCGTCACCCAGAGTCAGCTTCGCACCATTGGTCTTGAAGTTGGTATCGAAGAAACCACCGCTGGTGATCGAGATCGCTTTGTTAGCCACGGTGTAGCTGATCTCTTCCACGCCAGTTACGTACTGAACGTTGGCGTCAACCAGCGTCAGACCGCCAGCATCTGTCAGAGTGAGCTTGTCGGTACCGGCACCACCTTCGATCTTCACGGAACCATTAGCGCCGGAAGTGTTGTTGATGGCAGCAGCAGTCGAGGAGATCACGTCGTTGCCAGCACCTGCATCGTAGGTCACGAAGTCACCAGAGGTACCAGTGATGGCGGCAGTCGTAGTCAAGCTATCAGCAGCTGCAGAGCCGGTCACGCTGGAACCCTTCACCAGGTTACCGGTGATGGTCAAAGCGTAGTCGGTCGCGGTCGAGCCAGCATAGGTCAGACCAGATGCGTTGATTGCAGCGGCCTTGGTGATGTTGGTAGTCGTCACGCTGATCGGCTTGGCACCAGAGATGTTCAGCGCAGTCAGGTCACCAGCGGCAGCAAAGCTCAGGGCGTTGATGTCAGCAGACGAACCGGAGGACGAAACAACGTTCAGGGTTTCGAAGCCAGTGATCGTTGCTGCAGTCAGGTCAGCAGACGCAGTCGCAGTGGTGTTCTGCAGGGTGACAGACATAACATCTGCCGTGCCCGTTGCCGTAGCCAGTGAGAAGGTGTTGGTGCCGTTGTCAGTACGGTTGGTGATGGCAGCAGCCTGAGCAGCAGTCATCTTGGTCGCACCGGCGTTGGCGCTGTTCAACTGGATGGAAGTGATGCCGGAAAGCAGCGACACATCCAGATCAGTTGCGCCAGAGTTACGCAGCACTTCGAAGTTGGTGTAGACAGCAGCTTCGGCGGCAGTATCAACGTCAGCACCTGCAGCAACGTTCAGGACGTCAGCAGTACCTGCACCCGCATCAACAGCACCAGCGGTCGTGGCAGCAACAGCAGCAGTCGTCACCACATCATTGCCTTGACCACCCTTGAAGCTGGTGGTGTTGGTGCCGAGAGCGATGGTCAAACCGCCAGCGGTCAGGCCGGAGGCATCGATGGTCTTGAAGTTAGCGGCGGTACCCAGGTCAACGCTAGCAGCGGCACCAGCAACCGTCAGAGCGGAAGTAGCAGCGAAATCAGCGCCAGTCAGGGTAGCAGTCAGGTTGGTAGCTGCGTTAACGTTCAGCGTGGTAACGGTGCCGCCACCAACGGAATCCAACTTGATCGTGTCAACCTTGTTGGCTGCGCCGGTCGAGTTGATGGTTGCCTTGGTGACACCAGTACTTGCGGTTGCCGTGATGTCAGCAACGCCAGCATTGTTGGTACCACCAGAGATGTTGATCACTTGGTCAGCAGTAGCAGTTGCGTAGGCGTACTTCAGGATGCCGTTGGCAACAACACCGTCACCGATCATGCCAACGGAAGCGCCGTTAGCCAGGCCGGTCACGGTCACGTTGCTGGTGGAGCGATCTGCATTCACAGCAGTCACGCCAGAGGCATTGCCAGCAGCAAAGGTCGCAGCATCGGTGCCGACAGTGCCATCGTTGTCCAAAGCGCGGATATTGACGGTTTCAACGTTCTGAATGTTGCCAGCCGGAACTGCGATGTCAGCGGCCAGAACAGCAGCGGTCACGTTCAGCGTGTCGGTGCCAGCACCGCCGTTGATGACGTCAGCCAGGCCCAGGGTGTTATCGGCGGCAGTGGCGCTGACAGAACCGTTGATGGTGTCGTTGCCCGAGGTACCAGCAACGTTATCCAGACCCGTAGTGAGCAAACTAATGCGGCAACCTAATTAATACATAAAAATCATATGGTTGCCGTTTGGTGGTCAGTTAACCTTCCCACCGACCTACGTATAACCTGCGACGAGGTTTACCGCACCTCTTTATTTCTGCCTTTGACTTGCCCCTTTCTTCGGGGTTTCCGATTTAGTTTTAGGCGCGGCCAGCAAACTCCCGGCAGGTTTCTTCCGGTCCGCTCTTCGCAGGTTTTGATCGAGCAGGCGGCGCTGCGCTGCTACGAGTCCATCAGCGTCAACCCGCACTACGACTTCATTTGAGAGCATGAATTCGAGTTCCACGCCCTGGGTCTTGTAGAGCCTGACAATCGCGGCGAGTTGCTCTGCACGTAACCCACCCTCAAGGGTTTCCATCCGGGCAATCGTGGTTTTGGCCATCCCGAGATGGGTCGCCAATTCTTCCTGCGATAAACCTACGGCAGCCCTGGCGGTACGCAGGGCGACCGCTAATTTGACTTTGTCTAGCTCTTGCATGTGTCTATTAATCTCTATAAAATATTTCTAGACGCATTTTGTGATGAAAATATGGCTCAACTACGCTTAACGCCGTCAATAGTGAATGGCATGGTCTGCCCTCCCGGCAAGAAAAAACTCGATCTGTTCGATGTTCAGGCCAAAGGTTTGGTTTTAGAGGTACGCAAGTCGGGCGGCAAGACGTATTACCTGCGATATCAGGATTGCCGTAGTAAAACCCGCCAGATGCGACTTGCAGACGCCAGGGACATCACATTGTCGCAAGCGCGGACACTGGCTGACAAGGCACGCAACAGGATAGCCCTCGGCGACGACCCCGCCGAACAAAAAACCCGACTGCGCCAGACGCCGACGCTCGGGGACTTTTTCTACGAGCGCTACCTGCCCTTTGCCAAGAGCTACAAGAAGACCTGGGGCTGCGACGAGTCGCTGTTCCGCAACCACGTCGCGCTCCGGCTCGGCCGGCGCCACCTGGACGAGATCACCAAGACGGACATCGCCGCGCTCCACCATGGCCGGCGCGCGGTCGGCGCGGCCAAGGGTTCGGCCAACCGCCTGCTGGTGATGCTGCGCTACGTCTTCAATCTGGCGCTGCGCTGGGAAACGCCCGGCATCGCGGTGAATCCGACCGCCGGCGTGGCGCTCTTCGAGGACCCGCCGATGAAGGAACGCTTCCTGACGCCCGAAGAGGCGCGGCGCCTGTGCGCGGCGGTGGAGGGCAGTCCGAATCCGATGCTGCGCTTCATCGTCCCGATGCTGATCCTGACCGGAGCGCGGCGGCGCGAGGTGCTCGATCTGCGCTGGGAGGACCTCGACCTGGAGCGCCGCCAGTGGCGCATTCCGCTGACCAAGGCGGGCAAGCCCCGGCACGTGCCACTGTCGAGCGGCGTCTTGCAGGTTCTGGCGGCGGTGCCGCGCCTGGAGGACTGTCCCTGGGTGTTCCCGAGTCCGAAAACCGGCCGGCCCTTCGTCTCCGTGTTCTATTCGTGGGACAGCGCGCGCCGCAAGGCGGGGCTGGCCGACGTGCGGATACACGACCTGCGCCACAGCTTCGCCAGCTTTCTGGTCAATGCCGGGCGCAGCCTGTACGAGGTGCAGAAGATCCTCGGCCACACCCAGGTGCGGACGACGCAGCGCTACGCGCATCTGGCCCAGGAAACCCTGCTCGACGCCTGCGATGCCGTCGTCGATTCCCTCGGGGTTGGATTCTGCCCGGTGAATCCGAGCAGTGCGGAGGGCAGGGCGGCCGCATGAGCGGCGACACCCGCCCTTGCAGGGGGAAAGCCAGGGCAGGGGTTCCGGAATCCGCCGTCGAGGCGGTATTTCCGGGGGAAGGTCAGGCCGTCGCCGGTTGATCCAGTTCCAGCAGCGCCGCATCCGGGGTCAGGATGCGGAACAGCCCCTTCAGCTTGTCGCGGCGCGCCAGGCGCAGCAGCGCCTTGTCGCTGGTGATCAGCCAGTGGGCGCCGCCGTCGCGGGCGACTTCGAGAAACTTCTGGTCGTCCCGGTCCTGGCATCGGGGCAGCGCCGGCGCATCGACGGACGACGGCGGCACGAGCCGGACGCGGGCGGCGTAATCGGCATGGAGTTCCGCCTGGCGCTGCGGCGGAATGCCGAACTGGGGGTAGTCCAGCACGCGCTGGAATTCGGCGAGACAGTCCTCCCGGCTCAGCGCCCGCCAAGCGCCGGCATCGAGGCGGGCGCGCAGGGGGGCGAAGCGGCTGTCGGTGAAGGCCCAGAGCGAAAGCAGCACGTTGGTGTCGAGCACCACCGGCAGCGGTGCGGGCAACGGCGCGGCCGTGCTCACTCTGCTGCGGGCTTCTGGTCCAGGCGCTGCTTGACGTAGCTGCCGGGGGCGTCTTCCAGCGCCTTCAGCTTGCCCTTGGCCGGATCGCGCGCCGGCACCGTGGCGCCGCCGTTGCGGGCGACGATCCACTGCTGCCAGTCGGTCCACCAGGAGCCTTCGTGCTGCTTGGCGGCGGCGAACCAGTCATCGGCGTCGGCCGGCGGTTTCTTCGCCTGGTCGTTGGTCCAGTAGCCGTACTTGTTGGCGGCGGGCGGGTTGACGATGCCGGCGATGTGGCCGGAGCCGCCCAGCACGAAGCGCACCGGGCCGCCCAGGCGGGTGGCGCCCAGATAGGTGCCTTTCCACGGCGCGATGTGGTCCTCGACGGTGGAAATGAAATAGCACGGCGCCTCGATCTTCGACAGATCGATCGGCACTCCGGCCAGGGTCAGGCCGCCCGGCTCCTTCAGCAGGTTCTGCATGTACATGTTGCGCAGGTAGAAGCTGTGCATCTTGTAGGGCATGCGCGTGGAATCGGAGTTCCAGTACAGCAGGTCGAAGGGGAACGGCTCCTTGCCCAGCAGGTAGTTGTTCACCACGAAGGACCAGATCAGGTCGTTGGCGCGCAACGCGTTGAAGGTGCCGGCCATCGCGGACCCTTCCAGGAAGCCGTGCTCCTCCATTTTCTTTTCCAGGTGGGAGACCTGCCGTTCGTCGATGAAGACGCCCAGTTCGCCCGGTATCGAGAAGTCCAGCAGGGTGACGAAGAAGGTGGCGGAAGCGATGCGCTCGTCCTTCCGCGCCGCCAGCCAGGCCATCGTCGACGCCAGCAGGGTGCCGCCCAGGCAGTAGCCGATGGCGTGCACCTTGTCGCTGCCGGTCTGCTTGCACACCGCGTCCAGGGCCGTCAGCGTGCCTTCGGTCAAATAGTCGTCGAAGCTCTTCTGGGCCATGCGCCGATCCGGGTTCACCCAGGAAATGCAGAACACGGTGTGGCCCTGGTCGGTGGCCCACTTGATGAAGGAATTCTTCTCCCGCAGGTCGAGGATGTAGTACTTGTTGATCCAGGGCGGCACGATCAGCAGGGGCTCCTTGAACTGCGCCTTGGTGGTCGGCTCGAATTGGAGCAGTTGCATCAGCTCGTTCTGGAACACCACCTTGCCCGGGCTGGTCGCCACGTTCCTGCCCAGCTCGAAGGCCGCCGGATCGGTCATCCTGACGCGCAACTGGCCGTCGGTCTCCATGTCGCGCAGCAGGTTGTTGAATCCCTTGAGCAGGTTCTGGCCGTGGCTCTTGACCGTCTCCCGCAATACCTCCGGGTTGGTCAGGGCGAAGTTGGAGGGCGCCATCGCATCGATGAACTGGCGGGTGAAGAAATTGACTTTCTTCTTGGAGCCGTCTTCCAGGCCCTCCACCTTGCTCACGGCGTCGTGCAGATGATGGGCGGTGATCAGGTAGGACTGCTTGATGAAGTCGAACAGGAAATGTTCTTCCCAGTGGGCGTCCTTGAAGCGCTTGTCGTCCTTGGCCGGCTGGGCCACCGGAGCGGCCCGCACACCGGCGAAACGCAGCATCGAATGCTGCCAGAGGGACATGTAGTCCCACACCAGGTTCATCTGCGCCTGGGCCAGCTTGTAGGGGTTGGCCAGCATCTTGGACATCATGTCCATGAAGGCCTGGGCCACGCCCAGTTCGTCGGCGGGCGGCGTGATGCCCTGCTTCAGCTGGCGCTGCACATGCTCGGTCAACAGCTTGGACGCCCGCTGGGCCACCTGCGCGTAAGTCTTGGCGATTTCCTTGGGGTCGGGAAGCTGAGGCTTGTCGTCGTGGTGGGACATGGGGCGGCTCCTCGTCAATGGGTCCGGTGGACGTTGGAATCGTCTGATTCTATCCCAATGTCCCAATATTTGCTGCACTGCATCAATCTCTATTTCATACCCTTGATATACAGCCGGAACCGCTTTATCTAGACTGGGTGGAACGCGCTCGGAACGATACCAAAGGAGTCCGCATGGAATTCAAGGACTATTACCAGACCCTGGGGTTGGCCCGCGACGCCACGGCGGAGGCGATCAAGAAGGCGTTCCGCAAGCTGGCGCGGAAATACCATCCGGATGTCTCCAAGGAGCCGGACGCCGAGCAGCGGATGAAGGAGATCAACGAAGCCTACACGGTGCTCTCCGACCCGGAGAAACGCGCCGCCTACGACCAGTTGGGGCGGGATTACCGACCGGGCCAGGAATTCCGTCCACCGCCGGACTGGGACGCCGGCTTCGAATTTTCCGGGCACGGCTTCTCTTCGCGCGAGGCGGCGGATTTCAGCGATTTCTTCGCCGAACTGTTCGGCCGCATGGGTGACATGGGAGGTGGCGCGGATGGCGCGCACGACGGATCTCATGCGCGGGGCCGGCCGTTCCGGATGCGCGGCGAAGACCATCACGCCAAGGTGCTGCTCGATCTGGAGGACGCCTTCACCGGCACCGTCCGCCAGATCAGCCTGCGGGTGCCGAAGCTGGATGCCCAGGGGCGGGTCGCCCTGGAGACGCGGACCCTGAACGTGAAAATTCCTCAAGGCGTGCGCGAGGGCCAGATCATCCGGCTGGCGGGCCAGGGCGCGCCGGGCAGCGGCGGCGCGGCGTCCGGCGATCTGCTGCTGGAGGTGCATTTCCACCCCCACGGACGCCTGCGGGTGGACGGGCGCGACCTGCACCTGGTGCTGCCGGTGACGCCGTGGGAGGCCGCCCTGGGCGCCATCGTGCCGGTGGAACTGCCCGCGGCCAGCCTCAAGGTGCGCATTCCCGCCGGCGCCCAGAGCGGACGTCAGTTGCGGGTGCGCGGCAAGGGCATCCCGGGCCAGCCGGCGGGCGATCTGCTGCTCGACCTGCAAGTGGTGCTGCCGCCGGCCGACAGCCCGCAAGCCCGCGAGCTTTACGCAACCATGGCGCGGGAACTGGCCTTCGATCCGCGCCGCCCCGGGAGCCCCTGACCATGCAAGACGACGCAATCCTGACCGGCCATCCCATCGAAGACGACTGGCTGCCCCTGGAACTGGCGGCGGTGATCTGCCCGGTGGAGCTGGAATGGCTGCTGTGCCGGATCGACGAAGGACTGCTGACCGGCGCCGAGAACGTGGCGGGCCACTGGCGGCTTTCCGCCGCCGGCCTGCTGCGCGCGCGCCGGATGCGCGAAGTGGAACGCGATTTCGAGGCCGAGCCGGAACTGGCGGCGCTGGTGGCCGATCTACTGGAGCAGATGGACGCCCTGCGCGGCCGGCTGCGCAGGGCGGGCATTCCACCCTTACAATCTCCGGACGCCGCACCGTGACGACCCATGAAGACTGCCGACGCTCCCGTCGAATTCTATTTCGACTTTTCCTCCCCCTACGGCTACCTGGCCAGCGAGCTGATCGACGATCTGGCCGCGGCCCACGGCCGCTCGGTGGCATGGCGGCCCATCCTGCTGGGTGCGGTGTTCAAGGCTACCGGCTCCCAGCCCCTGGTGCATCAGCCCATGAAGGGCGCCTATGCGCTGCGCGACTTCGCCCGTTCGGCGCGCTTCCACGGCCTGCCCTTCGCCATGCCGGCCGTTTTCCCCGTCGCCACCCAGGCCGCGGCCCGCGCCTGCTACTGGCTGCAAGGAGAGGATGACGCCGCCGCGCGGCGCCTGGCCCACGCCCTGTATCGGGCCTATTTCATCGGCGGCCGGAACATCGGCGAGACCGACACGGTGCTCGCCGTGGGCGAGGAACTGGGCGTGGCTCCGGCCCGGCTGGAAGCCGCGCTGGCCGAGCCGGCGGTGAAGGAGCGCTTGCGGGCGGAGACCGAAAGCGCGATCGCGCGCGGCGTGTTCGGCTCCCCTTATTTCGTGGTGGACGGAGAACCCTTCTTCGGCGTCGATCGTCTGCCCCAACTGGAAAAATGGCTCAAGCGCGGAGGCTTCTGAGAGTGCAATCCCCTTGCGTGCGCCAGTGCTGCCTGGACGACGAGACCCTGGTCTGCCTGGGCTGCCTGCGCACCCTGGACGAGATCATGGCCTGGGGCGAGGCCAGCGACGAAGAGCGCCTGCGCATCCTGGAGGCCGTGGCGCGGCGGCGGCAGGCAAGGAACGCCCGCAATGGATGAAGAGCACACGATGGAATACGAATGCATCGGCATCTGCGAACCCGACCCGCTGTCGGGCCGGTGCCAGGGCTGCGGCCGCCCGCTGATCGAACCCGGCCGCGTCGATGACGGCGCGCTCAGACCGCCGGCGGAGGAAAGCGCGTCGTGCGGTTGATCCTGATCAGCGGCCTGTCCGGCTCGGGCAAGAGCGTGGCCTTGAACATGCTGGAGGATTCCGGCTACTACTGCGTGGACAACCTGCCGGCGCCGCTGCTGCCGCAGTTGGTGGGCCAGCTCCAGGCCGAGGACTACACCCGGGTGGCGGTGGCGATGGACATGCGCGGCGGGCGCAGCATCGCCGCGCTGCCCAAGCAGTTGCGCGACCTGGAGGCCATGGGCGGGGTGGAAGTGCGGCTGGTGTTCCTCGATGCGCGCGACGACGTGCTGATCCAGCGTTTTTCGGAAACCCGCCGCACCCATCCCCTGGCCCAGGGCGACATGACCCTGGCCGAAGCCATCGCGCGCGAACGCGAGGCCCTGGAGACCGTCTCCATCCTCGGCCACCGCCTGGACACCAGTCAGTTGCGGCCCAACGCGCTGCGCCAGTTCATCAAGGACCTGGCCGACCTGGACGCCGGTAGCGGTTTGACGCTGCTGTTCGCCTCCTTCGGCTTCAAGCACGGCCTGCCGCTGGACGCCGACCTGGTGTTCGACGTGCGCTGTCTGCCCAATCCCCATTACGACCCGCGGCTCAGGCCGCTCACCGGCCGCGACGCGGCGGTGATCGGTTTTCTCGAAGCGCAGCCCGAGGTGGGCAGGATGGCCGAGGACATCCGCCGCTTCGTCGCCGACTGGCTGCCGGCCTACGTGCGCGACAACCGCGCCTACCTGACCGTGGCCATCGGCTGCACCGGCGGCCAGCACCGCTCGGTGTATTTCGCCGACTGGCTGGCGGCCCGCTTCCGCGACCAGGCCCGGGTGCTGGTGCGCCACCGCACCCTGGCCGGATGAGGAAACTCTCCCCCCTTCGCCCCCCGCCGGGGGGTTCGATACTGCTCGCTGCGCTCGAAGTTACGGGGAGCGCTGTGGCAGCACCCACCGATAGGTTGCGGCTGGCGCCGCGTGCCGCTTTTCCCCATCGTGGGAAATGCGGCGCGGCGGAAAAGCTCTGTCGGGGGAGCGCAGGTCAATAAACTTGAGTCATAAGAAACCATCTCCCACCAGTCTCCCCACCAGCCCCGCCGACTGGCTGTCGTTGCTGCGGCCGGGGGACTGGCTGACCGCCTCGTGCGCGCTGCTGCTGGTGGTCGCCTCCTTTCCCCTGCTGTGGCGGGGCGGCACGGCGGATGCGGTGGTGGTGCGCAAGGACGGCCAGGCGGTGGCGCAACTGCCGCTGACGACGGCGAAAAAAATCGTCGTCGCCGGACCGCTGGGCGAAACCGTGGTCGAAGTGCAGCCGGGCCGGGTCCGCGTGCTGTCCGACCCCGGCCCGCGCCAGTACTGCGTCAAACAGGGCTGGCTGAGCCGTCCCGGCGCGGTGGCGATCTGCGCCCCCAACCACGTCAGCCTCACCCTCACCGGGCGCGACGCCGGCCATGACTCGCTCGCCTACTGATCGCCCGCTCGAACTCCCGGTCACGCCCGACGACCGGCGCGTGGCCCGCTACGCCGCCGCGGCGATCGCGCTGACCGTGGCCGAGGCGGCGATCCCGCTGCCGCTGCCGGGCGTAAAGCCGGGCCTGGCGAACATCGTGGTGCTGCTGGTGCTGCTGCGTCACGGCTGGCGCGAGGCGGCCTGGGTGGCCCTGCTGCGGGTGTTCGCCGGCAGCCTGCTGATGGGCCAGTTCCTCGCCCCCGGCTTCTTCCTCAGCCTCACCGGCGCGCTGCTGAGCCTGGGTGCCCTGGCGCTGGCCGCCCATCTGCCGCGCCGTGTCTTCGGGCCGGTGACCCTGAGCCTGGTGGGCGCCTTCGCCCATATCGGCGGCCAGGTGCTGCTGGCCCGGTTCTGGCTGGTGCCGCACAACGGGGTGTTCTATCTGGTGCCGGTATTCACCACCGCGGCCTTGATCTTCGGTATCGTCAACGGCCTCGTGGCCGCCGCCCTGTTGCGGGAAAACTCTGCATGAAAACCGTCGCCCTCGCCTTCACCGGCGCCTCCGGCATGCCCTATGGCGTGCGCCTGCTCGAATGCCTGCTTTCCGCCGGCGTGCGGGTCTGGCTGGTCTATTCGCAGGCCGCCCAGATCGTCGCCAAGCAGGAGATGAACCTGGTGCTGCCCAGCCAGCCGCGCGAGGCGCGGCGGTATTTCGCCGAGCGCTTCGGCGCCGCCGAGGACCAGCTCGCGGTGTTCGGCCGCGACGACTGGAACGCGCCGCTCGCCTCGGGCTCCAATCCGCCCGACGCCTACGTGATCTGCCCCTGCACCATGGGCACGCTGGCCGAGGTGGCCGCCGGCATGGCGTCCGACCTCACCACCCGCGCCGCCGACGTGGTGCTGAAGGAAGGCCGGAAACTGATCCTGGTGCCGCGGGAAACCCCGCTGTCGACCATCCAGTTGGAGAACATGCTGCGCCTGTCCCGCGCCGGCGCCGTGATCCTGCCGCCCAGCCCCGGCTTCTATCACCATCCGCAGGATGTCGCGGGCGTGGTGGATTTCGTCGTCGCCCGCATTCTCGACCAGTTGGACGTGCCCCATGCCCTGATGCCCCGCTGGGGCAGAGCGTAGTTATTCTGGACTCATCTTTCCCATGGCAATATCTACTAATACTTCTATAGATTAGTAGACATTATTACTATCTGGCCCCTATACTAATTTCTACTAATCAATTGTGAAATTAGTACACAAATGAGGCTTCCAGAACCAGCCCCGGATCTCCGGCAAATCCTCGAGCGCCTCGATCCAGAGCGGATTCAGGTAGTTTTCCAGAACACGACACCTCTGCCCAAGGGGCGCTATCTCCACTGGGACGAAATGCGCTACCGGGATCCGCCCCCGGGGCTGTCCCGGGATGAGTGGTGGGCCACGGTAACCATCTCCCGGGCCGCCCTGATGCAGAACCTACCCTTGCTCGACAAACAGGGGCTGCCCTTCCGCTTTGCCACGCCCAGTCCGGTACTCATCGATCTCCATCACATCGACCGGGATGCCGCCGGGCAGATTCGCAGCACGGCGGGGGAACCCCTGCGGGAAGACCCGAACCGCTACCTGATGAGTTCCCTGATCGAGGAGGCCATCACCTCCAGTCAACTTGAAGGGGCCTCCACCACGCGGCAAATCGCGGCAGCGATGCTGCGCACGGGCCGGAAACCCGCTGACCACAGCGAGAGGATGATCTTCAACAATTACCGGGCGATGGAACACCTGCGCACCCTGAAGCATGAAGCCCTGACGCCGGAGCACATCCTGGAGCTGCATCGCATACTCACCACAGACACGCTGGAAAATCCCGAGGAGGCCGGCCGCCTGCGCCAATCCGACGATGTCCATGTCGTCGACCAGCGCGATGACGCCATCGTCCATGTCCCGCCCGACCATCAGGAGCTTCCCGAACGCCTGGAGCGGCTTTGCGCTTTCGCCAACGCGGATGAAACTTCCCTGCCCTTCGTTCATCCCGTGCTGCGGGCGATCCTGCTGCATTTCATGATCGGCTACGACCACCCCTTCGTGGATGGGAACGGCCGCACCGCCCGGGCGCTGTTCTACTGGTCCATGGCCCGCAGCGGCTACTGGCTGATGGAATACACATCGATCAGCCACATCCTGCGCCGCGCCCCGTCCCGCTACATGCGAGCCTACCTGCACACCGAGACGGACGGGAACGACACCACCTATTTCCTGCTGCATCAGCTCACCACGATCCGACGGGCCATCGTGGCGCTGCATGAATACCTGGGCCGGAAAACCCAGGAGCAGAAGGAAACGGAACGGATGCTCGCCGCCTCGCCAGCGCTCCGTACCCGCTTCAATCATCGGCAGGTTGCCCTGCTGACCCATGCACTGCGCAACACCGGCGAGGGTTATCGGGTCGATGCCCACCAGCGCTCCCACAACGTGGTCTACCAGACCGCCCGCAGCGACTTGCTGACGCTGCACGAACTGGGGCTGCTGGAGAAAGCCAAGCAGGGAAACGCCTATGTGTTCTTCGCGCCCCCAGATCTGAAGGACCGGCTGGCCGCCATGGCGAAGTGACCCGCCTTCACCGCCCGAATCCCACCAGAATGCGGCGGATGGGTGTCGGCAGAGGCGCGTCATCCAACTGCCCAGGATCCAGCCAGCGCGCTCCCTGTTCCCGCGCCTGCGGCAACAGCCGGACCCGGGTGCGTAGGGGCGTCAGGTGCAGGCGGAAATGGGTGAAGGTATGCACCAGGCCCGGCAGTTCCTCCCAGTCCTCGGCCAGGCAACCAAAAGCGTCCAGCGCGTATTGCGCGGGATCGGCGCCGGCCGGCAGTTCCGGCAGCGACAGCAGTCCGCCCCAGATGCCGCTAGGGGGGCGCTGCTCCAGCAGCACCCGGCCCTGATCGACCAGCAGCAGCACGATCGCCTCCCGTTCCGGCAGGGCCTTGCGCGGCCGGGCGACAGGCAGTTCGGCCTGGCGGCCGGTGCTGCGGGCGACGCAGATCTCCGCCAACGGACAGGCTTCGCAGCGCGGCTTGGCGCGGGTGCAGACCGTGGCGCCCAGGTCCATCTGCGCCTGGATGTAATTCCCACACGGCCCACCCTCGCCGTCCTGGCGCGGCGGCATCAGGGACTCGGCCAGGGTCCAGAGTTCCCGCTCCACCGCCGGCGTGCCGGGGAAGCCCTCGATGCCGAAGCAGCGGGCGAAGACCCGCTTGACGTTGCCGTCGAGGATCGGCGCGCGGGCATCGAAACAGAAGGTGGCGATGGCATTGGCGGTGGAACGGCCGATGCCCGGCAGTTCGGCGATCGCCTCGGGCGCGGCCGGGAAGCGGCCGCCGTGCGTTTCCATCACGGCCCGCGCGCAGGCATGGAGGTTGCGCGCCCGGGCGTAGTAGCCCAGGCCGCTCCACAGCGCCATCACCTCCTCCACCGGCGCGGCCGCCAGCGCGGCGAGCGTCGGGAAGCGCTCCAGGAAACGCCGGTAATAGGGGATCACCGTCGCCACCTGGGTCTGCTGCAGCATGATTTCCGAGAGCCAGACCCGATAGGGGTCGCGGGTGTTCTGCCAGGGCAGATCGTGACGGCCGTGGCGGCGATGCCAGGCGACCAGGCGGTCGGAAAAATATCCATCGCCCTCTCCCTCTCCCGCAAGGGGGGGAGAGGGAACCTTCTGCAAGCGCCTCATGCCCGCACCAGGGAAGCCGCGGGCAAGGAAGGAGTGGAAATCAGTCGCGCTCGCCGCCGAAGGCCATCAGCAGTTGCAGCAGGCTGACGAAGATGTTGTAGACGTCCAGATACACGGCCAGGGTGGCGGTGATGTAGTTGGTCTCGCCGCCCTGGACGATGCGCTGGATGTCGAACAGGATCAGCGCCGAGAACACCAGCACGGCGGCCGCGGAGATCGCCAGGGTCAGCGCCGGCAGATGCAGGAAGGCGTTGGCGATGGCGGCCACCAGGATCAGGACCACGCCCGCCATCAGGAAGGTGCCCATCTTGCTGAAATCGCGCTTGCTGGTGGTGGCGATGCCGGCCAGGGTGAGGAAGATCGCGCCGGTGCCGCCCGCCGCCAGGGCGATCAGGGTGCCGCCGTTGGAGAAGCCCAGCGCGTGGCGCAGCAGCGGGCCCATCATCAGGCCCATGAAGAAGGTGAAGGCCAGCAGCAGGACCACGCCCATGCCGCTGTTCTTGGTCTTCTCGATGCCGATCATCAGACCCCAGGCGACGCCCAGGAACAACAGCAGGCTGAGGATGGGGCTGCCGACCATCAATGACGCGCCGATGCTGGTGCCCAGCAGCGCGCCCAGCACCGTGGGCACCATCGAAAGCGCCAGCAGGGCGTAGGTATTGCGCAGCACCCGGTGTTGCTGGGCGGCGGCGGTGGTGTTCTGGACGATGACGTCGTTGTAGCTCATGACCGCGATGCTCCTGAAAGTTGAGGATCAGAGTATGTGACCGGACCATCCGCTTTTGGTTTCACGCCGGAGGAGATCCCTGAATGATTATAGCCGCCGGGCCGGCGCCTCACGGCGGCGCCGGCGACGCGGCCGGACTGCGGAAAAACAAACCGGCGGCCGGGCAAGCCGGTCCGCCGGTTCTGATGTGTAACTGAAAGGGCCGACAAAGCCGGCCCTCAAGCAAAGCAGGAGCGGATCATGTCCGCTCTTTTTGCTTACCACTTATAGCCGAAGGAAACGCCATAAGTCCGGGGCGGGGCCCAGGCTACGGTACGGAAGATGGAGAAGTCGATGCCGTTCATGATTTTCTTCTCGTCGGTCAGGTTCTTAACCCAGAAGGAGGCCTCGGCCGCACCGGGACCGCCGACGGGGATGTTGGCCAGCAGCAGGCGCGCGTTGACCATGCCGATCGCCGGCATTTCCGAGACGGAAGCAAAGCTCCCGCTACCCGCGATGGGCGAAGTGACGCTCTCGTTGGCCGCGTACAGATAACGCTCGGACATGTAGGTGTAGTCGGCGATGACCCGCAGCGTACCCCAGGCGGTCTTGGCCAGGCGGCCGTCGACGTTCAGGTTCAGGGTGTGCTTGGGCGCATAGGGCATGACCCGGTTCTTGCCCGTATCGATCAGCATACCGACGTTGGGCGGATTGATGCCCGTGTCCATGTACTGATCGAATTCGGCATCCAGATAGCCATAGCTGCCGGTCATGCGCCAGCCGTCGGCCATCTGCCAGGCCATCTCCAGCTCGATCCCTTGCTGGGTGGCCTTGCCCGCATTGTAAATATTGGAGGAAAGCGCGCCCGGCGGCAGCATGGTCAGCTGCATGTCGGTGATCTTGTTGTGGAAGTAGGTGGCGTTGAACGTGCCCCGACCATCCGCGAAGCTGCTCTTCATGCCAACCTCGAAGGTCTGGGATTTCTCCGGATCATAAGGCGTGCGCAGAATGGCCGGGTTGGTGGATTCGCCGTTCCAGCCGCCGCTCTTGAAGCCCTTGGCCATACGGGCGAAGACATTGACATTGTCGTTCAGCTTGTAGACGGCACTGAGGGTCGGCGTCGTGGCGCTGAAGCTGGTCATGTAATTAACCGGCGCGACAAGGTTCATGACCGCCGGCCCCAGATAACCGTTGGTGATGTACTGGCTGGCCTCCAGGCCCCGGTCCTCCTGGGTGCGGCGAATGCCGGCGGTCAGCGTCAGGTCGCGGGTCGCCTTCCAGTCCAGCTGGCCATAGACGGCTTTCTGCTCGGTGGTCACACCGCTATTGACGATCATGTTGGTCGGATTGACCGTGCCGAACCAGAAACTGCGCGGACCGAAGGTGAAACCGTCTTCCTTGAAAGCGTAGTAGCCGGCGACATAGTTCAGGCGATCGGTATTGCCGATCCACTGAAATTCATGAGACCAGGTCCTCAGGTCGGTGTCCCGGCGCGAGTAGCCGATGGGCTGGGGCGTGGCGTCCAGTTCCAGCTGGTCGCTGTAATAGGTCTTGCGGAAAGAACCGATGTACTTGAGGGTATTGGTCGGATTGAGCTGATAGGTGGCGGTCAGGGCATGGCCGTCGATTTTCAGCTTTTGCCAGAATTCGCGCCCCGGATCGCTCGAAAAAGAACTTGGACGGGAGGTGGAGGCGGCGCTGGCGGCGTTGAGGAACATGTTCCCCAGGGCCGTCATGCCATAACCGATATACATATTGCCGAGGCTGGTCAGGCTGGCGCCGCTCGTCAGGGTGCTGCCGCCGTCGGGTGCGTACATTGTCGCCGGGCTGGGCATTTCATCGGCCTCGGTGTGGTCGTACTTGTAGTCCACCTGCAGATCGCGGCTGATATCGAAGTTGGCGGAGAGGCGGAAGGCCTGGCGATCCTTGTTGCCGAAGGCGCGGCCAGTGTCGTTCTTCAGCCAGCCGTCCTGCTTTTCATTGCGCAGGGCGAAACTCACGCTGGCAATGCCCATGCGCGGCAGATCGATCGACACGCGCTCCACGTGGCGACCATAGTTGCCGATTTCCAGATTCGCCGAACCGCTGAAAACGCCGGCGGGCTTGCGGGTGATGAAGTTGATCGCGCCGCCCAGCGTGTTGCGGCCGAAGAGGGTGCCCTGCGGGCCGCGCAGCACTTCGATGCGCTCCAGATCGACCATTTCGGACAGATTGCCCTGGGACTTGGCCACATAGACGCCGTCGATGTACATGCCGACCGACGGATCGACCAGGATCGACGGCTGGCCGGTGGCGGCGCCGCGAATGCTGATCTGGGAAATCAGGTCGTTGGTGGGCGACTTGGCCACCAGCAGGTTGGGGGCCAGGCCGGACATGTCGGCACCGCCCTCGATGCCGCGGGTCTCCAGTTGGGCGCCGCCAATGGCGGAAATCGAAAGCGGCACGTCCTGCAGACGCTCGGCCCGTTTCTGGGCGGTCACGATGACCTCCTCCAGCTTGGCGCCTTCCGCCGCCGCGCCACAGGAATAAGCCGCCGTCAGCAGCACCGGCAGCGCCTTCAGGATGTACTTCTTGCCTTTCTGGTAACGCATCGCTTCCCTCCTTCAATCAATATATGAATCCGGGCGACCGCACTCCGCGTCAATTTCGAATATCCGATTTTTTATAAATCGCGCGCGGACGCCCAGCTTGTCCAGCGCGGCCAATATATAACTAAAGCAATACCCCTGAATGCATTTCCACGAACCGGCCCCCGGCTTTTTCGTGGAGTGTTGCATTAACGCAAATTGCCTGCCCAGGCAGCGAATGCGACGAATGTCGCTTCAAAAATGCGGACGTAATCGGGTACCCGTGGCGGTTGGCGGGAGACCCGGCCCCTTCAGTCCCCTTCAAAGGGAGGGCCGGGGCGGGGGTGGGTTTGGGGAATGGCCGACACATCTGAATGCGTCACTCACCCAACCCCGTCCACCAATACCGCTCGCCCATCAAGCGGTGAGCGATTTCGTCCCCATGCCGAGCCCCTTGTCTTGCCGACCATGTCGCACCATTACTGAACGTCATGGAAGGCCGCTGGTCGAGGGGCGGTCAAATTGAGCGAATCCGTCCCATGCGATGAGCGTTGCCGGCCCGACCATGATGGGTGTCGAGCCCGTAGTCGGGTTAGCTCAGCCCATCCCCTATTCTCGCGGTAGCTTGACCAGCGATAGGGCGAGGTGGCCGTTACCTGGTCAGCGCCTCAATTACCGCCTGAGGGTTATGCTCGATGACGTTGAGCAGCGCCAGTGCCGGGCCTCGGGGTGAACGATCACCCCGCTCCCAATGGCGCAGGGTTGCCGTCGAAAAACCGAAACGGGCAGCAAACTGCTCCTGCGTCATGCCTACCTTGGCGCGGACGGCCTTTACATCAATGGCCCGCGGGCGATGTACCCGCACACCTTGTGTCTCACCCTGGGCGTGAGCGATAGCCTCTTTTAAACCCTGCTTGATACTTTCAAATGCGCTGCTCATGATGTTGCCCTTTCCTTCCATATCCCGATCAGTACATCCACCAGCCCCGTCAATTCGTTACGTTCAGCCTTGGTCAGATTTGCCTTGTCGCCCTTGGCAAAGAGCGCCAGCAGATACAGCGGCATGCGTTCATCGTGGAAGTAGTAGATCACACGCACGCCGCCGCTCTTGCCCTGCCCGCCGCGCCGCCAGCGCAGCTTGTGGACACCACCCATCCCTTCCATGATGTCCCCGGCCTTGGGATGCCCGGCCAGATAATCGATCAGGTCTTGGCGTTCACCCGCAGACAACAACTTTTCGGCCAGACGAATGTAGGTTGGCAGTTCGGCAACACCGTGCAGGAGTTCAAACATAGTCTAGCGTAATCCAATGGATTAGGCATTTCAAGGATGAATTGCGCCAAACCGACCCCAACACAGAAAATGTCGGGTTAGCCCACAGAAGAAAAGGCTGTCCCTGAGGTTTCCCCCAGGATGGGCGAACCTGGCTGGTTAGCGGCCGGGCATCGCCCTCGCCGGGTCAGGCTGCATGCAGGACCGACAGGGCATTGGGGTTGGCCTCGACGATCTTCAGCAGCGCACGCGCTGGACCTGCCGGGCGAACCCGGTGCTGTTCCCAGTTCTGCAGGGTCTTGGGCTTGACCCCGATCAGGTAGGCAAAACGAGTCTGACTCAAGCCCGTACGCTCCCGGATAGCCTTTACGTCGGGCTCTGGAAACTCCCGCACCTTTGCTCCCGCGACAGCTTCGCCACGCATGTGGCGCCCCATGTCGCGAACACTTTCCAGCAGTTCGTTAAATTTTTTGTCATCCATGGTTCACCTCCGCATCGATTACATCGACCAATCGCCGCAGTTGCTCCTTGGTCAGGTCAGCCGCCACATTCTTGGCATAGGCATAGACCAAATAGCACTGCTCGTGACTGACCCAGTGGTAGTAGATCACTCGAGCTCCGCCACGTTTCCCTCGCCCCAGTAGGGGGACGCGCAGTTTTCGCAGGCCACGCCCACCTGGAATCAAATCTCCAGCGGCAGGGTTTTCCAGCAAGGTCGCCTGCAACTCGCGCATGTCCTCATCCGAGAACAACTCGCCGGCGCAGCGGACGAAGATGGGAAGCTCAACGAAGACCATATATTCAATTGTACGCTAGAAGCGGATACCAGTAAAAGCACGTTATTGAGCCTAGCCCCTTTGTTGGGAGATTAAATCGGAGCCTAAATCGGGGCCACTGCCCGGGTCAGCTCAGTCTGTCCCCTTTTACTCTCGTGCTCATGCAGTTGTGCTTCGCTTCGCTGTGATCAACTTACGGTAGGACTTGCACCCACAAGAAAAAACCCCACCCCTTTTTGAGGGGTGGGGTTAATGGACTTTTACCTTAAGCCCGGCTGTTCACGCGGGCTTGTATGAAAAATTAGGCAAAAGCAAAGTTGCTGGTAATCAGCGTATCAACATCGAAGTTGCCGCTGGTCACACCAACCACCACAACGTCAGTTGCGCTAATCGTACCGCTGACGCCGTCCAACGTGTCATCCACAAAGAAGATGTTCGCTGCGTTAGCAGGTGCCGATGCATCACCTGTGATCACGATGGCTTTGCCGCCGCTGGTGATTGCGAATGCATTACCTGCGCCTTGAATTTCGGCAACCAAACCGGCGGCGTTCAGTACAGCGCCATTGGTGTCGAAAATCGCAACCTTATTGGTAATGTTCACATCGTTGTTATTGGCCGCTGCATAGGCCACGATTGCAGTGCCAGCACCACCATTCTGATCAACTGAACCACCAGACATGAAGTTCTTAAAGTTCAGAATATCGTCTGCAACAACTATCGTGATAGTGTCAGAACCGTTCAGAGCCGCAGTAGCTTCGAAGACATAGCTATCGGCACCGTTACCGCCGCTCAGTATGTCATCTCCCTTACCGCCTTGGATCGTATCCGCAGCACCGCCACCGGTAATGGTGTCAGCCGCTTGCGAGCCAATGATGGTAGTGGCAGTAGCAGAAGCCGTCACGGTCAAACCACCCTTCGAAGACGAAGCGTCAATCTTCGTCACCGTAGTACCTACGGTACCAAGATCGGTGCGATCCAGACCATCCAGGTTGATGGTGGCTAGCGATGTACCAGATAAGGAAGTGAACACACCACCCGCCTCGTCAGCCGTCGTATTGCCATTGCTGGAGGTGACGGTCAGCGTAGTCGTGCCGGAGTCGAGCACCACACTTCCGATAGTGTGGTTACCAGAGAACCCGATCTTCTGGGAAGTCCCGCTGTTGATGGTTGTCGTAACCGTACCCGTAGTGCCGGCACCGAAGGTAAGAGCGGTGTCGCTACTCAAACGATTCAACACGAAGCTGTCGTTGTCACCGCCATCAATGATATTCAGGGTAGTAAGGCCCGTTACATTGCGGAAGTCCGCCTTAAAGATATCAGCATTACCAGCTTCAGCAGTGATGCTTACCGTTTCAAAGCCTGACAGAGCCAGAATACCGGCGTCTTGGTCTTGAGTGGCCTGAACGGTCAGTGTGTCGGCGGTACCGGCACCACCATCAAAACTATTGCCTTGCTTCAGGTCACCAGCCACCAGCGTAATCTGATCCTTGCCAGAGCCACCCACATAGGACTTGACGGAAGCGCCGAAGGTCGTGGCAGTCAGGTCGCCCGTGTAGTTAGCAGCACTGAAGGTCGCACCGGAGGCCATGGTGATCGCGCCACCGGTCATAGCGCCTGCACCCGACAGGTTCACTGTGGTCGCGGAGGACAGGGTCCCCGTGGTCAGGGCGTTGGTGTTGCCGCTGCTGTCCTTCGTCGAAACGAGGTTGACTGTCTCGTAGTTGGTGGCAGTCAGCGTAGTAACGGTAGTGCCATCAAGGTTGAAGGTTACGGTGTCCGCAGTAGTGTCGGTACCGATTTGAGCAGACACGGCAACAGCACTGTTGTTAACGCGAATGGTGGAGGCAGCTGCCAAACCAGTCACGACCAAAGTATCAGCAGCATTGCCATCCCAAGCAATGTCAGAAATGCCGAGCTTGTTGGCGGCCATTGCCAAAGTTGCAGTCATTGCACCACCAGCAGAGAGCACCGAAATCCTTTCGAATCCGGTAACAGTGCCGCTGAGATCAGTTGCCTGAGTACCCGTTGCGGTGAAATCAATTACGAGCGTATCAGTACCCGCACCGCCGGTCAGCGCATCGGTCGCATCGCCGGTGATCTGAGCGTTGGTCACTTTCACGGTATCGTCGCCAGAACCTGCGGATACGGAGGTGTAGTCGGAGGCCGTGGATGCACGAACGTCGATGGTGTCGTTGCCAGAACCACCAATCACCGTCACGCTGGGCGCAGTAGCGGAACCGGCAGCGGTTGCGTCAGCCGTCACGACGGACAGCTTGCCAGTCAGGTTGGTTGCATCGATCTTGTATGCAGCGCCGGCCAAACCACCTGCCGTGCCAGCAATGGTCAGGTTTTGATCGCCCGACACATTCAGGGTCGTGGTGGTTGCACCCGTCGTCAGCGTACCAACAGAGCTTGCACCGCCGGTCGTTTTGATGTTCAGGGTGGTGACAGCAGCGCCCGTCTCGGTCAGGTTACCGCCACCCGACGTATCCACAGTGTTCAACGTCAGCGTTGCCGAGGTATCCGTAGAGCCAAAGTTAACAGTCTGCAGACCACTGCTCAGGGCATTCTTGGACAGAGTCACACCAACGCCATTACCCACGGTCACCGTGGAAGCACCCACTGCACGGGAGTTAGTCAGGCTGGTGATACCGCTGATTGTGGAAAAGTCCCAGGTCGTGCCAGCACCCATACTGTCAACAGTCACGTTCTCGATGCCGGACATGTTGGCAACGGTCACAGTGTTGGTACCGTAGATGGTCAGGGAGTCGGTGCCGGCACCGCCAGCCAGGGTATCTGCAGCCGTGAACTGCGAAGTAGCGCCAGTGTTGTCAGCGGTAAAGCTATCGTTACCAGTACCACCGGTGAAGTTATCTACGCCGGTAGTGAGCAAACTAATCTGTCAAAATCACAACCACCTGATTAATAAGATATTTATCAGGTAAAACAACCCGGTTCCCAGGTGCTTCCGGTACTCTTCCGGTAATTCGTACCGAAAAAAACCCCCAAAATATGACTTCTGGATGGCACAAAACACCATCAACCCTATGATTTCCCTTGGTTTTGACGGCGAACCCCACTGCCAAAACCTTCCGGTACTCTTCCGGTTTTCGTCGTCCCGCAGGAGGGGTGTTCTGCCGTGCGCGATGCCTTGGCAGCGCTTCAGCCGTCCATCCGGCTGAGCAGCATCGGCGCCAGTGCCAGGCGGTTGCCCACCAGGTCGGCCAGGGTGTATTGGTCGAGGAAGGCATAGAGGGCGTCGAAGGCCCCTACCAGGATGCCGGAGAGGCGGCAGGCCGGGGCGATGTGGCAGGTGTCGGGGTCGCCGGAGAGGCACTCAGCGATGGGGCCCTCGCCCTCGCTGGTTCTCACCACCTGGCCCAGGCGGATTTCCTCGGGCGGCCGCGCCAGGCGGATGCCGCCGCCCTTGCCGCGGATCGAGGTCACCACGCCGCTCTTGGCCAGTTGATGCACCACTTTCATCAGGTGGTTTTCCGAAATGCCGTAGGCCGCCGCGATCTCGGGGATGGTGGCGAGATGGCCCGGCTCCAGGGCCAGATACATCAGCACCCGCAGCGTGTAGTCGGAAAAAGTCGTCAGGCGCATGGTGGCGAACAATAAGATGCAAAAAATATATTGCTTTCGATTCGGGGCGATGATAATCTGAAGCTGTATAAATAATACAGCTTTAAATTCGTCATGACCATCGACGCGTTGTCCGACCTGTCCGCGACTGCCCCGCTTCCGCATCCCGACGCCCTGCGCGCGGCGTTGAAGGACGTGGTGGACCCGGAAGTGGGGATGAACATCGTCGATCTGGGGCTGATCTACGGCATCGACCTGAGCCCGGCGGGTTTGCAGTTGGACATGACGATGACTTCTCCGGCCTGCCCGATGGGCGAGATGATCCTGGAGGAGGTCGAAGCGCGCTTGCGCGGCGAGTTGCCGGAAGGGTTTCCGCTCCAGGTGAACCTGGTGTGGAACCCGCCCTGGGACCCGTCGCGGATGAGCGACGAGGCACGCCGGCATTTCGGCTGGTGAGCGATCCATAAACCATAACCCCCAACCCCAACCCCAAAAAGGAGCCATCATGAGCGCCGAGCAAGCCACCCTGCAAGCCACCAAAACGACCATCGACGTCCGCACGATTCCGCCGCGCGAACGCCATCCCCTGATTTTCGACACCTTCCACGCACTGGCGTCCGGAGAGGCGCTGCTGCTGGTCAACGACCACGACCCGAAGCCGCTGTACTACCAGTTCCAGGCCGAAAGCAAGGACGCGTTCACCTGGGACTATCTGGAAAGCGGCCCCGACGTCTGGCAGGTGCGAATCGGCAAGCGCTGATTGGGTCTTGAACCGGTCAAACCGGAACCAAACGGGAAAGACTCCGATGAAGGACGATGCTGGCTGGCCGGAAAAACAGCAGGAAGGCCCGCCTCCTCCCGACCTCCCCCTCTCCGGGGGAGGTGACGGCATTGGCTCGCTGCGCTCGACTAATTGATTTGCTGTTTCATATGACCCGATCTTCGTCCGCCTTCATGCCCAACCTGCCGCCGCCCCTGCGTGTTCCCCTGCTGGTGCTGGGCATGGTTTCGCTGGTGCTCGGCGTGCTGGCGGGGCTGGCGCGGCTCGCCGTCGACCTGCCGGCGCCGGTGATGGCGCGGGCCGGCGGTCATGGCGCGTTGATGATCTGCGCCTTCCTCGGCACGGTGATCAGCCTGGAACGCGCCGTCGCCGTGGCGCGGGGCTGGGCCTACCTGGCGCCGCTGGCCGCCGGCGTGGGCGGCCTGGTCTTGCTGGCGGGTGTCTCGCCGCTGGCGGCGCAGATCGCCTTCGTGGCGGCCGCCGCGCTGCTGTCCGCGGCCAGCCTGTGGGTGATGCGTTTGCAGTTCGCGCCCTTCACCGCCACCCTGGCGCTGGCCGCGCTGTGCTGGCTGGCGGGCAATCTGGTGTGGCTGCAAAGTCAGGACATGACCCTGGCCGTGCCCTGGTGGATGGCCTTCCTGGTGCTCACCATCGCCGGCGAGCGCCTGGAACTGACCCGCCTGCTGCCCACGCCCAAGGCCGCCCGGCGCGGATTCGCGCTGCTGGCGGGGCTGCTGCCGCTGGCGGCGGCCTGCGGCCTGATCCATCCGGTGCCGGGACGCGTGCTGTATGCCCTGGCGCTGCTGGCCCTGGCGTTCTGGCTGCTGCGCTACGACATCGCGCGCACCACCGTGGGCCAGACAGGTCTGACCCGTTTCATCGCCGTCTGTCTGCTCTCCGGCTACGCCTGGCTGGGGGCCGCCGGCCTGTTCGGCCTGCTGGACGTCCTGGCGCCCGCGCCGGGACTGCGCGACGCCTTTCTCCACGCGGTGTTCCTGGGCTTCGTGTTCTCCATGATCTTCGGCCACGCCCCGATCATCTTCCCGGCGGTGCTGAAGGTGAAAATCCCCTACCACCCGGCCTTCTACCTGCCGCTGGCGGCCCTGCATCTGTCGCTGCTGCTGCGCCTGGCGGGCGATCTGGGCGGCCGGCCGGAATCGGCGCAGATCGGCGGCATCGCCAACGGCCTGGTGCTGCTGCTGTTCATCCTCACCATGGCCGCCAGCGTGCTGCGCGGACGCCGGCAATGAAGCGCGCCGCCGCCCTGGCCGGTCTGTCCCGCGAGCACCACACGGCCCTGGTGCTGGCCCAGCGCATCGCCGCCGGCACCCTGTCGCCGGCCGATTTGCAGGCGCGCTTCGAGCGCGAGCTGGAACCCCATTTCCGCGCCGAGGAGGCGGCCCTGCTGCCCCTGCTGGCGGCGGCCGGCGCCGGCGCCCTGGCCGAACGCACCCGGCGCGAGCATGACGGGATGCGGCGCCTCCTGGCACTCGTCCTGGCGGGCGACGCCGCCGCCCTGGCGGCTTTCGGCGGCGCGCTGCGCGACCACGTGCGCTTCGAGGAGCGCGAATTGTTTCCGGACGCCGAAACCCGGCTCACGCCGACCCAACTGCAAACCCTGGCGACGCAACTGGAGGACGCGGCAACGCCCCCACCCGCCGCCGCGTCGCCATCTCACCTCGATTTTTAACCCACCCCTCAATCCCCAACCAAGGAGCCACACCATGAATCAAGCCGTCCACCGCGCCCACCTGCATCTGTCCCCGGATTCCATCTATCCCTTCGACGCCCGCGGCATCGCCAAGCGCTTCCGCCACGCCGCGATCTTCGGCGCGCTCGACGCGCTGCAACCCGGCGAGACCATGCGCTTTTGCAACGACCACGATCCGCTGCCCCTGCTCGATCAGCTTTCCAACCGCTACGGCCCCACGGTGGACATCCGCTACCTGCAACGCGAACCCGGCGCGATCGTGATCGATTTCGTCAAGCAGGCGGGGTGACGGCTCGCCCCCCTTCGCCCCCCTCCGGGGGGGTCGATGCGGCTCGCTGCGCTCGGATGTTACGGGGAACGCTGTAGCGGCACCGATGCGTTGCGCCTCCGCCGCGTGCCGCTTTTCCTTGCGGCGGCGCGGCGGAAAAGCTCTGTCGGTAAATCACCGCCCGTTCGGGCTGAGCTTGACGAAGGGTCTGTCCCGAGTCTCGCCGAAGGGCCCGGTGCGAACGGACTCAATCCGCATTTCTTCAGGATGGTGAAACTCATGGAATATCCCGCCTTTTTCGATGCCGTGCCGGGCATTCGCCTGCGCGATCCGCTGGCGGCGTTCCTCGGCGCGGCGGAGGACGGCCTGGTCGACTACGGCTATCTCGACGCGGTCAAGCTCGCCGGCCACTCCTGTCCCACGGTGGCCGCCGCCTACTGGATGACGGTGCGCGCGCTGCGCGCCCTCTATCCGGGGCAGACGCCGGAGCGGGGCGGGGTGCGGGTGAGCTTCGCCGACCCGCTTGACGCCGGCGTCGTCGGCGTGACGGCCGCCGTCGTCACCCTGCTCACCGGGGCGGCCGGCGCGGGCGGCTTCAAGGGCCTCGCCGGGAATTTCGTCCGGCGCGATCTGCTCGCCTTCGGCGCCGAACTGCCCCTGGAAATCCGCTACACCCGCGTGGATGGCGGCGGCCAAGTCGACGTCGGCGCCGATCTGCGCCAGGTGCCGGCCGATCCCGATACTTTCCCGCTGCTGCAACGCTGCCTGGCGGGGCAGGCCGATACCGCCGAGCAAATGCGTTTCGGCGAACTCTGGCAGGATCGGGTGCGCCGCATCCTGCTGGAGCACGGCGAGGACGAGCGGGTGTTCGTGGTGCGCTGAGCGCGGGTTTGGCTCGCCCCCCTTCGCCCCCCTCCGGGGGGTTCGATACGGCTCGCTGCGCTCGAAGTTACGGGGAACGCTGTGGCGGCACCGATAGGTTGCGGCTGGCGCCGCGTGCCGCTTTCCCTTGGGACGGCCCGGCGGAAAAGCTCTGTGTTCGCCCCTCCGAGGGGGTCGCCAGCGGGAACCGCGTCGGCTGGCATCGGTAGAATGTCGTTTCGATCAACGCCCCCCAGCCCCCGATGCAACTGCAACTCAGCCATGACCCCGCCGAAGACCGCCTGCTGCTGCGCCTGGACATCAACGGCCAGGGGCACGGCTTCTGGCTGACGCGGCGCATGACCGGCCTGCTCTGGCCGGTGCTCTGGTCGCATCTGGAACAGGGTCTGGCGGCGGGCGCCAGCGATGCCGCCCGCCACTGGCTGTTGGCGCTGCGCCATCAGGAGGCGCGGGCCGGCCAGTCCCTGGCGGCGGTGCCGCCCATCCCGCTGATCGGCGAACCGCGCCTGCTGGTCACCCTGAAGCACGGCAACGACGCCAGTGGACGCCACGTGCTGACCCTGCTCGACCGCGACGACGACGGCGAGACCCTGACCATGGCCGACGACGGCCTGCACGCGCTGATCCGCCTGCTCTACGAGACCGTGCCGACGACCGGCTGGGATCTGCCCCTGCCGCTGCCCGACCAGGCCGATCCGTCGGGCGTTGCCGACGTCCCGCTGGTGCGCCACTGAGCGGTTGCACGCGGTTACAGAGCTGAACGGGGGTGGATGGGGCATGGAGTAGAATGACCGGCTTTTGTCAGTCCGGCTCCGGCATGATCCCAGGATGAAAAAACTTCTCGCTCCTCGTACCGAGCTTCTTTCGGCCCTGCTGGGCTATCGCCGGATTTTCTGGGTCGCCGGCCTGTTCAGCTTCTTCATCAACCTGCTGTATCTGGTGCCGTCCATCTACATGCTCCAGGTCTATGACCGGGTGCTGGCCAGCCGCAGTCCGATGACCCTGTTGATGCTGACCCTGATCATGCTCGGCCTGTACGTGCTGATGAGCCTGGTCGAATATGTCCGCAGCAAGCTGCTGGTGCGGCTCGGCGCCGCCCTGGACATCCAGTTGAGTCCGCGGGTGTTTTCCGCCGCTTTCGAGCGCAATCTGGTCAAGGTCGGCGGCAATCCGGGCCAGGCGCTGGGCGACCTGGCCAACGTGCGCCAGTTCCTCACCGGCAACGGCCTGTTCGCCTTCTTCGACGCGCCCTGGGCACCGATCTACCTGGTGGTGGTGTTCTTCCTCCATCCGCTGCTGGGCATTTTCTCCCTGGTCGGCGCGCTGATCCTGTTCAGTCTGGCCTACGTCACCGAGATCGCCACCCGCAAGCCGCTGGCGGAGGCCAACGGCGCCGCCATGGCCGCCGGCAACTGCGCCAACAGCAACCTGCGCAACGCCGAGGTGATCCAGGCGATGGGCATGCTGCCGCAGATCCGTGCCCGCTGGGCCCGCTACCAGAACGACATGCTGTCCCTGCAAAGCGAGGCCAGCGACCGCGCCGGCATCATCGGCGCGGCGACCAAGTTCTGCCGCATGTCCCTGCAGTCCGGCATCCTGGGCCTGGGCGCGCTGCTGGCCATCGACAACATCGTCACACCGGGCGTGATGATCGCCGCCTCGATCCTGATGGGCCGCGCCCTGGCGCCGGTGGAGCTGGCGATCGGCACCTGGAAGCAACTGATTTCCGCGCGCGCCGCCTATCAGCGCCTGGACGAACTGCTGGCCGTCTTCCCCGAGCGTCTCTCGGGCATGTCGCTGCCCAAGCCCAACGGCGCGCTCAACGTGGAAAACCTGATCGCCGGTGCGCCCGCGGGCGGACCGCCGATCCTGAAAGGGGTCAACCTGGCCATCGGCGCCGGCGAAGTGGTGGGCGTGATCGGCCCCAGCGCCTCCGGCAAATCCACCCTGGCCCGGCTGCTGGTCGGCATCTGGCCGCCCCAGGCCGGCAAGGTGCGCCTGGACGGGATGGACGTCTATCTCTGGAACAAGGTGGAACTGGGGCCCTGGATCGGCTACCTGCCCCAGGACGTCGAACTGTTCGACGGCACCATCGCCGAGAACATCGCCCGCTTCGGCGAGGTGGATTCGTCGCAGGTGATCGCCGCCGCGCAGAAGGCCGGCGTGCATGAAATGATCCTGCGCCTGCCCAAGGGCTACGACACCGCCATCGGCGAAGCCGGCGGCATGCTGTCCGGCGGCCAGCGCCAGCGGGTCGGCCTGGCCCGCGCGCTGTATGGCGATCCTTCGCTGGTGGTGCTCGACGAGCCCAACTCCAACCTCGACGACGCCGGCGAGGCGGCGCTGGTGCGGGCCGTGCTCGACCTCAAGCAGCGCGGCAAGACCGTGATCCTGATCACCCACCGCACCAACGTTCTGGCGGTGGTCGACAAACTGCTGCTGATGCGCGAAGGCACGCCGCAGCTCTACGGTCCGCGCGACGACGTGTTGCGGGCGCTGCAACAGGCGCAGCAGCAAGCCCAGCAACAGATTCAGCAAGCCCACCCTGCCACGTCGGCCGCCTCGGCGACGGCCTGATCCGCCATGAAACCGCAACTGAAGAACATCACCTCTCCCGTCCTGATCGAAGGCGCCGGCACCCGGTTGCCGCCTGCCGCGGCGGCCGGCCCCGACGCCGACCCGAACAAGCCGGCGCGGCTGGGCCTTCTGATCCTCTTGATCGGCTTCGGCGGCTTCCTCCTCTGGGCGCTCCTGGCGCCGCTGGATTCCGGCGTGCCGGCGGGCGGCGTGATCTCGGTGGAGTCGCAGCGCAAGACCGTGCAGCACCTCTCCGGCGGCATCGTCGAGAAAATCGCGGTGCGGGAGGGCGACGAGGTCAAGGCCGGCCAGGTGCTGGTGGTGCTCAACTCCACCCAGGCCCGCGCCAACCTCGGCATCATCCGCACCCAGTATCTGGGCGCCCGCGCCGTGGAGAACCGCCTGATGGCCGAATACCTGAACCGGGAGTCGATCCAGTTCGACAAGGACCTGCTCGAAGCCCGGCGCGATCCCCAGGTGGCGGAGATCCTGGATGTCCAGGCCACGCTGTTCGCCACGCGGCGGGCCAGCCAGCGCAAGGAGGCCGCCGTGCTGCGGGAGAGCGCCGCCGCCCTGGAGCCCCAGTTGCAGGGGATGCGCGATCTGGCCAGGGAAGGCTATGTGCCACGCAACAAGATGCTGGACACCGAACGCGCCCACGCCGAGATCCGGCTGCGCATCCTGCAGCAGGAGCAGGAATACCGCAAGCAGGTGGAAACCCAGCTGGGCGACGCCCAGAAGGAGGCCTCGGCCCAGCACGACCGCCTGATGGCGGCCCAGGAGGAACTGGCCCGCACCGAGATCAAGGCACCGGTGGATGGCTACGTGGTCGCCCTCTCGATCCACACCGTCGGCGGCATCGTCGCTCCCGGCGGCCACATCCTCGACCTGGTGCCGCGCGGCGAGCCGCTGATCGTCGAGGCCCAGGTGCCGGTGCATCTGATCGACCACGTCAAGGTGGGCATCGATGCCGACCTGCGCTTCTCCGCCTTCAACCAGAAGACCACGCCGGTGATCCAGGGCAAGGTCAGCACCGTGTCCGCCGACCGCCTCACCGACCCCGCGACCCGGATGCCCTATTACCTGGTGCGCATTTCGGTGTCGCCGGAGGAAATGAAGAAACTCGGCCACCATAACCACGTGGTGCCGGGCATGCCGGTGGAAGTGATCGTCAAGGGCGAGAGCCGCACCCTGATGAACTATCTGCTGAAACCCCTCGCCGATCGCGTCGCCACCTCCCTGAAGGAGATCTGACGTGGCAAAACTCAGGCATCGTGGCGCCCTCTTCGGCGCGCTGCTCGCCCTCCTGGGGCCGAGTTTCGCCTTGGCCGCGACGAATTTGCTGGAGGCCTACCAGCAGGCGCTGCGGAATGATGCCGACTTTGGCGCCGCCGCCGCGGAACGGGATGCGGGGTTGGAGGAGGCCAACAAGGGCCGTGCCGGCCTTCTGCCCACCGTGAGCGTGAGCGGCACCGAGACCAGGAACAGCACCGACCAGCGCAGCCTGACCGTCCTCGGGATGCGGGGCACCACCTACGACTACACCTCCAGCAGCTACGGCATCAGCCTGCGCCAGCCGCTCTACCGGCCCTACAACTGGGCCGGCTACCTGCAGGGCCAGGCCCGCGCCAGCTACGCCGAGGCCACCTACGAGGCGGCACGCCAGGATCTGATCGTGCGCCTGGCGGGCGCCTACCTGGACGCGCTGCTGGGGCAGGACACGCTGGCCCTGACCCAGGCGCAGCGCCAGGCCTATGCCGAGCAACTGGTCCAGGCCGAACGCCTGTTCGCCGGCGGCGAAGGCACGGTGACCGACATCAACGACGCCAAGGCCCGCCGCGACAGCGCCGTCGCCCAGGAGCTGGAGGCCGCCAACAACCTGGAAGTGGCGCGCCGCGCCCTGGAGCGCATCATCGGCCAGGAGCCGGGAACGCTCGCCACCCTGATGGCGGACAAGCCGGTGCCCCAGGGTCCGCAGCCCAACGACCTCAACCAGTGGGTGGAGTGGGCGCGTAGCGGCAACCCGACCGTGCAGGCCCAGCGCCACGGCCTGGAGTCCGCCCGCCAGGACGTGGCCAAGGCCGGCGCCGAACACAAGCCGACGCTGGATTTGATCGCCAGCCGCTCCAAGAGCGACAGCGAGAACAACGTCTCGATCAACACCCGCTACGACACCCGCGCGGTCGGCGTCCAGCTCAACGTGCCGCTCTTCGCCGGCGGCTACGTCAGCGCCAACGTGCGCCAGGCCGAGGCCGGACAGCGCAAGGTCGAGCAGCAACTGGAATCCGCCACGCGCAAGGCCGTGCTGGACGCGCGGCAGTACTTCCTGGGCGTCAACACCGGCGTCGCCCAGATCAACGCCTACCGCCAGGCGGTGACGTCCGCCGAGGCGGCCCTGGAATCCACCCGCAAGGGCTTCCAGGCCGGCATCCGCACCAGCGTGGACATCCTCAACGCCCAGCAGCAGCTGTTCGCCGCCAAGCGCGACCTGGCGCGCAGCCGCTACGGCTACATCGTCAACTGGGTGCGGCTGAAGGCGGCGGTGGGCGGCCTGGGTGACGACGACGTGACCCACCTCAACAGCTGGCTGGACGTCAACCGGGCGAACTGAGGCTCGCCCGCCGGGTCAGCCGTTGCCTGCCGCCGCCGCGTGGCGCTGCACGGTGATCTGAATCTGGGTGACGTTGTTGGCCGCGAGTTGGGCCAGGGCGTCGGGCTTGCGGATGATCAGGCGCCGCATGTCCTTTTCCACGATGCCCTGCTCCAGCACGTGGGCCATCGCCCGCGACACGGTTTCCCGGCTGGTATTCACCATGATCGCGATGTCCTGCTGGGTCGGCAGGTTCTCCACCGTCACGATGCCGCCGGGATGCACCTGCTTGAGCAGGTTCAGCAGGGCATAGACGCGGCGGAAGGCGTTGTGGATGCTGAGCAGGGCGCGGAACTCCGATTCGCGGCGAATCTTGAGCGCCATGTGCTGGAGAATCCGCTCCGCCACCGAGGCGCAATGGGAAAACAGCCACAGCGCGGTGGTGCGCGGCAGGAAGGCCACGATCACCTCGGTCAGGGCCGTCACCGAGGCCGAACGGGCGCCGCCGTCGATCACCGCGATCTCGCCGAAGAAGTCGCCCGGCTGCAGCAGGTTCAGACCGATCGCCCGGCCGTCCTCCGTCACATCCACCACCTGCACCTGTCCCGCCAGCAGGAACAGCAGGGCGTCGCCGCTGGACCCCTTGTTGATCACGGTTTCCCGTTTCGCGTACTGGCGCACCCGCAGATCGCCGGCGACGCGGGCCAGCTCCTCGTTGGCGAGCGCGGACAGCAGCGGAATCTTCCTGAGGTCGAAGGTCGTTTGCGATGATCTGGCGGGAGTGGTCATTGCGGCCAGGGGCGGCGATGGGGAAAGTGTTTCGATATGGGGACGATGAGCCTATATCATGCCATCGCACTGGCGAGGCTAAGGAAAAGATTAGAGTGAAAAACGAGCTTTTCCGCCGGGCCGCCTGACCTCTGGGGTCCGCTGGCGAACTGTCCGGGGGCGTTGGCGATGACCCAGGACCGCTTTTCCCAGGTCCGGGTGGGCGAGGTAACGCTGCTGATGCTACTGGCCCGCGAGGGCGCGCCGCGCGGGGGCGGAACGGCGCATCCACGCGTCCGAATACACCGCCGGCTACGCCGAGCCGAGTTCCATCGTCATCCGCCGCGGCATGCTCGACGACGGCTGCCGCCACCTCACCGAATCAAGGAACTTCCGCCCGACGGCGGCTCTCGGCGACGTCCTGCTGCTCGTGCGGCAGCCCTGAGACGGGCGGCGGGCCGGTGTCGACAGTGACGGGCGTGAACAGCGTCTCCTCCTGGGCCCGGCCGCGCAGCGTTACCACGCCCAGGGGGCGCAGGCGATGGCGGCGGGTCAGTGCGGCGGTACCCATGCCGACGATGATGTCGCAAGGATAATCGCGGGCCAACTCCTGCAGCCGGGCCGCCACATTCACGCTGTCGCCCACGGCGGTGTATACGCTGCGGAACGGTGTGCCCAGGTCGCCGGCGACGGCCGACCCGCTTTCCACCCCGATCCGCACCCGTACCGGCGTCCGGCCCTGGCTCAGGCGCCGGACATTGAAGCGGCGGACTTCCTCGACGATGCCCAGCGCCGCGTCCAGCGCCTGGTCGGCGTGGTCCGTGCGCGGCAGCGGTGCGCCCCAGAAGGCCACCAGGCCGTCCCCGGTGTATTTGTCCAGGGTGCCCTGGTGGGTCAGCACCGGCCGGGTCAGGCAGTCGAGGAAACCCCGGGTCAGAATCACCGACTCCTCCAGAGGCAGGCCCTCGACCAGTGCCGTGTAATTTTCCATGTCGGCGATCAGCGTCGTCACCTGAAGCTGCGTCGGGGCCATGGGGTCGCGCAGGCCGCTTTTCAGCAACTCGTCGAGGACCGGCTGTGCGACATAGTGGCTGAGAGTGCTCAACAGCCGCGAGGACGCCAGTTGGGCGATGCGCCATTCGGTGGGGATCGCCACCGCGAGCAGGAAGAGCTGGCCCAGCAGCGGGCCGCTGGTGACGAACAGCGGATCGTGGGGCGCGATGCGATAGGCGCTGAGCAGCCACGCCGCCATCGCGCACATCAGCAGCAGCGTGCAGCGGGTGGCGGAGAGGCGGGGAAAGGCCAGGATCGCCAGCAGCGCGGTACCGAGGGCGAAGATGGTCGCCAGCCAGCGGCCAGGCCACGGGGCGATGCCGTCGCCGGCCTGCTCGTCGAGCAGCGCCGTCAGGGCCGCGGCATGCACGGTCACGCCGCTGGTGGAGGACGAGAGCGGGGTGGCGACGCGGTCGGCGAGGCCCAGCGAGGACGAACCGATCAGCACCAGGCGCCCGGCGAAGACTGCCCGCGGCGCGCGCAGCGCCAGCACGTCGGCCGCCGGAATCGACAGATAGGCCTCTTCCCGGCGCAGGAAAGGGACTCGCCAGGAGGTTGCGTCGCCGGCCAGCGGCAGCCGCGCGTCGGTACCGGGATGCTCGCTGATGCCGCAGGAGAGCAGGGCCAGAGCCAGGGTCGGATAGGCGCGGCCGGCGGCGTGGGTCCATAGCGGAATGCGGCGGATCGCCCCGTCGGCATCCGGAATGAAGCCGATGTTGCCGGTGCAGCGGGCGGCGGCGAGCCCCGCATGATTGGCGATATAGCCGGTGGCGGCCACGGTCGCCGCGCCGGGACCGGGCGCATCCCGGATGACGCCGCCCGTCAGCCGGCCTTCCCGCACCGGCGTCGGCCGCGCGACGTAATCGAACGCCTGGGCCAGCACCAGCGGGCCATGCTCGGCCATCGCCGCCAGGCGCCGATCCCCCTCGGTGTCCCCGCCGCTGGGCATGACCAGATCCATGGCGACGGCGCGGGCGCCGTAGGCGCCGATCAGCAGTTCGCCCAGGTCCGCCAGTCGCTCCCGTTTCCACGGCCAGGGGCCGATTTCACCGAGGCTGGCCTCGTCGATGTCCACCAGCGTCAGGCGGGTCTCCGGCGTGTCCGTGGCGTGCCAGCGCACGAAATGGTCGCGCAGCCAGTTGTCGCTCGCCTGCACCGGCCCACCGGCCGGAGGAAACCACTCCATCGCCATCGTGATCAGCAACGACACCAGCGCAATACCGATCCGCAGCCATGAAATACCGGGTGAATAACGGTAGGTGCCGGGAGCGCTCGGGATGTCAGCCGCCATGAAGGAATCGATGGAAATCGTCGGAAGTATGCTTGCTACATTCTGAAATCGGCCGTCATGGCCGACGCTGACCAGCGTTCCACCAGTTTAGCGGTAAAATCCGCCCGCCGTTGGCACGGTCGGCGTCCTCCGCCCCTGAAAATCATCCGAACCCCGCAATGTCCTTTTCGTTGTCCGAACCCATGACTGCCTCTGCCGGGGCGCCACCCCCGGTGTCCAAGGTGGCGATCCTGATGGGAACGTGCCAGGGTGCCTCCTTTCTCGCCGAACAACTGGCCTCGATCGAACGGCAGACGCTCGTGGACTGGTGCCTGGTGGCGTCCGACGACGCTTCGGAGGACGACACCTGGACGCTGCTCGAAGACTTCCAGCGCCGTCACCCGACCGGCAAGGTCCTGCTGCGGCACGGCCCCGGCGCCGGTTTCGCCTGCAATTTCCTCTCACTGGCGTGGCAGCCGGGCGTGCGTGCCCGCCACTACGCTTTCGCCGATCAGGACGACGTCTGGGAGGCGGAGAAGCTGGCGCGCGCCCTCGCCTGGCTGGACTCGGTGCCGGCCGAGGTGCCGGCCCTCTACGGCGGCCGCACCCGGCTGATCGACGCCGCCGGCCGGGAGCTCGGCCTTTCCCCCGAGTTCCGCAATGCGCCCTGCTTTTCCAATGCCCTGGTGCAAAGCATCGCCGGGGGCAACACCATGGTGTTCAACGAAGCCGCGCGGGCGCTCCTGGCCCACTATGAGGCCGTGCCGCACACCGTTTCCCATGACTGGTGGATCTACCAGGCGGTCACCGCCTGTGGCGGCGTGGTGCGTTACGACCCGACGCCGACGGTGCGCTATCGGCAGCATGCGGCCAACCTGATCGGCTCCAACCGCGGTTTCGGCAACGGCATGAGCCGGCTCTGCCGCTTGTGGGAGGGCGGATTTCACGCCTGGATGGACTGCAATCTCGAAGCCTTGTCCATATTGCGTCCCCGCATGACCGAGGCCAACCGGGCGGTCCTCGACGAATTCATGCGCGCCCGCGTCGCCGCCGATCCCCTGGCGCGTTTGCGCCACGGCCTGCGCTCCGGCGTGCACCGCCAGACCTGGCCCGGCACCCTCGCCCTGCGCCTGGCCCTGGCAATGGGCAAGGTATGAGGCAAGGCATGAAAGGCCGTCGGCCGCTGCCGCGTCCGAACAATGGCGGCCGTGAAACCGCAGCTTTTCCGCCGGGCCGCCCCAAGGAAAAGCGGCACGCGGCGCAGCCGCAAATCGTTCGGTGCTGCCACGGGGTTCCCCGTGACATCGAGCGTAGCGAGTCATATCGAACCCCCTGCGGGGGGGGAAGGGGGGCAGCCCATGTGCGGCATCGTCGGCGTGATCGATGCGGCCGTGGCGGAGCCGGCGGCGCTGCTGGATCTGCTGGAAGGCGTCATCCTCCCACGCGGTCCGGACAGCTCCGGGCGCCATCTCGAGGCCGGGGTGGCGATGGGGATGCGACGCCTCTCGGTGATCGATCCGGCCCACGGCGACCAGCCCTTTTTCAGCCTGGAAGGCCGGGCCGTCATCTTCCAGAACGGCGAAATCTACAACCACCGCACCCTCAGGGCCGAGCTGGAGCAGACGGGATACGCCTTTCGCACCACCAGCGACACCGAAGTCATCGCCCAGGGTTATGCCGCCTGGGGCCTGGATGGGCTGCTGGCCCGGCTCGACGGCATGTACGCCATCGCCATTCTCGACCGCCGCCACGGCGAACTGCATCTGGCGCGCGATCGCTTCGGCGAGAAGCCCCTTTACTACACCCACTGCGACGGTGTGTCCGGCCGTTTCGCCTACGCCTCCGACCTGCGCGCCCTGGCGGCGCTGCCCTGGGTGGCGCACGACCTCGACGCGCTCAGCCTGCAGCGCTATCTCGCCCTGCACTACGTGCCGGGTGAGCGCACCATCCTGCGCGCCGTACGCCGCGTGCTGCCGGGAGAAACCCTGACTTTCGCCCTGGCTGACGGCGGCTTGCGCCGCCGCACCTACTACCGGCCGCCGCTGGGGTGCGGCCGTCCCACCAGCGACGACGAGCTGGCTCAGGCGCTGGAGGTTGCGGTGAAGAGCCGCCTGGTCTCCGACAAACCGCTGGGCGTGTTCCTCTCCGGCGGCCTCGACAGCTCCATCGTCGCCGCCCTGGCCGCCCGCCACATGCCCGCCGTGGCCACCTTCTCGATGGGCTTCGACTCGGCCGCGCATGACGAATCCGCCTATGCCGCCCAACTGGCGCGCCACATCGGCAGCACCCACCACCACTTCCGCTTCGACGGCGAGGCCTTCGCCACGCTGCTGCCGGAAGTGGCGGCGGCGCTGGACGAACCCCTGGGCGACCAGGCGATGCTGCCCCTGTTCTGGCTCTGCCGCGAGGCGAAGAAGCAGGTGACCGTGGTGCTGGCCGGCGAGGGCGCCGACGAACTGTTCGGCGGCTACGGCTACTACGCGCCCTACGCGCCGTCGCCGCGCCTGATCGACCGGCTCAAGGGCCTGCTGCGAGGGCGCCGGCCCGGCCAGTTGCCGAGTCGGCTGCTGGACAATCCGACGCCCATCACTCCGTCCGGCTTCCCGCTGCTCACCGACCAGGGCGACCGCGCCCGACTGCTGGGCATCCCGGAAGGTGATGACGAATGGGAGCATGGGCTGCTGGCCTGGCTCGACGGCGCATCCACGCCGCTGCAACGCGCGACCGCCGCCGACGTCGGCACCTGGCTGGCCGATGACTTGCTGGTAAAATTCGACCGCATGGCCATGGCCCACAGCCTGGAAGGCCGCGCGCCCTTCCTCCAGCCGGAACTGGCCGAACTCGGCCTGACCCGGCTGCCGGACCGGCAGCGCATGGCGGGCGGTGTCAGCAAGGTGGCGCTGCGCCGGGTCGCGGCGCGCTGGCTGCCGGCGGAGATCGGCGCGCGCCGCAAGCAGGGTTTCGTGCTGCCGGTGGGCCGCTGGGTGACCGAGTGGCTGCAGGCCCGGGGCGGCGTTGCCGCCTACCTGGAAGACCTGGCCATCGCCGAGCTGGACCGCGCGGCCCTGGCGCGGATGATGGAGGCCGATCTGGCGGCCGGCGTGCAGCGGGAGCGGCTGATGTTCGCCCTGATCATGCTGGTGGAATGGCATCGCCATTTCACCGCCCGCATCGATGAATTGCGTCGCTCATGCAGTCTTTTCTTTACCTGATCCGGACATCCTTCATGAACCTGGATTGTCCATTCAACCATGAAGAACCCGTGATCCATCGTAGGAGCGGGCCATGCCCGCGAACGTCGCCCAGAGCAATGCGGGTCGCGGGCATGGCCCGCTCCTACGATCCCGTCGAACTCGAAGCGCGTCGAATGGATGACCTCGGATGAACGCATTCAGCGCCTGGCCACACCAGGCTTTTCTCAGCCTTTGGCGTCACCGCCACCTGACCCGGCAGATGCTGCGGCGGGAAGTGGAGGGCCGCTACCGGGGCACCCTGATGGGCCTGACCTGGTCCTTCATCACTCCGCTGTTCATGCTGGGAGTCTATACCTTCGCCTTTTCCCTGGTGTTCCGCGCGCGCTGGCCGCAGGGCGGGCTGGGCGACTCGCACTTCGGCTTCGTGCTGATCCTGTTCGCCGGCCTGATCGTCTTCGGCCTGTTCCAGGAATGCGCCTCGCGCGCCCACACCCTGGTGGCGGACCAGCCCAACTACGTCAAGAAGGTCGTCTTCCCCCTGGAGATCCTGCCCTGGGCGCACCTCGGCGCGGCCCTGGTGCATCTGGCGATCGCCCTCGGCCTGCTCCTGGCGGTGCAGTTGCTGGCGACCGGCCAGCTGCAATGGACCGTGCTGCTGCTGCCCCTGGTGCTGCTGCCGCTGGGCCTCGGCCTGCTCGGTCTGATGTGGCTGATGGCGGCGCTGGGCGTGTATTTCCGCGATCTGGGGCAGATCGTCTCGGTGCTGATCTCGGCGATGATGTTCCTCTCGCCCATCTTCTACCCGGTCTCGGCCGTTCCGCCCGGCGTGCGCTGGCTGATCTTCCTCAACCCGCTGAGCTACTTCATCGAGACCGCGCGCGGCGTGATCCTCTGGGGGACCGTGCCCGACCTCGTGCCGTGGCTGACCGCGCTGGCCATCGCGCTGGCGCTGCTGGCCTTCGGCTTCGCCGCCTTCCAGAAACTGCGCAAGGGATTCGCCGATGTGCTCTGACGTGGTTATTTCCATCCAGGGCCTGAGCAAGAGCTACCAGCTCTACGAGCGCCCCTCGGCGCGGCTGCGGCAGTTCTTCTATCCCCGGCTGCAAGGCTGGCTGGGGCGGCCGCCGCGCACCTACTACCGCGACTTCTGGGCGCTGCGGGACGTCTCCTTCGAGGTCCGTCGCGGCGAGACCTTCGGCATCGTCGGCCGCAACGGCGCCGGCAAGTCCACCCTGCTGCAATTGATCGCCGGTACCCTCAACCCCAGCCAGGGCAGCGTCGCCGTGACGGGGCGCGTCGCCGCCCTGCTGGAACTGGGTTCCGGCTTCAACCCCGAATTCACCGGGCGCGAAAACGTCTATCTGAACGCCGCGCTGCTCGGCTTCGACCGCGCGCAGACCGACGCCCGCTTCGACGAGATCGCCGAATTCGCCGGCATCGGCGAGTTCATGGAGCAGCCGGTCAAGACCTACTCCAGCGGCATGTACGTGCGGCTGGCCTTCGCCGTCTCGGTCTGCGTCGAGCCCGACGTGCTGATCGTCGACGAGGCATTGGCGGTGGGCGACGCCGCCTTCCAGTTCAAGTGCCTGCAACGCCTGGAGCGGATGCAGAACGCCGGCACCACCCTGCTCTTCGTTTCCCACGACATGGGCATGGTGCAGAACTTCTGCCGCCAGGCGATCTACCTGGAGCACGGCCGGGTCAAGAACATCGGCACGCCGGAGGCGGTCGCCGCCCAGTATTTCTTCGACATGCGCGAGGAACAGCGCCAGGCGATGGGCGGCGAGCAGGCCTACCAGCGCCAGACGCCGCTGGGCGGCTTTCCCCAGTCGGCGGCCTTCGGCGACGGCCGGGGACGCATCACCCGCGCCGTCTTCGCCGACAGCCAGGCGTCGCGCGAGCAGTTGCGGCCGACCCAGCCGATCGAGATGGACATCGAGCTCGAATATCCGGCCGCCACCCCCAACCTGGAACTGGCGGTGGCGTTGCAGAACCAGCGTCTGATCGAACTGGCCGGCCGGCGCTTCCCGCTGCCCGACAACCCCGACGGCGGCGCCCGGCGTTTCCGCATCCGCATCGACAACCGCTTCACCATCGGCGACTACTTCATCACCCTGCGCCTGGTGCAGAAGATCGGCGTCAGCCAGCACATGCCGCTGCAAAGCCAGATCGCCGCGCTGCATTTCCAGAACGTCGCCAGCATCAGCGAGATTTCGTTCCTCGGCGTGGTCAACGTCGATGTCGGCATGGAGGAAGTCGCTGCGCCGGAACCGGTCGCGGCTCCTGGCGCAACCTCTGCGCTGCGCATCGTCGCCCTGCTCGCGGTGCGCAACGAGGCGGCCTACATGGAGCGCTGCCTGGCCCACCTGACGGCGCAGGGCATCGACGTGCTGGTGATCGACAACGACTCCACCGACGCCACCGTGGAGATTGCCCGGCGCTGGCTGGGCAAGGGCGTGATCGGCATCGAGCGCCATCCCTATCCGGGCCACTACGATTGGCAGGGCATCCTGCGTCACAAGGCCGAACTGGCGCGGAGCATCGACGCCGACTGGTTCATCCACCACGACGCCGACGAGATCCGCCAGAGCACCCGGCCCGGCGAGACCCTGGCGGCGGCGATCGCCCGGCTCGACGCCGCCGGCTACAACGCCATCGACTTCGACGAATTCGTTTTCCTGCCGCTGGACGATGCCGGCGACGCGGGCCAGGACATCGATTACGTCGCCGACCTGCGCCACGCCTACTACTTCGCGCCGCGCCCGCTGCACCGGGTGAATGCCTGGAAGAAGACCGCGGAACCGGTGGACCTTCTCGGCCACGGCGGCCACCAGGCCGAGTTCCCCGGCCGCCAGCTCAGCCCGGAGCGCCTGATCCTGCGCCACTATCCCTTCCTCAGCCGGCGCCACCTGATCGAGAAATACACCAGGGAACGGGTCTACAGCGACTACGAGGTCAACGTCCTGGGCTGGCACGGCAAGCGCGCCAATTTCCAGGCCGAGGAATCCTGGCTGCCGCCGCGCGAGGAACTGATCGAACCCGACGTCGACGGCTGGGACACCTCCGCGCCGCGCCGCACCCATCCGTTCCTCGGCGTGAGGGAAAACTGATGTCGGTGTTCACTACCGCCGCTCCCTTCGTCGTCGGCGTCGGTCGTTCCGGCACCACGCTGCTGCGGCTGATGCTCGACGCCCACCCGGCGCTGGCGATTCCGCCGGAGACCCATTTCCTGATGGCCATGCTGGCGCATCCGCCGGGCAATGCCGGGGAATTCGTCGCCGCTCTCACCGGCGCCCACACCTGGCCCGACTTCCACCTCGACGCGGCCGCCCTGGAAGCCGAGGTCCGCGCGCTCTCCCCGTTCAGCCTCGACGCGGCGGTGCGCCTGTTCTACCGCGCCTACGCCCGCCGCTTCGGCAAGCCGCGCTGGGGCGACAAGTCGCCGCCCTACGTCGAATGCCTGGGCGACCTGGCGCGGCTGCTGCCGGAGGCCCGCTTCATCCACATCATCCGCGACGGCCGCGACGTGGCCCTGTCGTTCCGCGACAAGTGGTTCGGTCCGGGGCGCGACATCGCCGACGCCGCACGCTTCTGGCGCCGCCGCATCCTCGCCGCGCGCCAGGCCGGCCTGGCGCCGGAGCGCTACCTGGAAGTGCGCTACGAGGATCTGCTGCGCACGCCGGAGGACGTGCTGCGCCGCGTCTGCCGCTTGATCGACCTGGATTTCGATCCGGCGATGCTGAACTATCATCGCGGCGCCGCCGAGCGGCTCGCCGAAGTGGGCGACTGGAAGGACGCCGGCGGCGGCCTGATGGCGCCGCGCGAAAAGCTGCTGGCGATCCACCGCCGCACCCACACGCCGCCGGATCTGGCGCAGATCGGAAAATGGCGCAGCGGCCTCACGGCGCCGGAGCAGGCGACCTTCCTCGAAATCAACGGCGACCTGCTGCACGAACTGGATTACGAAACCATGCCACCCACCGACACCCAAGCACAACTCGGCCTGTGGCCCGCACGCACGGAAGGAGATCCGGCCCCGGCGGTGACCTTCGTCCTCGGCATGCACCGCAGCGGTACCAGCGCCGTCACCCGGCTGTTGCACGTGCTCGGCCTCGATGTCGGCGACCATCTGCTGCCGCCGCGTCAGGACAATCCGGAAGGTTTCTTCGAGGATGCCGGCGTCGTCGACCTCGACCGCCGCCTGCTGAACCAGCGCCGGAGCGCCTGGTACCTGCCGGTCGACACCGCCGCCTGGAGCGCCGCCGCCGACTGCCAGGGCGCGGACCGCGCGGAACTCGCGGCGCTTGAGGAAGAGGCGCGTGCGCTGCTCGCGGACCGCCTCGCCGCCCGTGCCGACTGGCTGGTCAAGGACCCGCGCCTGTGCCTGCTGCTGCCCTTCTGGCTCGAACGCCTGGCGGAACGCGGCGCGGCGGGCGCCGCCCGCTTCGTCTGGGTATTGCGCCACCCCGACAACGTGGCCGCGTCGCTGGCCGCGCGCGACGGCTTCAGCCTGGACCACGGCCGCCAGCTCTGGCTGGCCTACAACCTCGCCATCCTGCGCCATCTCCAGGGGCGCGAGGTCTGGCTGCTGGATTACGACCAGTTGCTGGCGCGGCCGCTGGACTGCGCGGCGCGCCTCGCCGCCGGCTTGGACCTGGCCACCGACGCGGCCGCCATCGAGACGGCCTGCGGCCAGGCGCTGCGCCCCGAGCTGCGCCACAACCAGGTGCAGGACGCCCCCGCCCATCCTCTCTACCAGGCCCTGGGCGGACAGCCGCCGCGCCGGCTGGCAGCCGGGGAACTGGCGGCGCTCTGGGGGCGCTGGCGGGACGCGCTGCCCGACCTGGACGGTGCCTGGCGCTGGGCCGCCGGCCTGGACGCCACGGTGCGCCGCCAGGTGGAGGAACTGGCCGCCGCCGATGGCCGGGAGAACCTGCTGCGCGAGGGCAACGACAGCCTGCGCCGCGACGTCGACGCCCTGCGCGGGGAAATCGCGGCCTTGCACGATGAGGCTGCATCGCTGCACGCCCGCCTGACGGAAACGAGCGGCGAGCGGGACCAGTTGCGCGATGCCCTGGCGGGCCGGGAAGCCCTGGTCGAGGCACTGCTCAACTCCACTTCCTGGAAAGTCACCGCGCCGCTGCGCCGAGTGTCGGCCTTGCTGCGAGGACGAAACAGCAATTGAAACCCGAAGTCTTCCGTAGGAGCGGGCCATGCCCGCGAACAGCATCGCAATCCCGGCCGGTCGCGGGCATGGCCCGCTCCTACGGCACGAGCAACGCTCCAGACGAAAGCGAACGACATCCAATGGAAAATCCCGGATGAATGGCTTCGACCGCCCTCGTGGGAGCGCGTCGCGCCCGTCACCACCCTCCCTGACAAACGATCTCATGCGCCAATTCCCATCCCGCCTTGCGGCCGCGCTCGATACCCCCGCCGCCCATCGGGGAGAACCGGGCAGCATTCTCTTCTCCGGCTGGTGCGTCCATCCGGAACGGCGCATCGTCCGGCTCGAACTGGCATTCGGCGCGGTGAGGGGCGCATGTACCGTCAACCTGCCCAGCCCCGATGTCGCCGCGGCGCTGCCCGGATGGGCGGGCGCCGACGCGTGCCGGTTTGAAATCCAACTGGACGTTCCGGCCGGCGTCGATGTCGTGCATCTCATTGCGACACTGGACGACGATGATCAATGCCGCTGGCGCGGTCCGCATAAATTCCGCTTTCGCCCGCCCGGCCGCATCGCCGTCTGGAGCGGCAAGCTCAAGGGCGCGGGCCGCTTCCTGCGCTTCGCCAGGAGCCGCGCCGCCGCCTGGCGCGCCCGCCATGGCCGCCTGCCCGGTCTGCGCGAGATTCCGCTCCTGGTGTCCAAGGCGCTGGCGCTCTACCGCGTGCAGCACGCCGCCGCACCCACGCCCGGCCGCCTGCCCAAGGGCTATGCGTTACCCGAGCCGGCTGACGTCTATGACTGCTGGCTGGCCGTCAACACCTGGACCGCGGAGGACGCGGAGCGCCTGCGCCGGCGCCTCGATGCCGCAACCGCAGCGACGCCCCTGCCGCTGATCTCGGTGGTGATGCCGGTGTACCGGCCGCCCCTGGAGTTCCTGCAAAAGGCCATCGACAGCGTGCGGGCCCAGGTGTACCCGCACTGGGAGCTGTGCATCGCCGACGACGCCGGCGGCGACCCCGCCGTGGAGCGGTTGCTGGCCGACGCCGCGCGGGACGACCCGCGCATCAAGGTGCGCGTCCTCGACGCCAACCTCAACATCAGCGGCGCCACCAACGCCGCCGCCGAACTCGCCGGCGGCGAATTCCTCGCCTTCCTCGACAACGACGACGAACTCAGTCCCGACGCGCTCGGCGAGGTGGCCCTGCACCTGGCCGCCCATCCCGACACCGACTACCTCTACAGCGACGACGACAAGATCGATGCCGCCGGCAACCGTTTCGCGCCGCAGTTCAAGGCCGGCTGGTCGCCGGAGCTGCTGCTCTCCTACATGTACTGCGCGCACCTGGTCACCGTGCGGCGCAGCCTCTACCAAGAGCTGGGCGGTATGCGCATCGGCTTCGAGGGCTCGCAGGATTACGACTTCGCCCTGCGCGCGACGGAAGTCGCCCGCCGCGTCGGCCACATTCCGCGCATGCTCTACCACTGGCGCGTGCTGCCCGGCTCCACCGCCACTTCCGGCGACGCCAAGCCGGCCAGCTTCGAGGCCGGCCGCCGCGCCGTGGAGGAGGCCCTGGCGCGGCGCGGCAGCCCGGCCCACGAAGGGATTCGCGTGTTCCGCCCGTCCTGGGCGGAACGGGGTGGCCTGGGCATCTTCTGGCACGACTTCCCCGACCACGGGCCGTCGGTGGCCATCCTCGTCCCCACCCGCAACCGCCTCGACCTGCTGCGGCGTTGCCTGGATTCGCTCAAGGCCACCACCTACCGCGACTACCGGGTGGTGATCATCGACAACGAGAGCGACGATCCCAAGACCCTGGGCTACCTGGCCCGCTGCGGCCACGAAGTGCTGCGCATCGCCAGCCCCGGCGGGCGCTTCAGCTTCGCCCACATCAACAACGAGGCGGCGCGGCGCGTCGATGCCGAGCATCTCCTGTTCCTCAACAACGACACCGAAGTGGTCGATCCGCGCTGGCTCAGCCGCATGGTCGGCTACGCCCGGCTCGCCGGCGTGGGCGCGGTGGGCGCGCGCCTGCTCTACCCGGACGGCCGGGTCCAGCACGGCGGCATCGTCCACGGCTACCATCACGGCATGGCCGGCCACGCCTTCAAGCTGCTGTCCCGCCACGACCACGGCTATCTGTCGCAGGCGATGGTCGCCCGCAACTGCGCCGCCGTCACCGCCGCCTGCCTGCTCACCCCGCGCGCGCTGTTCCTCGAATGCGGCGGCTTCGACGAAGCCGCCTTCGCCGTCGCCTACAACGACGTCGACTACTGCTACCGCCTGGTCGACCGGGGCCTGCGCTGCGTCTATGCGCCGGGCGCGGAACTGCTGCACTACGAGGGACTGAGCCGCGGCTTCGCCGACAACCCCGCCGAGGAGGCCGCGTTCCGCCGCAAGTACGCCGGCCGCGACGACTCCTGGTACAGCCCGCATCTCTCGCTGGAGGACGAAGGCTACCGGCTCCGGGCGCGCCGCCTGGCACCGGCCGACGATGACGCCGCGCCGGTGCGGACCCTGATGACCGCCTTCAACCTCAACCTGGAAGGCGCGCCCTACAGCCAGTACGAACTGACCGTGGCGCTGAAGCGGCGCGGCGTGATCGATCCCGTCGTCTATTGTCCCGAGGATGGCCCGCTGCGCCGCCGCTACGAGGACGCCGGGATCGAGGTGCGGGTGTTTCCCCATCCGCTCGCCGGCGTCTTCGATCTCCCCGCCTATCACAAGGCGATCGACGATTTCGCCGCCTTCCTGCGGCGCTGTGGCGCCCGCCTGGTCTACGCCAACACCCTGCAGACCTTCTACACCATCGCCGCCGCCCGCGCCGCCGGCCTGCCGTCGATCTGGAACCCGCGCGAGAGCGAGCCCTGGGAAACCTATTTCAACCATTTCGGCGACGCCATCGCCGCCGAGGCCCTGCGCTGCTTCGAATATCCCTACCGCGTCGTTTTCGTCGCCGAGGCCACCCGCCGCGGCTGCGAAGCCCTCGACACGCGCCACAACTTCACCGTGATCCACAACGGCCTCGACATGGAGCGTTTCCTGCGCGAAGCGGAGCCCTGGCCCCGTGCCGTCGCCCGCAAGCAATTGGCGGTCGCAGACGACGACATCGTGATCCTGCTGCTGGGCACGGTGTGCGAGCGCAAGGGCCAGCTCGACCTGCTCCAGGCCCTGGCGCGCCTGCCCGCGCAGCACCATGGCCGGGTGCGCTGCCTCGTCGTCGGCGACCGCCCCGGCCCCTACAGCGAAGCCCTGGCCCAGCAGGTCGCCCGCCTGCCGGCGGCGCTGCGCCCGCGCGTCGCTCTGGTGCCGGAGACCCACGACACGGCGCTGTACTACCGGGCGGCCGACGTCTTCGTCTGCACCTCCCGCATCGAGAGCTACCCGCGCGTGATCCTCGAAGCCATGGCCCACGGCCTGCCCATCGTCACCACCCCGGTGTTCGGCATTCCCGAGCAGGTGCGGGAAGAGGTGAATGCCCTGTTCTACTCGCCGGGCAACGCCGCCGAACTGTGCGCCCGGCTCTGCCGCCTGCTGGACGATGCGGACCTGCGCCGCCGCCTGGCCGCCGCCAGCCCCGAAGTGCTGGCCCTGCGCACCGACTTCGAGGAAATGGCCAATGCCTACGCCGAAGTGTTCCGCGAGGCGAGCCTGACCCGGCCGCCCCGGTCCAGCCAGCCCTTCACCCGGCGGTAGGCGGCGGCTTCGAGCATGCCGTAGCCCGTGCCGAGCAGGAAGGTGGCGGGCACGGCGATCAGCAGCACCGCTTCGGGGCTGCCCAGGCGGGCGGCGGGGAGCGCCGAGAGCAGCCACAGCAGCACCGGCACGTGGGCCAGGTAAAGCCCGTAGGACGCGTCACCCAGCCGCACCAGCAGCGCGTCGCCGATGCCTGTCCGCCGGCGCGACGCTTCCGCCGCCGCCAGCACCAGCGCGGCGAAGCCCAGGCCCTGGAGCGCCAACTGGTATTCCGTCTTGGCGACGGCGGTTGCCGCCGGCAGCGCCAGCAGGAACACCACCAGCAGCAAGGCCAGCGGCAGGCGCCGGGTGGCGCGGAACAATGAAAAACAGAGCACCCCGAAGATGAAGGGCACGTTGAAGCCGGAAAAGACGATCTGGTCGGCGCGCGGGAGGAATGCCGTCGAGGCGCCCGGATGCAGGCGGTCCATCACCACGATCGCCGCCAGCCAGGCCAGCATCGCCACCTCCATCGTCCTGCGCCCGGGCAGGCAGGCCAGCAGGGTCATCACGCCGTAGAAAAACACTTCATACACCAGGCTCCACTCCACCCCCAGCGGATAGCGGATCTCGCCCAGCGGCAGCAGGGTCATCGCCTGCAGGAACTGCGCGCCGCTCATGTCCGCCGTCCCCCGGTAGAGCCAGACCAGCAGGGCCAGGCCCCACAGCGGCGGATAGATGCGCAGGATGCGGTGCGCCAGGAAGCGGCCCGGCCCCATGCGCGACAGTGAATAGGCCAGCACGAAACCGGAAATCACGAAAAACAGTTGCACGCCCCAGGACAACTGGACGCCCAGCCAGCCGCCGAAAGGCACCGCGCCCAGCCTTTGCTCCGCATATACCCCGGCGTGATAGAGCAGCACGGCGAACGCCCCGAAAAACCGCAGGCTCTGCACATGGTCGAAACGCATCTGATCAGGCTTCCTCAATGCACGAGGCACGCATTCTGGCCGATCAGGCCGCATCTGTCTCGAAAAGCACGCCATGACGACGCTTTGTATAATGTGATGGCGATCACAGTTCATTCCCTCTGCGCTTTCCATAATCGAAGTGCTAAAAAGGGTAAGTCGTGGAAAGGGAGTCCTATGGTGATCATGGTGACCAAGATTCGCTATTGGCGTGCATCAACGATGAGCAGTCGTTCAAACAAGGGGGTTGCCGTGCTGGCCCGTGTCTTAAGCTGGGGAGTCGCGTTTTCGGGATGTTTGCTGGCGGGGGTCGCCACCGCCGCCGAAAGGGCGGGGGACGTCGTGCTCGCGATGGGTTCGGTGCAGATCCAGCGCGACGGCAAGACCCTGTCGCCGGCCGCCGGCCAGGCGGTGGAAAGCGGCGACCGGCTGAAGACCGGCGCCGACGGCTACCTCTACCTCAAGCTGAAGGATGGCACCTTCATCGCCCTGCGCCCGGAAACACGCGCCGTACTGGCCGATTACCACTATGACACCGCCGCCCACGCCGACATCCGCGTGCGTCTGCAGCTCGACGAAGGCGTCATGCGCACCATCACCGGCCAGGGCTTGAAGCAAGCCCGCGACCGTTTCCGTCTCAACACCCCGGTGGCCGCGATCGGCGTGCGCGGCACCGACTTCACCACCTATGCCGATGCCACCACCACCCGCGTCAGCGTGACCGCCGGCGGCGTCGTGATGGCGCCGCTGGGCGACGCGTGTAGCCCGATGGCGGTCGGTCCCTGCGAGGGCGAGCGGGCCGCCGAGCTGTTCGCCGGCCGTCCCGACCAGATGCTGCAACTCAACCGCGACGACCCGCGCCCGCACGTGCGGGCCGCCGGCAACCAGGCCCCCGACCAGTTGCGCCAGCCCCTGCCGGGCGAGACGCCAGCCAAGGTTTCCGCCAGCCAGGACAACGGCACCGACCTGCAACGCATCTCCGAGACCCAGGCGGTCGCCCATGTCGTCCAGGCAGCGGGTTCGCGCAATCCGCCGCCGACAACGTCCGTTCCGCCGCCGGAGGTGCCGCCGGTATCCCCGCCGCCGGCCGACACCGTGAGTTGGGGCCGCTACCAGGCGCTGGCCGGCCAGCCGGTCCAGATAGATATCGGCGCCGCTCGCGCTGCGGGCCTGGAAATCATCGCCACCAACAGCTACTACGCCATCATCCGCGAGCCCGAGCGGGTCAACCTGCCCGAGTCCGGCACTGCCAGCTTCATTCTGCGGCAGTCCGAGGCGGCCTACGTCGACAACGGCACGGCTCAGCCAGCCACCGTCCAGGGCGGCAGCCTGAGCGTGGACTTTGCCCGCAACAGCTTCAGCACGCGCCTCGACGTGGCGGCGGCAGGGCGGAACTGGGAGGTCACCGGGGCCGGCGACGTGACCCAGACCGGCAAGCTGGTCTCCAACTTCCGTGACGGCACCAACAGCACCATCCGCGGCGCCCTGGGCGGCAGCGACGCCCATCAGGCCGCCTACGTCTTCACCCGCACACTGGATAACCCGGGGCAGCAACTGGTCGGCGTTACCGCCTGGACCCGTTGATGCGGTTGGCGGGCTCCCGCCCCCGTCGGGGGGCGCCCGCCGCGCGGGCGGCGTGGTGGGCGGGGAGCGTGCTGATGGCCGTGGCGCTGGCCCTGGCCGCGCCGGTCGGCGCCGAGGAAACACCCATCGCCGCCGATTACGAAGCGGCGCTCCAGGCACTGAAGCGGGGCGACGACCGGGAAGCGGCCGCCCGCCTGTGGCGCCTGCTGGAGGCCAATCCCGCCCATGCCGGCGCCTGGCTCGACCTGGGCATCCTGTACTGCGAAAATGGCCTGGCCGGCGCCGCGCGCCAGATCTTCACTCTGATCGAACAGCGTTTCGCGCCCAGCCCGGCGATCCGCGAACTCATCGAGCGTTATCATAAAAGCGGCTGCGTGCCGCCCTCGCTGGCGGCGCGTTCGCGCTGGACCCTGGGCGTCAGCCTGGGGCGCGACAGCAACGCCAACCTGGGCACCGACCAGCGCGCCGTCACCCTGTTTTTCGACGGCAACCCCGTCACCCTCGACCTGGCGCCCCCCAGTCGGGCCCACAGCGACAACTGGCGCGGCCTGCAACTGGGCTGGCAGGCGGCCGTGGATAGCGAATGGACCGCCGGCGCAGCCATCAGTCACCGCCAGTACACCACCGAGCACGCCTACGACCAGACCCGGCTTCAGGGCGAACTGAGCCGGCGTCTCGGCGATCGGCTGGATACCTTCTGGTTCAACAACCTCTGGCTGGGTGGGCACGACTACCTGCGCAGCCTGGGCGCCCGTACCCGCCAGGCCCTGGCGCCCGAGAGCCCCTGGCTCTTCGACGCCAGCGTGGGGGTACAGCAATACCCCGCCCAGCGCGCCTACGACAGCGCCCAGGGCGAGGCCAAGCTCGGCTACAGCTGGCGCTTCAATTCCGCCCTGCGCGTGAACGCCTGGGCCGGTGCCCAGCTCGACCACCCCCTCAACGAGCGCCACGGCGGTGCCCGGCGCGGCCCCGTGCTGCAAGTGGAGGGTCAGTTCATCCCCGCGCCGGGCTGGCGCCTGGATAGCGGCCTGCGTTTTCAGAACCTGTCCGACCGCAAGCCCTACAGCCCCCTGTTCGGTGCCGTAGTGCGGGAACAGAGCCTGGCCTACGGCTGGTTTTCCCTGACGCGCCACGTCGCCCCGCAGACCCGTTGCAGCCTCGCCGGCCAGGCCTTGAAGAGCAGCGACCGCATCGCCCTGTTCGACTTCGCCCAGAACCAGCTCTGGCTGGGCTGCGAGCGGGATTTCTGAATTCAACGGGCATCCCGGTCCTTATGGGAAAGGCATTCATTTGAGGTGCGCAATGCTGATGTTGCGAATCATGCACATATCCGGCACCATGGTGCTGATGCTTGGAAAGGAGTCGAGTCATGTCCGCGCTGAGCAACCACGCAACCGCGCCAAAGAAGGCAACCAATGTGTCACTGGCGGAGAGCCTTCTTTCCGAGGCCCGGGAACTGCGCATCAACGTATCGCAGGCCGCCGAAGCCGGGTTGGCCAGAGCGGTGGCGGAGAAGCGCACGGAACTCTGGCTGAAGGAAAACCGCGAAGCCATTGAAAGCTCCAATGCTTTCGTGGAGGAGCACGGTCTGCCGTTGGAAAAGCACAGGATGTTCTGATGGCCAGATTCAGTGTGTATCCCAACCCGTCGAGCAACGGATATCTCATCGACGTGCAAGCCGATGCGATGAGCCACTTCAACACGCGAATGGTGATTCCCCTGTTGCCTTTGGCCGAAGCACCGAAGCCCGCGACCGTGCTCAACCCGTTGTTCGAGATCGACGGTGAGACGTATTCGATGGTGACGCAATACATGGCGGCCTATCCCGTGAAAGCGCTCAAAAGCGCAGTGTTCGGGGTTGAAGATCGACGCGACGAAATCGTTGCCGCAATAGACCTCTTGCTGCAGGGATTCTAAAAACCCACCTCTCCTGCGCTGCTGCCGGCCAGGTCTTGCAGCGCAGCGACCGCATCGCCCCCTTCGACTTTGCCCAGAACCGGCGCAGTTTGTCCTGTAGGAGCGGGCCACGCCCGCGACCCGCACATTGCATCTCGCCCACCAATCGCGGGCGTGGCCCGCTCCTACAAGGGCTTGCAGGTCTCGCCGCTGAAATTTCGACATTCTTCCCATGAAAGGGAAGGGGCCGGTTTGCTGGTGTCCAAGCGATCACCAAAATTTTGCTCTGTCTGGAAGATTTGCACCACGCGGCGCAGGTGCGACGGTTCCCCGCGGCTTTGGGCGCCAAACCGCTCCAGCCGGCGCATTCGGGTTTGCCGCAATGCAGATAGAATTCACCGGCGAAATGCAAATTTGTGACGGCCATCACATTTCTATTGCGAGTTCAGCCTTTACCATAGCCACCGCGTCTAAAAGGTTGATCCAATGCGGTAAATCTTTGAGGCTCAAATAAACGTTTATTTCTGCTTCACCCTTCTTAATCAAGGAGATACATATGGCTTATGTAGCCGCTGATTACCATGCCAAGGTCCAGGCCTACTTCGTGACCACCCTGGGCCGTCCGGCCACCGCCCCCGAACTGGCCCAATTCAGCCAGGGTCTGGTGGACAACGCCGGTTCCGTATGGACTTCCGGTCTCGCCAACTACCTGACCACCCAGACCGGCTTCCCCGCCGGCACCAACTACGGCCAGATCGTGACCGACATGTACACGAATCTGACCGGCGCCGCCCCCAACATGGCCGCCTACAACTTCTACGTGGGCCAACTGCTGACCGGTTCCATCAAGCTGAAGGGCCTGGCCAACGCCATCATCAACGACAGCGGCTACATGCCCAAGGCTGACGGCACCTACGGCGCCCCCGCCGGCTGGGTGACCACTCCCGCCACCGTCGGCGCGACCGACGCCGCGCTGGACGTGTTCAAGCTGAAGATCGGCGCCGCTGGGACCTTCACCGACGCCCTGGACACCCCGGCCGAGAACACCGACATCGCCAGCGCTTCCGGCTACAACGCCGCCAAGACCTGGCTGGCCGCAGTGATTAATCAAGCTTCCGCCGAAGCCGCGACCACCGCCTCCGCCGATGCCGCGATCGCCACCGTTTCCGGTGCCGGTTCGGTTGGTGAGACCTTCATGCTCACTGCGGGCATTGACAACAAGACTGGGGGGGCGGGCAGCGATCATTTCATCGCCGACAACACCATCAATACACAACTCAATGCGGGCGACCAATTGGATGGCGGCGCCGGGGCCGACACCCTGACCCTTTACACCGGCAACCTGGCTGCACCTGGGACCGCAACCCTGCCCACCGGCATGAAGAACATCGAGACTCTGGAAGTTGTTCATGACGACAGCGACGATCTGACGGTGAACGCTGGCAATGCTGTGGGTCTTGAGACCATCAAGCTGACCTCCACTGCAACCAGCAACGACATCACAATCAACACCAAGGGCAATGCCACCTCCGTCACAGTAACCGGTGGCGATAACGTGACGATTTTGGACACCGCTGCAACCGATACCCTGGCAAGCGTCACGATCGATGGCTCCAAACTTACTGCTGCTGCCATCACCTCCGACGCCCTGACCAGCCTTACCATCAAGGATGCCGCAGCCAACGCAACCGTGACGGCGGCTGCCGGTGCTCGCACCCTGAACCTGACGCTCAACAGCGCCTCGACCGGTACGATCACGGATGCCCAAGCGACCACGCTGAACGTGGCAACTACCGGCAAAGCGTCCACCGGCGTGACCCTGACCGCGGCCAGCGCAACCTCGCTGACCATCAATGCCGACGAGGCGCTAACGGTTGCCGACGTTAATATTGCTGCCGCCAAGACCATCGCCGTCAAGGGTGACTCTGCGGTGACGATCAGCGCGACGACGGTGACTGCGCTCGAGTCCGTCAGCTCTGTCGACTCCACCGGCGGCGTGACCATCACTCCGACCCTGGCTGCGGGCGTGACCTTCACCGGCGGCTCCGGTGCCGACGCCATCGGACTCGGCGCCAGCACGACGACCAACACGCTGGGCGACGGCGCTGACACGCTGACCCTTACCGGTTCGGCGCTCGGTACGAAAGGCTCGGTCTCCGGCGGCACCGGACGCGACACCCTGAAGATGACCGGCACCAATGCGGCGACGGCGACCGCTTCCGATGCGGTGACGGACTTCTCCGGCAAGGTTATCGACTTCGAGATCCTCAGCCTGAGCACTGTCACGAACAACACCATCGACGTTGGCAACCTCAACAAGAACAACTGGAACGCCATTGATACCGTGGTGCTGGATGACGCGTCTGCCGCCGTCGTTCAAGGCTTGGTTAACAGCAGCACGGTTCAAGTGACCAAAACTGGTCAAACCACCGGTGCGCTGACCTCCAATCTGGCCACCGGTGCGACCACGCTGAACCTGAAGTTGGGTGCCGGCACGACCACCAGCGCGGCAGCGGGCATCAAGACCGGACTGACCACCAACGCCACGACGTTGAACATCCAGACCAATGCCGGCCCGACCGCTACGGCTGGTGCGAACAGAACTTCTGTTATCGACGCCTTCACGGCCACCAACCTCACCAACATCAACCTGACCGGCACGGCCGTAGAACTGACTAACGCTGCCACGACCAAGGCCGTCACCATCGATGGCTCGCAACTGACGGGCGACGGCGGCACGGGTTCCCCTGCCGTGATCAAAGGCTTGACTGTTGGCGGGAACCTGGTGGCCGGCTCCACGGTGACCGGTTCTGATTATGTCGATACCTTCAATCTCGGCACGGTTGGCTCAAGCTACAACGGCGGGAAAGGCGATGACGTTTTTGTAGCCGCAAACTTGGCCCAGCTGCGCAGCGGCGCTACTTACAACAAGATCGACGGCGGTGCGGGCGACAACTCGCTGATCGTGACGGTCGGCGGTGGCATCGCCATGGTCGACGATGACTTCAAGGAACTCAAGAACATCAAAACCATCGGGCTTAATAGTACGGCTAACACGATCGACGTTACGACCGGTGGTTGGTACGACGCCAGCTTCAAGTCGGCCGGCGTCAATGTGGAGATCGCAGCCACAACCGGTGCGGTGACTTTTACCGGCGGTACCTTCTCCGGCGACCAGGGTCTCAAGGTGACGAGTTCTTCCACTACCAACGCGATCGATCTGCTGACCGGTAGCGGCAACGACACGATCGCAGTGACCAATTCCGCCGCCATGACCGCCGGTAACATCACGGTGGATGCCGGTGAAGGCAACAACTCTGTGACGGTGACGGCAGACGCCTTGACTACGGCTGACATCAGTTTGGTCACGGGTACGGGTACTGACACCGTTACGGTTTCTGCTAAAGGTTTGACCTCTGGAGACCTTGATATCAGTACCGGTGCCGGCAATGACACCATCAGCATCACAGTTGCCAACACCATCACCACGGGTACTTTGACGGTGAATGCTGGCGCTGGCACGGACTCAATCACTTTCACAGGTGTGGATGCTGCCGATCGCGATAATGTGTCGATCACCATCAGCGCTGGTGAGTCCACGCTGACTGGCTATGACATCATCACTGGTTATGGTGTAACCAACACCGGCACCAATATCGGTATGACGCTGGACTTTGATGGCTCCGCTGACAAAGCTGCAGATGTTCTTGCCGGGGCTGTGGCAGGCTACAACTCTGCTGAGCTGACCTACACGATTGCCAGCGGCCTGCTGACCTTCACCGGTACGTCGGCTTCTGGCTTGACCGCCGCCCAGAAAGCCGACATCGCTCAGCTGGTTGTGACTGCCGCCAATGCAACCGTTGTGTTCACCGCTGGTTCTGACTCGTGGGTGTTCCATAACGACGCTGCTGGCGACTCGCTGGTCAAACTGGTTGGCGTAGCCGCAGCCGGCTTGGATGCTTCCGCTACCACTGCTAACTTCGTTACGGTCGGCTAATCTCCCCGGAGACAAGCGCCTGTCCTCGGATGGGCGCTTGAGGTGATTGAAACCCTGTCCTTCTCACGAGGGGCAGGGTTTTTTCCTTAAGAGCCTTGCGGGTGCAGGGTCTTTACGGAAGAAGCGACGATTACGCCAACCCGAGCCGCCAGCGGCTGCGGGGGGCGGTGGAGGTGGTTTCGGCCAGCCGTTGCCACGCACGTGTGATTTGGCTCTCGGTGAATTCGCGCAGAGATTCGGCTCGACGTGCTAGCTCGGCGGCCGCGTCTGTCGGGAACAGTGCCTCGCCCTGGTCGAAAGTGTTCCAGATGCGGTGCGAGATGTGTGCCCGGTGCTGGAAGTTGAATGTCTCGACCGAGGGCAGTGAAGTGAAATCTTGCCGTTGCCAGCGATCCCCAGATCGCCCAGTGGGCACTTGACGCCATCGAACAGCACGAGCGCGAGCGTGCCCGCTGCAACGCGCTGATCCAGTGGCATCGGCAGCCGTAGCCGCAACCATCGCATCCCCCGATCTCACTGACCTCAAAGGCGGTGGGATCGGGGGATTTTTGCGTTTCAGCAATGAGCAATCCTTGCATCAAAAAACCCATGGATCAACTGGAAAAGGAAGTCAAGATCGAGTACAGTAAATGGGCAATGTTTGCATCACATCGGAGGTCGCCATGAGCCGACTCAGCGTCAAAGACAGGATGGTTCGCTCCATCGCCCTGCGCAAGGGCGAGGTCGTCCTGCGCGCGGATTTCGAGGCCATGGGCAGCCCCAGCCAGATCAGCCGGGCGATCAAGGAGCTCATCGAGGCGGGTAAGATCGTTCGCCTCGGTTATGGCGTCTACGCCAAAGCGCGCCCGAGCACCTTGTCTGGCAAACCCGTGCCGCGTGTGTCCCTGGAAGAGCTGGCGCAGGAAGCGCTGGAAAAACTAGGCGTGCCCGTGCAGTTGGGCCGCGCCCAGGCCGACTACGCCGAGGGCAAGACCACGCAGATTCCGGTGCGCACGACGTTCAATACGGGCCAGCGCCGTATTTCCCGCAAGATCACCGTCGGCATCAGCACCGTGCGCTATGAAAACCATTACAGCGCGCGAGCATGACCTGATCCTGGATGTGCGCAACGAGGGACTCACTGCGTTGCCACCCGGCATCTTCGAGAAAGACCTGCTGATCACCGAAGGCGACGAGACCCTGACCGTCACGGCCGCTGGCCAGACCGCCAGCACCACCGTTGCGGATACCTCCATGCCCCCCGTGCTGGGTACCGACACTGTTATCGGCGCGTACTCCGCCGAGACCAAGTCCGGAAGACCTTCGTTTTCGGGGAACTGATCAAGCACACGACCACGGCAGACGGCGACTATCGCCTGATCTACTACCGGGATGCCGACAAAGTCGAAGTCGATGTCGTGATCGAGAACGCGGCTGGAAAGCTGGTAGGCGTCGAGGTGAAAGCGGCAGCCACTGTCAAGGAAAGTGACCTGCGTGGCCTGATGAGTCCCGGCCCAGGACTGCTGCCGGAGCTCCATCTTCGACTCTTTTCGCAATGGCTGCCGACGGCGGTCCACTACCTATAATCAACCGCCACCAAACCCACGATCACAGGGAGAAAACCGATGGCGATGCCGGACAACGTGAAGATCATCGATCTGATGATGGGAATCCCGGGGGAGGACAACAGCGGCTGGTACGAGTTCATCAAGCCGATGCTGATGGACGAGGAAAGCCATCGGCAATTCAAGATGCCGGCCCAGTACATGTTCAAGGACATTCCCCAGGCCGGCCGGCAGCCCGACTACGTGGCCTACACGATCGCGCAGATGGATCGCTACGGCATCGAGCGCTCGATGATCGGCATCGACGACGGCAACGCGCCCCATCTCGACGCCCTCAAGCGCCGGCCCGACCGTTTCTTCGCCTCCTACGAGGCCAATCCCAACAAGGGTATGGAGGAGGTGCGCAAGATCCGCCGCCTGCACAAGGAGTACGGCATCAAGGCGGTGACCGCCTTCCCCTCGGGGCTGTGCCCGCAGGTGCCGATCGACGACAGGAAGTGGTATCCGATCTACGCCGCCTGCGTGGACCTCGACATCCCCATCTGCATGTGCGTCGGCGTGCCCGGCCCGCGTCTGCCGCTGGCGCCGCAGAAGGTGGAGCTGCTGGACGAGGTGTGCTGGTTCTTCCCCGAGCTGCGGGTGGTGATGCGCCACGGCGCGGAACCCTGGGAAAAGCTGGCCTGGAAGCTGATGCTGAAGTACCCCAACCTCTACTACTCGACCAGCGCCTTCGCGCCCAAGCACTACCCGGAGGAGATCATCCAGTTCGCCAATACCCGGGGCGCCGACAGGATTCTCTACGCCGGCTACTTCCCGATGGGCATCTCCCTGGAGCGCATCTTCCGCGACATGCCCCACGTTCCGTTCAACGACGAGGTATGGCCGAAGTTCCTGCGCGAGAACGCGCTGCGGGTGTTCAAGCTGGAGGGCTGAGCCCCCTTGTCACCTGGGCGCCGCGGCGGCGCTCAGGCGTTGTCCTCGAACAGGGCGGAGACGAATTCGTCGACGCGGAAGGGCTGCAGGTCGTCGATGCCCTCGCCCACGCCGATGAAGCGCACGGGCTTCGGGCACTGGCGCGAGATGGCGGCCAGCACGCCGCCCTTGGCGGTGCCGTCGAGCTTGGTCACCACCAGGCCGGTGACGCCGATCGCCTTGTCGAAGGCCTTCACCTGGGCGATGGCGTTCTGGCCGATGTTGGCGTCCAGCACCAGCAGCACCTCGTGCGGGCCGCTGGGCTCGGCCTTCTGGATCACGCGGCGCACCTTGGCGATTTCTTCCATCAGGTGCAGCTGGGTGGGTAGCCGTCCGGCGGTGTCGGCCAGCACCACGTCGATGCCCCGCGCCTTGGCCGCGGCGATGGCGTCGAACACCACCGCCGCCGGGTCGCCGGATTCCTGGGCGATCACGGTGACGCCGTTGCGCTCGCCCCAGGTCATCAACTGCTCGCGGGCGGCGGCGCGGAAGGTGTCGCCGGCGGCCAGCAGCACGCTCTTGCCCTGGGTCTGGAAATGCTTGGCCAGCTTGCCGATGGAGGTGGTCTTGCCCGCGCCATTGACCCCCGCGATCATGATCACGAAGGGCTGGTGGGAGGACACGTCCAGCGCCCGCTCCAGGGGCGCGAGCAGTTGCGTCAGCAGTTCGCTCAGGGCCTGCTGCAACTGCGCCGGGGATTCGAGCTTGTCCTTCTTCACCCGGGCCTTGAGTTCGTCGAGCAGCCAGTGGGTGGCCTCGACGCCGCAATCCGCCATCAGTAGCGTGGATTCCAGCTCCTCCAGCAGCTCGTCGTCGATCCGGGCGCGGCTGAAGAGGCCGGCGAGCTTGCCGCCCAGGTTGGCCCGGGTGCGGGAAAGCCCGGCCTTGAGGCGTTCGGTCCAGGAGCGCCTGGGCGCTTCGGCAGCGGACGACTCCGCCGCGGCGTCCGAGGTGGCGTCAGAGGTGACGCCCTGCGCGGCGAACGGGTCTTGGGCGGGGTCTTTCTTCTTGAAGAAACTCAGCATGAAAAAAACAGTCTAGAGGGCGCGCGTATGATGCGCGAGACGGGAAAATCCCGGAAGGCACCAGTTTAACAAAGCCCTGGAACCACCATGAAAAGACTACTGCTGTGCGCCTCGCTGCTGCTCTCCGCGGCGGCCCTGGCCAACCCTTATGAAACCCGCCTGGCCAACGGCCTGCGCATCATCGTCAAGGAGGATCACCGCGCGCCCACCGCGGTGCAGATGGTCTGGTACCGGGCCGGCAGCATGGACGAGCGGGACGGCACCTCGGGCGTCGCCCACGTGCTGGAGCACATGATGTTCAAGGGCACGCAGAAGGTCGGTCCCGGCGAGTTCTCGCGCCGGGTGGCGGCGGCCGGCGGGCGCGACAACGCCTTCACCAGCCTCGACTACACCGCCTATTTCCAGCAGGTGCCGCAGGCGCGGCTGGGCGAGATGATGGCCCTGGAGGCGGACCGGATGGCCCATCTCAAGCTGGACGCCAAGGAGTTCGCCTCGGAGATCAAGGTGGTGATGGAGGAACGCCGGATGCGCACCGAGGACGAGCCCATCGCCAAGGTCCACGAGGCGCTGCGCGCCGCCGCTTTCGTCGCCCACCCCTATCACCGGCCCATCATCGGCTGGATGGACGATCTCGAACACATGACCTGGCGCGATGCGCAGGACTGGTACCGGACCTGGTACAACCCGGCCAACGCCTACGTGGTGATCGTCGGCGACGTCGATCACCAACAGGTGTTCCGCCTCGCCGAGCGGCACTTCGGCCCCCTCAAGGCGCCCCAGACCCAGCCCGAACGCAAGCCGCGCAACGAGCCGCCCCAGGAAGGGCCGCGCCGGGTGGTGGTGAAGGCGCCGGCCAAGCTGCCCTACGTGGCCCTGGCCTGGAAGGTGCCCAAGCTGAAGGACGTGGAACGGGACCGCGAGCCCTACGCGCTGGAAGTACTGGCGACCCTGCTCGACGGCCACGACGCGGCGCGTTTCCCGCGCCACCTGGTGCGCGAGCGCAAGATCGCGCAGAGCGCCGGCGCCGGCTATGACGGCACCCTGCGCGGCGAAGCCCTGTTCACCCTCGGCGGCCAGCCGGCCGAAGGGCATACCGCGGCCGAGCTGGAGGCCGCGCTGCGCGCGGAGGTGGCACGCATCGCCAGGGAGGGCGTGACCGCCGAGGAGCTGGCGCGGGTCAAGGTGCAGACCATCGCCAGCCAGGTCTACAAGCGCGATTCGATGATGGGCCAGGCGATGGAAATCGGCCACGCCGAAGCCAGCGGCTTCCACTGGCGCGACATCGACCGGATGCTGGAAAAGATCCGCTCCGTCAGCGCCGAGGAAGTGCGGGCGGTGGCCGCCAAGTACTTCGGCGACGACACCCTGACCGTGGCCACCCTCGACCCGCTGCCGCTGGAACAGGCGCAGCGTCCAGCAGCGCCTGCCGCTGGCCATCATCATTGATTCCAGACATCGCCATGAAAAAATTTCTTGCCCTGCTCCTGTTCTGCATCACCCTCACCGCCGAGACCGCGATTGCCGCCCCGCCGATCCAGCACTGGACCACGTCCGACGGCGCCCGCGTGTATTTCATCGAAAGCCGCGCCCTGCCGATGCTGGACGTGCAGGTCGACTTCGTGGCCGGCGCGGCCTACGATCCGCCGGGCAAGGCGGGTCTGGCGGGGCTCGCCAACGGACTGCTCGACAGCGGCCTGGCGGACCTGGACGAGGAGCAGATCGCCGGCCGCCTGGTGGACCTCGGCGCCCAGCTGGCCGGCTCGCTGGACGCGGACCGCGCCGGGCTGCGGCTGCGCACCCTGTCCGAACGCGCCGAACGCGACGGCGCCCTGGCGCTGATGGCCCGGCTGCTCGCCGCGCCCACCTATCCGGCGGCCGCGCTGGAACGGGAAAAGGCGCGCTCCATCGCCGCCATCCAGGAGGCCGACACGCGGCCCGACAGCATCGCCGCGAAACGCTTCGCGGCGGAGATCTATCCGGGCCACGCCTACGGCGCCAGCGCCAGCACGGTCTCGGTGGCCGCGATCGGCCGCGACGATCTGGTGGCCTTCCACGCCCGCCACTACAACGCCAGGAACGCCGTGGTGTCCCTGATCGGCGACATCTCCCGGGCCGAGGCGGAAGCCATCGCCCGGCAGCTCACCGCCGCGCTGCCGGCGGGCGAAGCGGCCGCGCCGCTGCCGCCGGTTACCGCGCCACAGGCCGGCACCGTGCGCGTCGCCCATCCGGCGAGCCAGAGCCACATCCACGTCGGCCTGCCGGCGCTGCGCCGCGACGATCCCGACTACTACGCGCTGCTGGTGGGCAACTACACCCTGGGCGGCGGCGGCTTCGTCTCGCGCCTGATGCAGGAGGTGCGGGAGAAGCGCGGCTATGCCTACAGCGTGTATTCCTACTTCGCGCCGCGCCGGCTCGAAGGGCCCTTCGAGATCGGCCTGCAAACCAAGCGCGACCAGGCCGGCGCCGCCCTGCAAGTGGTGAATGAGGTGCTGGCGAAATTCCTCGCCGAGGGGCCAACGGCCAGGGAACTCCAGGCCGCCAAGCAGAACCTGGTGGACGGCCTGGCGCTGCGCCTGGACAGCAACGCCAAGCTGCTGGCGAACCTGTCCAACATCGGTTTCTACCAGCTGCCCCTGTCCTACCTGGACGACTATCCGGCCAGGGTGAATGCCGTCACCCGCGAGCAGGTCAAGGCCGCCTTCGCCCGCCACGTGCGGCCGGAGCATCTGGTGACGGTGATGGTGGCGGCCGACTGATGGACGTGGCGTTGCAGCAGGAAAACCGGGGCATGAGCGACGTATCGCCGGCGCTCCATCTCCTCACCACCACCCTCACCCCCAACCCCTCTCCCGCAAGCGGGCGAGGGGAGCTTTCTGAAGTCGCTGCGCGACTTTTTCTGTGATGGCGCGCGTCCGCATCACCGGCGGCCAGTGGCGCAGCCGCCTGATCCAGGTGAAGGACGCCGAGGGCCTGCGGCCGACGCCGGACCGCGTGCGCGAGACGCTGTTCAACTGGCTGGGCCACGACCTTGCCGGCCTGTCCTGCCTCGACCTCTTCGCCGGCAGCGGCATCCTCGGCTTCGAGGCCGCCTCCCGCGGCGCGGACCGCGTGACGATGGTGGAGCGGGACAAGGGCGTCTTCCGGCAGCTGCGGACAAACGCCGAACTCCTCTTGGGTAGCGCCGTCGAGCTTGTCTGCGACGATGCGTTACAATTCGTCTCCCCCGTTGCGGCGGGATACGATCTCCTGTTTCTCGACCCGCCCTACCGCCAGGGCTGGCTGGAGCGGCTGGAGCCCAGGCTCGCGGCGTTGGTGAACCGCGGGGGCCGTATCTACGCGGAAGCCGAGCACCCGATCGAGGGCCTCGGCGAATGGCGGGTCGTCAAGCGGGGGCAGGCAGGACAGGTTCATTTCCATCTATTGGAGCATCCATGAGCACCACCATCGCCGTCTATGCAGGCACCTTCGATCCGCTGACCCGCGGCCACGAGGACATCGCCCGCCGCGCGGCCAGGATTTTCGACAAGGTGATCATCGCCATCGCCGTCAGCGAGAAGAAGAAGCCGATCTTCTCGCTGGAGGAACGCATCGAGATCGCCCGCGAAGTCATGGGCGGCCTGCCCAACGTCGAGGTGAAGGGTTTTTCCAGCCTGCTGATGCAGTTCGCCCGCCAGGAGGAGGCCCAGGTGGTGATCCGCGGTGTGCGCGCCGTCTCCGACTTCGACTACGAATTCCAGCTGGCGGGCATGAACCGGGACCTGTATCCCGAGATCGAGACCGTCTTCATGACACCGGGCGAGCAGTACATGTTCATTTCCGCCACCCTGGTGAGAGAAATCGCCGCCTTCGGCGGCGACGTGACCAAGTTCGTGCCACCGCCGGTGGTGGCGCGGCTCAAGGCCAAGTACCACAACTAAAACGAGGAAATCCGCCATGTCCCTGATGATCACCGACGAATGCATCAACTGCGACGTCTGCGAACCCGAGTGCCCCAACAACGCCATCTCCCAGGGCGACGAGATCTACGTGATCGATCCCGAGAAGTGCACCGAGTGCGTCGGCCACTTCGACACGCCCCAGTGCCGCGAAGTCTGCCCGGTGGATTGCATTCCCAACGACCCGGCCCACGTCGAGTCGAAAGACGACTTGATGGCGAAGTTCCTCAAGCTCTCGGCCAACAAGTGAGCCGCAAGTGATTCAACGCTGACAGCGGGGGCAGTAGTAGGTCGCCCGCTGTCCCTGCCGGATCTGGCGGATGAGGCCGCCGCAACGCCGGCAGGGCTGGCCTTCCCGGTCGTAGACGAAGGTCTGGAGCTGGAAATAGCCCGAACCTCCGTCGGAATGGATGAAGTCCCTGAGGCTGCTGCCGCCGGCGGCGATCGCCTCGTTCAAGGTGTCCTTGATCGCCGGCACCAGCCGCCGACAGCGGGCCAGGGAGATTCTGCCGGCCGGGGTGCGCGGATCGATGCCGGCGCGGAACAGGCTTTCCGACGCGTAGATGTTGCCCACGCCGACGATGCGGTGGCTGTCCATCAGCACGTTCTTGATCGGCGCCTTGAGCCCGCGGCTGGCATCGAACAGCCAGCGCGGCGTGAATTCCTCGGTCAGCGGCTCGATGCCCAGCACCGCCAGCAGCGGATGGGTTTGCGCGTGCCGCTCCAGCCAGAGCACGGCGCCGAAACGGCGCGGGTCGCGCAGGCGCACGGTGCGGACATCCTCTCCGTGGCCGAAGCGCAGATCCAGGTGGTCGTGCTTCCCCGGCGCCTGATGGGCCGGCACCAGGCGCAGGCTGCCGGACATGCCCAGGTGGATCAGCAGGCAGCCGCTGCCGAACTCCAGCAACAGGTATTTGCCGCGGCGCCGGATCGATTGCAGCACCTGCCCCGCCAGGCGCCGTTCCAGATCGGCGGGCAGCGGATAGCGCAGCGCCGGCACCCGCGCCACGGCGCCGCTGGCGGACCGTCCCAGCAAGGCCGGCGCCAGGCCGCGGCGGGTCACCTCGACTTCGGGCAATTCGGGCATTGGGGACCGCTCGATGAAGCTGATAACATCGGCGCATTCTAATTTACTGCGGCCCCGCGCCCCGTCCGTTTCCCATGTCGCCCCCACTGCGTCACCTGCGCCCCCTGGCTGCCGCGCTGTTCTTCGGACTGACCCTTCCCGCACATGCCGAAGCGCCCCCGGCCAAGGCGACGACCGAAGCCGGCGGCGCGCAGGAAACCTCGTCCCTGACGCCGCAGATCCTCTACCAGTTCCTGCTCGCCGAAATCGCCGGCGGGCGGGGCCAGTTGAATTTCGCCGCCGGCGCCTACGTGAACCTGGCCAGGACCACGCAGGACCCGCGCATCGCCCGCCGCGCCACCGAGATCGCCTACCACGCCCGGCAACTGGAGCCGGCGCTGGAGGCCGCCCGCATCTGGGCCGCCGGCGAACCGGAGTCGGAAGCGGCGCGCCAGGCGCTGTGGACCTTGCTCGCGGCCACCAACCATACCGACGAGTTGGCCGGACTGTTGAGCCAGGCCCTGACCAAGGCGGGGCCGGACGTCGGCGCCCAGCTGCTGCAACTGCACCGCACCCTGGCCGGCCAGCACGACCGTGAGGCGGTGCTGCGCCTCGTCGACCAGGTCACGCTGCCCTACTTGACGCTCGCCGAAGCCCACTTCGCCCGGGCCCAGGCCGCTCAGAGCGCCAAGGAGTCGCTGCGCGCGCTGGCGGAGATCGACCAGGCCCTGCAACTGAAGCCCGACTCGGAGCCGGCCATCCTGTTCAAGGTCCAACTGCTGCTGGACACCCCCAATCGCGCGGTGGAGGCGCTGCAAGGCTTCATCACCCGCAACCCGCAGTCCAAGGAAGCCCGCCTGGCGCTGGCCCGGGTCCTGGTGGACGCCAAGCGCTACGACGAGTCGCGCCAGGCGTTCGCCGCCCTGCTGGAACTGCAGAAGGACGATCCGGATCTGCTCTACGCCGTGGGCCTGCTCTCCCTGCAACTGGGCGACATCGCCGGCGCGGAAAGCAAGCTGCGCCAGATGCTGAAGCTCGACAACGGCGGCGACCGCGACGGCGCGCGTTTCTATCTGGGGCAGATCGCCGAGGAGGGGCACCGCTGGAGCGAGGCGGTGGACCTCTACGACCAGGTCGGCTCCGGCAGCCGCCGCTTCGCCGCGGCACGCGGCCAGGCCGCCGCGCTGCTGGCGCGCCAGGGCCGGATCGAGGAGGCCCGCGCGCAATTGCGGCAGGGCGCGGAGGCCAGCCCCAAGGACCGCGTCACCCTGATCGTGGCCGAATCGAAGTTGCTGCTCGAGGCGCGCCGCACCCAGGACGCCGGCAATGTGCTGGAAGCCGCTCTGGCCGGCACGCCCGAGGAGCCGACCCTGCTCTATGAATCCGCCATGGTCGCGGACCGGCTCGGCCAGTACGCCAAAGTGGAAACCCGGCTGCGCAAGCTGATCCAGTTGCAACCCGACCACGCCCACGCCTACAACGCCCTGGGCTACACCCTGGTGGATCGCAACCTGCGCCTGGACGAGGCCCAGAAACTGATCGACAAGGCGCTGAGCCTGGCGCCGGAGGATCCCTACATCCTGGACAGCATGGGCTGGCTGCTGTTCCGCCGCGGCAAGAACGGCCAGGCCGAGGACTACCTGCGCCGCGCCCTGGCGCTGCGCCCCGACCCCGAAATCGCCGCCCACCTGGGCGAGGTGCTGTGGGCGCTGAACCGGCGCGACGAGGCGAAGAAGACCTGGGACGACGCGCTGCGCGCCGATCCCGACAACGAGGCGCTGACCGCCACCCTCAAGCGCCTGGTCCGCTAACGCTCATGGCCGCCAATGTTCCGCCCCGGAACATGAAATACGCGGAGGGCAAGAAGGCCCTCCCCCTCCCGGCCGCCCACGGCGGTCTTTGCTCAGACCGCCGGCTACGGCGGCGCAAAGCAGTGCTTTGCGAAACCCCGCCTCCGCCCCCCTCTCCGGGGGAGGTGATGATGTCGGCTCGCTGCGCTCGGACATTTGGCCTGCCATTCCAATGAGGTATTTCACGGTAATGGGCCATCGCCCGGCGCTCTGGCTACTGTTGCTGCCGCTGCTGCTGGCCGCCTGCGCGCTTCAGCCGCCCGTGCCGCCGCGCCCGGCGCGCGCCGCGATCGACAGTTTCAGCCTGGAAGGGCGCCTCGCGCTGCGCCAGGGCGAGCGTCCCTACCATGCCGGCATCAGCTGGCGCCACGACATCCAGCGTGACGAGATCCTGCTCACCGGACCGCTGGGGCAGGGGATTGCCGAACTCGACCGCGATCCGCGGGGCGCCCGCCTCACCACCAGCGAAGGCAAGGTCCACCAGGCGCCCGACTGGGCCGCGCTGGCCGAGGAGGTGCTGGGCCTGACCCTGCCGCTCAACGAACTGCCGCGCTGGCTCGCCGCCCGGGTCGAGGCCCGCAGCCGCGACGAGCAGGGGCGGCCGCGGCGGGCCTGGGTCGACGGCTGGCAAATCGACTATCTGGACTATGAGTCCGACAGCGAGGACGCCCTGCCGACCCTGCTGGAGATGCGGCGCGACGACATCGACCTGCGCCTGAAGATCGACCAATGGCAGCTACCGTGAACTTGGCGCCGGACTGGCGCGACGCCTGGCCGGCCCCGGCCAAGATCAATCTCTTCCTCCACGTGGTGGGGCGCCGCGCCGACGGCTACCATCTGCTGCAAACCGTGTTCCTGTTCCTCGATCAGGCCGACTGGCTGCGCTTTTCCCCGCGCGGCGACGGCCGCATCGAACTGGCCGCGCCCCTGCCCGGCGTGCCGGCGGAACAGGACCTGACGGTGCGCGCGGCGCGCGCCCTGGCCGACGCCACGGGCTGCCGCGAGGGCGTCACCATCGCCGTGGACAAGCGCCTGCCGATGGGCGGCGGCCTGGGCGGCGGCAGTTCCGACGCCGCCACCACCCTGATCGCCCTGAACCGGCTGTGGCGCTGCGGATTGTCGAAAGCGCGCCTGGAGGAGATCGGTCTCGCCCTGGGCGCCGACGTGCCCATCTTCATCCACGGCCGCAGCGCCTTCGCCGAGGGCGTGGGCGAGCGTTTCACCGACGTGGCGCCGCCCGCCGCCTGGTATCTGGTGCTGGTGCCGGCGCTGGCGGTGCCCACCGCCGACATCTTCCGCGCGCCGGACCTGCGCCGCGACGCCCCGGCCATCGCCCCCGCCGCCTGGCGCCCCGGCTTCGGCGGCAACGATCTGGAAGCCGTGGCCTGCCGCCTCCACCCCGAGGTGGCCCGCCACCTCGACTGGCTGCGGCACTGGCAGGGCGCGGGCGGCGCGGCGCGCATGAGCGGCTCCGGCGCTTGCTGCTTCGCCGAGTTCGCCACGGAAGCGGCCGCCCGCCAGGCGCAGGCGGCGCTGCCGGCGGACATGCGCGGATTCGTCGCCCGTGGCCTGCAAAAACATCCGCTGGCGGATTTGACAGCCTGAACAAAAAAAACGACAATGCGCGTCCTTTCGACGTCGAGCAGGTTCCAGGGCGTCGCCAATTGGGGAGTCGCCAAGCTGGTTAAGGCACCGGATTTTGATTCCGGCATGCGAAGGTTCGAATCCTTCCTCCCCAGCCAGAACATTTAACCGGGCAGGCCATCACGTGGTCTGCCCGCTTTGTTTGCAGAGGCTCCCATGGCTTACGACAGCCTGATGGTCTTCACCGGCACCGCCAACCCCAAACTGGCCGCGGACGCCGTCAAGCGGCTCAACATGTCCCTCGGCCGCGCCCAGGTGGCGCGCTTCTCCGACGGCGAGATCAACGTGGAGATCCTGGAGCATGTGCGCGGGCGGGACATCTTCATTCTCCAGCCCACCTGCGCCCCCACCAACGACAATCTGATGGAGCTGGTGATCCTGGCCGACGCCTTGAAGCGCGCCTCGGCCGGCCGCATCACCGCCGCCATCCCCTACTTCGGCTACGCGCGCCAGGATCGCCGCCCCCGCTCCGCCCGGGTGCCGATCACCGCCAAGGTGGTGGCCAACATGCTGCAGGCCGCGGGCGTGCAGCGGGTGCTGACCGTGGATCTCCATGCCGACCAGATCCAGGGTTTCTTCGACATCCCGGTGGACAACATCTACGCGGCGCCCGTGCTGCTGGCCGACATCGCCAAGCAGCGCTACGAGGACCTGCTGGTGGTCTCCCCCGACGTGGGCGGCGTGGTGCGCGCCCGGGCCTTCGCCAAGCACCTCGAATCGGATCTGGCGATCATCGACAAGCGCCGTCCCAAGGCCAACGTCTCCGAGGTGATGAACATCATCGGCGACGTGGCGGGCCGCACCTGCGTGATCATGGACGACATCGTGGACACCGCCGGCACCCTGTGCAAGGCCGCCCAGGCGCTCAAGGACCACGGCGCCAAGCGCGTGCTGGCCTACTGCACCCACCCGGTGCTGTCCGGCGCGGCGATCGAGCGCATCGACGAGTCCTCCCTGGACGAGCTGGTGGTCACCGACACCATCCCCCTGCGCGACAACGCCCGCGCCTGCAACCGCATCCGGGTGGTCTCGATCGCCGAACTGATGGCCGAGACCATCATCCGCATCAGCAACGACGAGTCGGTATCCTCGCTGTTCGTCGAGTAGGTTTTCGTCCGGCCGGGCGACCGTCCGGACTTTTCAACCCCTGCCTGGTCGCGGGCAGGTTTTTTTGACTGGAGTCATCATGCAATTCGAAATCAACGCCAAGAAGCGTGACCTGCAGGGATCGAGTGCGAGCCGCCGCCTGCGTCGCGCGGGCCGGGTTCCCGGCATCGTCTATGGGGCCGCCGGCAAGCCCCAGTCCATCGACATGGACCACAACGAAATCTATCAGGCCCTGCGCAAGGAAGCCTTCCATTCCTCCATCGTCACCGTGAATGTCGAGGGCGACAAGCAGATGGCCCTGCTGCGGGACGTGCAGGTCCATGCCTACAAGCTCCAGGTGCTGCACGTGGACTTCCAGCGCGTGGATGCCACCCACCAGATCCACCAGAAGGTGCCCCTGCATTTCATCAATGCCGACATCAACCCCGGCGTCAAGCTCCAGGGCGGCATGGTCTCCCACGTGATGACCGAAGTGGACGTCAAGTGCCTGCCCGCCGATCTGCCCGAGTTCATCGAGGTCGACCTGAAGGACCTGGCCACCGGCCATTCCCTCCATGTCTCCCAGCTGGCGCTGCCCAAGGGCGTCGAAGTGGCGCATCACGGCGAAGGCGACCCGGTGGTCGCGACCGTGATCGTCAAGGGCGGCAAGGCCGAGGAAGAAGCCCCGGCCGCAGAAGCGCCCGCCGAGAAGAAGTAATCCCTGTGAGCTGAATTGCAGGCGAATATCCGTCTCGTCGTCGGCCTCGGCAACCCCGGGGCCGAATACACCGAAACCCGGCACAACGCCGGGTTTTGGTTTTGTGAGCGCCTGGCCCACGAACTGGGCATCGCCTTCGGCAAGGAGTCCCGCTTCCACGGCTGGGCCGCCAATGCCCGCCAGGCCGGCCAGAGTGGCATCTGGCTGTTGATGCCTGCCACCTTCATGAACCGCTCCGGCCAGTCGGTGCGGGCGCTGGCCCAGTTCTACCGCATCCCGCCCAACGAGATGCTGGTGGTCCATGATGAACTGGATCTGCCGCCGGGCCAGATGCGCCTGAAATTCGGCGGCGGTCTCGGTGGCCACAACGGCCTCAAGGACATCACGGCCCATCTGGGCACCCAGGACTACTGGCGGCTGCGCCTCGGCATCGGCCACCCAGGGGACCGCACCGAAGTCGTGAACTACGTGCTCAAGCCCGCGCGGCGGGATGAGCAGGAAGCCATCGACGCCGCGATGGACCGGGCGTTGCTGGCCTGGCCGGACATCGCCAGGGGCGAGATGGAAGCGGCAACCCGAAAAATCAACACCAAACCGGCAGCAGCCAAGAAGGAAACACCATGAGCTTGAAGTGCGGCATCGTCGGCCTGCCCAACGTCGGCAAGTCCACCCTGTTCAACGCCCTGACCAAGGCCGGCATCGAGGCCGCCAACTATCCCTTCTGCACCATCGAGCCCAACGTCGGCATCGTCGAGGTGCCCGATGCGCGGCTCGATGAACTGGCCAAGATCGTCAAGCCGCAGAAACTCCAGCACGCCATCGTCGAATTCGTCGACATCGCCGGGCTGGTGGCCGGTGCCAGCAAGGGCGAGGGCCTGGGCAACCAGTTCCTCGCCAACATCCGCGAGACCGACGCGGTCGTCCATGTGGTGCGCTGCTTCGCCGACGACAACGTGGTGCACGTCTCCGGCTCCGTGGACCCGATCCGCGACATCGAGGTGATCGACACCGAACTGGCGCTGGCCGACCTGGGCTCCGTCGAGAAGGCCCTCGCCCGCTATTCCAAGCAGGCCAAGGCCGGCGGCGACAAGGAAGCCAAGATCCTGGTGGCCGTGCTGGAAAAGTGCATGGCACAGTTGAACGAAGCCAGGCCGGTGCGGGCGCTCGACCTCTCCAAGGAAGAATGGGCCAGCCTCAAGCCCTTCTGCCTGATCACCGCCAAGCCCGTGCTCTACGCCGCCAACGTCGCCGAGGACGGCTTCGAGAACAACCCCCACCTCGACGCCGTGCGCGCCCACGCCGCCCGGGAAGGCGCCGAGGCAGTGGCCCTGTGCGCGTCGATCGAAGCCGAGATCGCCGACCTGGAAGACGCCGACAAGAAAGATTTCCTCGACTCCATGGGCCTGGCGGAACCCGGCCTCGACCGCCTGATCCGCGCCGGCTACAAGCTCCTGGGCCTGCAGACCTACTTCACCGCCGGCGTGAAGGAAGTCCGCGCCTGGACCATCCATGTGGGCGACACCGCCCCCCAGGCCGCCGGCGTGATCCACACCGACTTCGAGCGGGGCTTCATCCGCGCCCAGACCATCTCCTTCGAGGACTTCATCGCCTACAAGGGCGAGGCCGGCGCCAAGGAAGCCGGCAAGATGCGTTCCGAAGGCAAGGAATACGTGGTGAAAGATGGCGACGTGATGAATTTCCTGTTCAACGTCTGACGATTTTTGCTGGATCTCGGTGGCGTTCAGTAGCGCTTGGTGGACAAGCTATCCCATTTTAAATCAATGGGTTGCATAAACAATACGGTCTGCTGAGCGTTCCTATTGTTCATCGAGGTCCAGAAAATTCGGGGGTAGCGTTGGGGGTACTCGTGTTCAACCGTGGGGGTATATCTCCCCGCAGTGGAGTCCAACGATGCCCGAGAATCTACTCAATGACGCCAAGGTCAGGTCGGCCAAACCGACTGATCGAGATTGGAAACTTTCAGACGGCGGGGGCTTGTTCCTGCTGGTCAAGCCCACCGGCGGCAAGCTCTGGCGATGGAAGTACCGCCTGCAAGGCAAGGAGAACCTCTTTGCCATTGGCGGCTTTCCTCAGGTAAGCCTTGCAGAGGCGCGTGCTGCCCGTGAGAAGGCGCGTGCCTTGGTCAAGCAAGGCATCCACCCTGCGCATGAGCGGCAGCAGGTCAAGCAGCGCAACCTCGAAGCGCTGGAAGAACGTAAGCGCGCTCGTGAAAGCTCGTTTGCCAAGGTGGCGCAGGCGTATCTGGCCGAGATCAAGCCTGTCTTTGCGCTCAGTTCCTACCGCACGAAAGAGTCCCGCATCAGGAAGTACCTGTCGCCCAAGTTCGACGGGATGCCGATGAGCGACATTGGTGTCAGGCAGATTCGCCCGCTGCTGGAGGAGTGCAAGGCCCACGGGGCGTGGGCGGCCATCCATGTCAAAGGCGATCTTTCGGCCATCTTCGAGTTCGCGGTGGTGCGTGGTCTGGTCGAGGCCAATCCGATCCCCAGTCTGCGTGGGCTGCTGCGCGTGCCGTTCAGCGAGAGCAAGGCGGCGATGACGCGAGAGCAAATCCAGAAGTTCTATCAGGAGTTGCGTGGCTACCGGGGCTATCCGGAGACTTCGCTGTGCCTGCGGTTGATTGCGCTGATCGCCTGCCGTCCGGGGGAAGCGGCGGATGCCGAATGGGACGAGTTCGACTTTGAGGATGCACTGTGGCGTCGGCCTGCGGCGAAGATGAAGGCGCGGCGCGACCATGTCAGCCCGTTGTCTGTGCAGGCCATTGCTGTGCTGAAGGATGTGCAGTGCATCACGGGCGGTGGCCGCTATCTGTTCCCACACCGGAGTGGCAAGGGCTTCACCACTCCCAATCGGCTTACCTACGCAATGCGTGACATGAACCTGGGCCGGGGCACGACGCCGCATTGCTGGCGGACAACCTTTTCGACCTGGGCCAATGAGAACGGATACCGGCCTGATGCAATCGAGCGGCAGCTTGCCCACGTGGAAAGCAACAAGGTGCGGGCGACGTACAACAAGGCGTTGCTGCTGGATCAGAGAAGGACGCTGTTGCAGGACTGGGCGGACTATCTGAGTGCTGCGGAAGGCAGCGTCACGGCATAGGGGCGATTTGGCTGGGTGTTGCAGAGCGAATCGACAGGGGCGGCCTTTTCCTTTTCTGGATAGGCCTGTTGCCCTTGAGTGCCGTTCCCTTTACCGTTTGCCTTTGGCCTAGGTTGAACCCGGAAATGGGGTAAACAATAGGATAAATGGGGTAATTTATGATTTATTACCCTTTTATGGCTCGTGTTATCTATTTCCTTCCCAGTCAGCCATGCCGGCCCCTCACGACCGCTGTTGTGTTCAGGAAATGGGGTAGTCAAACACCGTTAATGAGGCAATTTTAGAGACAATGCCCCATTTAACGGCTATGATTACCCCATTTAGACAGCCTGAGCTTACATTTCCATGCACTCGCTCACACCCGAGTACCTCGCCGCGCTTCGCTTCGATGGCACCCAGGCCGCCACGTTGCGCTCACTGGGCGAGTACCAGGGCAAGCAACAGCTCTATGCTGCGCAGTCGCCTGAAGCCCTGAAGGGCCTACGCCAGATCGCGGTGGTGGAGTCCACTGAGTCGTCTAACCGGCTGGAAGGTGTTGTCGTAGCGCCTTCGCGGCTGAAGTCTCTGGTCATCCGCAATGCAACACCAAAGAGCCGCTCCGAACAGGAGATCGCCGGCTACCGTGACGCCCTGGCGCTGATCCACGAATCGGCCGCGCATATGTCCTTCAGCGAGGGCGTAGTGCTGCAACTCCACACCCTGCTGTACCGCTATATGCCGCAGGCGGGCGGGCGCTGGAAGGCTACCAATAACGACATCATCGAACGTCACCCGGACGGCACGTCACGTCTACGTTTCCAGCCGGTCGCTGCGCACCTCACACCCATGGCTATGACCGATCTGGCCGGGCGCTACGCCACCGCGCTGGATCAGCACCTGGCCGACCCGTTGGTACTGGTGCCGCTGGCGATGCTCGACTTCCTGTGCATCCACCCTTTCCCGGACGGCAACGGTCGCATGTCCCGCTTGTTGACCTTGCTGCTGCTCTACCACTTCGACTATGCCGTGGGTCGCTACATCAGCTTGGAACGCATCTTCGAGGAAACCAAGGAAGGTTATTACGAGACGCTGGAAGCCAGCTCGCAGGGCTGGCACCAGGGGCAGCACGACGTAAAGCCCTGGCTCGACTACTTCTGGGGCGCCTTGCTACGAGCCTACCGTGAGTTCGAGGAGCGTGTCGGCACCATCGAGCGTGGCCGCGGCAGTAAAGGCGACCGGGTGCGGGCGGAGGTCCTAGGGCGCAGCCAGCCGTTCTCGATATCCGAGATCGAGGAGGCTTGCCCGGGCGTGAGCCGAGACATGGTGCGGTTGGTGCTGCGGGCGATGAAGTCAGAGGGAGTGATCGAGTCCATGGGCAAGGGGCGAGGAGCGAAGTGGAAACAAGTCAAGGTAGAGGGGGGAGACTGATGCAACAGCCCCTTACGCAGTATCAAAGCCAGTACTACGCATGGCTTCTGACGCGCCGCGCGGCAGGCGACTCCGTGGAGTCGCTGGCATCAACGCTGGTCGACTCGCAGGTTGATCTCAATCCGCATCAGGTCGATGCGGCCCTCTTCGCATGCCGCAATCCCCTTTCACGCGGTGTGCTCCTCGCTGACGAAGTGGGTCTCGGCAAGACCATTGAGGCGGGCTTGGTGATCTCGCAACGCTGGGCGGAACGGCGGCGCAAGATTCTCATCATCGTCCCGGCCAACCTGCGCAAGCAGTGGCACCAGGAGTTGCAGGACAAGTTCGGTCTACAAGGGCTGATTCTCGAAGCCAAAAGCTATAACACGATCCGCAAGAAGGATCGACAGAATCCGTTCCTCTTTGCCTCTGGCCCGGTCATCTGTTCCTATCAGTTCGCCAAATCCAAGGCTGATGATGTCAAAAGCATCGACTGGGACTTTGTCGTCCTTGACGAAGCGCATCGCCTGCGCAACGTCTACAAGACCAGCAACATCATTGCCAAGACTCTCAAGGAGGCGCTATCGCACGTTCACGCCAAAGTACTACTGACCGCAACGCCGTTGCAGAACTCATTGCTCGAACTCTATGGACTGGTCAGCTTCATCGATGACCGCGTGTTCGGAGACCTTGACAGCTTTCGCTCGCAATTCACTGGCCGAGAACAATCCTTCAGTGGCTTGCGTGACCGGCTGGCTCCCATCTGCAAGCGCACCCTGCGCAAACAGGTTCAGCCCTACGTGTCGTATACGGCGCGCAAGGCCATCATCCAAGAGTTCACGCCATCGAGCGAGGAACAGGAACTGTCCGGGCTGGTCGCCGACTACTTGCGCCGTCCCAATGTGAAGGCCATGCCCGAGGGGCAGCGCCAACTGATTTCACTGGTTCTGTGGAAGTTGCTCGCGTCCAGCTCGCACGCGATCGCGGGTGCGTTAGAGACGATGGCCAAGCGCCTCCAGGGAGTGCTCGACGAAACCACTGAAGTTCCCGATCTGACCGAGGAACTCGACGAGGACTACGAGTCGCTGGATGAAACCGCCGATGAGTGGAGTGACCAGGACCCAGACGCCACGGCACCGAGTCGCATGGAACGTGATGCCATCGCGCAGGAAATCGAGGAGCTTCGCCGCTTCAAGGCGCTGGCAACCAGCATTCAGGACAACGCCAAGGGCAAGGCATTGCTCACCGCGCTGGATCGTGCCTTCGCTGAACTGGACCGGCTGGGCGCGGCCAGGAAGGCCATCATCTTCACCGAGTCCAAGCGCACGCAGGAATACCTCCTCAATTTGCTGGCTGACACGCCATACGGCGACGGTATCGTGCTTTTTAACGGCACCAATAGTGACCAGCGCGCGCAAGCAATCTACAAGGACTGGCTGAAGCGCCACGAAGGCACTGACCGCATCACCGGCTCCAAGACCGCCGACACCCGTGCGGCACTGGTCGAGCACTTCAAGGAGCGCGGCAAGGTCATGATTGCCACCGAAGCCGGAGCCGAAGGCATCAACCTCCAGTTCTGCTCGCTCGTGATCAACTACGACCTGCCTTGGAATCCGCAGCGTATCGAGCAACGCATTGGTCGCTGTCACCGCTACGGACAGAAGCACGACGTAGTGGTAGTGAACTTCGTCGATCTCAGCAATGAGGCGGACAAGCGCGTTTATGAATTGCTGGCGCAGAAGCTCCAGCTTTTCGAGGGCGTTTTTGGGGCCAGCGACGAAGTGCTGGGTGCCATCGGCTCAGGCGTTGATTTCGAGCGGCGTATCGCTGAGATCTACCAGAACTGCCGAGAGCCTGAAGAAATCAAGTCCAGTTTCGAGCAACTCCGACTCGATCTCTCAGGAGAGATCAACGAGGCGATGGTCAAGACCCGTCAGGCATTGCTTGAGAACTTTGATGAGGAGGTGCAGGAGAAGCTGCGCGTGCGGGCGGACGACAGCCGCAACGCGCGCAACCGCTTCGAACACATGTTGATGGACTTGACCCGCGCCGAACTGGTCCAGTACGCCTCGTTCGATGACGGAGGCTTCGACCTCCGCCACATACCGACTGGAGCCGAGCATAGCGGCCCCGCGGGCATCGAGCTGGGGCGCTACGAGTTGCCCCGCCGCTCTGGCGACGCGCACCTGTACCGCATCAATCATTCGCTGGCGCGGTGGGGCATCGAGCAAGCCAAGGCTCGCGTACTCGACGTGGCTCGTCTCGTCTTCGATTACAACGCCTACGGTTCAAAGATCAGCACGCTTGAAGCCTACCGCGGCAAGGCCGGATGGCTCACAGTAAAGCTGGTCACTGTCGAGACACTCGGCAACCAGGAGCAACATCTGCTGGTTGCTGCGGGTACTACCGACGGCGTCGTGCTGGCAGAAGAAGACCCGGAAAAACTGCTGCGCCTACCCGCGACCACACACGCAGCAAGCCTGTTCAATGCACCTGATGCCACCTTGCTGGCCGATGCGGAAGCCCGCAAGACCGCACTCCTGCGAGACGTCAACGAGCGCAATCTCGGTTACTTCGAGCAGGAAGTCCAGAAGCTCGACGCCTGGGCGGACGATCTGAAGCTCGGTCTGGAGCAGGAGATCAAGGAGATCGACCGCGAGATCAAGGAAGTGCGCCGCACTGCCGCGACCTCGCCGACGTTGGGCGAAAAACTGTCATGGCAGAAGAAACAGCGCGAACTGGAAGGCAAGCGCAGCAAGCTGCGCCGCGAGCTGTTTGCCCGACAGGACGAAGTCGAAGCGCAGCGCAATGACTTGATCAGCCAGCTTGAAGTGCAACTCCAACAGCAGGTCGAGGAGCGCACGCTGTTCACTATCGAGTGGGAGCTGGTCTGATGGCAACAGTTATCGCTCGCCCCCTTGAACTCGATCTGCTGTGTCAAAAACTTGATGAGGACTACGCGAACCTAATCACCGGAACGGGAAACACGCCAGAGTCTCGGCGAAGCAATTTTCTGTCCAAGGCAATTGCGGCGTTCATCCTGCATGAAGACGCTGGCGCCAGTCTGGATGAGGCCGTGGCTGCCAGCATCGATGGTGGGCTGGATCATGGTATCGATTCGGTATTCGTCGCCAATGATCAGACCATTTGGCTCGTCCAGTCGAAATACAAAGAGTCTGGCTCAGGAGAGCCTGAGCTTGGTGATGTGTCCAAGTTTCGGGATGGCGTCACCGATCTCATCCAGGGACGCTGGGGACGCTTCAACAACGCGCTTCAGAACCGCAGTGCGGCAATTACCGATGCCTTAAACAGCGGCATCTGCAAAGTCAAGGTTGTCCTTGCCTACTCCGGCACGGCTGTGTCCGATGACCGGCGGGACATCTTTTCCGACCTGGAGCGTGCGTTCAATGGGACGAATCCCGGATTTCTGCGCTGCCATGCCTATGGGCTCACCACCCTTCACGATCTCCACTTGGACGGCATCTCTGCCCAGGCCATTGAGGCGGAGATCGAGCTGAAAGACTTCGGTCACACTCAAGAACCATACAGGGCGTTCTACGGTCGCATGGACGCCAAGCGTCTTGCAGAACTTTGGGTGCAGCACGAAGACCGCTTAGTTGACCGAAACATCCGTCGTTTCAAGGGAACGACGATCGTCAACACTGGTTTGACGGAAACCTTGCAGCAGGAGTCGCAGCACTTCTTCTACTTCAACAACGGCGTCACGTTTCTCTGTGAGGCCATCAACGAGCAGCATCCGCGCGATCCCCATCGGGAATCAGGGAGATTTCGTGTCCGAGGGCTTTCCATCATCAACGGCGCTCAGACCGTTGGTGCCATAGCCAAAGAGCCCATAGCGCACTACGACGCGAATCCGGCCATGGTTATGGCGACTTTCGTGTGCTTGGACAACGCGCCGGACGGATTTGGCGACCGTGTGACTCAATCCCGTAACCGTCAAAATGCGGTGGACTTGGAAGACTTCGCTGCTCTGGATGAGCGGCAAGCTATGTGGCAGCAGACACTGCGAATGGCTGGTATCGAATACATCGTCAAGCATGGCCAGGACGACCCACCCCCCTCACCAACCACTTTCACTGCCCGTGAACTGGCGCCCTACCTAGCCTGCACGGTCACCGCAGGCGATTGGCAGGATTATCTGGTCGCAGCGAAGTCAGACAAAAAGAGGCTCTTTGGACGGGAAGGACTTGTGCCTGCGACTGATCCGTTACGCCAGTCCTACGATAGCCTGTTTGCCGACTCGCTGACAGCCAAGCAGATGTGGCGCATCGCCCAGATCGGTCGCACGGTCATTGGAAAAATCCGGGACCGCGCGAGTGCTGAGGCTGATCCCCGCGATCTGCCACTGGGCGTGTTGCCCGCCAAGGAAATTCTCAGCCAGGGCGCCTGGATGATTCTGCACGTTGTGTTCATCAGGCTGCCATTGCACAACGGGCCAGCGCTGACCCTCAGCGAGGATGAGCTGATATCGCTCTCCCGCGAAATCGATCTCGTGGCAGATCGATTAGTCAATGTCGTTCAGGCAGTTCAGTGGAACAAGCAGGCGCGTAGCGTTTTCGAGAACAAAACGGACTGTCGAACTGTGAAAGGCCGTTTGATGGCGGCCTTGGCACAACAGGGCCAGGGAGGAAATCAATAATGCAAGCGAACATCAAAGGTCTGGTGGATCGACTGGAGCTTTCCCAGGCCAAGGCAATGATGCCGCTTTACGAGGCCATTTCGAATGCCGTCGATGCAATCGAAGAGCATCAGGACGGCTTCAGCAATCATTCGATTCGCATTCGGCTGATGGCTTCCAATGATCTTGCCCATCAGGCTGGGGATGGAACTCTGGTCGTGGACGGCTTCGACGTCATTGATGATGGCGTTGGCTTCAACGACAAGAACCTGGCTTCGTTTCAAGAAGCCCACACGCTTTCAAAGGTCAAGGTCGGCGGTCGGGGTGTGGGGCGCTTCACTTTCCTGAAGGTGTTCTCATCCGTACACATCCGTAGTGTCTTCCAACGCGACGGCAAGGCTTTGCTGCGCGAGTTCGACTTCAGCATCGAGGATGAACTGAAAGGTGCCGACACCACGTCTGAAGTTAAAGAGGTATGTGGCACGCACACCTCTTTGCGAGGCATGGATGACAAGTTTCGGGCTGGATGGCCCACTCAGCCCGAAACCATCGCTGAACGGATCATCGCGCACTTCCTGATTCGTTTTGCGGCTCGTTCCTGCCCGCCGATGACTCTGGAATCTCCGGGGCATGCTCCGATTGATTTGCACGCACTGTTTCAGTCAACGGTATTGGCGCACATCCAGGAGCAGTTCTTCGAGGTCTCGGGGCATATATTTGCTTTGCAGGCGTATCGTCACCGTGACGGACGCTCGCGCCATGAACTCAACTTGTGCGCGAACGGCCGCGAAGTCACCACGAGCAAGCTGCGAGATCTGCTTCCAGAGCTACCTGAGAAGCTGATTGACGAAGAGCAGGCGCCATACACCCTGATCGTGCTGGTTACCGGGGAGTACCTGGACGACCATGCCAACCAAGAGCGCACGCGCATCGCTTTCCAAAGCGATGAGGAGCCCGAGCTTGAGCGGACTCTTGTCTCACGACGGGCCCTGAACCAGGGTGTTACAGGCGCGTTGCGGCCGCTGCTCATGGATGACTTGAAGTCAACGAACGAAGAAAAGCGTGCCCAGATCGAGAAGTTCGTGGAGCAAGCTCCTGAGTACAGGGCGCTCATGCATCCTCGCTACAAAGAAATGATCGAGCAAAAGATTCAGCCGGGCCTGTCTGATGACAAGCTGGATGAAGCTCTCCTGCACGTGAAGCGTGCCACCGAGGACGATGTCCGCAAAGAGGCCAAGCACGTCGCCGCACTGTTCGAGACAGAAACCTTTGAACAATACCAAGAAAGATTCAAGGAAATTGCCGAAAAAGCCAACGAGATCGGCAAGGCGCAACTCGCTGCCTATGTCGCCCACCGCCGAACGATTCTTGACCTGGTGAACAACAGCCTCAAGAAGAAGCGTACGGACGACAAGTATCCGCTCGAAAGAGTCTTGCACAAGATGATCTTCCCCATGGGCATGACCTCGAAGGACATCTTCTTCGAGCAGCAGAACCTTTGGGTGATTGACGAGCGGCTCTGCTATCACACGCTGCTCACGTCTGACAAAAAGCTCAAGAGTGTCGCCGGTCTTGAAGATACATCTGGCAAGGAACCGGACATCTTCACGCTTTTCTATGACACCCCAATCGGAGTCGCCGAGCCCGACAATCTGCCGGGAGGTGGCGTTGTCATCATTGAATTCAAACGACCGGGGCGGGACGACTACAACAAAGACCCCGCGGACCAAGTTATCCAGCGATTCCGGGAAATTTCCGAGGGCGGCGTTACGGACGTCGATGGGCGTCAGATCAATCCTGCCAACCTGCGTTACACCGGCTATCTCATTGCCGATCTAACGCCCTCATTGCATCGGCAAGTATTCGGACGCTATCACCGGACTGCCGACAACGAGGGGTACTTCTCCCCTTTGGCGATGGGCAATGGGTATATCGAAATCCTCTCCTACGACAAGCTGATCAAGGATGCCGCACGCAGAAATCGCATCCTTTTTGACAAGCTTGGTTTGCACAAGAATTAAGGTATTTGGCTATGAGTAAGCAGAAACTAGAACTGACATGGATTGGGAAGGACAAGCGGCCCAAGCTGGAGCCGCGCATCCTGCTCGAAGATTCGGCCAAGTCGTACCACGCCAAGCAGCGTGTGACAGAGAACGACATCTTCGATAACCGGCTGATCTTCGGGGACAACCTGCTCGCGCTTAAGGCGCTGGAGCAGGAGTTTTCGGGGAAAGTGAAGTGTGTCTATATCGATCCACCCTACAACACAGGTGCGGCATTCGAGCACTACGACGACGCATTGGAGCATTCAACATGGCTTGGCCTTATGCGCGATCGGCTGGAAATGCTCCGTCGGCTACTTAGCCCCCAAGGGTTTATCTGCTGCCACATTGATGACTCTGAAGGTCATTATCTGAAGGTCCTTCTCGATGAAGTCTTCGGCAGGGCCAACTACTTGGTGACGCTTTATGTACAAGTGAGGTATGCCGAAAAGACATTGAAGCAAGACATGAACTTTCATAAGCAGGTCGAGCAGATCCACGTCTACCGAAAGGAATATGGAGCCGAACCGAACCTGCCGGAGAAAGACCTGTCGTTTGACAAGTTCTGCCACTACATCACTGAAAAGGCCCCCGGAACTAGGATCACGCTAGGTGGAAAAGCGGTGACCGTGTTTGGGGCAGGCCAATGGGGGGTCAAGAAGAAGGAAGGCTCAGCGAAGGGGTTGAAAGAAATATGGGCTACCGGTTCCATCCTGGATGGAAATTCATCGGGACGGTTTTTCCGCGACTATTTGACCGGGCGCGCTGCTACAGATGGTCTTGGAGCACTTTACAAAGTCGAATGTATTGGTGACGACGGACATGGCCATCGGTATTTCACCGGCCCGGCGAGAGCCTCCGCGACCAAAGGAAAGTACTTTCAAGGCGTTCCCCTTGGCAAGCTTGAGCCTGATGCCGAGGCGCAGACCCTGCCGATTGAAAATTTCTACGATCTAGCAGGTAGCTTTGGCAACTGCCGCCACGAGGGGGGAGCAGATTTTCGCTCCGGCAAGAAGCCCGAAGCACTGCTGGAAATTGTTCTCCGACACTTTTCTTCGCCGGGTGACATCGTCCTCGATTCATTCGCTGGCTCTGGCTCAACAGGTGCCGTCGCTCACAAAATGGGGCGTCGCTGGATCATGGTGGAGTTGGGCGAGCACTGCCACACGCACATCATCCCTCGAATGAAGCTGGTGATCGATGGTGAAGATAGAACCGGCGTAACTGAAAACGCGGGTTGGCAAGGCGGCGGCGGCTTCCGTTACTACAAGCTCGCGCCCAGCCTGATCGTCAACGACCGCTGGGGCAACCCGGTCATCAATCCCGAATACAACGCCGCACAACTGGCCGAGGCGCTGGCCAAACTGGAGGGCTTCAGCTACGCGCCCTCCGAAGTGCAGTGGTGGCAGCACGGTCATTCCAGCGAGCGCGATTTCATCTACGTCACCACGCAGAACCTGTCCGCCGACCAGTTGCAGGCGCTGTCCGACGAAGTGGGCTCCGACCGGAGCCTGCTGATCTGCTGCGCGGCCTTCCACGGCGTGACCGCCGCCAAGGCGGCGGAACGCTGGCCGAACCTGACACTGAAGAAGATTCCGAAGATGGTGCTGGCCCGCTGCGAATGGGGCCATGACGACTACAGCCTGAACGTGGCGAACCTGCCGATGGCGAAGCCCGATCCTGTTGAGGCCTCGGCTGCCGCCGAAGCGAGCCAGAAAACCAAGAGCAGGAAAGTGCCCGCTGCGAATTTGAATCAGGGCGGTCTGTTTGGGGAGAACGAATAATGAACAACCGCGTCCTGCACGTCGTCACCGGTCGTCTGTCCCTTCGGCCGCCTCAGGCGGATTCGCTCATCAAACTGGTTCGTGCGCTCGATGCCGCGCCTGAACTTTTGGGCCACGAGCGAGATGTCCCAGCGATTCTTTCCACGCTGAAGGCCGAGTTCAGCACGCTTGAGGATTTCGAGCGCGAGTTTCCGTCACTGTGCTTTGCGCTGGCAACAGGCGTGGGCAAGACGCGCCTGATGGGAGCCTTCATCGCCTACCTGCATCTGGCCCACGGCATCAACAACTTCTTCGTGCTCGCGCCCAACCTGACGATCTACAACAAACTCATCACGGACTTCACGCGCAACACGCCGAAGTACGTGTTCAAGGGCATCGCCGAATTCGCGCAACAACCGCCGCTGATCATCACCGGTGACAACTACGACCAGACCGGCGCGGCGGTGGATGATCAGCCACAGGGCTTCGCCCACGACGTGCGCATCAACATCTTCAACATCTCCAAAATCAACTCCGAGGTGCGCGGCGGCAAGGAGCCGCGCATCAAGCGGATGAAGGAAGTGCTGGGCGACAGCTACTTCAACCATCTTGCGAACCTGCCTGACCTCGTGCTGCTGATGGACGAATCGCATCGCTACCGCGCCAGCGCGGGTGTGCGTGCCATCAATGAGCTGAGGCCGTTGTTTGGCCTGGAGGTGACGGCGACGCCATTCGTGGAATCCAGCAAGGGGCCGGTGCCGTTCAAGAACGTGGTGATGGATTACCCGCTGGCGCGGGCGATGGAGGACGGCTTCGTCAAAGAGCCTGCCGTGGTCACCCAGCGCAACTTCGACGCCAAGGCGCACACGCCCGAGGAGATCGAGAAGACCAAGCTGGAAGACGGCGTGCGCCTGCACGAGACGACCAAAGTCGAGCTGCTCACCTACGCCCGCGAGAACGGCGTCAAGCTGATCAAGCCTTTCATGCTCGTCATCGCTCGCGACACCACACACGCAGGGCAACTCCTGACGCTTCTGGAGTCGGAAGCCTTCTATGAGGGCCGCTACCAGGGCAAGGTGATTCAGGTCGATTCCAGCCGTACCGGCGCGGAAGAAGAAGAGATGATCACGCGCCTGCTGGCCGTGGAGAGCGTGGACGAGCCGACCGAGATCGTGATTCACGTCAACATGCTCAAGGAAGGTTGGGACGTGACTAACCTTTACACCATCGTGCCGTTGCGCGCCGCCAATGCCCGCACGCTGATCGAACAGTCCATCGGGCGCGGCCTGCGACTGCCCTACGGCAAGCGCACGGGCGTCGCGGCGGTGGATCGCTTGAACATCGTCGCGCACGACAAGTTCCAGGAGATCATCGACGAGGCCAACCGTGGCGATTCGCCGATCCGGCTGAAACAGGTCATCCTTGATGCGCCGAGTGCCGACGACAAGAAAGTCAGCGTGCAGGTCGAGTCCGGAGCGGCGGCGCGTCTCGGTCTGACGGAGGCACCGGTCTTGGTTACAGGGGTTTCATCTGCCGAAAGTGGAGCGGAAGTCCCCGTGCCCGAACCGGTGTTCACCACGGAGGCGGAGAAGAAGGCCGCGCGCGTGGTCATGGACGTCATCGGCAAGTACGAAGTCAAGCGCGATCTGGTGCCCACCAGCAGCGCGCTGCTGAAACCCGAAGTGCAGAAAGAAATCCTTGCGGAGGTGGCGGAGCGGTTGAAGCCGCTGCAAGGCGAATTGCTGGCGGGCGTGGATGCATCAGCTCCCGAACTTGATTTGTCCACCGTGGTGGCGAAGACAACGGAGATCGTGGTGCAGCAGACCATCGACATCCCGCGCATAGCGGTGGTGCCGACTGGCGAGGTCACGACGGGATTCCACGCCTTCAAGTTGGATGTGAGCCAGCTCCATCTTCAGCCGGGTGAGCGCGAGATCGTCATCCACAACCTGCGCACCAACGAGCAGGACACCCTGGCCGCCGAAGTTGGGCTCAAGGAGCAGCGCCCGGAAGACTACATCGTCCACGCGCTGGTGGACTTTGACGACATCGACTACTTCACCCACGCCGACCTCCTCTACGACCTCGCAGGCCAGCTGGTGCAGCACCTGCGCAGTTATCTGTCCGAGGACGAGGCCGTCAACGTCCTCGATCGTGACCGCCGCTTGATCGCACGGGAAATCCACGCGCAGATGATGGCCCACTTCTGGGAAGAGGCGACGGAGTACGAGGTGCAGGTCAGTCGCGGCTTCACCGAACTCAAGCCGTGCAACTACACCGCCACGGCGGGCCAAACGGCTCACCACTTCCGGGAGACCGTGACCGAAACCAGTCGCATCAAGCAGATGCTCTTCGGGGGCTTCGCGCGTTGTCTGTACCCGCTACAGAAGTTCGATTCGGATACCGAGCGGCGCTTCGCCATCATCCTGGAGCGCGATGCCCTGAAGTGGTTCAAGCCTGCGAAGGGGCAGTTCCAGATCTACTACAAGCTTGGCACCGAGCAGCCGGAGTACATCCCGGACTTCGTCGCCGAAACGGACTCGACGATCTTGGTGGTGGAAACCAAAGCACGCGGCGACATCAACACGCAAGAGGTGCAGGCCAAAGCTGCTGCTGCCTTGCAGTGGTGCCAGCACGCGTCGGACTTCACGGCGAGCGTCGGCGGAAAACCGTGGCGGTATCTGCTCGTACCTCACGATGAAGTCAATGAGTCGCGGCGGCTGGCTGACTTTTTGAGGTTTGTGAAGGCTTGAAGCACGACCGTATCTGGCGACTTGCTCACCTCAGATGACGCAATAAGGAATAACCATGGCCAAGGCCGAAGCAAGCGTTGAAGAACTGGTATCCATGATCGAGCGCGGCGAGCTGCGCTTGCCGGAGATGCAGCGCCAGTACGTGTGGCGTTCTACGCGAGTGCGCGATCTACTGGATTCGCTGTATCGCGGCTACCCTTCGGGCGCAATCCTGCTTTGGGAAACGGATGAAGCTGTGCCGCTGCAGGATTTCGCGGTCAGCCAAAGCACGAATCCTTACCAGAGCACGCGGCTTCTGCTGGATGGTCAGCAGCGTCTGACATCGCTCTCTGCCGTCATTCGCGGCGAGCCAGTATCGGTGCGCGGCCGTCGTCGGCCTATCGACTTGCTGTTCAACTTGGAACATCCCGATCAGTTGGCGGTCGTGACCGAAGTGGAAGAGAACGGCGACGACGAGGACGATGCCGACGATGATGGCGAACTGATTGGCGATGAGACGGACTCGACCGAGGACGAACTGCTCAAGCGCTTCAACAAGATGACTTTCGTGGTGGCCACGAGGAAGCTGGAGCAGTTGCCGCATTGGGTGAAAGTGTCGGAAGTATTCAAGACCGACAACGATGCGCCTTTCCTCAAACGCGCCGGTATCAGTGGTTTTGACGATCCGCGGTACGAGAAGTACAGCCAGCGCCTGGCCCGGCTACGTGGCATCCGCAAGTACGTTTATCGGATGGACGTGCTGGAACGCACGCTTTCCTACGATGAGGTCACGGAAATCTTCGTCCGGGTCAATTCACTGGGAGCCAAGCTGCGCAGTTCCGACCTGGCTCTGGCTCAGATCACCGCCAAGTGGCGGCACTCGCTGCAGACGTTCCAGGATTTCCAGAAGGCATGCGCCAAGACGGGCTTTGACCTTGATCTCGGTTTGCACTTGAAGAATCTGATGGCGTTTGCCACCGGTCAATCACGTTTCCAGATCGTGGGTAGCCTGAATGTGGAGAAGCTGCAGAAGGCATGGAAAGAAGCCTGCGATGGCATGGAATTCGGGCTCAACTTCCTGCGCAGCAATCTTGGCATCGATAGCCCGGCACTGTTGTCGTCGCCTTTCCTGCTGGTGGTGCTGGCGTATTTCGGACACAGCCGCAACTATGCGCTGAGCAACGATGAGGCCCGCCACCTGCGCTATTGGGCGTTGATGGCCAATGCCAAAGGCCGCTTCTCCCGAGGCTCCAGCGAAACCATTCTGGATCAGGATTTGGCAAATATTCGTCAGGGCGGAGCGGTGAGCGAGCTGATCGACCGGCTGCGCCTGCAGTTCGGCCGCCTGGACATTACCGCGGAGGAGCTGGAAGGCCGCAACCAGCGCAGCGCGCTGTTCAAGACCATGTTCCTGGCTTTCCGCGCTGCCGGTGCGAAAGATTGGCGCAGCCATCTGGCCATTGCTCTGGATCATTCGGGCGCCCAGCATCGCTTGCAGTTCCATCACATCTTTCCCAAAGCCGTACTGAAGACCAGCTTCACTGCCCGCGAGGCGGATGACATCGCCAATCTGGCCTTCATCGGCGGCAAGACGAATCGCGCGATCAGCGACAAGGCCCCGGCGGTTTACCTGCCCCCGCTGGTGGACCAGCTTGGCGAGCCAGCGTTCGCAGCACAGTGCATCCCGGTTGAGGCATCGCTGCTGGAAGTGGAAAGCTACAAGGCTTTCTTGCTTGAGCGACGCAAGAGGATTGCAACGGCGCTGAATACGTTTGTTGGGCCAGCAGATTGAGCCGGTGGACGGCTGTGTACGTAGGCCAGAGGGCCTCATACTACCTGACCTAGCTACCGAGGTAGATGGCAGTGATTTGAACGCGCCCGTGTCCCAACTCACGGCTGATGGTCTGACGAGCATGGCGGTCTTCTATGCGCTGCGTTGGACTTAACTCCGTGACTAATGGTCCACCTGCTGCTGGCGGCGGCCTTCCCGTCAACGTCTCATAACGGCTTTGCGCGTACTGATGGCGAAGTCCATGCATATGACTCAGACCCGCCGCCTTGCATTGCCCATCGTAGACGTGCCGCTGCTGGATGTAGGTCTTGTCTGCCGGGATCAGTGATCCTGTGCCCGCCAAGCGGTGTGCTGCGTAGAGCGCGTCGCGTTGCTCTGTCGTGGTGATGGGCACAGTTCGCTCCCGACCGCCCTTGGTCCACGATCCCTTGAGGGCGATGTGGTCGCCCCGATCTGCGTAACTGGGCTGGAACTTGATCGCTTCCTCTCGACGCAATCCGAAGGCGGCCTGTAGCTGAAGGCTCATGCGCACGTGGACATCGGTGATCTGTTCAAGACCTGTGCACAGTTCCCTGGCCTTGCTGACGTTGGTCACATAGCGGCGCTCGGCCACGCCAAGCTGCATGTTCTTCGTCGGCAAGATGCCCGACTTGCCGATCTTCTCGGCCCACCAGCGCAGATGAGAAAGCCGATTCTTGATGGTGCCGGACGACAAGCCTTCGCCCTGCCAGCGTTCCAGCAGCGCCTGGACGTGCTTGCCCTTGAGCGACGAAGCCTTCATCTGCCGGAAACCGGCCTCGCGCAGTTGCCGCGCAGCCAGTGCGAGAGAACGCACCCGGTCAGCCTGTGTGTTGTAGCTGCCGTCACGGTTGCGCTGGCAGAGCTGTCGCAGGGTGTAGGTCAAGTCGTCCATCGTCCTGCCTCCAAGCAAAGCGTCGTGTTGCGTTGTCCTGAAATTCAGTGGTTAGTGTTGGTGCCAGCTCGCCAAGGCGAGATCCCGTGAGGGCAAGGGCATGGTGTTCAGGAGACACCAGAGCCTCGAATGAGGCGTCCGTCTTGCCCCCTGCTGGAAGCCCGGACGGAGGTACTACAAGACGAAAGTGATGCGAATGTGGACGAGTCCTCCTATGAAGTGAGTGGGATAAGAAATGCAGCGGGAACCCTGTGCGTTGCGCACAGGCCATTGCCGTAAAGGACAGTGCGCCAGGCGGTGCGGTAGGGATGATTTAAAGCGGACGAAGAAGGCTCCGCCCTTGGGTAGGGCCGGTATGCGGTCGGAGCCTGGGCATACCTGGGATGACTCCACCCTGTCGGGCCAGCGTTTGCAGGAATCTGCGCTGTTGAGGGTGCCGATGTACGAAGCCCATCGGTCGTGGCGACTGCCCGGTCAGTGTAGGGCGGCCATCATCATGTCTGCCGCACGTAATAGGATTCGGTATTCGCCCGCATTGTTGCTAGCGTGAGCGGGGGCGTCACTGCGGCGTGCAGTGACGCCCCGTTTCGCGGCAGCATTTACTACGCAGGATGCGGCTGCCATCCCCTGGCCTGCATTGCCTGTGCTGCGATGTCCCCAGCGTTCGTCGGGGCATTCAGCATCTTGCGGATGTTGGCGATGTGCGCCAGGGCGGTTTCACGCGATGCCGGTGGCGCAGTCGGTTCTGGGCGGTGTTCGGTGCGTGGCACACCAGCAGGCCGATTTTCGGCAGGCCGTGGGGCGGCAGATGTCTCCTTACGACCTGCCCACAGACGGAACTCACCCGCAAAGACGCGCTTCACCAAGGCGAAGAAGTAGGCCACGACATTGCGCACGGTGCCACTTTGGCTGCGTGCCTGCAACTCGTCGAGCACTTCCTGGCGATGGTGCGGCGGCAGCCGCCGCAAGGCGGCCTGCACGTCCTTTTGCTGATCTGCCTGGGCATGGCTCAGGCAAGGCGGCAAGCTCACCGACTCCGATGCCGAATCGCCGTCGTCTTCGCGCACGCGGTACGTACGTTCTTTTTTATACATATACGTCTTATACGTACTGCCCTGCTCAGCCGTCATGTGGCGAGCGTGTTCGGTCTGTTGCGGAACAAGCGTGCTGCCAGCGGAATCGCCAGACAATGGCGGTGGGTCGGCTGCCTCGCTCGCCGGCGACGGCGGCGTGGGGGGCAAATCATCGTCATCGCCGAGCTGATCGTGGGGCGCAATGGAGGCGGCTTCATGTGCCTGTGCCAGCGTTGCCTGAATGTGGACGGCCACCCGATCTACCTGGTTGTTTTCGTGGCCGATGGAGGCTTGCAGAAGCGCGGGCAGACTGGCATCGAGCGCGCAGGCCTGCTGGAAGTGCAGGGCGCTTTCTTGAACCTGATACAGCTCGCTGAGCACATGGCCGGTCAGAGGATCGCGCTGCTGGCCCACCAGACTGATCCACCCCGTCAGCCGAAGCACGACGAGAACGCGCCGGGCCGTCTCGTACCCGGCCCGCTGCCCCAGCGGGGTGGAGGTGAGATAGCGGCGCAACTGCCCCAGATTCGCCAGCGGGCTGATACCCTCCGCAGAGCGCAGCATCCGCAGCACCTGCCAGCCATTGCGCTCCAGCGGCGTGAGGCGAGCATCGAGCATGAGCGATGCCGGCGTGGCGAACAGGGCGTCTTGCCCCAGTGGGTTGTGGCGGGTGTGATGGTCTGCCATGAGAGTTCTCCAGGGTCTGGGCCACAGCGGCCCGTTCCCCTGCATCTCATCGCGTACCGTTCCATGCGTCAGCCAACAATGCGGTCTGCGCCATACTCGTTTTATTTGGCAGGCGCAGCGCTGGCACCGGCATCCAGACTGATCTATCATCCCGATACCTCTATGGGGGTACAACTGGGGGTACTTCCAGCGATTCCCGCAAAGGCCGCGACCCGATTTCCCCGCGAAACCTAGCATTCACAGGCCTTTGCCGACCGATCAACGTTTAAACGTGTGATCAACGTCTGACCCTCTCCCGCTACCTGTCCTGTGGAGGTCGCATGCGATACCACCACCCCGCTTTGACGCTGGCCCTGCTTTCCGTCCTGTGCCTGGCCGGCTGCGCCCAGTTGACGGCGCTGAAGGACTGGGCGACCGGCAATGCGCCAAAGCAAGCCGAGGTGCAGGGCGATCCTTCCCAAAGCGACTGGCTGATCGCCCGCCGCCAGGGCCAGTGGCAACTGGTCGGCAAAGGCGCGGCGGGCAGGGTGGAGAAGTCCGCGCCAAACGAGGAGGTGCTGCGCCTGCGTCCGGACGGAACGGTGCGCGTGCTGTCGATGCCCAAGCTCAAGGAGGGTGAGGACGTCCACTGTCCGACGCGCGAGCGGGAAGACTTCCGGCAGCCCTGCGCCAGCGCCTTCCTGGCCTGCGACATGGACCCCGGCGGCCTGATGGCCGCGCTGTGGGGCGGCGTTTCGCGGGGCAGCATGGTGGCCGATACGAGAAACCGCTACACCTGCCGCGCTGACACCAACGCCATTCTCGACGCGGCGAAAACGGTCGGCATGATCGCCCGCATCCCGCCGGCCGCCCTCCCCCGGCCGGCCTCCTCCGCCGAACCGCAGAAATAGACCGCCACGCGGCGCCAGCCGCAATCTCTCGGTGTTGCTACAGCGCTCCCCGTGATATCGAGCGCGGCGGACCATCATGGCGCATCCCGTTTCTCGACCACCACCAGGCCCCGACACCGGCCGGAGTCCGGGTCCACGGTATCCATCGCGCGCAGCAGGTCGGCCAGGCCGATCCAGGTGGGCGGATACTTGAACTTGGCGACATCCAGGATCAGCACCGAATCGCTGGCGGCGTCGTAGGCCCCCAGCGGCGACTGATGGCCGGCCCCGATCTGCCCCAGCGCCTGGCGGTCGTAATTGACGATGACCCGGCGCTGCGGCGACGCCAGGGCGTCCTGGACCAGGGCGCGCAGGCGCGGCAGATCCAGGGTGTCGGCGGGATGGGCGGTCGCCTTGACGCCCAGCGCCCGCAGAAAGTCCACCATCTCGGCCAGGGTCATGCCGCGACGGCCGACCTCGGCCGCGCTTTTCACCTGCCGGCTGGCCGCGGTGAAGATGTTGTCCTGGGTGAAGTAGGCGAAGGGCTGGCGGCGCTCGTCCACAGGGCGCGGCAGGCCGAGGCTGTTGAGCACCGCGGCGATGCTGGCCGGGCCGCAGTAGGCCAGGTTCTGCTGACTTTCCAGATTGGCCTGGAGGGCGAAATAGGACTCGCGCTGGCTGGCGCCCAGCAGTCGCTCGGCCCCGGCCGGGCTGTCCAGGTAGAGCGGCTCGACCGCCTGGGCGCCGGCCAGCCAGAACAACAGAACGCCGATGAGCAGTGCTTTCATGACGGATGACTCCTCCGGGAAATGACCGAATTATCAGACAGAACAAGGCACTGGCGCATTTATGCAACGTGTCCTAGTTCCCAAAGGGGGTAGGGGAGTTTGCTATGATCGCTCCGCGTTTGCGCCAACATCGCCGACCGGCAGCGCCCTTTGCGACCCTTTGGCGCCCGATCCAGAACAATAAATCCAGGAGAATGATTTCATGCGTTTCGTACTTGAACTCGGCTTCAGCCACTATAGCGAATATGTCGCCTTGGCCCAGGCGGCGGACGAAGCGGGCTGGAGCAGCGTGTCCATGCCCGACAGCCTGTTCTTCCCCAAGCTGACGGAGTCCGATTACCCCTATGCGGACACCGAGACCATCCGCCAGTACATCGGCGGCACGCCCTTCATCGAGCCCTTCATCTCGATGGCGACGATGGCGGCGGTGACCAAGAACATCAAGATGTACCCGGGCGTGATGAAGGTGCCGGTGCGCCAGCCGCTGTTGCTGGCCAAGCTGCTCACCTCGCTGGCGGTGGTGTCCAACAACCGCCTGATGCTGGGCGCCGGCCTCTCGCCCTGGAAGGAGGATTTCACCTACAACGGGGTGGATTTCGAAAAGCGCGGCAAGCTGATGGACGAATGCATCGAGATCATCCGCGGCTGCATGACCGGCGAGTATTTCGAGTTCCACAGCGAGAACTACGATTTCGGTCCGCTGAAGATGAACCCCGTGCCCACCCAGCCGATCCCGATCCTGATCGGCGGCCATGCCAAGGTGGCGCTGAAGCGGGCGGCCCGCGTCGGCGACGGCTGGGTCTCCGCCAACACCGACTTCGACACCCTGAAGCGGTTGATCGTCGAACTGAATCAGTACCGGGACGAGTTCGGCACCCGCAACCGCGCAGACTTCCAGATCCACGGTCTGGAGTTCTCTTCCCGCACCATTCCCGATTTCCAGCGCCTGGCGGAAATCGGCGTCACCGACGCCGGCCTCATTCCCTGGGACGTGACCAATCCGAAGCTGGACCTGCAGGGGCGCCTGGATGCCATCCGCCGCTTCGGCGACGAGGTCATCGCCAAAATGAAGTGACGGCCCGGTAGCGGCCGCGAAAAGCGCTGGGCGACAAATCCGACTTCCGTTTTGAGCGATTTTTTTGTCGGGCGGACGGCTATAACTGACGTTCGCCGCCCGCGCGGCTTCCCAGAATCCATCGGAGGAGACATACGAACATGACCGACATCGCCCAGGAACTGGCCCAACTCAAGCACGACGTTCAGGTCCTCAAGGACACCGAGGCCGTCCGCAACGTCAAGCACGCCTACTTCCGCTGCGTGGACACCGCCAACATGGCGGAACTGAAGGAGCTGTTCCACCCGGACGTGAAAGTGCATTTCAAGGGCGGCACCTATGAATGGGTGCTCAACGGCCGCGACGAATACCTCGAGGCCATCGCCAACGGCTTCCACTCCGAGGCGGTGGGCCAGCACAACGGCCACCACCCGGAAATCGAGATCCTGAGCGAGACCGAGGCCGTCGGCACCTGGTATCTGCACGACATCTTCTGGAACATGAACGAGAAGAAGCGCACCAACGGCACGGCGCTCTACCAGGACAAATACCTCAAGACCGACGGCCGCTGGCAGATCATCGAGTCGAGCTACGAGCGCATCTACGAGATCGTCGACACCGACATCCTGCCGCAGAACCTGACGGTGCATTTGCTGGGCAAGACCGGCCGCAAGCTGCCGTAGGACCCGAATCCGTCCACCATGAGCCGGCGCCGCGAGCGCCGGTTTTACTTTTCCGGAGTCAACGACATGACCGACCTGAGCCAGGAGCTGGCGCAACTCGAACGGGATATCCAGATCCTCAAGGATATCGAGGCCATCCGCAACGTGAAGCACAAGTATTTCCGCTGCGTGGACACCGCCAACATGGCGGAACTGAAGGAACTGCTCCACCCGGACGTGCGGGTGCATTTCATCGGCGGTACCTACGAATGGACCCTCGACGGCCGCGACGAATACGTCGAGACCCTGGCCAAGAACTTCAACACGATGACGGTGGCCCAGCACAACGGCCACCATCCGGAGATCACCGTGCAGAGCGAGACCGAGGCCACCGGCATCTGGTATCTGCACGACATCTTCTGGAACATGAAGTTCAAGGCCTGCACGACCGGCACCGCCCTCTATCGCGACAAATACCGGAAGAATGGGGAGGGCCGCTGGCAGATCGTCGAGAGCACCTACGAGCGCATCTACGAGATCCTGGAGCAGCCCGTCGAGCCGCCCGGCCTGACGGTGCACATGCTGGGCAGGACGGGGCGGCCGGCCCCCAGCAGGTCGGACAAGAAGTAGTTCCCGCGCCAACAAAAACGAACGGCGTGCCGCAAGGTCACGCCGTTGCGCTGCCGACCGCAGCGGCCCTCAGGAGACGGCCAGCATCCGGTCCAGCGCGATCTTGGCCAGGACCGCTTCGTGGGCCGGCACCTTGATCTGGTTCACCACCTTGCCCTCCGCCAGGTTCTCCAGGGTCCAGGCCAGGTGCTGCGGATCGATGCGCTGCATGGTGGAGCACATGCAGACGGTGGGCGCCATGAACTGCACGATCTTGCCCTCGTGCTTCACCTCGCCGGCCAGCCGATCCACCAGGTTCAGCTCGGTGCCCACCAGCCAGCGGGTGTTGGGCGCGCCGGCCTTCACGGTGTTGAGGATGTACTCGGTGCTGCCCACGTAGTCCGACTGGCGGCAGACCTCGAACGCGCATTCGGGGTGGGAGATGACGATGCCGTCCGGATACTGGGCGCGGAATTTCTGGATGTGGCTGGGCTGGAACATCTGATGCACCGAGCAGTGGCCCTTCCAGAGCAGGATCTTCGCCTCGCGGATCTGCTCGGGCGTGAGCCCCCCCATTTCCAGGTCCGGGTCCCAGACCACCATGCTCTCCATCGGCAGGCCCATCTTGTAGCCGCTCCAGCGACCCAGGTGCTGGTCGGGGAAGAACAGCACCTTCTCGCGCTGGGCGAACGACCATTCGAGGATCTTCGGCGCGTTGCTGGAGGTGCACACGATGCCGCCGTGCTCGCCGCAGAAGGCCTTCAGGTCGGCGGCGGAGTTGATGTAGGTGACCGGCGTCACCGCCTCGTCGGGATTCAGCACCTCGCCCAGCTCGCGCCAGCAGCGCTCCACCTTGGCCAGGTTCGCCATGTCGGCCATCGAGCAGCCGGCGGCGAGGTCGGGGAGGATCGAGATCTGATCGGGCTTGGACATGATGTCCGCCACCTCGGCCATGAAATGCACGCCGCAGAAGACGATGAACTCGGCGTCGGACTGGCCCGCCAGGCGCGACAGCTTGAGCGAGTCGCCGGTCAGGTCGGCATGCTGGTAGACGTCGCTGCGCTGATAGTGATGACACAACAGAACGGCCTTCTTGCCGAGTTTGGCGCGGGCGGCGCGGATGCGCTCCTGAGCCTCCTCGTCGGCCAGGACGTTGAAACGGTTGAAATCGATGGCTGCGACTTGCATCGCCGGTACTCCGGAAAACGGTGGAAACGGAAGAAGAGGAGGTTAGCTCTGGATCCAGGGCAGGCCGTGGAAGCGCCAGCCGCCCAGGGCGTTGCGGTGACCGCTGGCATCCTTGTCGCCCTCGAAGCCTTCGAGCACGTTGTAGCAATCGGGGAAGCCGGCTTCGCTCGCGGCGCAGGCCGCGGCATTGGAGCGGCCGCCGGAACGGCACATGAACAGCAGCAGGGACTCGGTGCTGAGCGCCTGTTTCAGTTCCTGGACGAAATGGGGATTGGGCGTGTTGCCCGGATAGCTCAGCCACTCGATCTCGATGGCGTTCGGCACGCGGCCCACCCAGTCCCATTCGGCGCGGGTGCGCACATCCACCAGCCGCGCATTGGGCAGCAGTTGCAGCAGCTCGTGGGCTTCGCGGGGGGTCAGCGCCCCTTCGTAGGACAGATTCAGGTGGCGGGCGCGCTCCTGGGCCAGGGTGAGGATTTCGTTGAAGCGGGACATGGCGGCGGGGCCGACGAGGCAGGCTAGAATCGGGATCGCCAAGTATAAGTCAGAGTCCATGGCCTCAGCACCTCATCTCCACGCCCCGATCGAAGACGCCGAACGCCTGCGGCAGGGCCAGCGCATCACCTGGGTCAGCGTGGCGGTCAATATCGCGCTCACCGCGATGCAGGTCGTGGTGGGGCTCGCGGCCCATTCGCAGAGCCTGATCGCCGACGCGATGCACACTCTGTCCGACGTGGTGGCGGACGTCTTCGTGCTGATCGCCAACCGCAAGGGCGCCGAGGCCGCCGACGCGCAGCACCCCTACGGCCACCATCGCTACGAAACCCTCGCCTCTCTGATGCTGGGACTGCTGCTGTCGGCCACCGGCATCGGCATCCTGCTCGCCGCCGCCGGCCGCCTGGAGAATCTCGCCACCCTGCCGCCGGTGGGCATCGCCGCCTTCTGGGCCGCAATCGCCACCCTGGTCGGCAAGGAAGGGCTGTTCCGCTACATGCTGACCGTCGCCGAGCGCCTGCGCTCGCCGATGCTGATGGCCAACGCCTGGCACGCCCGGGCCGACGCGTTGTCCTCGCTGGTGGTGGCGGTCGGCATCGCCGGCAGCGTGCTGGGCGTCGGCTTCGCCGACGGCGTGGCGGCCATCATCGTCGGGGCGATGATCGTCAAGGCCGGCGTGCGCTTCGCCTGGGAGGCCATCAACGAACTGATCGACACCGGACTCTCCGCCGAGGAAGTGCAGCGCATCCATGAAACCCTGCGCACCGCACCGGGCGTGCTGGGGCTCCACGACCTGCGCACGCGGCGCATGGCGCACCACGTGCTGGTCGACGCCCACATCCAGGTCAGCCCGCGGGTCAGCGTCTCCGAAGGCCACCTGATCGGCGAACTGGCCCGGCGACGCTTGCTCAAGGCCCACCCCGAGGTTCTCGACGTGCTGGTGCACGTGGATGCGGAGGACGACGTGGATTCCAGCCAGCGCGCCATGGGGCTGCCCGAACGGGATGCACTGGTGCGCCATCTGCGCCACTTGCTGGGAGATGCGCCGCCTCCATTCGAGGACATCACGCTGCATTACCTGGGACGCAAGGTGGAAGCGGAAGTCGTCCTGCCCGCCGAGCTCATGGCCGATCCGGAACACCTGGCCCGCATCGGTCGCTGCCTGGCGCAACGCCTGCCGGGCGACACCTGGTTCAGCGCGGTGAGGCTGAGTTGCCGGGTTGCACCGGAATAGTGCATCAGCCGCATCCAACGCACCAATAAAGTGCGACGGATGGCGCCCATCTCAGGCATCGACCCTTGTGGCACAATGGCCGCCCCCGGATTGGCGTTTGGCACAGATACTGCTAACTCGCCGCGGTAGCGAATTCCCGCACGCATTGAATCGTTAGGAGAGTCCCTCATGACCACGCCTCAGAATGTGATGAAGCTCATCAAGGAGCAGGAAGTCAAATTCGTCGACTTCCGCTTCACCGACACCCGCGGCAAGGAGCAGCACGTCGGCGTGCCCGTTTCCGCCTTCAGCCTGGACAAGTTCGAGGACGGCCACGCCTTCGACGGCTCCTCCATCGCCGGCTGGAAGGGCATCCAGGCCTCCGACATGCTGCTGATGCCGGATGCCGGCACCGCCTACATCGACCCCTTCTTCGACGAAACCACCCTGGTGCTGACCTGCGACGTGGTGGAGCCTTCCGACGGCAAGGGCTACGACCGCGACCCGCGTTCCATCGCCAAGCGCGCCGAGGCCTACCTGAAGTCCTCCGGCATCGGCGACACCGCCTATTTCGGCCCCGAGCCCGAATTCTTCATTTTCGACTCCATCGAGTGGGGCGTGGACATGTCCGGCGCCCACGTCAAGATCCGCTCCGAGGAAGCGGCCTGGTCCTCCTCCGAGAGGTTCGACGGCGGCAACACCGGCCACCGCCCCTCGGTCAAGGGCGGCTACTTCCCCGTGCCTCCGGTCGACTCCTTCAACGACATCCGCGCCCAGATGGTGCTGGCCCTGGAAGCCTGCGGCTGCCCCGTCGAGGTGCATCACCATGAAGTGGCCACCGCCGGCCAGAACGAGATCGGTACGGTGTTCAACACCCTGGTGAAGCGCGCCGACCAGACCCAGGTGCTGAAGTACATCGTCCACAACGTCGCCCACCAGTACGGCAAGACCGCCACCTTCATGCCCAAGCCCATCGTCGGCGACAACGGCTCCGGCATGCACGTGCACCAGTCGATCTGGAAGGATGGCAAGAACCTGTTCGCCGGCAACGGCTACGCCGGCATGTCCGAGTTCGCCCTGTACTACATCGGCGGCATCATCAAGCACGCGCGCGCGCTCAACGCCATCACCAACCCGCTGACCAACTCCTACAAGCGCCTGGTGCCCGGCTTCGAGGCCCCGGTGAAGCTCGCCTACTCGGCCAAGAACCGTTCCGCCTCGATCCGCATCCCCTTCGTCAACAGCGACAAGGCCCGCCGCATCGAGACCCGTTTCCCCGATCCGGGCGCCAACCCCTACCTGTGCTTCGCCGCGCTGATGATGGCGGGCCTGGACGGCGTGCAGAACAAGATCCACCCCGGCGACCCCGCCGACAAGAACCTCTACGACCTGCCCCCCGAGGAAGACGCCAAGATCCCGACCGTCTGCTCCAGCCTGGAGCAGGCCCTGGAGTACCTGGACAAGGATCGCGAGTTCCTGACCCGTGGCGGCGTGTTCTCCAACGAGTGGGTGGACAGCTTCATCGAACTGAAGATGGAGGAAGTCACGCGTTTCCGCATGACCACCCACCCGGTCGAGTTCGACATGTACTACTCGATCTGAGCCCTTCGGGTTCGCCATGGAAAGGACGGGGCGACCCGTCCTTTTTTGTTTGGGGCAAATCCCCTACACTCTCCCCATCCGCGATTCTTTCCTCGATGCCCATGAAAGGACTGCTCCTGCCCGCTCTGCTCGGCCTGGCCGCCTTGGCCGCGCCGTTGGCCGACGCTCAGGCCAACACGCTGTATAAATGCAGCGATGGCGACGGTCGCACCACCTACACCAACACCAAACCCGCCGCCCAGCGCTGCACCGTCCTCTCCCGCGAGACGCCGCCGGCCGCCAAGGCCCCGAGTACAGCCGCCGGCCGCCCCCGCGGCGTTGCCGCCAGCCCTTCGCCGACGGACTTCCCCCGCGTCAGCATGGACGCTCAGCAGCGCCGCGACACCGATCGCCGCCACATCCTGGACCAGGAGCAGATGGCGGAGCGGAGGAACCTCGAGGAAGCCCGGCGCGCGCTGGCCGAACAGGAGGTGCAGCGCACCGGTCCCGACCAGATGCGCCCCTACCGGGATCGCATCGCGCTCCACGAGCGCAATCTCGAGGCCCTGCGGCGCGAGATGTCCAATCTGAGATAGAGGTGTCACGGGTGCAATTCTTGCTGCATCGATCGGCATGAACGCCCCCGACACCTCCTCGTCGCAAGGCGCCTTCGGCGGCCTCGACCTGCTCTCCTCCGCGGTGATCCTGCTCGACGACCAGCAACGCATTCGCCATCTCAATCCGGCGGCGGAAAATCTCTTCGCCGCCAGTCAGCGCAGCTGGCTGGGGCGTCCGCTGGAACAGTTGCTGGGCCATTCGCCGACGCTGCGCTCGGCGCTGGACAATGCCCTGGGCAACAACTGGAGCTACACCGGCCACAACATCGAGGTCGCGCGCGGCGAGCGGCCGGCGCTGCACCTGGACTGCACCGTGACCCCGGTACACACCGCCGGCACCCGCCTGCTGCTGGAATTCCGTCCCATCGACCAGCAATTGAAAGCCGCGCGCGAGGAACGCGAGGCGGTGCAGCAGCAGGCCACGCGGGAACTGATCCGCAACCTGGCCCACGAGATCAAGAACCCCCTGGGCGGCATTCGCGGCTCGGCCCAGCTGCTGGAACGGGAACTGGCCAATCTGCCCAACGCGCCGACGCTCAGGGAATACACCGAGGTCATCATCAGCGAGGCGGATCGCCTGCAGGACCTGATGCAGCGCCTGCTCTCCTCCCACCGCGCGATGCAGCCGGCGCCACTGGGCATCCACGAGATCCTGGAGCGGGTGCTGCGCCTGATCCATGCCGAATTCGCCGGGGTACGCGTGCGCCGCGACTACGACACCTCGCTGCCGCAACTGACCGGCGATCCCGAGCAGCTGATCCAGGCCATTCTCAATATCGCCCGCAATGCCGCCCAGGCGATTGTGAGCATGCCTCCCGATCACCATGTCGAAGGCGGCGAGATCGTTTTCCGCACCCGCGCGGCGCGCCAGGTCACGCTGGCGAAGAAACGCTATCCCTTGGCACTCGAATTGCAGGTGATCGACAACGGCCCCGGTATCCCCGAAGAGATGCAGGACAAGATCTTCTATCCCCTGGTTTCCGGCCGCGAGGGCGGCAGCGGCCTGGGACTGGCGCTGGCGCAGAGCTTCATCCAGCAGCACCACGGCAGCATCGAGGTCGAATCGCGCCCCGGCCGTACCAGCTTTCGCATCCTGCTGCCGCTGGCGGCCGACCGCAACGAATTAACAGGTAAGCATTCATGAAACTCCCCCCTTCCCCCCCCTCGCGGGGGGTTCGAATCGGCTCGCTGCACTCGATGTCACGGGGCGCTTCGTGGCAATACCGTTCGATTTCTTACGGTATGCGCCCATGAAACCGGTCTGGATTGTCGATGACGACCGTTCCATCCGCTGGGTCTTCGAAAAGGCCCTGGGACGGGAGGACATTCCCCACCAGAGCTTCGCCACCGCCACCGAGGCCCTGGCCGCCCTGGAGGCCGGCGAACGGCCGCGGGTCCTGGTCTCCGACGTGCGCATGCCCGGCCCGAGCGGCCTGGAACTGCTGCGTCAGGTGAAGGCGCGCTGGCCCGAGCTGCCGGTGATCATCATGACCGCCTACTCCGACCTGGATTCCGCCGTGGCGGCCTTCCAGGGCGGCGCCTACGAATACCTGCCCAAGCCTTTCGACGTGGACCAGGCGGTGGCCTTGGTGCGGCGGGCCATCGACGAGTCGACGCACCACGTTGGTGCCTCCATCACCACCGAACTGGTGCCCGAAATCCTCGGCCAGGCGCCGGCCATGCAGGAGGTGTTCCGCGCCATCGGCCGCCTGGCCCAGTCCCATGCCACGGTGCTGATCAACGGCGAGTCGGGCACCGGCAAGGAACTGGTGGCCCGCGCCCTGCACCGCCACAGTCCGCGCCGGGACGCGCCGTTCATCGCCATCAACACCGCGGCGATTCCCCGCGACCTGCTGGAGTCCGAGCTCTTCGGCCATGAGAAGGGTGCCTTCACCGGCGCCGCCGCCCAACGCCGCGGGCGCTTCGAGCAGGCCGAGGGCGGCACCCTGTTCCTCGACGAAATCGGCGACATGCCCGCCGAACTGCAGACGCGGCTCCTGCGCGTGCTCTCCGACGGCCACTTCTACCGGGTCGGCGGCCAGTCGCCGGTCAAGGCCAACGTCCGGGTCATCACCGCGACCCACCAGCATCTGGAGGCGCGGGTCAAGGAAGGCCTGTTCCGCGAAGACCTGTTCCATCGCCTCAACGTGATCCGCCTGCGGCTGCCGCCGCTGCGCGAGCGGCGCGAGGACATTCCGCTGCTGGCGCGGCATTTCCTTGCCCACAGCGCCAAGGAACTGGGCGTCGACTCCAAACGCCTGACCGACGCCGCCCTGCGCCACCTGCAGAACCTGGAGTTCCCGGGCAATGTGCGCCAGCTGGAAAACCTCTGCCACTGGCTGACGGTAATGGCACCGGGCCAGGCCGTGGACGTGGCCGACCTGCCTGGCGAGATGCGCGAACAGACCGCCAGCAGCGGCCCCATGGACTGGCTGGAAGCGCTCTCGGGAGAAGCCGACCGCCTGATCGCCGCCCGCCCCGGCGAAGTCTTCGATCGCCTGACCCGCGCCTTCGAGGGCACGCTGATCCGGCGCGCGCTGGCCGCCACCGGCGGACGGCGCATCGAGGCCGCCCATTTGCTGGGCATCGGCCGCAACACCATCACCCGCAAGATCCACGAACTCGACCTGGATCACGCCGACGACGCGGATCAGGGATAATCCTCAAGCTGGCCAAGCCGGAAACCGTACGGGAGAGGCTCGCTACGCTCGGATGTTTGGTCAACCGTTTCAATTCGCAATTTCACGCCAACTATCGACTCTCCCGACCGTTCCCATGAAATTCGACCCCCGGCGCCTGGCAGCGGGCGCCTATCCTTTCGCGATGACGGTGGAGCCGCGCTTCGCCGACATGGACATCGTCAAGCACATCAACAACCTCGCCGTCGCCGAGTACTACGAGGAGGCGCGGGTGCGCTTCCTGATGGAAGTCCTCGGCGAGGACTTTCTGTTCCGTGCCCGGGAGTTCCGCCTGCTGGTGGCCCGCGCCAGTTACGACTACCTGCACGAGGCCCGCTACCCGACACCGCTGGAAGTCCGGGCCGGCATCGCCCGTCTCGGCCGCAGTTCCTTCGATCTGGCGATGGCCCTGTTCCAGGACGAACGCTGCATCGGCCTGGCCGACGTGGTGAAGGTCCATCTGGTCGCCGGCAAGCCGGCGCCGCTGCCGGCCGAACTGCGCGCGCAACTGGAATCCCGGGCGCTGCGGCTGGCGCCGACGGGATAAGCGGCGGCCATGCAGATGATGGACAGCACTTTCGACATCGCCGCCACCGCCGCCGCGCTGGGCACCGCCGCCTGCCGCCTCGACATCGACGCCGTGGCGGAATGCGACTCCACCAATACCCGGCTGCTGGAGCGAGCCCAGGCCGGTGCGCCTTCCGGCACCGTGCTGGTGGCGGATAAACAGACGGCGGGCCGGGGACGGCGCGGGCGCCAGTGGGTCTCGGCGCCGGGCGACAGCCTGACCTTTTCCCTGCTGTGGCGCTTCCCCCCCGCTTCCCCGGCGCCGGCCGCCCTGTCGCTGGCCGTCGGCCTGGCGCTGGCGCGCGGCCTGGAGGCCCTGGACGTGCGGGAGGTCGGCCTGAAGTGGCCCAACGATCTGCTGCTGCGGGGACGGAAGCTCGCCGGCGTCCTGGTCGAACTACAGGCGGGAGAGGTGCGCAGCGCGGTGATCGGCATCGGCCTCAATCTGCGCCTGCCGGCCGACCTGCCGCCGGAAGTGGCGGCGGCCGCGCTGGGGCAGGCCCTGCCCCTCGGACCGCAGGCGCCCAGCCGCGAAACAGTGTTGGCGGCGCTCTTGGCGGCGCTGGTGACGACCCTGGACGAATACGCCGACGGCGGCTTCGCGGCCCTGCGCGAGGCGTGGCTGGCGCGCCATGCCTGGCAGGGGCTGCCGGTGCGGATCAGCGGCGGCGAGGTCGCCGAGGGCCGCTGCCTGGGGGTGGACGAGGATGGCGCGCTGCTGCTGGCGTCGGCCACCGGCCCGCGCCGCATCCTGGCCGGCGACGTCAGCCTGCGGCCGGCGGAACCGGGGGACGGCGCCTCATGATTCTTTGTCTCGACTGCGGCAACACCCGCATCAAATGGGGCCTGCGGGAGGGTTCGGACTGGTGCGCACGCGGCGCCTTCGCCACGACGGCCACGCTGACCACGGCAACCGTCGCAGAACTGGCGGCGCACCTGCCCGCCGACCGCATGGCCGCGGTCACCCGCGTGCTGGGCGTCAACGTGGCCGGGCCGGCGGTCGCCGCCGCCATCGAGCGGGGCCTGGGGCGGTCCGTCCAATGGTTGCAGGCCAGCCCCCATTGCTGCGGCGTGACCAACCATTACGAACAGCCGGCGCAACTGGGCGCCGACCGCTGGGCCGCCCTGATCGGCGCCTGGCATCTGCAGCAGGACGCCTGCCTGGTGCTGAGCGCCGGCACCGCCACCACCATCGACGTGCTGGACGCCGGCGGCGGCTTCCAGGGCGGGCTGATCCTGCCCGGCCTCGATCTGATGCGCAGCGCGCTGGCCCGGAACACCGCGCAACTGCCGCCGCAGCCCGGCCATTACCGGATGCTGCCGCGCAACACGCAGGACGCGATCAGCAGCGGCGCGCTGCACGCGACGCTGGGCGCGATCGGCCGCATGTACGCCCATCTGGCCCAGATGACTGCCGGCCCGGTCCCCGCGTGCCTGCTCTCCGGCGGCGCGGCCGAGGCGCTGGCGCCCCACCTCGAGCTTCCCCTGCGGCGGGTGGACAACCTGGCGCTGGAGGGTCTGGCCCACCTCGCCCTGGCGTCCTGAGGCACAATTCGGTGTTTTGATCGACGCATTTTCCCGAGGACCCCATGGAAGCGACCCGCATCGACCTGGAACAGAACGACATCCCCACCCACTGGTACAACGTGGTGGCGGATATGAAGAATCCTCCCGCGCCGCCCCTGGGACCCGACGGCAAACCCGTGGCGCCGGAACGCATGATGGCCATTTTCCCCGGCGCCATCCTGGAACAGGAGATGAGCGCCGAGCGCTGGATCGCCATCCCCCAGGAAGTGCGCGAAATCTACCGCCTCTGGCGTCCCAGTCCCTTGGTGCGCGCCGTGCGCCTGGAGCAGGCCCTGGGCACCCCGGCGAAGATCTTCTACAAGTTCGAGGGCTGCTCGCCGGCCGGCTCCCACAAGCCCAATTCCGCCGTGCCCCAGGCCTTCTACAACAAGCAGGCGGGCATCAAGCGGCTCACCACCGAGACCGGCGCCGGCCAGTGGGGGTCGTCGATCGCCTTCGCCGGCCAGATGTTCGGCCTCCCCGTGCGGGTCTACATGGTGAACGTCAGCTATCAGCAGAAGCCCTTCCGCCGTTCCATGATGCAGACCTGGGGCGCCGAGGTCTATGCCAGCCCCTCGGAGCTGACTCAGACCGGCCGCGACGCCCTGGCCAAGGATCCCAACAATCCCGGCTCGCTGGGCCTGGCGATCTCCGAGGCCGTGGAGGAAGCCGCCGGCCGCGCCGACACCAACTACACCCTGGGCTCGGTGCTGAACCACGTGCTGCTGCACCAGAGCATCATCGGCCTGGAGGCGAAGAAGCAGTTCGAGAAGATCGGCCTCTACCCGGACGTGATCCTGGGCCCCTGCGGCGGCGGCTCCAGCTTCGGCGGCATCGCCTTCCCCTTCCTCGCCGACAAGGCGGCCGGCGAGAAACGCGCCCAGAACCTGCGCTGCGTGGCGGTCGAACCCACCTCCTGCCCGACCCTGACCCACGGCGCCTACGCCTACGACTACGGCGACGCCTCCGGCTTCACGCCGCTGATGAAGATGTACACCCTCGGCCACGACTTCATGCCGCCCGGCATCCACGCCGGCGGCCTGCGCTACCACGGCGATTCGCCGCTGGTCTCGCAGCTCTTCCACGAGGGCCAGGTGGAGGCGGTGGCCGTGCCGCAACTGGCCACCTTCGAGGCCGGCATCACCTTCTCGCGGGCCGAAGGCGTGATTCCCGCACCCGAATCCTGCCACGCGATCCGCGCCGCGATCGACGAGGCCCTGAAGTGCAAGGCGACCGGCGAGCCCAAGGTGATCCTGTTCAATCTCACCGGCCACGGCCACTTCGACATGGCCGCCTACGACAAGTATTTCGCCGGGGAGCTGGACGACTACGCCTATCCGCGCGAGGCGGTGGAAGCCTCCTTGCAGCACCTGCCGCAGGTGGGCTGAGGCCGGGCCGCGATGGTCCTGCTGCGCCTGGCCGTGCTGTTGGCGGTATTCGCCAACCTGGTGTTCTACGCCTGGAACCGGAACGCTCCGGGGGACACCGGCGACGGCCGCGAACCCCGGCGCCTCGCCGCCCAGGTCGCCCCCGAGAAGCTGCGGCTGGTGCCGGCCGCGGAACTCAAGGCGCTGGAAGCGCCATCGATACCCTCGGTGGCTCCCGTGACGGCCAATGGGAGCCGCGAAGCCTGCCGCCTGGTCACGGGACTGAAAGCCGCCGACGGCGAGCGCCTGCGTGCGGCATGGCAGGCCCGGTTGCCTGAACTCCACTTCAAGCGCCTCCCCATCGACACGGCGCCGATGTACCAGATCGCCATCGACGGCCTGCCCGGCCGGGCGGCGGCCGAGGCCAAGCTGGCGGAGGTGCGGGCACTGGGCATCAAGAGCGAAGTGAGCTACGTCAACCCGGCGCCAAGCCGCTATGCGCTGGTCTTCGCCACATTCCGCAGCGAAGCCGGCGCCCGCGAATACCTGGCCGACCTGGCGCACCGGGGAGTCAAATCGGCCCGTATCGTCACCCACCCTTCCTCGCCGCAGGAAAGCCGGATCGAGGCGCGGGGCCCGGAGGCGGGCCTGGCCAGGCTCGCCGAACTGCTGAAGCCCCTGACGGGCGCCAAGCTGGAGGAATGCGCGACACCATGAACCAAGCCCCGATGCGCCATACCTTCATCGTCGGTCTGACCGGCGGCATCGGCAGCGGCAAGAGCGCCGCCGCCGACATGTTCGCCCAACTGGGCGCCGCCATCGTCGACGCCGATGCCGTGGCCCACGACCTGACCGGACCCGGCGGCGCCGCGATGGCGTCGATCCGGGAGGCTTTCGGCCCCGCGCTGGTGACGCCCGCCGGCGCCCTGGATCGGACCGCCATGCGTCAGTTGGCCTTCACCGACCCGTCCGCCCGGGCGCGCCTGGAAGCCATCCTCCATCCCCTGATCGCGGCCGAGGGCGCGGCCCGCATGAGCGCCGCCATGGCGCACGGCGCGCCTTACGTGATCCATGCCGTGCCGCTGCTGGCGGAGTCCGGCGGCGCCCGTCAGCACATGAGCCGGATATTGGTGGTGGATTGCCCGGAAGACCTGCAGGTGAGCCGGGTCATCGCCCGCAACGGTCTGGCGGCCGAGGAAGTGCGCCGCATCATGGCCGTGCAAGCCAGTCGCGCCCAGCGCCTGGCGATCGCCGACGATGTGATCGTCAACGACGGCGATCTGGAGCGCCTGCGGCGTCAAGTCGCCGTATTGCATGCCAAATACCTTGAAGCGGCGACAAAAGCCGTCTTTTCGGGTTGAGATTTAGGCTCGGATCGGGGAGAATCGGGGCGAATTCCCCCAAGGGCCCTGGCGCGTGATCACCTACGAATATCCCCTCAATGAGCGCATCCGCACCCTCTTGCGCCTGGAGGATCTATTCGACAGAAACGCGCATTTCCTCGCCGGTCAGACGCCCGAGGACCATCATGTGGCCCTGGCGACCATGTTCGAGATTCTGGAGGCCGCCGGTCGCGCCGACCTCAAATTCGATCTGATGCAGGAACTGGAGCGGCAGCGCCAGATCCTCCTGTCGTTTCGCAACAATCCGGACATTTCAGAGGACGCCCTCTCCGGCGCCCTCTACGAGATCGAGCAGGCCTCCGCGGGCCTCCTGGCGATGCAGGGCAAGATCGGCCACTATCTGCGGGAAAACGAATGGCTGATGGCCATCAAGAACCGCATTGCGATTCCCGGCGGGGTCTGCGAATTCGACCTGCCGTCGTATCACTACTGGCTGCACCGCGACAGCGCCGTCCGCCAGCACGACCTGGCGGGCTGGCTCAGTCCGATACAGCCGATCCGCCAGGCGCTGGGCATCGTCCTGCGCCTGCTGCGCTCCTCGGGTCGGCCGGAGCAGCAGATCGCCGCGCGGGGCGCCTACCAGTTGATGCTGGCCGGCCGCGTCGCCCTGATGGTGCGCCTGCGCCTGGCGTACGGCGACGCCTACGTACCGGAAATCAGCGCCAGCAAATATGCGCTGAACATCCGCTTTCTCCCTCCCCACATGGACCATCGGCCCAAGCAGGTCGATACGGACGTCAGTTTCGAACTGACCTTCTGCAATCTGTAGCAGTCCCTCTGGGGGCGGACCGGCATCGCCGGCACGCCGCAATCGTCACATGGATTGGATGTCTTCTTTCAGACGGGAAGAGCGGGCCGGGGTGCGCGGACGGCGCGCATCCCGCTAAGGATCAGGAGCAAAGTGGCGACATAGAACACGACCTGGATGCCGAGCGGCGATGCTTCATAGCCGATCAGGGTATGCAGGAAGCGCCCCGGCACGGAGCCGTTGGACAACAGCCAGGAACTGTCCCAGAGCGGCGCGGCCAGGCTCGGCAGCAGATCGGCCTGGACCAGGAAGCGCGCCATCTGGCTGGCCATGGCGGCGGCCAGCACGAGGATCAGCCCGCTGGTCGCGGCAAAGAACCAGCGGGCCGGGATTTTCAGGAATCCCGCGTACAGGGCGTAACCGGCACCGACGCCGGCGGCAAGCCCCAGCGCGCCACCGCCGACGACATTGGCCAATCCGCCTTCGCTGCCGGCCAGCAGGCCATACAGGAACAGCACCGTTTCGGCGCCCTCGCGCAGGATGCACAGGGCGACCACCACCGCCAGCGCCGACATCTCGCGGCTGCCGCTGCTGACGTCGCTGCCCAGTTGCCGCGCATCGCGGGAAAGCTGGGCGCCATGCCTGGCCATCCAGATGTTGTGCCAAGCCAGCATCAGCGCCGCCGCGCCGAGAACGAGGGCATTGAGCAGTTCCTGCCCGATGCCCTCGGCCAGGCCGGCGATCCATTCCGTCAATGCGGCCACGGCCAGCGAGCCGAGCAGTCCCGCGCCGATACCCAGCGACAGCCAGCGGGCCCGCGTCGCCAGGCCGCGGGTCGCGGCGGCGATGATGCCGATCACCAAGGCCGCCTCGAGCGTCTCGCGAAAAACGATGATTGCCGAACCAAGCATTTCCAATTCACTCCGCAATGAGGGCGCCACGCGCCGTTTTGTCATGAAAATCGCCGATGAAGGGGTGTGCCCCGCACCACGCGCTCAGCGCATCCGATACAGGGCCGCCTTGGTGCCGGCGAGCATATCCTTCCCGCGATTCAATTCGTGGTTTTCGAATTCTTCCGGTGTCGCGTCCTGGCCATGAGCACACCCGCTCGACCTTCTGCCCGGCCGGGATGCGCACCTCGGACGGTTCGAAAATGGGGTTGCGAATGGCATGAAACATGAACGCCAGCAATGGTTTCCAATGTCTCTCGCACGCCGGCTAATGATAACTATTCTCGAAAAGAATTCAAAATAAAATTTTGCCGCCGCTGCTGGTGGCGCAGGGCCCCGATCGGATCGAGCCGGGCGGCCTGGACGTTGATCAGCCGCACCGAATTCTGGAACTGGGTGCCATGGACCTTGCGCTGAGCCGTCGTCCGCCAGCCTGATTTCAGATCGGCTGGCTCACGCGTAACTGAGGTTTTCAGGCTCAATGATCGTCAACGGGCATTTCGGACAACAACGACATTGTCATCATAGTGACTACCCTGGCGCTCCCCACCCCCGGCTTTGCCGAGCTGACCCATCCTGTCCGAATATGACCTATCTCCTCAGTTCAAATTGAGCGGCACTTCCCGCATGCTTGCGAAAAATCCCTGAATAGAACAAGAAATGCCGGGGATTAGCCATGCCGGGAGCCACAAGATGCGACGCTTATTCATCACCTATCAGGAGGAAAGAGATGAGAGTCATGTATCGACACAACCGCATTAAACAGATGGCAGCGCTGATCAGCGGCGCCATGTCCGGGGTATTCAGCACGCACGCTTTCAGCGCATCCGACAGCCCTGCCGCGAAATCCCAGGAACTGGAGGAAGTCGTCGTCACGGCGCAAAAGCGCGCCGAAAACCTGCTGGACGTCCCCATTTCGATTACCGCCTTGAGCAGCAAGGCGCTCGAAGCCCAGAACGTGACGGATACCAACTCGTTCGCCAAGGAAATTCCCAATCTGCACATCAAGCAAGGCACGACGGGGACCATCACGCTGGCGATTCGCGGCGTAAGCAACAACGATCCAGCCAACCCTGGCTATGAAAACGCCGTCGGGATTTATACAGATGGCGTTTACTCAGGTATTTCGGCCGGTTCGCTGTTCGATCTGGGGGATGTCGAGCGCATCGAAGTCTTGCGCGGACCACAGGGCACGCTATATGGCCGGAACACCATTGGCGGGGCGATCAACGTCATCAGCAAACGACCCAGCGGAGAACTGGGTGGATCTGTAAAGGTTGGTTTCGGCAATTACGATCTTCGTACCACCAATGCCAGCATCGACTTGCCCACATTCGGCCAGGCGAATGTGGGCTTCGGCACGGTGAAGGCGCGGTTGAGCCTGTTCGAGCGGAAATCCGGCACCATCACCCCCAACGTGCCGGTCAGCTACACCACGGTCTCGAAGCCGACGGCCAACTTCTCCGGATTCGGCAATACTGATCGCAACGGTGTGCACCTGGGTGTGGACTGGCAGCCGAGAAGCAGTATCCAGGTCGCCTATGACTACACCCAATTCAAGGCCAACGATCGCCAGCGTTTGATGCAGATCATCGACGTCGTGCGTCCAAGCTCCTTGCCCGTCGGTTTTGAAAAATATATTCCTCCAGGCCAGCCACCTGCCTTTGGTACTGCCAACCAGGTTCCGTTCTTCAAGACCGACAATGCTACCCATGCGCTTACGTTGACCTGGACCCTGAACGAGAACCTCACCCTCAAGTCCATTACCGGCTATCGAAAATTGACGACATCCGATGCGCAGGACCTGGACGGCAGCAACACTGCGCAGTTCGACTCCCAGCGCTATGGCGATTTCACCCAGTCGACAGAAGAGCTGCAATTGCTAGGCACGTATCAAGGACTGAAGTACGTCATTGGCGGGTATTACTCCAAAGAGAAGCAGAACAGCATCCGTGCCCAGCAGTTCACCAACGGAACCACAACCCGGAACACGACGGCCCACCTGAACAACAGCAACTCGGCGATCTTCGGTCAGATCGACTACACCCCCATAGCGATGCCGAAGCTCACACTCAGCTTGGGCGCGCGACACACCAACGAAACCAAGCAGATGTCGCGCTACATCATGAACTACACCAACAGCACCGGCGTTTATGCGCTCGTCGATCCACCGCCGAACCTGGTACTCCCTCGAATTGAATTCAGCAATACCTCGATGATGTTCTCGCCCAGCTACCGGATCACGGACAAGCTGAATGTCTATTACAAGTATTCGGAGGGTTTCCGCAGCGGCGGTTACGACGGCACGGCGGCGACGATCGCCTCTGCCTCGGTACCGTTCAAGCCGGAGGAGCTCAAGACCCATGAGATCGGCATGAAGTCGCGCTGGCTGGAGAATCGCCTGGACCTGAATCTGGCCCTGTTCCGCAGCTATTACAATGACCAGCAGGTCAACTCCTTCACCGGGACCACTTCCGCAGTTCTGAACGCAGGCAAGTCGAAGATCAACGGCGCCGAACTGGAGGCCAAGGCGCTCGTCATGGAAGGTTTGCAAGTTGGATTAGGACTGTCCTTCCTCAACTATTCCTACCAGAAGTTCGACATGGGACCGCTCATCGGCGATGTTGCGGATCGCGCTCGCATGAACAATGCCCCCCGGAACACAGCCAATCTGTCGATGGACTACACCTTCCCCAGATTCAGCATCGGCAAGCTGGCGCTGCACCTCAATTACAACTATGTTTCGGAAGCGGAGGCCATCGCCATCAAGACAACCGGCGCCGCGCCCAATTCCAAGCTGGACGCCCGTGGTCTGTTCGATGCGCGCATCACCCTATCGGGGGTCAAGGTCAGCAACAATGCCTCACTGCAATTCGCGCTCTGGGGCATGAATCTGACCAACAAGCGGTATGTCGACGGCTTGGTCGATTTCAACACCTTCCGTTCGGGTACACTCGGCATGCCGAGAACATACGGCGCCGATGTGACACTGGATTTTTAAGAGGCGCAAGCCAGTCGCCGGCCTCATTGAATCACGATGAGGCCGGCTGGCCGCATCATGCGGCCCACAGGAAGGACAACGCAGGCGCCACCTTGGATGCCTCTGCTTCCCGAAAACAAGGATTGCTCGATGCCCAAGAAACCTCTGAGCGAACGCAGTTGGTATCCTAACTATGTACTCGCAGTCTTACTGCTCGCCTATATTTTTTCCTTCATCGACCGCCAGATACTGAGCCTCATGGTCGTACCCATCCGGCGCGACTTGGCGATCACCGACTTCCAGATGAGCCTGCTGCAAGGTACGGCCTTCGCGTTGCTCTACTCCGTCATGGCCCTCCCAATTGCACGCCTGGCGGACGCCTACAGCAGACGAACGATCATTTCCAGCGGCATCGCGCTGTGGAGCCTGATGACCGCTGGCTGCGGACTAGCCCGCTCTTATGGCGCATTATTCCTGATGCGGGTGGGCGTCGGCGTTGGAGAAGCCGCACTGTCGCCAGCGGCCTATTCGCTGCTGAGCGACTATTTCTCGAAGCAGCGCCTGGCCCGGGCAGTCGCCATCTACAGCCTCGGCATCAGCCTGGGCAGCGGACTGGCCTACTTGGCGGGCGGCCTGCTGATGGAAGCGGTTTCCAAAATATCCGTCATCGAACTGCCCCTGCTGGGTGCCATGAAATCCTGGCAGGTAGTCTTCATCGTCGTCGGCTTACCCGGCCTACTGATCGCTCTGCTGATGGCATATATCTCGGAGCCGGCGCGGCGCGGCGCGCTGCACGACGCTTCGGGCCAAAGACAAAAGCTCAAGATGCGGGAAACCTTGAGTTTCCTGCTGGCTCGCTGGCGTCTCTATCTCGTTTTCCCGATTGCCACCGGGTTTCTCGGCATTTTCTCCTTTGGGCTGATGGCCTGGTACCCAACTTTTCTGATCCGAACTTTCGGCATGTCGATCGGTGAGTCCGGCATATATTTCGGACTGACGTATTTGATCGTTGGCACGCTGGGGACTTACTCCGGCGCCCGCTTTGCCGAGAAGCTTCAGCACAAATATCCCGACATCCACATCCGTTTCGTGATGATTTCCGCTCTGGTGATGGTCGTGCCGAGCGTACTGGGTCCGCTGATGCCCTCGGCGCCGTTGGCGCTGGCGATGTTGATACCAACGATTTTTCTCAAATGCAGCTATTACGGCAGCACCGGCTCCGCGATGCAATTGGTGACGCCCAATCAGATGCGCGCCCAGGTGTCCGCCTTGCAGATCTTCTTCGGCAACATCATCGGCCTGGCGGTTGGCGCATCTTCGATTGCCGCGCTGAACGATTTCGTCTTTCACGACGACAATGCCATTCATTTCTCCTTGGCATTGGTGGCCGGGACTTCCTGCGTGGGGGGGGCACTGCTCCTGGCCTCCTGCCTGAAACCCTATCGCCGTGCCCTGCTCGAAGCCAGGACCGTGGAAGAAACCGCCCATGCATCGGATGATGATGCGCGGACGCGGACGAATTCCGCTTGCGACAACGCCATGGCGAAAAGCTAAGCGCCGGCACACCTTGCCCGGCCAGGTCGGCCGGCGGCCGCGTTCATGGCTCAGCCAATGACACCGTTGCGATGAAGGCGGGCGAGTTCATTGTCGTCGAGCCCCAGCTCGGTATTCAGAATTTCCACCGTATGCTCCCCCACCCAGGGCATGCGGGATTCCGGCCCTTCGCTGACGGCAGACATCTTGATCGGATTGCCGGCCACCAGCACCGGTGGTCCATCGCCATTCGGGCGAGGGATTTCGACCAGTGCGTCATGGGCGCGCACATGGGGATCCTCCACGAGTTCCCCATGGAACAGGCATGGCCCGGCGGGCACACCCTTGACCGCCATCAACTGGCAGACGTCCATGCGCGTCCGGGTCGCGGCCCATCCCTCGATACTTGGACGGATCAGCGATTCGATGTGCCGCCCCCAGCCGAGCCGGGTACTCAATCGCTCATCCGTCAGCCAGGATTCGCATCCGATCAGATGTGCCAAGGACGCAAACTGGTGTTCTCGCACCACCTGCAGCATGAACCAGCCATCCTGGGCGCGGAAGGTATGATGAATGCCAGGCTGGATGAGCTCCTCGTCGGGATTGCGCCGCAGCCCGAGGGACCAGACATTCATTCCGTAATCCGCCATGGCCAGCATCGCATCGAACATGGCGATATCGACATGCTGGCCTCGGCCGATCCGATCCCGGTGCCGCAGGGCGGCCAGCACGCCGATCACACCAAACATGCCCGCACCGGTATCGCCCAGACCGGCGACCGGATTGGGAATCGGGGGCCGATTCGGCAGGCGCGCATGTTCGTAAACACCCGACATCGCTTCGGCGACGGCCGCATAGGCGGGCCAATTCTTGTAGGGTGACGCCCGTGTCTGACCGAAACCGGAAAGCGAAAAATAAATCAGATGTGGGTTGTCTGCCGACAGGTTCGGGTAATCCAATCCCAGCGCGGCCAGTGTTCCGGGTTTGAAGTTCTCGCAGAAGACGTCGTAGCGGGCAAGCATCCGCTTCAGCAAGGCACGTCCATCCTCGTGCTTGAAGTCGATGCAGATGCTGCGCTTGTTAAGATTGTTGCGCAGAAATGTTGCGCCAAGAGGGCGCCCTTGAGGGTCCAGTACACCGGGTTGGGCCAGGCGGCCCGGCTCTCCTTTTCCCGGTTGTTCGACTTTCACCACCTCCGCCCCCAAGCGGGCCAGCAACTGCGTTGCCCAGGGCAGGGACTGCATCTGCTCCAGAGCGAGCACGCGTACTCCGGCAAGCGGCTTACCAAAGCCCATTGCTTCTTCGTTACCGACGTCACCCAGCTTCATGGTCTTACCCAGCCTCCCGGTCCGAATACGCCCATCTGCGAGAAAACCAAGGCGATCAAGAATTTCGCGCTACCGACGATCGATTCTAAATTTTCGAAAATCGTTTGCACTGGAAATCGCAAGGCATGAGCTGCCAAAACGGGTCAAATCCGGCCCCGCCAGGAAAGGCTCGATGAGTATCTTGCTCAGGTCACATCCGGTCAGAACGGATCATGGCGTGGAGCGCCTGAACGCAATCAGACCACGGCAGATGAGACCTTGAATCTGATGAAGATCCGGATGAACGCCTAGCGATCACATGCGATGTTGACCAGGTTACCGGTCAGGTCGCGCAGCGCTATGGGTGTTTGGATAATTGAACGGATACTGAATGGCTGAAGGCCGGCTGCTCGTTCATTCCACTCATGATCGATAGCCCCCGCAAAGCATCCGTCCAGCGGCTTTACCGGTAGTCGGACAGCTTGCTTCCGGTCCAGCTCCGGAAAGCTCGACGGAAATTGCTCACGTCGTTATAGCCGAGAAGGAAACCGATTTCCTTGGGCGTCAAGGCAGTGTATTCAAGGTACTGCAATGCCAGATCACGGCGAGTGTCATCGAGGATTTGTTGATAGCTGATCCCCTCTGCCTGCAACTGGCGGCGCAGGGTTCTGGGTTTCACCCCCAGCAGATCCGCCATGTCGTCCACCGGCGGAAAGTTTCCCGGCCTGTTGATCAACATATCCCGCACCTTTCTCTCCAGCGAATCGCGCTTGGATATTCTGCTGGATATCAACCGGCACTGTTGCTCGCATATCTTGAAGACTTCGGGATTGGCCAGACTGATGGGATCGTCGATGTGATCCGGGTCGAACTGGATCACATTCTTTTTCTGATTGAAATAAACGGGGCAATCGAATCGTTCCCGATAAACGGAAAGATCGCGCGGAGCATCATAGGTAACGCGCATTTCCAGCACGGGGAAATGCCGGTTCGTCAAATGAAATGCCAGCTCCATCGCTCTGCTGACATATTCCTCCACCGCAAAGGAGATCAAGTCATCCAGGGGATGGATTTCGGAAATCTCTACGCGCCAAAGCTTCTCGGTGATCGTGGAGACCGGTCGAATGATATGTTGGTTGAGCAGGCAATACTGGGCCAGGACTCCCCTTGACTGGCGCAGGGTCGAACTGCTCAGGGCCGCGTAACCCAGAACGCCGAAATCGCTGATCTTGAATTCCGATCCCAACGCAACCCCGATGAAATCGTTACCCGTCAACCGGATCATGTTGCTGATGATTTGACGGTAAACCGCGGAGGAGCCCAGGAAGAATCCCTGAATCTGCTCCTCCGTCAGTCCAGTGCCGCAAAGGACCTCCCGGCTGTCGAATCCGCGGGCGCGCATTCGGGCAAGGTAGAAAGCGATTCTGTTGCCGCCCAATTGCCCGCCCGCCATGTCGGCGTCCGCATTTGCCGTACTTTGTTCGTCCACTGGACCACGTCTCTTCATCTCCTTGAAGGGGAGCGCCGACGCTAACGAAATGCCGTCATACATGAGTGACTCCTCCTGTCATCGCGAACCCATCTCTTCGCGCAGTGACTGCTCAGACGACTGCACGCCTCATTTCCCAGTGCCTCGGAATAAGCGTAAATCGACTTTATTGGTTTAATGCGGCGATTGTAAGTGGCCGCCATGAAATTGTGAAAGTGTTATCCGGCCAATTCTCCATCGGCCAGGGAAGATCGCCCAACGTCCAGTCACCCCGGAGTCGCAAGGGATGTCGGCGTCGCTTTTCGTGTTCCGGCGACCCCATGGATGCGAAACATGACATCCAATCACGGCTGATGAACAGGCACTGCGGCCCAAATGCCTAAATTGACCCGAATTTTGTTATTTAGGCATTCAGGCGCAAGCCCCATCCACGACACCGCTCTCTATCATTTCGGCGTCACCACAACTTGCGCCTTGAATGGGGGCCGTTCCGAGCAGTGAATAACCGAATAAGCGATGGAGAGTTGTCCATGTCCAAAATTCCTTATGTCCGGCTTATCCGGAAATTTGCGGAGGAGACTCCGCAGCGAACGGCCATTGTCTGCGATGACGAATCCATTACCTGCGAAGCCCTGGAGAAACGATCGAATCGCCTGGCCCGGGCTTACGCCGCCCAGGGGGTTGCGGAGGGGGATGTCGTAACCGTTTGCCTGCCCAACGATGCGGAATATTTTTACGCCTGCGTCGCCATATGGAAGTTGGGCGCCATCCCCAACCCACTATCGACGGAACTGCCCACAACCGAGTTCGTGGCGATATTGGCCGAGGCCAAGCCGAGCTTGATCGTCGGCGTGCCCACCTTGCCTGGCTACAAGACGCTGCCGGCCGACTACGAACCGGACGAATCCTGTTCTGACGATCCGCTGCCGGAAAAGATTTCGCCCCATGAGCGGGCGATGACGTCCGGCGGCAGTACCGGGCGGCCGAAACTCATCATTCCGGCAAACCCAGCGCTTTATGACCAGCAGAACCCGCCGCAGCTATTCACGCCGGAAAGAGCCATTCTGGTTCCCGGCCCCCTTTACCATGCGGGGGGATACAGTACTGCGTGGGGCGGCGTCTTTTCCGGCGGATGTGCCGTCGTGATGCGTCGCTTCGATCCGGAACAGTGCCTGCATCTGATTGAGAAACATCGTATCGACCGGGTGTTCTTCGTGCCCACGATGCTGAACAGAATCTGGCGCCTGCCCGAAAAGGTACGCCTCGGCTACGACGTCTCGTCCCTTAAGTTTGTCGCCAGCGGCGGGGCGCCTTGTCCTCAATGGTTGTTCCGGGCCTGGATCGAGTGGTTGGGTCCAGAGCGCATGTTCGAAGGATATGGCCCCAGCGAACGCATCGGCAGAACTTTCATCACGGGCACGGAATGGCTGCAGCACCCCGGTTCTGTCGGCAAGGCCATGGATGGCTGCAAGATCCGGATTCTCGACGAGCACAGGAAGGACGTTCCTGTCGGCACCATCGGCGAAATCTACATGATGCCTGCGGCAGGAACAGCATCCACATTCATCTATCGCGGCGCGGAACGCCGGATGACGGAAGACGGATGGGAGTCCGTCGGCGACATGGGGCATCTCGATTCCGAGGGCTATCTCTATATTGCCGACCGCAGGACCGACATGATTCTATGTGGCGGCCGCAACATCTTCCCCGCCGAAATTGAAGCAGCGCTGAATTCCCATCCGGCAGTCAAGGCCAGTGTCGTCGTCGGCCTCCCTGACGACGACATGGGGCAAAAGATTCACGCAATCGTGGAAAACTCAAAGCCAGTCACGGAGGAGGCGCTGCGGCAACACCTGGAACATCTGTTGATCCGATACAAGGTTCCCCATAGCTTTGAGTTTGTCCAGATACCCCTCTTCAATGAAGCCGGAAAAGTGTGCCGCTCAGAGCTGCGGGCAGAGCGGGTGTCCAAGAGACTGCTCGCCATCAATCGCATGTCGTAGGCCGGGGCATGGGAAAAAGACATCTCAACGACATCGACAAGGCAGCGCTTGAAGAGATCAGACCGTGTGGAGCGGGCCTGCCGTCATGCCCCGGTGTCGGGTAGTCGAGCGATCGTTCGCATGGATCGACAAATGCGGTGCCGGGAGTTACTGGTAGCGCAGGGCCTCGATCGGGTCGAGCCGGGCGGCCTTCCTGGCCGGATAGAAGCCGAAGAAGATGCCCACCGCGGCGGCGACGCCGAAGGCGATCAGCACCGAACTGCCGGAAATCACCACCGCGGTCTTGGCGAGCATGTTCACCAGCAGGGCGCCGCCCACGCCCAGCGCCAGGCCGATCAGGCAACCCACCACCGAGATGATGATCGCCTCCAGCAGGAACTGCATCAGGATGTCGCGTTCCCGGGCGCCGATCGCCATGCGGATGCCGATCTCGCGGGTGCGCTCCGTCACCGACACCAGCATGATGTTCATGATGCCGATGCCCCCCACCAGCAGCGACACGGAGGCGATGGCGCCCAGCAGCAGGGACATCACGCGGGTGGTCTCCGCCGCCGAGTCGGCCAGGGCGGTCAGATTGCGGACAAAGAAATCGGCGTCCTGGCCTTCGCGGATGCGGTGACGCTGGTGGAGCAGGGCCGTCATGCCCTGCTCCACGCTGTCCATCGATTCGGCGGAGGCGGCCTGGACGTTGATCAGCCGCACCGAGCCCTGGAACTGGGTGCCATAGACCTTGCGCTGGGCCGTCGTCAGGGGGATCAGGATCGTGTCGTCCTGGTCCCGGCCGTCCAGGCTCTGGCCCTTGGCGGACAGCACGCCGAGCACGACGAAAGGACTGTTGCGGATGCGCAGCGACTTGCCGACCGGATCCTCGTCGCCGAACAGGCTCTGGGCCACCGTTTGGCCCAGCAGCGCCACGCGGGTGGCCGAGCGCAGGTCGGAATCGGCGAAAGGCGTGCCCGCCGCCAGATTCCAGTTGCGCACGTCCAGATAGCCCGGCGTGACGCCATACACCGAAGTGCTCCAGTTGTTGCTGCCATAGACCACCTGCGCGGTGCCCGGATGGATCGGCGCCACCGCCCGCACGCCGGGCAGTTCGGCGATCGCGTCGGCGTCGGCCACGGTCAGCGTGGGCGCGGCGCCACCGCCCATGCGCACGCCGCCGGAGGTGGTGGAGCCGGAGAGGACGATGAACAGGTTGGCGCCCATCGAGTTGATCGACTCCTTCACCGCCAATTGAGCGCCCTGGCCGATCGCCGTCATCAGCACCACGGCTGAGACGCCGATCACCATGCCCAGCATGGTGAGGAAGGTGCGCATCTTGTTGGCGCCCATGGCATGCCAGGCTTGGCCTAGTAGGGTGGTGATCATTTCAGGTACACCCCGCAACTAGGAACATCTGACGACAAATACGGCCTGGCATGCCATGGGCGCGGGGCGCCCTCGAAAGACACCCCCTCCCGGCCTCCCCCGCCAAGCGGGGGAGGCGACTGGTTTGTGCCCTGCGGGCAACTGATTGGAGGGCAGCTTCGCTCATGCGGGTTCTCCCTCATGGTCGTGGCCGCCGTCGTGCACGATCAGGCCGTCGCGGAAGCGCACCAGGCGTCGGGCGTGGCGGGCGATGTCGGGTTCATGGGTGACCAGCACCACGGTGATGCCCTCGCGGTTCAGCGCCTCGAACAGGGCCATGATCTCCTCGGAGGTCTGGCTGTCCAGATTGCCGGTCGGTTCGTCGGCCAGGATCAGGCGCGGCCGGTTCACCAGGGCGCGGGCGATCGCGACACGCTGCTGCTGACCGCCGGAGATGCGGTTGGGCATGGACTTGGCGTAGGCGCCGAGCCCTACCCTGTCCAGCATCTCGCGCGCCCGGGCGCGGCGCGTCTCGCGATCGATGTTGGCATAGACCAGGGGCAGGGCGACGTTGTCCTCCAGGCTGATGCGCGGCAGCAGGTTGAACCCCTGGAAAACGAAGCCGATCTGGCGTCCGCGCACTTGCGCCAGCTCGTCCTTGTCCATGGTCGACACGGCGCGCCCGTCGAGCCGGTATTCGCCGGCGCTGGGCCGATCCAGGCAACCCAGCAGGTTCATGAAGGTGGATTTGCCCGAACCGGAGGGCCCCATCACGGCGACGAATTCACCGGACTCGATCACGAGATCCACGCCCTTCAGCGCCGGGAAGGCACCGGCCGGCGTCTGGTAGGCCTTGGCCAGGTTCCGCACCTCGATGACGGTCTGCCGGTTCATCGTGTCAGAATGGGCGGAACTGCGGCCCCTGGGGCCCGCCGCTCTTGCCCTTGGCTTGGCCGTTCTCGGCGACGATGACCTGGTCGCCGGCTTTCAGCTCTCCCGCCAGCACCTCGGTGTTGCGGCCGTCGCTGATGCCGATGGTCAGGCTCACGGGCTTGATCTGGCCGCCGCGCAACACCCAGACCGTGCCGCTGGCCGCATCGCGCTTCTTCTTGCCCGGTTCCGGCTTGGCGCCGGGCTTGCCGGCGGCTTCCTGGGGCGCTTCGGCGGGCTTGAAGCGCAGCGCCGCATTGGATACCAGCAACGCGTCCTCGCGGTGGGCCACGCCGATGTTCACATACGCCGTCATGCCCGGCAGCAGCACCTGGTCCGGATTGTCGACGGCGATCACCACGTCGTAGGTCACCACGTTCTGCACCGTGGTCGGATTCAGGCGGATCAGCCGCACCACCCCGTGGAAGGCGCGGTTGGGAAAGGCGTCGACGTTGAAGTGCACCTTCTGGCCTTCGCGGATCTGGCCGATGTCGGCTTCGGCGAAGGCCGAATCGATCTGCATCTTGGACAGGTCCTGGGCGATCTTGAACAGGGTCGGCGTCTGGAAACTGGCGGCCACGGTCTGGCCCACGTCGATGCTGCGGTCCACCACCACGCCGGAAACCGGGGAGCGGATCACCGAATAGCCCAGGTTGGCGCGGCTGCGCTTCAGTGCCGCCATGCCCTGCTCCACCTGGGCCGCCGCCGTCTTTTTGGCCTGGATCGCCTGATCCAGTTCCTGGCGCGAAATGTACTCCTGGGCAAACAGGGACTGGGCCCGCTTTTCATTGACGCTGGCCAGGTCCAGGCTGGCCTGGGCCGATTTCAGATTGGCCTGGTCCTGGCCCACCTGGGCGGCGAACAGCACGTCGTCCAGTTCCGCCAGCACCTGGTCCTTTTGCACCCGGGCGTTGTAGTCCACGTGAAGTTTTTTCACCGTGCCGGACACCTGGGTGCCGACGCTGACCAGGATCACCGGATTGAGGGTGCCGTTGGCGGAAACGCTCTGGGTCAGGCTGCCCCGCACCAGCGACTGCTGCTTGTAGCGCTGCGCCAGGTCGTCGCCGCCGCGCAGGCCGAAAGCGGCGTAAAGCCCGGCCGCGACGATGACGAGGACGAGAGCCGGCCAGCGCCAGGCGAATTTGGATTTCATGGCGTCTTGCCTTCCTGCAAGGTTTCGATCAGTCCCACGTCGAGCGCGCCCATGGCCTGGGCCAACGCCACCCGGGCCACGTTCCAGTTGAACAGGGCCTGCACCCGTTGCTGGCGGGCGGAAGCCAGGGCACTCTGGGCGTTGAGCAGGTCCAGCAGGCTGCCCACCCCGGCCTCGTAGCGACCCCGCGCCACCTGGTCGGCGGCCTCGGCGCTGGCCAGCAGATCGGCGCTGCTGCGGGTGGTCTGGGTTGCGGTGGTGAGCGCCTGGTAGGCGTTCCAGACATCCTGCGCCACCTGCAGGCGCAGGCTTTCCGCAGTGGCCGCCCGGGCCTCGACCTGGGCCTCGGCGGCCCGTACCCGGTAGTGCGTGGCGAAGCCGGTGAACAGCGGCACGTTCAGCGTCAGGCCGACGCTGCCGCTGCGGGTGTCGCCCAGCCCGGCGGTATGCGCGTCACTGGCCGTCATTCCCAGGCTCAGGCTCGGCAGATGGGCGGCGCGCGCCGCATCGACGCTGGCGCGGGCGGCCTGGGCCTGGGCCAGCGCCGCCTGGAAATCGGGGCGCCGGCGTCGGGCCGTGTCGACCAGGGCATCGACATTCTGTTCGAAGTTTGCCGCCGGCTCGCCCTGGGTCAGGGTCGCCAAAGCCAGGGGACGCTGGGCATCGCGGCCGATCAGCGCGTTCAGCGCGCCCTGGGCCGTCTTCAGGCTGCCATCCGCGGCAATCCGGTTGAGCTGGGCCTGGGACCAGGCCGTGCGCGCCTGCAGCCGATCGGCGGGCGCGGCGCTGCCGGCCCGATAGCGGGCCTCGGCGGCGCGGAAACTGGTCTCGGCGGCCCGCTCCGAGGCCACGGCGGCGGCCAGCGCGGCCTCCAGCGCCTGGGCCTGATAGTAGGCCTGGGTCGTCGCCAGCAGCAGGGACTGCACGGTGGCATCCTGCGTGGCATTGGCGGCGGCCAGCAACTGGCGCGCATTCTCCAGCGTGGCGGCACGGCCGCCGAAATCGAAGACCAGCCAGGAGAGGCTGGCCGCCACGCTGCGCTGATCGCGATCGACGTCCGCAAGCCGGGCTCGTCCCGTGCCGGCCGTGGCGGAAAGACTGGGCAAATACGCGGCCTGCGCCACACCGACCTGGGCCGCCTGGGCCCGGGCGTTGGCCCAGGCCAGGCGGGTCTGGGGATTGGCGCAGAGGGCGCCGTCGATCGCCGCGGCCAGGGTCAAGGCCCCATTCCGTGGCGCGGGGGAGCAAGCGGCAAAGGGAGCGGTCCCCAACCCGTCGCCGGTTGCGAGGGGATCGAAGCCGCCCCCCGCCCAGGCGGGAAAGGCCAGACAAAGGATGGCCCAGGTCATCGGGATTCGTGCAGACATGGGGTACGAGTTTAACCTGCGGGCATGACTGTCCGCCGCGGGCCGGCGGCGGGGATTGTTACGGTCGGTAATCGCCACGATGCCCGCGGCAGGCCCGAAGCGTAGAATCGGCAGGCTTCCCGTCCGTTGTTCCACCGTGCTCGCCCATGAAGAAGAATCTCCTCCTGATCGTCCTCATCCTGCTTGCCGCCGGCGCGGCCTGGCTCATCGGCCGGCCGGCCTCGAAGCCGGCGCCGGCGCCGCAGACGGTACCGGTGGTGGCGGTGACGGCGAAGACCGCCGACATGCCCGTGATCCTGCAACTGACCGGCCGCACCGAGGCCCAGGAAACCGTGACGCTGCGTTCCCGCGTGGAAGGCCAGGTGCTGGCGGTGCCGTTCACAGAAGGTCAGCATGTGAAAAAGGGCGACGCGCTGGTGCGTCTCGATCCCGCCGACTACGCCGCGCGCTTCCGCCAGGCCGAGGCCCTGGCGCACAAGGCCCGGCTGGATGCGCGGCGCTACGAGGATCTGAAGGAGCGGGGTTTCGTCTCCGCGGAAAAACTGGCCGATGTCCGCGCGACAGCCGAAGCTGCGGCCGCGGCGGCCGAACTGGCGCGCCTGCAGCAGGACTACACCACGGTCAGGGCGCCCTTCGACGGCATCGTCGGCGCCCGCCTGGTGTTCCCCGGCGCCGCGGTGAAGGCCAACGACACCGCCCTGGCGGTGGTCAACCGGGTACGGCCGCTGAACGTCGCCTTCACAGTCGCCGAAAAGCATCTGCCCGCGCTGCGCGCCGCCTTCCAGGCGGGCACCCTCAAGGCCGCCATCACCGCGCCGGACGGCGAGGTGCGCGAAGGAAGGGTGCATTTCCTCGACAACGGGGTGGACCGCGCCACCGGCACCATCCAGCTCAAGGCCGCCTTGGCCAATGAGCGGGAAACCCTGCTGCCGGGACAGTTCGTCCAGGTGGCGCTGGTGCTCGACACCCTGAAGAACGTCGTGACCCTGCCCACCCAGACGCTGCAGCAGGGGCCGGCGGGCAGCTACGTGTACGTGGTCAAGACCGATCACAGCGTGGAGTTGCGGCCGGTGGAGGTGGCGGCGGCGGACCAGGAGCGGATCGCGATCACCAAGGGCGTCGCCGTGGGCGAGACCGTGGTCAGCGAAGGCCAGTTGCGCCTGGTGCCCGGCGCCGTGGTGCAGATCAAGGCCGACGGCAAGAGCGGATCGTAGCCGCTCATGGCAACCGTTTTTTCACCCTGGAGCATGAAGTACGCGGTTTGCTCGCCACGCCCGATCATTTGACCTGCCGTTTCAATTCGAATTCGTGATGTCACGTTGACCATGCAGCTGCCCGAACTTTCCATCCGCCGGCCGGTGATGACCACGCTGCTGATGGCGGCCATCCTCGCCTTCGGTTTCTTCGCCTATCGCGCGCTGCCGGTCTCCGAGCTGCCCAGCGTCGACTTCCCCACCATCTCGGTCTCCGCCAACCTGCCCGGCGCCTCTCCCGAAACCATGGCCGCGGCCGTCGCCACGCCCCTGGAGGCACAACTCTCCACCATCGCCGGGCTGGCGTCGATGAACTCGGTCAGCGCCCAGGGGCTGACCTCGATCACACTGCAATTCAACCTGGAGCGCGACATCGACGCCGCCGCCCAGGACGTGCAGTCGGCCATCGCCTCGGCCGCGCGCAGACTGCCCGCCGACATGCCGACGCCGCCGTCCTTCCGCAAGGTCAACCCGGCGGACTCGCCGATCATCTTCATCGCCATGTCCTCGGACACCCTGCCCCTGTCGGTGGTCGACGAATATGCCGAGACCCAACTGGCGCAACGCCTGTCCACCATTCCCGGTGTCGCCCAGGTGCTGGTGTTCGGTGCCAGCAAGTTCGCCGTGCGCATCCAGGCCAATCCTGACCAACTGGCCTCGCGCGGCATCGGCATCGACGAAGTGGCGCAGGCCGTGAAGGCCGGCAACGTCAACCAGCCCACCGGCGTGCTCGACAGCGCCCACCAGTCCCTGGCGATCAAGGCCAACGGCCAGTTGGAAGAGGCCGCCGCCTACCGTCCGTTGGTCGTCGCTTGGCGCAACGGCGCCCCGGTGCGGCTGGAGGAGGTGGCCACGGTGATCGACAGCGTGGAAAACCTCAAGGGCGGCGCCTGGTTCAACGGCAAGAAGGCCATGATCCTCGCCGTGCAACGCCAGCCCGGCGCCAACACGGTGGAAACGGTGGATGCGATCAAGCGGATCCTCCCCGTATTCAAGGAAAAGCTGCCGGCCTCGGTGGAGCTGCAGGTGCATTACGACCGCAGCGTCACCATCCGCCATTCGATCCTCGACGTGCAGTTCACCCTGCTCCTGGCCGGCTTCCTGGTGATCCTGGTAATCCTGCTGTTCCTGCGCAACCTCTCGGCGACGCTGATTCCCGCGGTCGCCCTGCCGATCTCGGTGGTCGGCACCTTCGCCGTGATGCACCTGATGGACTACAGCCTGGACAATCTGTCGCTGTTGGCGCTGACCCTGTCGGTGGGCTTCGTCGTGGACGACGCGATCGTGATGCTGGAAAACATCGTGCGCCACATGGAGGCTGGCGAGCCGCCGCTCCAGGCCGCGCTGCGGGGTTCGCGCGAAATCGGGTTCACGATCCTGTCGATGACCCTCTCGCTGGTGGCGGTGTTCATCCCGGTGCTGTTCATGGGTGGCATCGTCGGACGCCTGCTGCATGAATTCGCCGTCACCATCTGCGCGGCGATCCTGGTCTCCGGACTGGTATCGCTGACCCTGACGCCGATGCTGTGCAGCCGCTATCTGCGCCACGACGCCCAGTCGCAGCGGCACGGCGCCGTCTTCCGCGCCTTCGAGCGCTTTTTCGACGCCCTGCTGGAGGCCTACCGCAGCAGCCTGGCGTGGACGATGGATCGGCCGCGCCTGGTGATGGCCAGCTTCCTCGCCACCCTGGTCGCCACCGCCGGGCTGTTCGTCCTGGTGCCGAAGGACTTCCTGCCCGGCGGCGACGTGGGCTACATCATCGCTTTCACCGAAGGTCCGCAGGATGTCTCCTTCGCCGCGATGGCCGAACGGCAGCAGGTGGTGGCCGAAACGGTGCGCGCCAACCCCAACGTGGCCCGCGTGATGTCGGCGCTGGGCGCCAGCGGTCCCCGCCCCACGGTCAACACCGGCAGCATGTACATCGTGCTCAAGCCCACGGAAGAGCGCAGCGCCACCCCCGACCAGGTGATCCAGCAACTGCGGCCGGAGCTGGCGCAGATCCACGGCATCAAGGTGTTCCTGCAGAATCCGCCGACGATCAACATCGGCGGCCAGCTCACCTCGGCCCAGTACCAATACACTCTGCAGGACACCGACCTCGACGAGCTCTATCAGTGGAACGACACCCTGCTGGCGAAGATCCGCCAGCTGCCGGGCTTCGTCGACGTCAACAGCAACCTGAAGAACCAGAGCCCGACCCTGGCGCTGGACGTGGACCGGGACAAGATCGCCGCCCTGGGCCTGTCCTTCGGCCAGGTGGAAGACGCCCTGCAAAGCGCCTACAGCGCCCGCCAGGTCTCCACCATCTACGGCGCCACCAACCAGTATCAGGTGATCCTGGAAGTGGCTCCCCAATTCCAGGTCGACCCGGCGGCGCTCTCCAAGCTCCACGTCCGCGCCGACAACGGCCAGCTGGTGCCGCTCGACACCGTGGTCCGGGTCAGCCGCAAGACCCAGGCGCTGACGGTGAACCATCAGGGCCAGTTGCCGTCGGTGACCATCTCCTTCAATCTGCTGCCCGGCGTCTCGCTGGGCGAGGCGGTGGACCGCATCAAGACCCTGGAGCGGGAACTGCGCCTGCCGGTGTCGCTGACCACCAGCCTGCAGGGCACGGCGCAGGCCTTCGCCGCGTCGATGCAGGGGCTGGGCGTGCTGCTGCTGATCGCCGTGCTGGTGGTGTATATCGTGCTGGGCATCCTCTACGAGAGCTTCATCCATCCGCTGACGATTCTCTCCGGCCTGCCCGCGGCGGGCCTGGGCGCGCTGCTCACCCTGCTGCTGTTCCGCACCGATCTTTCCCTCTACGCCTTCGTCGGCGTGATCATGCTGGTGGGCATCGTCAAGAAGAACGCCATCATGATGATCGACTTCGCCCTGGAAAAGCAGCGCAACGAGGGGGTGGCGGCGCGGGAAGCGATCTTCCAGGCCTGCCTGATCCGTTTCCGGCCGATCATGATGACCACCATGGCGGCCCTGGCCGGCACCCTGCCCATCGCCATCGGCCTCGGCGCCGGCGCCGAGGTTCGGCGGCCGCTGGGCCTGGCGGTGGTGGGCGGGCTGGTGGTGTCCCAGTTCCTCACCCTCTACCTGACGCCGGTGATCTATTTCTACCTCGACCGCCTGGCGCAGCGCGTCAGTTTCAAGCCGACGGCAGAGGGCTGATTGATTTGATTGATCGCCCCCCGGCGGGGGGGCGATATGGCTCGCTGCGCTCGGATGTTTGGGGGCGCTTCGTGGTTGCACCGATAGGTTGCGGCTGGCGCCGGGAAAAGCTTGTTTTTTACGCTAACGCTGATCAAGTCCGTTCGTACTGTCGAAGTTCAAGCCGCACCGGTGTGACTTGTTCAGCGTTTTCCTAGACTGAAACCGAAACTCCAGCCATGACCGAAGGAATGACCGGTATGTCCAACTGCGATCTGTGCCTCAATCCGGGAGGCGAGTTGCTCTGGCAGGACGCCCTGTGCCGGGTGATCCGCGTCGAAGGCGCCGAGGGCGAGGCGTTTCCCGGGTTCTGCCGCGTGGTCTGGCACGCCCACGTGCGGGAAATGAGCGACCTGTCGCCAGGCGAACAGCGTCACCTGCTGAACGTGGTGCTGGCCGTGGAACTGGCGCTGCGCGGCCTGCTGCTCCCGGACAAGATCAATCTGGCCAGCCTGGGCAATGCGGTACCCCATCTGCACTGGCACGTGATTCCGCGCTGGACCGACGACAGCCACTTCCCGGCCCCCATCTGGGCCAGCCCCCGCCGCCCCGCGCACGTCCGGCGCTCGGTCCCCGCCAGCGACGCCTTGCGCGCGGCCCTGGAACGAGCCCTGGCGGAAATCCAGGGTGGAGGATGAGCCCCGCATGAATTTCGACCTGCCTCCCCTCGGCACCGACACGCCTCCCGCATTCACCGACGCGGCCGGTTGCCGCGCGTGGCTGGCGGCCTTGCCTGCGGCCACGCCGATACCGGCCCTGGCGCAGTTGACGGAGCAGCTCCGCCGCCTGAACCGCGTCCCGCTGGCGCCGGGCGAGCGGCTTTCCCTGCTCGACGACCTGAACGCGGCGGCGGATCCGCTGCGGCAGGCCCTGATCCCGCGCTTCGCCGGCAAACCCCTGCCGCTGGGTACGGCCGAAGAGGCCGCCCTGGCGGCGCTACTCGATCTGCAGCAGGCCCTGCTCGACGGCTGTCTGCGCTGCGTCGAGAGCTGCGGCGGCGGACAGTCGCCGCCACTGGCCACCGCCATCCAGCGCGCCCTGGCGGTCTTGCTGGAGCGGCAGCGGCGTCTGGCGCAAGCCCGGCGGCAACCACCGGCCGCCCACTGGCGCATGCTGCATCGTCTGCTCGCGCTTGCCGAGCAGCGGCAACTGGCCGACGCCGAAGTCCCGGTGCCGGGCCATCGCCGGCCCACCACCGTGCTGGCCACCTACGGCGCGGCCCTGCTGATCCAGGCCGCCGGCCCCCACGAGCTTGCCCCGCGGCAGTTGTCCTGGATGCTGCGCTGGGCGCAACGCTGGGGCGGCAAGCTGCGCCTGCTGACGGCACCACCGGCCCGGATCGAGGCCCGCCCCCTGTGCGTGGCCCTGGAGGGCGAGCAGCCGGCGACGGCACTCCCCGGCAAGGGCGACGACACCCGCTACCTGGACACCGCGGAGTTGCGCAAGAGCCTCAAGCAGCGCCTGGCCCGGCTGGAGCAGGGCGCCACGCCCGCCGAACTGCAACTGGGCGACGACTGTCCGCAGCCCGCCTGCGGGCAGTTGCTGGCCCAGCTCTATCCGCGCTGGTGCAAGGGTGGCCTGCCGCGCCTGCCGGACCCGGATGGCGGTCCCTGCCGCGTGGTTTCCGGCCTGGCCGCGATCCATTACCACCTGTCCGGCCGCGAGACGCCGCGGCAAGAGCCGGCCAGGACCATGGAGCAATTGCGCCGGGAACGGGAGGAAATCGCCACTTTCGGCCGGGTCAAGACCACTGCGACCACTGCGGCGCGGCACGCGCCGCCGCCGGAATTCGAGATCGAGGACGACTGGCGGCTGCTGCAAGCCGGCACTGGCGACCTGCATCTGCTGCGGCCGGCGGCAACGCCGGGGGCGCGCATCGGCAGCGGCGCCCTGTGCGCCGTGGCGAGGCCGGGCACGCCGGGCCTCGCCCTGGCTCGGGTGCGCTGGCTGCTGGAAACCGGCGACGGCCTGCACCTCAGCCTGCGCCTGCTCCCCGCGCCGGGAACGCCGCTGACGCTGCGCACCGCGCCCGGAGAACCCTGGCGTCCCGCCATTGCGCTGCCGGCGACGGCGGAACAGCCGGCCAGCCTGCTCCTGCCCGTCGGCGGTTTCCGCCTGGGCGAAACCGTGGAATTGGCGGAATCGCGCGGGTGCGCCGCCACCCGCCCCTGCCGGCTGGGCCGCCTCCTGGGCCGCGGCGAGGACCACGCATGGGCGGTCTGCGAATAGCCCGGCACCGCCCGCCGCGCTATGATAGGCGCCCTCGCATTCACGCCGTATCGCCATGGCAGGCATTACCAAAAACAGCCCCACCCCCACCGAGATCAAGCTGCACCAGAAATCCCGGCTGCTGGAAATCAGCTTCAGCGACGGCGCCAGTTTCAGCATTCCCTACGAATTGCTGCGGGTCTATTCGCCCTCGGCCAGCGTGCGCGGCCATACTCCGGCGCAGGCGGTGCTGCAGACCGGCAAGCGCCAGGTGGACATCGTCGCCATGGAACCGGTGGGCAATTACGCGATCAAACCAACTTTTTCCGACGGCCACGACTCGGGCCTGTATTCCTGGGACATCCTCTACGACCTGGGCGCGCGCCAGGACCAGCACTGGCAGGACTACCTGGCCCGCCTGGAGGCGGCCGGCGCCAACCGCGACGTGGACACCACCACGCCGCCGCCCAAGACCGGCGGCTGCGGCCACCACTGAATCGCCGAACGCCCCCGGATCACCATCCAACTCGCACCGGCCGCGCCGGCAGGAAAACAAATGAGCAAGCAAACCGATTTTGGCTATGAAACCGTCGCCGAAGAGGACAAGGCCAAGCGCGTCGCCGGCGTCTTCTCCTCCGTCGCCAGCAAGTACGACATCATGAACGACCTGATGTCCGCCGGCCTCCATCGGCTCTGGAAGCGCTTCACCATCGAAGTGGCGGCACTGCGCCACGGCGACCGGGTGCTGGACGTGGCCGGCGGCACCGCCGACCTCTCCTCCGCCTTCGCGCGCCGGGTCGGCGTCGGCCTGCCCGGCGGCGGCCAGGTCTGGCTCACCGACATCAACAACGCGATGCTCAGCGTCGGCCGCGACCGCCTGCTGGACGAGGGCGTGGTGGCCCCCACCGCCCAGTGCGACGCGGAGAAGCTACCCTTCCCCGACAACCATTTCGACTGCGTCAGCGTGGCCTTCGGCCTGCGCAACATGACCCACAAGGACCAGGCGCTGGCCGAGATGCGGCGGGTGCTGAAGCCGGGCGGGCGGCTCCTGGTGCTGGAGTTCTCCAAGGTCTGGAAGCCCCTGGAGACCGCCTACGATTTCTATTCCTTCAAGGTGTTGCCCTGGCTGGGCCAGAAGGTGGCCGGCGATGCCGACAGCTACCGCTATCTGGCCGAATCGATCCGCATGCACCCGGACCAGGAGACCCTGAAGGGAATGATGGAACGGGCGGGCCTGTCCCGGGTCGAATACTTCAACCTGACGGCGGGCGTGGTTGCCCTGCACCGGGGTTACAAGCTCTGAGAGCTAAAAAAGGAGAAAACATGAAACGTCTTTTCATCGCGCTGTTCGCCACGTTGGTCGGTCTCGGCCTCTTTGTCCAGGACGCCGAGGCCAAGCGCCTGGGCGGCAGCCGCTCGTTCGGCATGAGCCGGGATTCCTCGGTGATGAAGCGGGAAGCCTTACCGGCCAAGCCCGCCACGCCGACCCAGAACGCCGCAGCGGCGCCCGGCGCGAAGCCGACCCCGGCACCCGCCGCCCAGCCCTCGGACATGCGGCGCTGGCTCGGCCCCCTGGCCGGCCTCGCGGCCGGCATCGGGCTGGCCGCGCTGTTCTCGCATCTGGGCCTGGGCGAAGGCATGGCCAACTTCGTGATGCTGGCGCTGTTGGCGATGGCGGCGATCTTCGTGATCCGTCTGCTGTTCCGCCGCAGCGCGCCGCAGGCGGCGCCCCAGTACGCCGGCGCCGGAAACGCGGAGCCGGTGCGCTTCGAGCCGATCACGGTGGCCGGCGGCACCGCCGCCACCCCCGCCGCCGAAGCGGCGCACATTCCCGCCGACTTCGACGTGGAGGGCTTCCTGCGCCAGGCCAAGCTCAACTTCATCCGCCTCCAGGCCGCCAACGACGCCGGCAACATGGAAGACATCAAGACCTTCGCCACCCCCGAGGTCTATGCCGAGGTCGAGATGCAGTACCGGGAGCGCGGCGGCGCCAAACAGCAGACCGACGTGGTGCAACTGGACGCCGGCCTCCTGGACGTCGCCAGCGAGGACAAGCGCCATGTCGCCAGCGTGCGCTTCCACGGCCTGATCCGGGAAGCGGCGGACGCGGCGCCGGAAACCTTCGACGAGGTCTGGCACCTGGTCAAGCCCACCGATGGCAGCGAAGGCTGGCGCGTGGCCGGCATCCAGCAAATGCTCTGATGTTGCAGGCTCCCATCCTCGCCGCCCTGAATCACGTCCTGGCCCAGGCGGCCTGGGCGCGTGGGCGGCTGAGTCCCTTCGCCGGGCGCCGCGCCCGGATCGAATTGCCGCCGCTGCCCACCCTGGCCTTCACGGTGGACGCGGAGGGCTATCTGCGCGCGCCGGAAAAAGACGGCGCGGATGATGCGCGCGGGGATGCCGATGTCGCCATCGCCCTGCCCGCCGCCGCGCCGCTCCTGGCGCTGGGCGATCCGGAGCAGGTCTTCAAGCGCGCCCACATCAGCGGCAATGCCGACTTCGCCGACAGCCTCGGCTTCGTGCTGCGCAACCTGCGTTGGGACTTCGAGGAGGACCTCTCCCGCATCGTCGGCGACATCGCCGCCCACCGCATCGCCGGCCTGCTGACGGGCCTGTTCGGCTGGCAGCGCGAGGCGGCGGCGCGGCTGGGACAGAACCTGGCCGAATACCTAGCCGAGGAACAGCATACCCTGTTGCGCCCCCCGGAACTGGCGGCCTTCAGCGACGAGGTCGGCCGGCTCGCCGCCGACCTGGCGCGGCTGGAGCAGCGGGTGGGCCGCCTGGCGCGCTGACGAGGGTGCCGGAGGGGCGGCAAACCATGCAACTGCGCATCACCACCTACAACATCCACAAGGGCTTCTCGCAGTTCAATCGCCACATGATGGTCCATGAGCTGCGCGACCGGCTGCGCGCCCTGGACTCGGACATCGTCTTCCTGCAGGAAGTGCAGGGCCTGCACCTGGGCCATGCCGAGCAGTTCGACCATTGGCCAGTGCAGCCCCAGCACGAGTTCCTGGCGCAGGACGTCTGGCACAGCACCGCCTACGGCCGCAACATGATCTACGACCACGGCCACCACGGCAACGCGATCCTGTCGCGCTATCCGATCGCCCACAGCCACAACCAGGACGTGACCCACCTGCGCTTCGAGCGGCGCGGCCTGCTGCATTCGACGATTCGGGTGCCGGGCTGGTCGCAGCCCCTGCATTGCGTCTGCGCCCACCTGTCGCTGTTCGGCCGTTCACGGCGCCTGCAGATGGAAGCGCTGGCCGTGCGCCTGGAAAAACTGATCCCGCCCGACGCGCCGCTGATCATCGCCGGCGACTTCAACGACTGGCGCAACCGGGCCCACAACCACCTGGCCGAGCGCCTCGGCCTGGCCGAAGTGTTCGTCGGCCGCGGCGGGCGTCCGGCCCGCAGCTACCCGGCGCACCTGCCGCTGCTGTGCCTGGACCGCATCTACGTGCGCGGCCTGGGCGTCGCCACCACCGAGGTGCACCAGGGGCCGCCCTGGTCCGGCATCTCCGACCACGCCGCGCTTTCGGCCAGCCTGTTCCCGGAATGAACCTGAAAACCGCACGGCAAGCCACAGAGTCCACAGCGTTGGAGCGAATGAGTCGTGGTTTGCCGGATCACCTTGCGGGTGAGCGATCAAGCGCTGGCAATCCATGGCTCTTTTCCTCTGTGATCTCTGTGTCCTCTGTGGCCAACTGAGGTTTTAAGGATGAAAGCGCACTTCGTTCCAGGCAACCGGATACGGCTGCTGGAGTGCGGCATGGAATACTTCCCGGCGCTGATCGCGGCGATCGAGGCGGCACGGTACGAAGTGCACCTGGAAACCTACATCTTCGCCGACGACGAAACCGGCCGCCGCGTGGCCGCCGCGCTTTCCCGCGCCGCCCGCCGCGGCGTCGCGGTGCGGGTGCTGGTCGACGGCTTCGGCGCCCGCGAATTCCCCGCCGGCCTGGGGCGGGACCTGCGCCAGGCCGGCGCCCGGGTGCTGGTCTATCGCCAGGAAGTGGCGCGGCTGCGGTTGCGGCGCCACCGGCTGCGGCGCCTGCATCGCAAGCTGGCGGTGGTGGATGGCACGCTCGCCTTCGTCGGCGGCATCAACGTCATCGACGACATAAACACGCCCGGCCAGGTGCCGCCCCGCTACGATTACGCGGTGACGATAGAGGGTCCGCTGGTGGCGGAAATCCACCAGTCCATGCATCACCTCTGGCGTCTGGTCGCCTCGGCCACCCTGAACTTGCGCGCACCGCGCCTGCCGGTGCTGGAGGCCGCCCCCCGGCGCCACGGCCGGACCCGCGCCCGTTTCGTGATCCGCGACAACCTGCGCCACCGGCGCGACATCGAGGAAGCCTACCTGGAGGCCATCGACGGCGCGCGCCGGGAGATCCTGATCGCCAGCGCCTATTTCCTCCCCGGCCGCCGCTTCCGCCAGGCGCTGGCCGCCGCCGCCGCGCGCGGCGTGCGGGTGACCCTGCTGCTCCAGGGCCGGGTCGAATACGCGCTGCTGCATTACGCCACCCAGGCCCTATATGGCCGCCTGCTGGCGTCCGGCATCGTCATCGCCGAATACCACCGCAGCTTCCTCCACGCCAAGGTGGCGGTGATCGACGGCCAGTGGGCCACCGTCGGCTCCTCCAACATCGACCCCTTCAGCCTGCTGCTGGCGCGCGAAGCCAACGTCGTGGTGTGGGACAAGGGCTTCGCCGCCACCCTGGAAGCCAGCCTGCGACGGGCCATGGCAACGGGCGCCGACATCGTCGCCGCCGACGCACCCAAGCGCCGCCCCTGGTGGCAGCGCCTGCTGAGCCAGGGCGCCTACACCCTGGTGCGCGCGGCGGTCGGCCTCAGCCGTTATGGTGGCGGGGAGTATCGGGAATAGTCGGATATCGCATTCAAAAACGGCAGGTATGGCCGACGATTTGCACTAAGGTGCCCACAGTGTTACCTTGGTGACACCAGTGCAAGGAGATGCTGATGACCACAACTTCTTTGAAGCTTCCCGATGACCTAAAAAAGCGCGCCGCCAGCGCGGCCCAGGAGTTGGGAATGTCGCCTCACGCTTTTATGGTGTCCGCCATTGAACAGGCTGCGTACGCGACGGAACAGCGGCTTGGATTCATTGCCGAGGCCAGGTCAGCAAGGGAAGAACTGATAGATACCGGCCGGGGCCTGGATGCCGATGAAGTTCATGCGTATCTGAAGGCCAAGGTAGCGGGAAAAAAGACCACCAAGCCCAAGACACGCGCATGGCACGTCTGATTTATTCATCGCACTCATTCAACGATCTCGATCGACTCACTGACTTTCTGATAAATACTGATCCGGTAGCCGCCAGCGAGACCGTGGAATTGATCGCGGAGGCGGTGACAATATTGAAGCGTCACCCCCTGATCGGGCGCCCTGTGGAAGACAACATTCGCGAGTTGGTCATATCACGGGGGAATACAGGCTATATAGCTCTCTACAGCTACGAAGCGGAACACGACACTGTCTTGATTTTGGCGATCCGACACCAACGTGAGTCTGGGTTTTCACATTAGCCTCGGCAATGACAGAAATGCTTTGGTAGTCTGACCCGCATACTCCGGCGCCGGCACGCTGCGCCGATGCGGCACCTGTTCCAGGCGCCAGTGGGCCAGTGCCCATTGCCAGACTTCGGCCAGTTTGGCTTCGGCCAGTTCGGCGGGCGGCTGCTGGCCGAGGAAAGCCAACGCCGCGATCAGGGCGGGGACGGGGCGGGACGGGTCCACCGGCGTCGCCAGGGTCTGCTTGGAGAGCTTTTCCCCGGCCGCGTTCACCACCACCGGCAGGTGGGCATAGGCCGGCGTCGGATAGCCCAGCAGGTGTTGCAGGAGGATCTGGCGCGGCGTCGAATCCAGCAGGTCGGCGCCGCGCACCACGTGGCTGATGCCCTGCGCCGCGTCATCCACCACCACCGCCAGTTGATAGGCGAACAGGCCATCGGCGCGCAGCAGCACGAAGTCGCCGGCCTCGCGCGCCAGGTTCTGCCGCTGCGGCCCCTGCACGGCGTCGTCGAATGTAATCGTCGTGTCGGGCACCGCCAGGCGCCAGGCGCGCGCAACGCGGCCCTGCGGCAGGCCGTGGCGGCAGGTGCCGGGGTAGAGGTGGGCGCCGTCCGGCGCCAGCGCCGAGTCCGCCAGTTCGCGGCGGGTGCAGGCGCAGGGAAACACCGCGCCGTCGGCCTGGAGGCGTTCCAGCGCCGCGCGATAGGCTTCGTTGCGGGTGGTCTGGTAGAGCACCGCGCCATCCCAGACGAAGCCGAACGCTTCCAGGGTGGACAGGATCAGCCGGTCGGCGCCGGGGCGGCAGCGCGGCAGGTCCACGTCCTCCATGCGCACCCGCCACAGGCCGCCCTGGCGGCGGGCCTCCAGGCAGCTGCCGAGCGCGGCGACCAGGGAGCCGAAATGCAGGGGGCCGGTGGGGCTGGGCGCGAAGCGGCCGCAATAACCCACCGGGCCCGCCGAGCCCGACGGCGGTGAGGCCGGGAACGTCATCGGCGCGGTATCGGCGCAGGCGGTGGCCGGCACGCCTCAGCGCAGCAGGCCGAAGACTTTCTTTGCCAGGCTGCCGGTGGCACCCAGCGGGTCCTTGCGGATGGCCTTCTCCTCCTCGGCAACCATCAGGTAGAGGCCATCCACCGCCTTGCGCGTGACGTAGCCGTCGAGATGGCTGTCGGCCTCCTTCACCAGGCCGTACTTGGCCGCCTTGCCGGCGAACTGGTCGTACTTCTCCGCCAGCTTCACCTTGGCGATCGCCTTGGCGACGATGGGCTGGAACTTCTCCGTCAGCGGCGCGCTGGTGGTGCGGCGGAAATACTGGGTGACGCTGTCGTCGCCGCCGCTCAGGATGCCTTTCGCGTCCTCCACCGACATCTGCCGGATGGCGTTCATCAGCAGCGGCTTGGCCGCCGGCACCGCCGCCTCGGCGGCGCGGTTCATCGCGGTTTCCAGTTCCTCCACCTGCTTGCCGGCGCCGAAACGGCGCATCAGGCCGGCGACTTTTTCCAGGTTCTCCGGCAGGCCGATCTTCACTTTCGGATTGCCCAGAAAACCGTCGCTGCGGCCCAGGGAGTCCACCGCCTTGCCGGCCCCCTGGCTCAGCGCCTCCTTGAGGCCGCCCACCGCGTCCTTGTTGGACAGGCTGGCGAGGTCGAGCGCCTGGGCGCCGGTGGCCAACAGGAGGGAGAACAGCAGCACGAACAGAGCGGGGAGGCGATTCGACATGGCAGGCGACTCACAGGACATTTGTGGAATCAGGATCGGTTCGACAGCAGCAGCGTCGACAGCAGCCAGGAGATCAGGCTGTAGAGCACCGCACCCAGCACCCCCGACCAGAAGTCGGCCACCGTGAAGCCGCGCAGGAAGGAGCCGACGAACCAGAACAGCAGGCCGTTGATGACGAAGATGAACAGCCCCAGGGTGAGGATGGTCGCCGGCAGGGTCAACAACACCAGCAGCGGCCGGATGAAGGTATTCACCAGTCCCAGCATCAGCGCGGCGACGAGGGCGGTGGTGAAGCTGTCGACCCGGATCGACGGCAGCAGATAGGCCACCGCCATCAGGGAAAGCGTGTTGATGAGCCAAGCGAGCAGCAGGGTCATGGGTGGCGTCTCCGGAAATCAACCAGGGTCCAGCGGAAGGCGGCGCCGCACGTCGCAGGGGACGCCGCGCAAGGCATTGCTGCCGGAGACGCTGTCGAAGCGCTCGCCGTCGATGCAGGCATTGTAGTTGATCGGTTGTTGCGCATCCCACCAGCCGTAATGCGCCCAGACGGTGCCGGCGGCGAGCTTGCGGCTGACCAGCGCGGTGCAGTGCATCTCGGCGTCGGCGGTGCGGATCACGATCGCGTCGCCGCTGGCGATGCCGCGGGCGGCGGCGACATCCGACGCCAGTTCGGCCTCCGGTCCGGGCTGGCGCGAGCGCAGCGACTCCAGCTGGCGGAACTGGCTGTGGCAGTAGTGGGCGGTCTTGCCGCAGGTCAGCGCGTAGGGCAGGTCCGCCGCCGCGGCGGGCGGCGTGAATTCGGGCAGCGCCTGGCCGCCGTGCGCGGCGAGTTCCGCGCACCACAGGGAGATCGGCGCCAGCGCCGGCTCGGCGCTCAGCTGCGGCACCGTCAGGCCGCGCGGTGCGGCCCGCAGCGCCGCGGCGTCGACGCCGCTGGGCGCCAGCACGTGGGCGAGGCCGGCTTCCGGACTACCGCCGAAGAAGTCCTCGGCGAGCCCCAGGGCCGCCGCCAGGTCGAAGACGATGCGGGTGTCGGCCCGCGCCGCGCCGGGCGGCGCCACCACGGCCGGGCGCAACTGGAGATGGGCGTCGGCGGCCGGCGTCACCATGAAGCCGGCCTGCAAGCCTTCGCGTTCCCAGCACGACGCGGCGGGCAGCAGCAGGTCGGCCCAGCGCGCGGTGGGCGTCTCGAACAGCTCGGTCTGGACGAAGAAATCGAGCTTCGCCAGGGCCGCCTCGGCGTGCCGGGTCGCCGGCTTGGACACCAGGAAATTGCCGCCGAAAGCCACCAATGCGCGCACCGGGTAGGGCTCGCCGCTGACGATGGTGCGATAGAGATCGCGGCTGGTGATCCAGCCGCGCGAAGGCGGGCCCAGGGGCCGCTCGGCCAGACCCAGGGTGCGTTGCCGGCATTCCGGCGGGACGGCCTCGAAGGCCGCGATGTCGTTCAACCGCGGCTTGGGGAACCAGCGGTTGCCGCCCGGCTGCCCGAGGCTGCCGGTCAGCGCGTAGAGGATGTTGATGGCGCGGCTGGCCGCCGTCGCCTGCTCCTGCTGGCAGGTGCCGGTCCAGGTGTAGAGCGACACCGGCTTCGCCGTCGCCAGCAATTCGGCGGTCCGCTGCAGCAGCTCCGTGTCGATCCCGGTCTCGCGCGCGACCCGCTCCGGCGGCCAAGCCGCAGCCAGTTCGGCGAGGCGCTCCAGCACCATGCCTTCGCCGTCCGGTGCGGAGGCAAAGGCGTCGGAGTGGCGGCGCAGGAAATCGGTGTCGGCGCCGTCCGCTGCCAGCAGCAGATGGATCAGGCCCAGGGCCAGCGCGGCATCGGTGCCCGGCCGCAGCGGCAGCCAGAGGTCGGCGCCGTTGGCGAGCCCGCCCTGGCGCGGGTCCACCGCGATCAGGCGGGCGCCGCGGCGCTGCGCGGCGCGGATCTGCTCGGCCTGGGCAAGCCAGGTGACGGTGGGGTTGCAGCCCCACAGCAGGATGGTGGCGGTGCGTTCGTAATCGGGCATGCCCAGGCCGTTGCCCCAGGTCAGGAAAGGACCGAAATCGCGGTGCCAGTTGCAGTTCTCGGTGGCGAACACCATGTTGGGGCTGCCCCAGAGATGGGCGAGGCGATGGATCCAGCCGAAGCTGTCGGCGATCGCCGTGCCGCTCGGCGTGGCCACGGCGAAGGCGGTCGCCGCCGGACCGGCGGCACGGAGCCGCTCGCCGGCGAGGGCGATGGCCTCGTCCCAACCGATCGCTTGCCAGCCCGCGTCCATCTCGCCCTTCGGCCGGGTACGGCGCAACGGCGTGGTCAGCCGCGCCGGATGCGCCACCAGTTCCGGCGCCGCGCGGGCCTTGACGCAGATGCTCCTGCCGGTCGGATGCAGCGGATCCGGCTCGATGCGCGCCAGCCGCCCGTCCTCGACGGTGGCCAGGCAGCCGCAGCGGGAGATGCACAACGCGCAGTAGGTGGGAATAGTCTCGAGCGCCATGGGGAATATCCTATTGACAGCGGCCGGACAGCGGCGGACAGATTAACAAACGGTTACGTTGTCGCCGTCAGCACCGCACGGTACCACTCGTTATTGGAAGCAGGCGCATGTGCGCTATTTTCGAAACGAAGGGAAATGAAATGTCCAAGATTCTGACCGCTGTGCTGGCTGGCCTGTTCGCTGTTTCCGCTTTTGCCGCCGATGCGCCGGCACCCGCCGCCGCCGAGAAGACGGATGCCGCCAAGGCCCCCGCCGCGAAGTAAGCAGGCAACGACGTCGTCACTCCAAGGCCCCGCGCGCGGGGCCTTGTCATTTCCAGAAGCGCCAGGAGCGGCGCCCATCAGCGCACCGGCACAGTATCGCCATGCGATACTGAACGCGGCACTCCGCTCCCCGATCATCATCAGGTCCGCTCATGCAAATCATCCACGCCGCCCAAAACCGTCACACCTGCAAGGCTTTCGATCCGACCAGGAAAATCCCCCACCCCGTCATCGACCAGTTGCGCGCCGTGCTGCGCAACAGTCCGTCGTCGGTGAATAGCCAGCCCTGGCACTTCTTCATCGCCAGCAGCGATGCCGGCAAGGAGCGTCTCGCCAGGGCGATGGTGGGCGGCCATGCCTACAACGCGCCGAAGATCCGCGATGCCTCCCATGTGATCGTGCTTTGCAGCCGCACCGATCTCGACGATGCCTATCTGGCGACGCTGCTGGATCAGGAGGACCACGACGGGCGTCTTGCCGAACCCGAGGCCCGGAGCCGGCAGGACGCGACGCGCAAGGGCTACGTCAGCCTGCATCGCGACAAGCAGAACGATTTGCAGGACTGGATGGTGAAGCAGGTCTACATCGCCCTCGGCTTTCTGCTTCTGGCCGCGGCCGGTCTCGAGATCGATGCCTGCCCGATGGAGGGCTTCAACCGGAAAATTCTCGACGAGGAACTCGGCCTCGCGGCCCGCGGCCTGACCGGCATCGTGCTGGTCAGCCTCGGCTATCGCAGCGACGGCGACTTCAACGCCAGGTTGCCGAAGTCGCGACTGCCGGAGGACGCCGTTTTCAGCGAATCTGAAGACGCGGGAGCGCCCCGGCGCATGGAGAGCCGCGCCGGCTTCATGGTCATTCGACAAAATCGACCCGCGGACTTATCGTTGCGGCGTGGCCAAGAAATTCCCCCTGCACCCCAAGCACCCCGAGCGCATTTGCTGGGGTTGCGACAAGTATTGCCCGGTAACCGACCTCGGCTGCGGCAACGGTTCCGAGCGCACCCAGCATCCGATGGAGCTGCTGGGCGAAGACTGGTACCGGCACGGCGACTGGGGGATCGAGCCGGACGAGGATCCGGCCGGGAAGACCGACGGCGAGTGAAGTCCTCGCCGCTTGGCCGTGCGGCGCGCCACTTGCAAGCACGCACCGATGCGCGCTTGCATTGACAGCGGCGTCAGTCCCGAGTTGTCGGCCGTGCGCGACGCCATCCTCTCGGGCCTGCCGGGCAGAAAAACAAAAAGCCGCTCGCGGCGGCTCGGTACGGTTCAAAAATACTTTCTACAGATCGTCGTCGTATTCCGGGCCCTCCAGGGGCTCGAGAAAATCTTCGCATTCCATTTTCGTTTTTTCCTCTGTTCTTGATGCATGGCCATGATGGCCGATGATTGTGACAGCACCATGACTGCAAGGTTCCCTGGCGCCGCACGCATGAACCGAGGAACTTCATTGCGGGCGGGGGACCGACAGAATGTGCCGGCCGATGAAACTGCCCAGGAACCAGCGGCGGCCCTGGGGAACGGCCACCGTGGCACCGTCCAGGGCGCTGCCATCCTGGCTGAACAGACGGGTCGCGGCCAGTGTCGCGGGGTCGAGCGCGGTGATGTGGAAAGGCGCGGGACAGCGTCCTACTTCCTTGCCGCAGGCATCGGCCCGGTAAGGCCCGGCGAAGCCCGTCGCCAGCAGCCGCCTGCCGTCCCAGGAGAGCCGATCGGACTGGAGGTTGCGCGCCGCCGCCACCCGTGTTCCCGTCGCCACGGCGATCTTGCGCACTTCCGCCTGCGGCCCGCCGACGCTGTAATAGACATGGCGCCCGTCGCCGTCGGTCTGGATGCCCTTGGGCAGCGTGCCCTCGGAGCCGGGTATTTTCTTCCAGCCCGTGGCGGGTGCCCAGGTCAGGACAAAGCCGGTGTCCTCGCCCTTGGCCACGGCCTCGCCGATGCGCGCCACGCGGTCGAGGCGGTGGCCATCGACCATATTCGTCGCGGCGAAGGCGCCGCCGGGCAGCGCCGCCACATCGCCGAGCAGGCTGGCCGCCGGGGCGACCGCACAGCCCCGCCATTCGAGGCCGTCGCGGCCGAGTTCGAAGAACTCCACCGATTCGCGCACGCCATGGTTCACCACCAGCAACTGCCACACGCCGTCGCCGCGGCGGGACAGGTGCAGCCCGCCCGGCGACAGGGCCGGGCCGATCTCGCCCGGACAGGCGGGATCGCCCCATCCCCGGCTCGGCTTGGCGCGCACCAGAGCACCCGGGCGGGGATAGGCCGGGACCTTTGCGCCGCTGGCCGCATCCACCCGGGTCAGCTGGCCCGGCCGCCAGATCACGCCGAAGCTGCTGGTGCCCATGTTTATCTGCGTCACCAGCAGGTGGCGGCCGTCGGGCAGGGGTTCCAGGTCGCCCGGTTGGTTCAGGCCGCAAATGGGCGTCAAGCCGTCGCGGGGCGCGCACTCGCCCGAGCCGATGGCCAGGGCGGGCAGGGAGAAGGCGGCAAGCAGGCAGGCGATGTAGATTCTCATGGTGGAACTGTACCGCTTATGGGAGCACTCGAAGCGGCATTGCGCGGCGGCAGATTTTCGCACCGTCGCGTCTTGGAAGTCGTCATCCTCCGTATCATTCACGACCCTGCGGCCGCCACAAAAAAGCCCCGACGCGCCGACCGATCCGATCCTTTACCGCATCACCATGAATTCTCTTTCGACCGAGCTGGAACGGCTCTACCTGATACCCGGCCAAATGGTCTATCCCGCGACACACGGCCCGGACGACACGCCCCGGGACGAGGCGCCCGTCCCCTTCAGCGGAGAACGTCTCCAGCGCAGCCTGAGCCAGGGACAGCACCTGACGATCGACCTCGTCACCCCCGCCCGCACCACCCGCACCCTGGTCATCTCACTGGAGCGCGGCCGGGACTGGCCTCTGATCGCCGGACTGTGCGAACGCCTGCAATCCGAACTGGACCTACCCGCGCCGGCCCTGGCCGTCTCCGGCCTGGCGGGTTATCAGCTCTGGCTTTCACTGGCGACACCCGTTCCGCTGGCACAGGCGCATCAGTTCGTGCAGGCGCTGGTGCGGCGCTACCTGCCGGAGGCCGCGCAGGTCCAGTGCCACCCCTCATCAGCGGACGACCGCGCCTGCCGCGTCGATCTGGTGCCGGCCTATCGCGAGGCCACCCGGCGCTGGTCGGCATTCATCGATCCCGGCCTGGGCGGCATGTTCGCCGACGAGCCGGGACTGGACATTCAACCCAACCCCGCGGGGCAGGCGGACATCCTGGCCGGATGCAGGAGCATCGACGCGCGAGCCTTCCAACACGCCCTGGCGCGCCTGGAATCGCCGCCAACCTGCGCGACGGAAACCCCGCCCACGGCGGCACAGCCCCATGCGGAACCGCAGTACGCGCCGGCCGGCGCTTACGCCAACCCGGAAGCTTTTCTCATGGCGGTGATGAACGATCCGCAATGCCCGATCGCGCATCGCATCGAGGCGGCCCGGGCCTTGCTGCCCTACCGTAAAGGAGCCCCGCAATGAGAATGGACCTGAAAGTGCCTTTTGCCGAAAAGGACGAGGCGAAGAAACTGGGCGCCCGCTGGGACCCCGCGCGCAAGACCTGGTACGTGGTCAACCAGACCGACCTGGCCCCCTTTGCCCGCTGGTCGCCGCAAGCCCACGACGGGACCAGCACGGCGCCGCCCGCGTCGCCCCGCGCCAAAGCGACGGCTGCTTCGCAGGTGATTGTCGGCAGCCGCTATAGGCCGTTGCCCAGGGTCTGCGAATGCCTGCCCTGGGAGGAGTGCGAGAAGTGCCGGACGTTGCTGGAATAGCGGTCAGGATGAGCGGGGAGCACCTCAGGACCGGTCGGTGTCCGGCCGGTCGGCAGCTTGGTCCAATTCCGCATTGCATTGAAACGCCGCGTCACGCGGCCCACTTCCAGATTGGCACCGGCATACCGCAGGGGCAGCCACTTGATCCGCCCCTTGAGGCCCGCAGCATGAAAACGCCAGCCGAGGCCTTTGCATTAGCGGCGTAAGTTGAGCAGGTTTCGCTGGGTCAATACAGCAGTAGGTTGAAAACGGGCTCATTGTTAATGCATGGGCATGGGTATTTTGGCTCAAGGATAGAGCCAAGAACGCCCGGCATCAACAGCCGAAAATTCAATAAATCATGTTGAATCATCAACTTAGTACATTTTGCACTAGCAAAACAGGGCCTGTACTGAATTTTGTGTAAACGGACGATTAGCAGGAAACTGCCGAACTGTCCGGAGGCACAATGAGCACGAAGAAGCATGCAGTCCCTGAAGAACTATTGGCCGGTCTGCTGGCCGACTACAAGAAACCCGAAGACCTGATTGGCGAGAACGGTCTGCTCAAGCAGCTGACCAAGTTGCTGGTCGAGAAGGCGTTGGACGCTGAATTGGCCGAGCACCTCGGTCACGGCAAGAACGAGCCGGTAGCCAACGATGCTGGCAACACCCGCAACGGCAAGAGCAGGAAGACCCTCAAGGGTGAATTCGGCGAACTGCCCATCGAAGTCCCGCGGGATCGGCACGGCACCTTCGAACCGCAGCTAATTCCCAAGCACCAGACGCGCTGGAGCGGCTTTGACGACAAGATCCTGTCGCTCTACGCCCGAGGCATGACGGTGCGCGAGATCCAGGCCCACCTGGAGGAAATGTACGGTACGGAGGTGTCGCCCAGCCTGATCTCGTCAATCACCGACGCCGTCAGCGATTTTTTCCAGCACAGCCAATACTTTCGCCAGACGAGCCGGTTCGTTACCCTCCCAATCTTTTTGTGGAGCAAGGCGGATACGCGCGCCATTCGCACCCCCGCGCTTGTCCGAGCCTCGGAAGGTGCGCGCGCTGTCCCACGCGGTGCTGACCATTTCGGTAATGGTCAGTCCACTAGCAGCAATCCTGGCCTTAACTGCACCTACGTCGTAGTCCTTGCGGCCTGGGGGCACCGGGTCTTGCCAGACTAGGTCTTCAGCAGGCACATCCGGCCCAATGTAGCGCGACTTCGGCCCCATGTCGCGGTGGGTCAGCTTGAACCAGGCGCGTGCAAAAACTTGCTCGAAGTAGGCGGGATCATCGCGGAAACGTTCAGCGATCTTTCGGTATTCTGGATCGAAGCGCATCGCCATATCGGCGTCAGTCATGATCGGCTTGCGGCGGATTGTCGGGTCCTCAACATCCACCGGCATATCCTCTTCTTTGATGCCTATTGGCTCCCACTGATGTGCCCCGGCCGGCGACTTCTGCAGCCACCAGTCGTAGCGTAGCAGCAGGTCGAAGTAACCTCCTCTACCGGTATTCCACTTCATCGGATGCGTTGTCCAGGAGCCCTCAATGCCACTGGTAACAGTGTCACGACCAATACCGCGGGTGGTGTGGTTCTGCCAGCCCAGGCCCTGCTCCTCAAGTTCGGCACCCTCGGGGGCTGGACCCAGATTAGCTGCACTGCCGTTGCCATGGCACTTACCCACTGTGTGGCCACCGGCGGTCAGTGCCACTGTTTCCTCGTCGTTCATCGCCATGCGGGCGAAGGTGATGCGTACATCATGGGCAGTCTTGAGTGGGTCAGGCTTACCATCGACTCCTTCAGGGTTCACGTAGATCAGGCCCATCATTACGGCCGCAAGTGGGTTTTCCAGATCGCGTTCGCCCGAGTAGCGGCTGCCTTCGCTGCCGCTGGGCGCTAGCCACTCTTTTTCAGAACCCCAATAGGTATCCTTTTCAGGGTGCCAGATATCTTCACGGCCAAAGGCGAAGCCGAAGGTCTTTAAGCCCATCGACTCATAGGCCATGTTGCCGGCCAGGATAATCAAGTCTGCCCAGCTGAGCTTGTTGCCGTACTTCTTCTTGATCGGCCATAGCAGGCGACGGGCCTTGTCGAGGTTGGCGTTGTCGGGCCATGAATTGATGGGGGCAAAACGTTGATTGCCTGTGCCACCACCGCCACGGCCATCTGCAATACGGTAGGTTCCAGCGGAGTGCCAGGCCATGCGGATCATCAGGCCGCCATAGTGGCCCCAGTCGGCCGGCCACCAGTCCTGGCTATTGGTCATCAGGGCTTTGAGGTCATTTTTCAACGCCTCAACATCGAGCTTTTTGACTTCTTCGCGGTAGTTGAAACCCGCTCCGAGGGGATTTGTCTTGGTATCGTGCTGATGGAGGATGTCCAGATTCAGGGCTTTTGGCCACCAATCCAGGTTTGTCATGTTCGCTGAAGTTACACCGCCATGCATCACGGGGCATTGGCCACTGCTATTCATCTTCTCGATAGACATTTGATCTCCTTTTCTGTATCCAGTGCATGAAACAGTCTGGTCACATTACGCCAGTCTGATTCATTGTGCTAATCAATAGATCCTACTGCCCCGATTGGGGAAGTTGATCGGCTGCACCTATCAGTCTTCAAGTCAGCTGCGAAGATTCGTGGGATTTATGCGATTCAGATAAATGTTGCGGCGGGTGAGTTGAAGTCCTCGGAGGGGACGGCGAGCTTCTCAATTAGCCGGTTATTCCAGTTCAACCAGATATCCCGGCCAGTCGCAGGTGCACAGTGAATATGTGTATCAGATTAATTGGTGAGAATATCCCCCTGCCGATTGTCTACTGTAACAACAGTGGGGTGATATTCAATAGTTGGAATGACACCCATATTCTGTTGGAAAGACTCTAAGAACTGAGGCGTAAAAAACGCATCAGCGTGTTCTCTGGACTCCCATAGGTAGACCGATAGACCTTGGCTGGTTTCTGTATCAAAACAGAACTGCTTACTGTAAAGATGAGGAAGGCCCAGGAAAATATTTTTTGCGCCATGGAGCAGTATGGCGTTGATTTCATCCTGAGTGAATTTTTTTTGGGTCTGGTATTTAACAATAACGGTAATCATAGGGTTCTCCATGGGTTGATGATTGGACAAAGGTAAAGTCGATACGGGAACACGATCAACAGACCGGATGATCTTCGAGTATCAGTTCTGAAGCCCGGAGGGCAATGGCCATGATGGTCGCATTGGTGATTCCCGCAACCATTTCCGGAATGATGGAAGCATCGACGATCCGCAACCCATCCGTCGAGTGAACTCTCATTTTCGAATCGACGACCGAGTTCTGAATGGTCGAGCCCATCGCACAGGTACCAACAGCGTGAAAGCCCGGTAAGCCATTTCTCTGGTACAGGTCGATAATTTCGTCATCAGTTTGTGCTTCAGCAGAGTTTGTGGCCTCCTGCATGATTCGTTGTGCCAACGGTGTTTGAGCGGCGATATGACGTATATGACGAACTGCAGCAACACTGATCTGACGGTCATATTCGTCACTCAAGTAATTGGACTGGATGGATGCAGGCTGCTGACCATCGAAAGACGTAATCTGTATCTGCCCCTGGCTTTGTGGATAGATTGGGTAACCTAGAAGTGTGACGCCAGGCGAATTACTAAAGGCATCTCCTTGACGGGAGAATGGGTTGAACATCAACTGAATATCCGCGCGTTTGTTAGCTGCATTGGTTGAGATAAATGCTGCGGCATGACAAGGTGACTGCGACATAGGGCCAGTGCGGTTAATGTAGTAACGCAAAACATTGCGCACAAGTGGCAGGCCGGCGTATTGATGGTTCTCTGAGTCATTCGGGGAATGAACTTCGAAGTTGATACCCAATAGCAAGTGTTCTCTCAGATTAGCCCCCACCTTTGGGTTATCACATATCACCTGTATTCCCAGCGACTTGAGCAATGACGACGCTCCCACCCCAGAGCGTTGCAGAATTTGTGGAGACTCAATTGCCCCAGCGCAAAGAATGACTTCTCGCCTAGCGCTATAACATACTGCGTGTCCTCGGCAAGTCGCATCGACACCGCTTGCCCGATTACCGTCAAAAATTATTCGGTTGGTGCGCGTATCAATTTCAATACGGAGGTTTTTTCTTTTTATCGCGGGCTTCAGGAAAGCCGTAGCCGCACTAACCCGCTTGCGATCAGCACTAATATTGAAATGTAGATAAGCCGCACCGGTTCTGCCGATATCGCTTACCTTATCCAAGTAAGGCAGTCCGCTGGCACGTGCTGATTCAATGAATGCCTGGGTAATAGCATGTTGTCTGTCATGGGGCAGGATAGGGATGATCCCCTTACTCCCGGAGCCACCATCCAGTTGATTAAAACACCGCTCAATCTCGGGCCAGTGCCAATGATGACCTCCGACATGCGACATTGTTGCAAAGCCCTCCTGCTGGGCGCGTACCCACAACATACCGTTGACTGAACTCGACCCACCAAGTGTTTTCCCCCGTAGCCAGAACTCTAGTGATGACGGCAAAGCCGGGCGTGGTACCGGATGGCGACTAACATAGCGATCTCCAGACAGAAGAGCTCCAAATCCTTTCGGCATAGTCAGCAGTGGGCTACTGTCTCGTGGCCCCTGCTCTAGCAGCAAGACAGAATGGTGTCCATTAGCACTAAGTCGATTAGCTAAAACAGAGCCGGCGGACCCCGCACCTACAATAATGAAGTCGAAGGTTTCTGTGCTCGAATTGGTCATGGTAGCTTCCTTGATCATCAAAAATGACGTACTTGATCAGCTATTGGACTGACCGGTTCTTAGCTCAGTTGGTGTAGAACCGGACCAACGTTTAACCGCACGACGAAAAGCGCGATCATCACTAAATCCCAACTGAAGGGCTATACACTTCATGGGCCGACTGGTCGTACGGAGCGCATGACTGGCATATGACATCCGGCATCGGTTGAGGATGTCGGAATAGCTGGTGCCTTCACCCCGTAAACGACGCCTCAAGGTTGCGGGACTTAAATTGACTAATTGAGTGACTGTTTCAAAGGTAATGTGAGACTTCTGGTTACGCAGAGAAGCTTGGATCAGGGTCTCGATCTGACTGGACAAACTACTGCCTTTCGGCCCGACCACAGAAAGATCCAATGGGAAATGGTCGATAACCTGCTTGAGTTGCTCACTATTCCTAGCCACCGGCAGGGTCAGGCACGATACTGGAAATACTATCCGGCTATGTCTCTGCTGATAAAACAGCGGTACGTCCGGCAGTCCGCCCAGCGGAGGAGAAAACGTGGGTTTGTCACAGCACAATCCAAGTTCTGAAACCGGCAGATCGACTGCTGTAATCCAGCTAAATAGCTGATAAAAAATACTCATGGAAGCCAGCAGTAGCAAGAGCGATGGTGTGTCCTTCATCGGACGGTCCAGCTCTATGCGCAACTCCGCAAATTCACTGCCCTGCACCAACTGAAGTGACAGCCCAATGGCCTTCACTAGCTCACAATAGACTATTGAGCGTTCAATCACACAAGCGAGGTTATCGCAGGTAATAACACAGTGCAGCAGCATGTCTGTGACATCTTTTGTCACTATCGCTTGGAGTGGCAGGGTGGTCGCCTCAGAGGAGAGAAGGCTGCAGATGTAATTAAAAAATCTACTGCATTCGCTGGGCGAGACCATATTGGGAGAAGCTTGGTTGTCCCACTTAATACCGGCTTGTTCAAGCAAGGTTGATCGGTCATATCCCCGGTTCTCCAGTTCTCGGAGCATAAAAGGTATGAGCCTTGCGGTCGAATACATGGTGGTGGAACCATCATCCATCGAGGGCCGCTCGCTGCGCAACGATAAGGCCTCTTTGATCTGAGGGTTTTCCATCCAAAAACTCCGGCCAATGATGATCTCCGGATTCTATGACTGTGTAAGAGGCCCAGGAAGGACCCTGGCGATCACCATCGGGACCTTCGTGTCCTTCACTATTGATCCTGGCCCAGATGTCCTTCGGTTTGAGCGGTGGCTTCTGGCCGACGAGCTTTCCCTTGTTCCAGGCTTCTCATTTGTTGACGGTTTCCATGATCGGAGTCCTATGTTCGGACTATGCTGGAATGGTTGCTGTTGAGGCAGGTGGCTTACGCGGAGTGTCGACCCTCTGCGGTATCCGAGGTACTACGGCCGGTTACCGAGTTGAGCAGCCATTCCTGACGACTGATCACCGACAAGTCCTCAGCCTTATATTGAGCTCCACATAAGGCCGAAACCCAGTCATCTGAAATCGGTTAAAAAAATGGCCTGCACAATTCAGTGCAGGCCATTTGATACCAAAATGATTCCGTTCTCACGAAATCCAGAATTTTGGGAAAGATCCAGACTTCAGTGAGATCCTACAGGTCTAGACATCGATGTTTTTGGCATAAAGCGCATTGCTCTCGATGAAATTTCGCCGGGGCTCAACGTTGTCGCCCATTAGAGTCGTAAAGATCTCATCGGCAGCGATGGCGTCGTCGATCTGCACCTTGAGCAGGCGGCGCACGGCGGGGTCCATGGTGGTTTCCCACAGCTGCTGGGGGTTCATCTCACCCAGGCCTTTGTAGCGCTGCTTGGAGAGGCCGCGCTCGACTTCGTTGAGCAGCCACTTCATGGCATCGGCGAAGCTGGCGACGTTGGCGCTCTTTTCGCCGCGCCGCATCTGGCCGCCGGGACCCATCAGGCCGACGATCATCTGGGCGGTGCGCTTGAGTTGCTGGTAGTCGCCGGAGAGCAGGAAGTCGGCGTCGATGTTGGAGACGCGCCGGTTGCCGTGGCGCATGCGCTCGATGCGCACTTGCCAGCGTTCGTTCTTCTCGTCGTAATGGGGCGCGATGACCAGATCGGCCACGTGGGCGGCAAGGCCTTCGGCGCTACGGCGAGCGGAGGGCTCGTCGTCCAGGCTGAGGGGCACGTCGTGGGCCAGGATGGCGTGGAGCACCTGGCTGTCGACAAAGTCGGTGAGGCGACGAACGATGGCTTCGGAGGTGAGGTAGCTGCGGGCCAGTTCGCCCAGGGCGTCGCCCTCGATGGCTGCGGCGCCTTCCCGGGGGATCAGCACTGCGCCGTCCAGAGCCAGCTTGAGCACGTGTTGGGAGAGGGCGGCGTCGTCCTTGATGTAGAGCTCGGTCTTGCCGTGCTTGATTTTGTACAGCGGCGGTTGGGCGATGTAGATATAGCCCCGCTCCACCAGCTCGGGCATCTGGCGATAGAAGAAGGTGAGCAGCAGGGTGCGGATGTGGGCACCGTCCACGTCGGCATCGGTCATGATGATGATGCGGTGGTAGCGCAGCTTCTCCGGTTTGTACTCCTCCTTGCCGATGCCGCAACCGAGGGCGGTGATCAGGATGGCGATTTCCTGGCTGGAGAGCAGCTTGTCGAAGCGGGCCTTCTCGACGTTGAGGATCTTGCCCTTCAGGGGCAGGATCGCCTGGAACTTGCGGTCGCGGCCCTGCTTGGCGGAGCCGCCGGCGGAGTCGCCCTCCACTAGGTAGAGTTCGCACAGGGAAGGGTCCTTCTCCTGGCAGTCGGCCAGCTTGCCGGGCAGGCCCATGCCGTCCAGTACGCCCTTGCGCCGGGTCATTTCGCGTGCCTTGCGTGCGGCTTCGCGGGCGCGCGAGGCTTCGACGATCTTGCCGCAGATGGTCTTGGCATCGAGCGGCCGCTCCTGCAGGTAGTCGGCCAGTTTCTGGGCCACCACTTCCTCCACGGCCGGGCGGGCTTCGGAGGAGACCAGCTTCATCTTGGTCTGCGAGGCGAACTTGGGGTCGGGCATTTTCACCGAGAGCACGCAGGCCAGACCTTCGCGCATGTCGTCGCCGGTGATCTCGACCTTGGCCTTCTTGGCGATCTCGTGTTCTTCGATGTACTTGTTGATCACCCGCGTCATCGCGGCGCGCAGGCCGGTGAGGTGGGTACCGCCGTCGGACTGGGGAATGTTGTTGGTGAAGCAGAGCACCTGTTCCTGGTAGCTGTCGTTCCACTGCATCGCCACTTCGACGCTGATGGTGACACCGCCCAGCACCGCGTCGCCGGACGAGCAGAAGACGTTGGGGTGCAGCACCGTCTTGGCGCGGTTGATGTAGTCGACGAAGCCCTTGACGCCACCGGAGAAGGCGAAGTCCTCCTCCTTGCCGTTGCGCTGGTCCACCAGCTTGATCTTGACGCCGTTGTTGAGGAAGGAAAGCTCGCGCAGGCGCTTGGCGAGAATCTCGTAGTGGAATTCGACGGTGCCGAAGATTTCCTCGTCGGCGAGGAAATGCACTTCGGTGCCGTGGTTCTGGGTTTCGCCGGCGATTTTCATCGGGCTGATTTCGATGCCGTCGACCTTTTCGATCACCCGGTCCACGGCGTGCCCGCGATTGAATTCGAGGAAGTGCTTCTTGCCGTCGCGGCGGATGGTCAGGCGCAGCCACTTGGACAGGGCGTTGACGCAGGAGACGCCGACGCCGTGCAGGCCGCCGGAGACCTTGTAGGAGTTCTGGTTGAACTTGCCGCCGGCGTGCAGCACGCACATCACGATCTCGGCCGCGGAACGCTTGGGCTCGTGCTTGTCGTCCATCTTGACGCCCACCGGGATGCCGCGGCCGTTGTCGGTGACGGAGATGGAGTTGTCGGCGTGGATGGTGACGACGATGTCGTCGCAATAGCCCGCCAGAGCCTCGTCGATCGCGTTGTCCACCACCTCGAACACCATGTGGTGCAGGCCGGTACCGTCGGAAGTGTCGCCGATGTACATGCCCGGGCGCTTGCGTACGGCCTCCAGACCCTCCAGCTGCTGGATGGAGGATTCGTCGTAACCGCCGTGGGCGGCGGGATTCTGCTCGGTCATAGGTACTTCCGGAAAGAGGGGGCGTTGAAAATCAGGATTCGAGTCGAAGGATGGTCCGTTTCTCCATCAGATGCGCATCGGCATCACGACGTACTTGAAGCGCTCGTTGTCGGGCAGCACGAACAGGGCGCTGGAATTGGCATCGGCCAGACGGCATTCGATGGCGTCCACACTCAAGTTGTTGAGCACGTCCAGCAGGTAGGTGACGTTGAAGCCGACATCCAGCGCGTCGCCGGCGTAGTCGATCTCGATCTCTTCCTGGGCGTCTTCCTGCTCGGCGTTGTTGGAGATGATCTTCAGGCTGCCGTTGCCGAGAACCAGGCGCACGCCGCGGAATTTCTCGTTGGTGAGGATCGCGGCCCGCTGCAGCGATTGCAGCAGAAGTTCGCGGGACAGGCGGATGGACTTGTCGTGGCCCTGGGGAATCACCCGCTCGTAGTCGGGGAACTTGCCGTCGATCAGCTTGGAGACGAACTCGATGTCGCCGAAACGGAACTGCACCTGGGTGGGAGCAATGACGATTTCCAGCGGATCGTCGTTGTCGGCCAGTTGGCGGGAGAGTTCGAGCACGGTTTTCCTGGGCAGGATGACTTCCATGCGCGGGTGCTCTTCCGGCAGGGTTTCGCTGGCGTAGGCCAGGCGATGGCCATCGGTGGCCACCACCCGCATTTCATTGCCATTCACCACCAGCAGGAGGCCGTTCAGGTAGTAGCGGATGTCCTGCTGGGCCATGGCGTATTGGACCAGGGCGAGGAGGCGCTTGAACTGCTTCTGGGACAGGCTGAGCTTGGTCTGTTCGCCCTCGGCGGGCGCCATGCGCGGGAAGTCCTCGGCGGGCAGGGTCTGCAGATTGAAGCGACTCTTGCCGGCCTTGAGCTGGAGCCGCCGATCCTCGAAATTGAGGCTGACCTCGGCCGACTCGGGCAGGGAGCGCAGAATGTCCTGCAGCTTGCGGGCCGCCACCGTCAGCGCAACGCTTTCCGGGCCCACGGCCTGGGTGCCGGTACGGATCTGGATCTCGATGTCCGTCGCAAGCAGGGTCAGGCGTTCGCCGTTCTTTTCCATCAGAACGTTGGAAAGAATGGGCAGGGTGTGTCGTTTTTCCACGATGCCGCACACTGATTGCAAGGGAGACAATATTTGATCTCGTGGTCCTTTAAACAAAAGCATTTATAAGTCTCCTGTTAACTAATAAGAGCTCGGCCGGTTCTGTGGAAAATGGAACTTTATTTTTTTGATTCAACGAATTGAGTTCTTGGTAAAGCTCTTGGCAAGTCGTCGGTTCAGCTGTGGGCAAAAGTGTGTAAAACGCGGGATTGTCGGAATTGGGTGAGTTATCCACAATTCATCAAAAGGAAATCCCGTCGTTTTTCCATACGTTATTCACCCCTTGATGGTCTGCAACAGCACATGCAGATCGTTGTTGAGCTGAGTATCCCGCGTACGTAAATCGATAATGGTACGGCAAGCGTGCAGCACTGTGGTGTGGTCGCGGCCGCCGAAGGCGTCGCCGATTTCCGGCAGGCTGTGGGCGGTCAGTTCGCGGCACAGCCACATCGCCACCTGGCGCGGCCGGGCGATGGCGCGGGTGCGCTTCTGGGAATACATTTCGGCGACCTTGATCTTGTAGAAATCGGCCACGGTCTTCTGGATCAGTTCCAGGGTCAGTTGGCGGTTGGTGGCGCCGATCACGTCCTTCAGGGCTTCCTTGGCCACGTCGATGGTAATGGCCTTGCCATGGAAGCGGGCGAAAGCCACCACGCGGTTCAGTGCTCCTTCCAGTTCCCGGACGTTGGAGCGCAGATTCTTGGCGATCAGGAAGGCGACGTCGTCGCAGACGTCGATGTGCGAAGCCTCGGCCTTTTTCTTGATGATGGCCACCCGCATTTCCAGTTCGGGCGGTTCGATCTGCACGGTCAGGCCCCAGTCGAAGCGGGAAATCAGGCGGTCTTCCAGGCCCTGGATGTCTTTCGGGTAGGTATCGCAGGTGATGACGATCTGCTTCTTGGCTTCCACCAGCGCGTTGAAGGCATAGAAGAACTGTTCCTGGGTGCTGTTCTTGCCATTGAAGAACTGGATGTCATCGATCAGCAGCAGGTCCAGGGTACGGTAGTAGCGCTTGAAGGCGTCGAACGACTTGTTCTGGTAGGCACGCACCACGTCGGAGACGAAATCCTCGGCGTGAAGGTAGCGCACCACGGCGCCAGGGTTGGCGGCGATCACGGCGTTGCCGATGGCGTGGATCAGGTGGGTCTTGCCCAGGCCGACGCCGCCATAGACGAACAAGGGGTTGTAGGAAACGCCGGGATTGATCGCCACCTGCTGGGCGGCGGCGCGGGCCAGATCGTTGGCCCGCCCGGTGACCAGGTTGTCGAAAGTGAAATCGGGATTGAGCCGGGTCTTGTCGTAGGCCGGATCGGACAGGTGGACGAGGGTGGCGCCGCCGGAGACTGGGGTGACGGGGATTGCGGCCGCCGGTTCGGCGACGACTTTTTTGCCTTGGGTCGAGGCTGCGCCATCGGCGCGCAACACTTCGCTGACGGGGGGGGTGTTGCTGTAGATGTTGAGGCTGACATTGACCTCTTCGCCGAAGAATTCCTTGCCGAGGGCTTCGATCTGATCCAGATAGCGGTCGCGCACCCACTGCAACACGAAGCGGTTCGGCGCGTACAGGCGCAGCTTCCCTGTCGAGGCGCCTTCATCCTCAATGCGGAGTGCCTTGATCCAGGTGTTGAATTGCTGAGCGGAAAGCTCATGTTCAAACCGGCTCAGACAAGTCGCCCAGAAATCGCTCATAAATCCAGATAGGTCGGAGTCCCCTGTGTTCCGGGGGAATCGTTGTTTTCGAATCGTTGATGGCCCCGAGAGAAGCACCGCGGGGGGCGGCTTGGAGAAGAAGCATTGTAGCCACTAAACGGCAGGTTATCCACAGCCGGGATCGCATCCCGAATCATCGCGCGGAATAACCCCTGACTTGACAGAAAAGACCGGAAAATATCTAATCACGCGTTTAACTTCTGCCGAAGGTAGTCTCCAATGAAACGCACATACCAACCGTCCGTCGTGCGCCGCAAGCGTACCCATGGTTTCCTCGTTCGCATGCGCACCCGCGGTGGTCGTGCGGTGATTCGTGCTCGCCGCGCCAAAGGCCGTCATCGTCTGAGCGTCTAAGGAGTCTGTCGGGTGGCGGGAGAATATCGCTTCCGCCCCGAGCACAGGTTGCGTCAGGCCGGAGAGTTCGGGGCGGTGTTTGCCTACCGTCGCGTATTGCGGGGCGTCCGGTTTGATTTGCACTATCGTCCCAACCTGCTGGATTCGCCGCGGTTGGGATTGGTGGTACCCAAACGGAATGCTCGCCGCGCCGTGCAGCGCAATGCCATCAAGCGGGTGGTGCGCGAGCTTTTCCGATCCCAGCGTTCCCGTTTGCCCGCTTACGATTTGATTTTCCGGTTGGCTCGGCCAAGCCAGACGCCCGACGACCGGGTGCTCTGGAAGGACGAGATTGAAGCTCTCCTGGGGCGGCTCCCCAGGAATGGTTCGACATGAGAACCCTGTCGGCTATTTTGACGACCTCCCTGGTAGCGCTGGTTCGTGCCTATCAGTGGGGCTTGAGTCCGTTTCTCGGGCAGAATTGCCGATTTCACCCCAGTTGCTCCGAATACGCCGTGGAAGCCTTGCGCCGGCACGGGCCGGTCAAAGGACTCGGCCTGGCTTTGCGGAGGGTAGGGTGCTGTCATCCCTGGCATCCCGGGGGGACTGACCCTGTTCCGTAGACTTATCAAGCTATTGAGAAATATTGAGCGCAATGGATAACCGACGCCTGATCCTTCTGCTGATTTTCAGCTTTTCCATTCTGATGCTTTGGGATGCTTGGCAAAAGCACACCATGCCCAAACCGCAGGCGGGCAGTACGGTGGCCGCCAACTCCGCTGCCGCAGTCCCGGTGCCGTCGGCGTCCAAGCCGACACCCGGTGTCGTGCCGCAGGGGGCGACAGCGGCGGCGAGCGCCAATGTGGCCAAGGTGACGGTGCGCACCGATCTGTTCGTCGCCGAGATTTCCGCCCAAGGCGGTGACTTGACCCATCTGGAATTGAGCAAGCACCTGGCGACCGATGATCCCACCCGGCATTTCGTGTTGTTCGATTCGGACGGTCAGCATACCTATCTGGGGCAGGGCGGTTTGATCGGCGAGGGCCTGCCCAACCACAAGAGCCTGTGGCAATTGAAGCCCGGACCGGTGGAACTGGCGCCCGGCCAGGATACTTTGCAGGTCAGTCTGGAAGCGCCGGCGAGCGAGGGGACGGTGGTCAAGACCTACACTTTCCATCGCGGCAGCTATCTGATCGACGTGGCCTACCAGATCAGCGGCGATGCCCGCGCCGACCACGCCTATTTCCAGACCGTGCGCGACGACAAGCCGGCGGAGGCGAGCAGCAAGGCCATGGGGGTCAGCACCTTCACCGGTCCGGCGATCTACACGGAAGAAGGAAAGTTCCAGAAGGCCAGTTTCGAGGATATTGCCAAGGGCAAGAACAAGCATGTGGCCAAGGCCAACGACGGTTGGATCGCGATGGTCCAGCACTATTTCGTTTCGGCCTGGCTGCCGGAAGGAAATGGCGAGCGCGAGTTCTATACCCGCAAGCTGGAGGGTTCCCTCTACGCCGCCGGCGTGATCGTCCCGGTCAGCGGCGGCAAGGCCGAGGTCAAGCTGTATGCCGGCCCCCAGGAGCAGGACAAGTTGAAGCGGATCGCACCGGGCCTGGAACTGGTGGTCGACTACGGCTGGCTGACGGTGATCGCCTCGCCGATCTTCTGGCTGTTGGGCATGCTGCACAAGGTGATCGGCAACTGGGGCTGGTCCATCATCGCCCTGACGGTGCTGATCAAGCTGGCCTTCTTCCCGCTTTCCGCCGCCAGCTACAAGTCCATGGCCAAGATGAAGGTGGTGACGCCCAAGCTGATGCGCCTGAAGGAGCTGTATGGCGACGACCGGGCGCGCCTCAATCAGGAAATGATGGAGCTGTACAAGAAGGAAAAGATCAATCCCCTGGGGGGCTGCCTGCCGATCCTGATCCAGATCCCGGTTTTCATCGCCCTTTACTGGGTGCTGCTGGGGGTGGTCGAGATGCGCAACGCCCCGTGGCTGGGTTGGATCGTGGATTTGTCGACGAAGGACCCGTACTACGTGCTGCCCTTGATCATGGGCGCCACGATGCTGATCCAGACCAAGCTCAATCCGACGCCGCCCGATCCGATGCAGGCCAAGGTGATGATGATCATGCCCATCGTGTTCACCGGCATGTTCCTGTTCTTCCCCTCCGGCCTGGTGCTCTACTGGATCGTCAATAACGTGCTGTCCATCGCCCAGCAGTGGCAGATCACCCGGATGATCGCGGGCAGTGAAAAGAAGGACGGCTAGCGACGTCATCGCCGCCATCGCCACCGCACCGGGGCGGGGCGGCATCGGGGTGGTCCGGGTCAGCGGCCCGGATCTGCTCTCCTTCGCCGAAGTTCTTTGCGGCCGCAGGCCAGCCGCGCGCCAGGCGACGTTGGCCAATTTCCATGACGCGCAGGGCGCGCTCATCGACCAGGGCATCCTGCTGTTCTTTCCGGCGCCGCATTCCTTCACCGGCGAGGACGTGCTGGAGCTCCAGGGTCACGGCGGCCCGCTGGTGATGCAGTTGCTGTTGGGTCGTTGTCTGGAGCTCGGCGCCCGGCTGGCGGAGCCGGGGGAGTTCTCGCGGCGCGCCTTTCTCAACGAGAAACTCGATCTGGCCCAGGCCGAAGCGGTCGCCGATCTGATCGAGGCCAGCACCGCCGCCGCCGCCCGTTCCGCGATGCGGTCGCTGAGCGGAGAGTTTTCCCGGGCGATTCATGCCTTGGTGGAGCGCCTGATCGAGTTGCGCCTGCTGGTCGAGGCGACCCTGGATTTTCCCGACGAGGAAATCGACGTCATCCGAGATACCGATGCGGCACAGCGCCTGGAAGCGTTGCGCGAACAGCTTGCGGCGCTGCGCGCGCGCGCCCATCAAGGCAGCCTGTTGCGCACCGGATTGCATGTGGTTCTCGCCGGCCTGCCCAATGCCGGCAAGTCCTCGCTGCTCAACCGGCTGACCGGCGAGGAGCGGGCCATCGTCACCGAAGTCGCGGGAACCACGCGCGACGCTCTGCGCGAGACGATCCAGATCGAAGGTATCCCTTTGCATGTGATCGATACCGCCGGCCTGCGTGAAACCGACGATCCGGTGGAACGGATCGGCATCGAGCGCAGCTGGCAGGAGATCGAGCGCGCCGACGCGGTGCTGTTGCTGGTCGATGCGCGCGCCGGGGTGACGCCCGCCGATCAGCACGTGGCCCAGCGCTTGCCGTCCGGCAGGCGTCGTTTGGTGGTGCATAACAAGTGCGATCTGGCGCAGTCGACACCGGCGCGTTGGGAAGAGGGGGACAGCGTTCATCTGCGGCTGTCGGCCAAGACCGGTGCCGGCATCGAATTGCTGCACGACGAATTGCTGCGTATGGCGGGCTGGCAGGGACACGGCGAGGATGTCATCCTGGCGCGCGAACGGCATCTGGAAGCATTGGTCGACGCGCAGGCGCATCTGGATGCGGCGGCCGCCCAACTGCAGCAGATCGAGTTCTGCGCGGAAGAACTGCGCCTCGCTCAATCCGCGCTGTCCCGCATCACCGGCGAGTTCACCGCCGATGATCTGTTGGGAGCCATCTTTTCAAGGTTTTGCATCGGTAAATAGTTTCACGTGAAACAGGAGGGTGCTGGTTTCACGTGAAACACGATTTTGCTGATGGGAGGCGTATGATTGCGCCTCTTTTTTGCGGTCCCTCAAATGCTGTATCCCACCCGTTTCGATGTGATTGTGGTCGGCGGCGGCCATGCCGGTACCGAGGCCGCTTTGGCCGCGGCGCGCGCCGGCGCCAGTACCTTGCTGTTGACGCACAACATTGAGACGCTCGGCCAGATGTCCTGCAATCCGTCGATTGGCGGCATCGGCAAGGGCCACTTGGTCAAGGAGGTGGATGCCCTGGGGGGCGCCATGGCGGCGGCGACCGACGAGGCCGGCATTCAGTTCCGCATCCTCAATGCCTCCAAGGGGCCGGCGGTGCGTGCCACCCGCGCCCAGGCCGACCGCCAGTTGTACAAGCAGGCGATCCGCTCCCGTCTGGAGAATCAGTCCAATCTGACCCTGTTCCAGCAGGCGGTGGATGACCTGACCCTGAACGGCGACCAGGTGAGCGGAGTGGTGACCCAGATCGGCATCCGTTTCGAGGCGAGGGCGGTGGTACTCACCGCCGGCACATTCTTGAATGGCTTGGTGCATGTCGGGCTGGAAAACTTCCGCGCCGGGCGCTTCGGCGATCCGCCGTCACTCTCCCTGGCCCAGCGCCTGCGGGAATTGAAGCTGCCGGTGGGCCGGCTCAAAACCGGCACGCCGCCGCGCCTCGATGGCCGCACCATCGATTATTCGGTGATGGAGCGTCAGCCCGGCGACGACCCGGTGCCGGTGTTTTCCTTCCTCGGTTCCGCTGTCCAGCATCCGCGCCAGGTGCCGTGCTGGATTACCCACACCAATCCACGCACCCACGAGATCATTCGCGCCGGCCTCGACCGCTCGCCGATGTTCACCGGCGTGATCGAGGGCGTGGGGCCGCGCTACTGCCCATCGATCGAGGACAAGATCCACCGCTTTGCCGGCAAGGACAGCCATCAGGTATTCATGGAGCCGGAGGGCCTGAATACCCACGAGATCTATCCCCAGGGCGTATCCACCAGCCTGCCCTTCGATGTGCAGCTGGCATTGGTGCGTTCCATCCGCGGCCTGGAAAACGTCCACATCCTGCGCCCGGGTTACGCCATCGAGTACGACTACTTCGATCCCCGCAACCTGAAGGCCTCGCTGGAGACCAAGTCCATCGCCGGCCTGTTCTTCGCCGGCCAGATCAACGGCACCACCGGCTACGAGGAGGCCGCCGCCCAGGGTCTGCTGGCCGGCGTGAATGCCGTCCGCTATTGCCGGGAGTCGCCGGCGTGGTGTCCGCGCCGCGATCAGGCCTACCTCGGCGTGCTGGCCGACGATCTGATCACCCGTGGCGTCTCCGAGCCGTACCGGATGTTCACCAGTCGCGCCGAATACCGGCTGTCGCTGCGGGAGGACAACGCTGATCTGCGCCTGACCGAGATCGGCCGCGAACTGGGTCTGGTGGATGACGTTCGTTGGGATGCCTTCAACCGCAAGCGCGACGCCATCGGCCGCGAGGTGGAGCGGCTCAAGTCGGTCTGGGTCAATCCGCGCCTGCTGCCCGAGAGCGAGGCGCGGCGGGTGCTGGGCAAGCCCATGGAACGCGAATACCGCCTGTTCGACCTGCTGCGCCGGCCCGAGGTGTCCTATGCCAGTCTGTTGACCCTGCCTGGTGCCGGAACGCCCTTGTCCGACGCCCAGGTGGTGGAGCAGGTCACCATCCAGGCCAAATACCAGGGCTATATCGATCGTCAGCAGGGTGAGGTGGAAAAGGCCCAGGCCAACGAAACCCTGGCACTGCCGGCCGACCTCGACTATCGGGAGGTGAAGGGCCTCTCCATCGAGGTGCAGCAGAAGCTCAATCAGCATCGGCCGCAAACCCTGGGACAGGCGTCGCGCATCCAGGGGGTGACCCCGGCGGCCATCTCCCTGCTGTTGGTTCACCTCAAGCGGTACTCGCTGCGGGAGGGACAGGCGTGAGTCTGGCTGCGATGCTGCACCAGGGGGTGGGCGCCTTGGGGCTGGAGTTGCCCGCCGACGCCGAGGCACGCCTGCTGACCTATCTGGCGTTGCTGAAAAAGTGGAATCGGGCCTACAACCTGACGGCGGTCAGGGACGAAGCCGCGATGGTGAGCCAGCATCTGCTCGATTCGCTGACCCTCGTGCCTCATCTGGCGGGTATCGCGAGCCTGGCCGACATCGGCAGCGGCGCCGGGTTGCCAGGCATTCCCCTGGCGATCGCCCGGCCCGCGCTGGCGATCACCTCGATCGAAACGGTACAGAAAAAGGCCGCCTTCCAGCAGCAGGCCCGGATCGAATTGAAGCTGGAAAATTTCACGGTCCATTGCGGCCGGGTGGAGGACTTTGCGGGACAATTCGATGCAGTGACGTCCCGCGCCTTTGCCGAACTGGCGGATTTCGTGCGTCTGGCCGGCCACCTGGCCGTGCCCGGGGGCCGCCTGCTGGCGATGAAAGGCGTGTTCCCGGCCGAGGAAATCGCCCGTCTGCCTGCCACCTGGCGGGTGGCGGCAAGCCATCCGCTGCGGGTGCCGGGGCTGGAGGCCCGAAGACATTTAATCGTACTGGAGAGAAGCTGACGATGCATATCTTCGCCATCGCCAACCAGAAGGGCGGGGTGGGCAAGACCACCACCAGTGTCAACCTGGCCGCGGCCCTGGCCCAGCAGGGGCAACGCACCCTGCTGGTGGATCTGGACCCGCAGGGCAATGCCACCATGGGCAGCGGGGTGGACAAGCGCAGCCTGGACTGCTCGGTCTATCAAGTGCTGCTGGGCCTGGCCGGGTTGGGCGACGCGCGTCAGCCGTCGCCTTCCGCCAAGTATGAGGCCCGCTTCGACGTGCTTCCCGCCAATCGGGACCTGGCCGGCGCCGAAGTGGAAATGGTGAGCCTGGAGCAGCGCGAAATGCGGCTGAAGCAGGCGCTCCACGCGCACCGCGACGATTACGACTTCGTCCTCATCGACTGCCCGCCCTCTTTGTCGATGCTGACCTTGAACGGCCTTTGTGCGGCGCATGGCGTGATCATTCCGATGCAGTGCGAGTATTACGCGCTGGAGGGCCTGTCCGATCTGGTGAATACCATCAAGAAGGTCCATGCCAATCTGAACCGGGATCTGAAGATCATCGGCCTGCTGCGGGTGATGTTCGACAACCGCAGCACGCTGTCCAAGCAGGTCTCCGACCAACTCGAGCAGCACTTCGGCGACAAGGTGTTCAAGACCCTGGTGCCGCGCAATGTGCGCCTGGCCGAGGCGCCCAGCTACGGCATGCCCGGCGTGGTGTTCGACAGGACCGCCAAAGGCGCCCAGGCTTACCTGGCCTTTGCCGAGGAAATGGTGGAACGCGTCAAATCTTGGAAGGAAGCTGGATGAATCCCCCGAAACTCAAAGGCCTCGGCCGCGGGCTGGATGCCTTGCTGGCCGCCAACAACAGCCCCGAAGGTAGCCGTCAGGACACGCTGCCGGTGGTTAGCCTGCAGCCGGGCAAGTACCAGCCGCGCACGCGCATGGACCCGGGTTCCCTGGAGGAACTGGCGGCCTCGATCAAGTCCCAGGGCCTGATCCAGCCGATCTCGGTGCGGCCCGTCGGCCTGGTCGGCGGCCAGGAGCGCTACGAGATCATCGCCGGCGAACGGCGCTGGCGCGCTTCGCAGATCGCCGGTATGGCCGAAGTGCCGGTGCTGATCCGGGATATTCCGGATGACGCGGCACTGGCCATGTCGCTGATCGAGAACATCCAGCGCGAGGACCTCAACCCGCTGGAAGAGGCGGCCGGCCTGCAACGCCTGATCGACGAGTTCGGCATGACCCATCAGCAGGCGGCCGATGCCGTCGGCCGTTCCCGTCCCGCGGCGACCAATCTTTTGCGTCTGCTGCACCTGGCCAAGCCGGCGCAGGACATGCTGATGGCGGGCGACATCGAGATGGGCCATGCCCGGGCGTTGCTGCCCCTGCCCAAGTCGGAGCAGGGTCGGGTCGCCTCCCTGGTGGTGGACAAGGGGTTCTCGGTGCGAGAAACCGAGCGCATCGTGAATCGGGAGTTGCATCCGGTGGAAAAAAAGCCGGCCGACCGCGGCGCCGACCGGGATCTGCTGCGCCTGGAAGAGGAGCTTTCCGACGGGCTGGGGGCGATGGTCAAGATCGCCGCCAACCGCAAGGGCGCCGGCAGCGTCACCATCCGTTTCGCCAGCCTGGATCAATTGGACGGAATTCTGTCGCGTCTGCGTTGAATCATTTCCATCAATCCTTGAAAAAGTGGTTCGAACCGGGGTTTTCAGGTCGATGCAGGTATTTGTCGAATGCCGTTGGCGGCATTCCAATTTGACTTTGGGTGCTGTAACCCGTATATTGCCGGGCTTTTAGCGTGGCAGGGCCTGCGCAAGGGGGGAAGGGGCGTGCATAAAGTCCTGTTCCTGCAATTGGGCGCTGTGGCACTGGTGACGGCAATAGCCGGTATGTGGGTCGGCGCGGTGGGAGCGGCGTCGGCCGCGGTCGGCGGCGGCGCCTACGTGTTGCCCAATCTGGTCTTTGTCCTGCGTCTGAAAATCGCGACCGCCAGCGGTCGCGCAAGCGCGGCGACCTTCTTTGCGGGTGAGTTTTTCAAGGTTGCCGCGACGATCGGAATTCTTGCCTTGGCGCAACGATATTTCGACGTGCATTGGCTGTCATTGCTCGTCGGGCTGTTCGCGGCGTTGAAGGCGAACTTATTTGCATTTTTGCTGAAGACTTGAATATGGCGACCGGTCACGAAGAAGCTGCCGCCCAGGCACCCAATGCGGGCGATTACATCGTCCACCACCTTACCCACCTCAATTCCACGGGCCACAAGCAGGCCAGCATCATCGACTTCTCGGTGATCAACGTCGATACCCTGTTCTACTCGGTAACCCTCGGCCTGATCACCGTGTTCGTGCTCTGGCTGGCGGCGCGCAAGGCCACTTCCGGCGTGCCTGGCCGTTTCCAGGCCGCGGTGGAGTTCCTGGTGGAAATGGTCGCCGATCAGGCCAAGGGCATCATCCATTCCGAGGAGTCGCGCAAATACGTGGCGCCCCTGGCGCTCACCGTGTTCGTCTGGGTGTTCCTGATGAACGCGATGGACTTCCTGCCACTCGACATGCTGCCCAACCTCTGGCAGGCCATCACCGGCGACCATCACGCCTACATGCGCGTGGTGCCCACCGCCGACCTCAACGCCACGCTCGGCATGTCCATCGGCGTGTTGCTGCTCTGCATCTACTACAACGTCAAGATCAAGGGTGTCGGCGGCTGGGTGCATGAGCTGTTCACCGCCCCCTTCGGCAGCCACCCGGTGCTGTATCCGATCAATTTCGCGATGCAGCTGATCGAGTTCGCCGCCAAGACCATTTCCCACGGCATGCGGTTGTTCGGCAACATGTATGCCGGCGAACTGGTCTTCATGCTGATCGCGCTGATGGGCGCCGCCTGGTCCGCCAACGGCACCGGCGTGGCGCTCTGGGTCGGCCACATACTGGCCGGCTCCATCTGGGCCATCTTCCACATTCTGATTGTCGTGCTGCAAGCCTTCATCTTCATGATGCTGACGCTGGTCTATATCGGCCAGGCTCACGAAGGTCATTGATTCGTTTTCGCAGTTCCCTTTTTTCACTTTGATTTTCAACTAAAGGAGTTGTCATGGAACACGTTCTGGGTTTTGTTGCTCTGGCCGCCGGTCTGATCATTGGTCTGGGTGCCATCGGCGCCTGTATCGGCATCGGCATCATGGGCTCCAAGTATCTCGAGGCTTCCGCCCGTCAGCCCGAGCTGATGAACGCCCTGCAAACCAAGATGTTCCTGCTGGCCGGTCTGATCGACGCCGCCTTCCTGATCGGCGTCGGTATCGCGATGATGTTCGCCTTCGCCAACCCGTTCATCCTCAAGTAATCGCCCACCCTTAGAACACGCTTTTAAGGAGCGAATACCGTGAATCTGAACGCAACGCTGTTTGCCCAGCTGGTTGTGTTCTTCGTGCTGGCCTGGGTCACGATGAAGTTCGTCTGGCCCCCCATCATGAAGGCGCTCGACGAGCGGGCACAGAAGATCGCCGACGGGCTCGCGGCTGCGGACAAGGCAAAAGCCGATCTGGTCCACGCGGAGAAAAAGGCCACCGACGAATTGCGCAAGGCGCGCGAATCCGCCGCCGACCTGCGCGTTGGTGCCGAAAAGCAATCCGCCCAGCTTCTGGACGAAGCCCGGGTCGAAGCCGCGCGCATTGTCGCTGCCGCCCGCGAAGCCGCCGAAACCGAAGCCGCCGCCGCTTCCCAGCGGGCCCGCGAAGCCCTGCGCGAGCACGTGGCCCAGTTGGCCGTGGCCGGCGCCGAGAAGATCCTCCGCAAGGAGATCAACGCCCAGGCCCACGCCGACCTGCTGGCTCAACTCAAGTCGGAGCTTTGATCCGCCATGGCCGAGAACGTCACCCTGGCGCGTCCCTACGCTGAAGCCGCTTTCCAGCTGGCCAAGGGCGCCGGCAACGGCGCCGTCCTGTCTGCCTGGTCCCAGTCCCTGGGACGCATGGCGGCGGTGGCCGCCACGGCCGAGATGGGCGAGTGCGTCGCCAATCCCCGCCTGACGCCCGATCAGCTGGCCAAGCTGTTTGCCGACGTGGTCGGCGAGGGACTTTCGGCCGAGCAGCGGAACTTCGTCCATGTCCTGGTGGATAACGAGCGTCTGTCCGTATTGCCGGAAATCGCCCAGCTCTTCGAAGAACTGAAGAACAGCCACGAAGGCAGCAAGGATGCCGACGTGGAATCGGCTTTCCCGATGGATGACGCTGCCGTGCAATCCCTCGTGGCCGACCTGGAGCGCAAGTTCAACTGCAAAATCAAGGCGACCGTCCGCGTCGTGCCGGAACTGATCGGCGGTGTACGCATCGCCATCGGCGACGAAGTCATCGACGCCTCCGTCCGCGGCAAGCTTGCTGCCATGGCCACCGCGCTAAAGAATTAGGAGCAATTCCATGAACCTCAATCCCTCTGAAATCAGCGACCTGATCAAGAGCCGGATCCAGAACATGCAGTTGGCCGCCACCGCCCGCAACGAGGGCACCGTGGTTTCGGTCACTGACGGCATTTGCCGCGTTCACGGTCTGGCCGATGTGATGCAGGGCGAAATGCTGGAGTTTCCCGGCAACACCTTCGGGCTGGCACTGAACCTGGAGCGCGACTCCGTCGGCGCCGTGGTCCTGGGTGAATACGAGCACATCTCCGAAGGCGACACCGTCAAGTGCACCGGCCGCATCCTGGAAGTCCCCGTCGGTCCGGAATTGCTCGGCCGCGTGGTGAATGCCCTGGGCGAGCCGATCGACGGCAAGGGTCCGCTGAACCACAAGATCACCGACAAGGTGGAAAAAGTGGCGCCGGGCGTGATCTGGCGCCAGTCCGTGTCCCAGCCCGTGCAGTCCGGTCTCAAGGCCATCGACGCCATGGTGCCGGTCGGCCGCGGCCAGCGCGAGCTGATCATCGGCGACCGCCAGACCGGCAAGACCGCCGTGGCGGTGGACACCATCATCAACCAGAAGGGTCAGGGCGTATTCTGCGTCTATGTCGCCATCGGCCAGAAGGCTTCCACCGTCGCCAACGTGGTGCGCAAGCTGGAAGAGCACGGCGCCATGGAATACACCGTGGTGGTGGCGGCTACCGCCTCCGAATCCGCCGCGATGCAGTACATCGCGCCGTACGCCGGCTGCACCATGGGCGAGTACTTCCGCGACCGCGGCCAGGATGCGCTGATCGTCTATGACGATCTGACCAAGCAGGCCTGGGCCTATCGCCAGATCTCCCTGTTGCTGCGCCGCCCGCCCGGCCGCGAAGCCTATCCCGGCGACGTGTTCTACATCCACTCCCGCCTGCTGGAGCGCGCTGCCCGCGTCTCCGCCGAGTACGTGGAAAAGGTCACCAATGGCGAAATCAAGGGCCAGACCGGTTCCTTGACCGCGCTGCCCGTGATCGAGACCCAGGCCGGCGACGTGTCCGCCTTCGTGCCGACCAACGTGATTTCGATTACCGACGGCCAGATCTTCCTCGAGACCGACCTGTTCAACGCCGGCATCCGTCCTGCCATGAACGCCGGTATCTCGGTGTCCCGCGTCGGCGGCGCCGCCCAGACCAAGGTCATCAAGAAGCTCGGCGGCGGCGTGCGCCTGGCGCTGGCCCAGTACCGCGAACTGGCGGCCTTCGCCCAGTTCGCCTCCGACCTGGACGAAGCCACCCGCAAGCAGCTGGAGCGCGGCCGGCGCGTGACCGAACTGATGAAGCAGCCCCAGTACGCCCCCCTCTCGGTGGCCGAAATGGCGATCTCCCTGTACGCCTCCAACGAAGGCTACATGGACGATGTGGATGTGGCCAAGATTCTGCCCTTCGAATCCGCCCTGCATCAGTTCGTCAAGCAGAAGCATGCGGCTCTGGTGAACAAGATCGAGACTTCCAAGGATCTGGACAAGGACGCCGAGGCGCAGTTGAAGGCCGCGGTCGAAGAGTTCAAGAAGTCCTGGGCGTAATCCTTAAACCCTTTTAAGGAGAGCGATCATGGCAGTCGGAAAAGAGATCCGCACCAAGATCAAGAGCGTCCAGAACACCAAGAAGATCACCAAGGCCATGGAGATGGTGGCCGCGTCCAAGATGCGCAAGGCGCAGGAGCGGATGCGGGCCGCCCGTCCCTACAGCGAGAAGATTCGCCGCCTGGCGGCGAATCTCTCGCAGGCCAACGTGACCGACTACCGTCATTCCTTCCTGATCAGGAGGGAACCGGTGAAGCGCGTCGGCGTGATCCTGGTGACCACGGACAAGGGCTTGTGCGGCGGCCTGAACACCAACATCCTGCGCCTGCTGGTGGGCAATATGCGCCAGTGGGAACAGGACGGCGTGACTGATATCCGCGCCACCTGCATCGGCAACAAGGGCCTCGGCTTCATCCAGCGCATGGGTGGCAAGGTCGTGTCCCACGTCACCCAGCTGGGCGACACGCCCCATCTGGAAAAGCTGATCGGACCGATCAAGGTCATGATCGACGCCTTCCAGAACGACGAGCTGGACGCCGTGTATGTGGCTTATACCCGCTTCATCAACACCATGAAGCAAGAACCGGTGATCGAGCAGCTGCTGCCCCTGACGGGCGAGCGTCTTGGTACTCCCGACGGTTCCTGGGACTACCTCTACGAGCCGGACGCCCAGACCGTGATCGACGATCTGCTGGTGCGCTATGTGGAAGCCCTGATCTATCAGGCCGTGGCCGAGAACATGGCTTCCGAGCAAAGCGCCCGGATGGTGGCCATGAAGTCCGCCACCGACAACGCCGGCAACGTGATCAAGGAACTGCAACTGGTTTACAACAAGGCTCGGCAGGCGGCGATCACCAAGGAGATTTCCGAGATCGTCGGCGGCGCGGCGGCTATTGCGGGCTGATCAGCGGGTTAACGGATTTTTAGCATTGAGGAAACAACCATGAGCAACGGAAACATCGTCCAGTGCATCGGCGCCGTGGTGGACATCAAGTTCCCCCGCGAAGCCATGCCCAAGGTCTATGACGCCCTGGTTCTCGACGACGCCAATACTGGCAACGCCGAGATCGGTCTGACCTTCGAAGTACAGCAGCAGCTCGGCGACGGCATCGTGCGTACCATCGCCCTGGGCTCCTCCGACGGCCTGCGCCGCGGCATGAGCGTGAAGAACACCGGCGCGGCCATCTCCATCCCCGTGGGCCATGGCACCCTGGGCCGGATCATGGACGTGCTGGGGCGTCCCATCGACGAAGCCGGCCCGATCCAGGCTGACGAACTGCGCCCGATCCATGCCGCAGCCCCCAAGTTCGACGAACTGTCCCCCACCACCGAACTGCTGGAAACCGGCATCAAGGTGATCGACCTGATCTGCCCGTTCGCCAAGGGCGGCAAGGTGGGTCTGTTCGGCGGCGCCGGCGTGGGCAAGACCGTGAACATGATGGAGCTGATCAACAACATCGCCAAGGCGCACAGCGGTCTGTCCGTGTTCGCCGGCGTGGGCGAGCGTACCCGCGAGGGCAACGACTTCTACCACGAGATGAAGGACTCCAACGTGCTCGACAAGGTGGGCATGGTGTTCGGCCAGATGAACGAGCCTCCCGGCAACCGTCTGCGCGTGGCGCTGACCGGCCTGACCATGGCCGAGAAGTTCCGCGACGAAGGCCGCGACATCCTGTTCTTCGTGGACAACATCTACCGCTACACCCTGGCCGGTACCGAAGTGTCCGCGCTCTTGGGCCGGATGCCTTCCGCCGTGGGTTATCAGCCCACCCTGGCCGAGGAAATGGGCCGCCTGCAGGAGCGCATCACCTCCACCAAGGTCGGCTCGATCACCTCCATCCAGGCCGTGTATGTGCCTGCGGACGACTTGACCGACCCGTCCCCCGCCACCACCTTCCTCCACCTGGACTCCACCGTCGTGCTGTCCCGGGACATCGCCGCGCTGGGCATCTACCCCGCCGTGGATCCCCTGGACTCCACCTCCCGCCAGCTCGATCCGCTGGTGGTGGGCGAGGAGCACTACTCCGTGGCCCGTGGCGTGCAGATGACCCTGCAACGCTACAAGGAACTGCGCGACATCATCGCGATTCTGGGCATGGACGAACTGGCGCCGGAAGACAAGCTGGCCGTGGGCCGCGCCCGCAAGATCCAGCGCTTCCTGTCGCAGCCCTTCCACGTGGCCGAAGTGTTCACCGGCTCTCCCGGCAAGTACGTCTCCCTCAAGGACACCATCAAGGGCTTCAAGATGATCGTCGAGGGTGAGTGCGACAGCCTGCCCGAGCAGGCCTTCTACATGGTGGGTGGCATCGAGGAAGCCTTCGAGAAGGCCAAGACGCTGCAATAAGTTAGCCGCGAGCCGGAGTTCCGGCCGGCTGCTTTGCCGGCCCGGAACGTCAGGCTGCTAGGAGCAAGATATGGCAATAACCATTCATGTAGATGTCGTCAGCGCGGAGGAGTCGATCTTCTCCGGCCTGGCTGAATTCGTCGCGCTGCCCGGCGAAGGCGGCGAGCTGGGGATTCTGCCCGGCCACATGCCGCTGATGACCCGCATCAAACCGGGTGCCGTGCGCTTGAAGCTGCCGCATGGTCAGGAAGAGCTGATCTTCGTCGCCGGCGGCATGCTGGAAGTGCAGCCGGGGCTGGTGACCGTGTTGGCGGACACCGCCATCCGTGGCCACGATCTGGACGAAGCCAAGGCCATGGAAGCCAAGAAGATGGCCGAGGAAGCCATGCGCGACCGCGGTTCCGAACTGGACTACGCCCGCGCCCAGGCCGAGCTGGCCGAAGCCGTGGCGCAACTGGCGGCGATCCAGCGGCTGCGCAAGCACGGCCACTGATGACCGGCGTCCGTCGGAGCCAGCGGAAAGGCAGCCTCGGCTGCCTTTTTTTTCGGTGCGCCCGCCGTGTGCGGCCGCCATGCTGACGGTCTGCGGGAATATCGTTTATAAATGGGGTTCGAAAATTTTCTGGAGCGTCAGTCCATGAATACTCTTGGATCCAGCCATACGTGGCGGTTCTTTCGTGCCGGCGGGTTCGACCAGGTGCGCATCGACAGTGCCGCCGACCTGCTTGCCATCGGGAAGCTGGACCAGAAGCTCTGGGTCGCCCTGTCCTGCCCAACCACCGGCATCGAGTTCGATCGCGAAACGCTGGCCCTGATCGACAGCGACGGCGACGGCCACATCCGCGCCCCGGAGTTGATCGCCGCCATCGCCTGGGCCGGACAACGCCTGAGCCGGCCCGAGGTGCTGGAGCAGAACCTGTCCGGCGTGCCGCTCGACGCGATTCGGGAGGAGGCCGACGCGACGCTGCATGCCGCCGCCCGGGCGATTGCCGCCGAACATGGGCACCCCGCCGACGCACCGATCGAGATCGACGAAATCGCCGCCGCCCAGGTCCGCTGGCTGGAGGCCGCCGAGGCGGCCTGGCTGGCGGCGGGGGTTTCGAGCCCGCTGGGGGAGGGCACGGCGGCAGCCCACGAGGCACTGCTCGCCGTCAGCGAGAAAATCGACGACTATTTCCTGCGCTGTCGCCTGGCGGCCTTCGACGAGCGGGCGGGCGACGCCCTGAACGCCGACGAGGCCACCTACAAGTCGCTCGCGGCGCCGCCGCTGATGACCGCCGACACGCTGGGCGGCCTGCCCCTGGGGCGGGTGGCGGCGGGGCGCCCGCTGCCCCTCGGCGACGGCTTGAATCCGGCCTGGCGCGCACCGCTGGAGACCTTGAAGGCCACCCTGCTGACGCCCCTTCTGGGACCCCTGGAGTCCCTGAGCGAGGCGCAATGGTGCGCGGCCAAGGATGCCCTCGCACCCTACGCCGCATGGCTGGCGGCCAAGCCGGTCGACGGCAACGGCTCGATCGATGCCGCCGCCCTGCGCGATCTGGCGCGGCTCGCCCGCTACGTTCGCGACCTGATGCCCCTGGCCAACAACTTCGTGGCTTTCCGCGATTTCTATACCCGCCGCGGCAAGGCCGTGTTCCAGTGCGGCACCCTGTATCTGGACGGCCGTGCCGCCGAGTTGTGCGTGGCCGTGACCGATCCGGCGCGTCATGCGAGTCTGGCGACGCTGTCCCGGATGTGTCTGGTGTATTGCGACTGCGTGCGCCATGGCGAGGCGGGAGAGGAGCGCACCGCCATCGCCGCAGCCTTCACCGCCGGCGACGCGGACCAGTTGCTGGTGGGGCGCAACGGGGTCTATTACGACCGCCAGGGACGCGACTGGGACGCCACCATCGCCAAGATCATCGATCACCCGATCAGCCTGCGCCAGGCGTTCTGGTCCCCCTACCGACGCCTGAGCCGCTTCGTCTCCGAGCAGGTGCAGAAAGTCGCGGCCAGCCGTGGCGGCGCGATGGAGGCGCGGATGAACGCATCCGCCCTGGAGCTGGCCCGCAAGGCCGCCGCCGCGCCCGGCGCTGCGGCGGGTGCGCCACCCGCGCCGCAGCCGCCTCCTTTCGATGTCGGCAAGTTCGCCGGTATTTTCGCCGCGATCGGCCTGGCGGTCGGTGCCCTGGGGACGGCGATCGCTTCCACCCTGACCGGAATGCTGGCGCTCAAGGCCTGGCAGTGGCCATTGGCGGTGCTGGGACTGATGCTGCTGATTTCGGGGCCGGCCATGGTCATCGCCTGGTTCAAGCTGCGCGCCCGCAACCTCGGGCCGCTGCTGGACGCCAACGGCTGGGCGGTGAATGCCCGGGCCCGGATCAACATCCCGTTCGGCACCTCGCTGACCGGCATCGCCCAATTGCCGCCCGGCGCCGAACGGGCGCTGACCGATCCCTATGCCGAAAAGCAGCCGCCCGGCTGGCTCTATCCCGTGCTGCTGCTGATTCTTGTCGGTTGTCTCTATGCGATTGCGAAGCTTGTGACATGAAATACGCCATCATCCCCGTGACCCCCTTCATGCAGAACTGCTCCCTGCTGGTCTGCGAAACGACTCGTCACGCCGCCCTGGTGGACCCCGGCGGCGATGTCGACCGCATCCTGGCGGCGGTGGACAAGGCCGGCGTGACCCTGGAAAAGATCTTTCTCACCCATGGCCACCTGGACCATGCCGGCGGCGCCGGCACCATCGCCCATCGCCTGGGCATCCCGATCGAAGGCCCGCAGCGCGCCGAGGCGGCGCTGATCCAGTCCCTGCCCGAGCAGGGGCGGCGTTTCGGGCTGGGTTTCAGCGGCGACGCCTTCGAGCCGGACCGCTGGCTGGAACAGGGCGACGTGGTGAGTTTCGGTGCGCAGACCCTGGAGGTAAGTCATTGTCCGGGCCATACGCCGGGCCACGTGATCTACTTCCATCGCGAGGACAAGATGGCCTGGGTGGGCGACGTGCTGTTCGCAGGCTCGGTCGGCCGCACCGATCTGCCGGGCGGCGACCATCGTGCCCTGATCCGTTCCATCCGCGAAAAGCTCTGGCCCCTGGGCGACGACGTCGAGTTCGTCTCCGGACATGGCCCCAACTCCACCTTCGGCCGCGAACGCAAGATCAATCCGTTCGTCGCCGACCACTTGTTCTGAAGCCGCGCCCGCGTCATCGGGAATTGAATGAACATGCCTAGCAGAAACCTGGAACACCTGTTCGAGAACAACCGGCGCTGGGCCGAGAAGATCAGCGCCGAAGACCCGCAATTTTTTGCCAAGCTGGCGGAGCTGCAAGCCCCCGAGTACCTCTGGATCGGCTGCTCGGACTCCCGCGTGCCGGCCAACCAGATCACCGGCCTGTTGCCGGGCGAAGTCTTCGTTCATCGCAATATCGCCAACGTGGTGGCGCACACCGACCTGAACTGCCTGTCGGTGGTCCAGTTCGCTGTGGACGTGCTGAAGGTGCGCCACATCATGGTGGTCGGCCATTACGGCTGCGGCGGCGTGTGCGCCGCCCTGGAGAACCAGCGTCTGGGCCTGATCGACAACTGGCTGCGGATGATCCAGGACGTGCGCGACAAGCACCAGGCCCTGCTGGACAGATTCTCCATGGAAGAACGCAACGACCGCCTGTGCGAACTGAACGTGATCGAACAGGTGGTCAATCTTTCCCAGAGCACCGTGGTGCGCGACGCCTGGATGCGGGGCCAGGACCTGACGCTCCACGGCTGGGTCTACCGTCTGACCGACGGCCTGGTGCAGGACACCGGCGCCACCGCTGCCAGCCCGGAAGACATGGCGGGCGCCTACCGTCAGTCACTGGCCGAGATTGCTACGGGCGGCTGCTGACCTCAAAGCTCCAGCGGATCGACGTCGAGATGCCAGCGCAGATCGCGCGGGGTCTTGAGGTCGTACAGGGCTGTGTTCCAGGTGGTGAGAAAGGCCTGCAGCGCCGGCCGGCTGGCGGATTCCACCAGCAGCTGGGCGCGCTCCAGGTTCTTCAGCCGGTACATCCGCATCGGCACCGGATCGTAGAGCATCACGCCGTCGCCGGTCAGCGCCAGGGCCGCTTCCCGGGCCGTGGCGAGAAAGGCCAGGGATTGCTCGACGCTCTTCGCCTCCGCCCGCAGCAGGGCCTGGTAGGCGTAGGGTGGGAAGCCCGCCTGCTCCCGTTCGTCGAGCTGCTCGCTGGCGAAGCGCGCGTAGTCGTGTTCGACCAGCGCCTGGTAGAGGGCATGGTCGGGATATTCGGTCTGGATCAGCACCTCGCCGGGCAGCTGGGCGCGGCCGCTGCGTCCGCCGACTTGCATCAGTTGTGCGAAGAGCCGCTCCGGCGCGCGGAAGTCGGCGGCGAACAGGGCGGCATCGGCGCCCACCGCGCCCACCAGGGTGAGGCGCGGGAAATCGTGGCCCTTGGCCAGCATCTGGGTGCCCACCAGGATGTCCGCCTCGCCGGCGTGAATCTGCGCCAGCAGGGCCTGCCATTTTTTCGGCGAGTTGGCCGAGTCGCGGTCGATGCGCAACACCCTGGCCTCGGGAAAGCACGCCTGCAGGGTCGCTTCCAGGCGCTGGGTGCCGCGGCCGAAGGGATGGATGTCCTGGTTGCCGCAATCCGGGCAGGTCCTGGGGATGCCCGCCTCCAGGCCGCAGTGGTGGCAGCGCAGGCGGCGGTCGGCGAGATGCACCACCAGGTTGGCGGCGCAGCGCCGGCAGCGCGAGATCCAGCCGCAGGCGGTGCATGCCAGTACCGGCGCAAACCCGCGCCGGTTGAGGAACACCAGGCTCTGTTCGCCCCGCGCCAGGCGCAGCCCCAGGGCGTCGAGCAACGCCTGGCTCATGCCGTCCTGGAGTTTTTCGCGTCGCGTGTCGACGATGCGCACCGTCGGCATGTTCGCCGCCAGCGCCCGCTGGGTCAGCGGCAGCAGCCGGTAGCGGCCGCTGCGGCCGTGGTGGAAGCTTTCCAGGGACGGCGTCGCCGAGCCCAGCACGATCGGCACGTCGCGCTGTTTGGCGCGAAAGATCGCGACATCCCGCGCCGAGTAGCGCAGGCCGTCCTGCTGCTTGAACGACGGGTCGTGCTCCTCGTCGACGACGATCAGGCCCAGGCGCGGCAACGGCATGAACACCGACAGCCGGGTGCCCAGCACGATGTCGGCGCGTCCCTCGAAAGCATCGAGAAAACCGCGCGCCCGTGCCGCGTCGGCCACGCCGCTGTGGGCGGAAACGATATGGGCGTCGGGAAAGCGCGCCGCGACGCGCTGCTCCAATTGCGGCGTGAGTGCGATTTCCGGCACCAGCATCAGCGCCTGTCGCCCCTGCGCCAGCGTCCGGGCGATGGCTTGCAGATAGACCTCGGTCTTGCCGCTGCCGGTCACGCCATGCAGCAGAAACGTCTCGAAGCCGGATGCTTCGCCGATGGCGGCCAGGGCGCCGGCCTGCTCGTCGGTGAGCGGCGGCGGCGAGCCGGCGGTGGCGCCGACCTTGGCGGCGGCGGCGCGGCGGCGCGGCAGTTTTCCGCGTCGCAGCAGCGGAGGCAGGGCGAAGCTGGTCACTGCGCCGAGCGGATGCTGGTAGTAGCGGGCGCAAAATTCGCAGAGGGCGATCCAGTCCGCGGGCAGCGGGGGGAGGTCGGTCAGCGGCGCATGGATCGGTTTGAGTTTTTCCTGCGGCTGGAGGCTTTCCTCCAGCACTGCGACGATCAGGCCCAGCTTTTCGCCCTTGCCGAACGGTACTCGGGCGAGGCGCCCGACGCAGGCATTGTCCGCATCCTCCGCCAGATAATCGAAAAGGCGGGGCAGGGGTACGTCAAGGGCGACGCGGACAATGATCATCTTGCGACATGAAGTTGAAAGGGAAATCTCGACTCCACTTTTGCTAAATCCGCTAATACCTTACGGGTAAAGGATAAATTTAAATTCCCCGCGGATTGTGGATAACTTTGTGAATATTTCATCCCGAAAAATCTTGACAGAAACCAAAGAATTCCATGGAACATATTTCCTGGCATCGGGTTCTGATTTTTCTCATTACGATTCAGTATGTTGCATTGCACACTCGCAGTCATGGCGGAAATCCCGGCAAGGGGATGGCGTGCTCCCTAATTCTGTGCATAAGTCAAGGCGCATGTTCGCATTTGCCATGCCTGAGGGGACGCGCCATGGGCGCGGGACGATTGGCGGGAAACCCTGGCGATGGGCTTCCCCAAACCCGAAGCGCGCCGAGCCGTGTGCCGGGCGCGCCGCTGATTCGATCAGCCGCCGCTGAGTTACTGGTTGAGTTGCCGGTTGAGTTGCCGGCTGTGCTGGTGCACGGTATCCACCACCGTTGTAACGGTGTCCGCCGGGGTGAATTGGTTGATGCCGTGTCCCAGGTTGAAGACATGGCCGGTACCGCCGCCGTAGGCGTCGACGATGCGGCGGACCTCCGCCGCTACCGCTGCCGGCGAGGCGAACAGGCTGATCGGGTCGAGATTGCCCTGCAGGGCCACCCGTTCGCCTACCCGGTGCCGCGCCGCGCCGATGTCGGTGGTCCAGTCCAGGCCCACGGCGTCGCAGCCGATGGCGGCGATGGCCTCAAGCCACTGGCCGCCGCCCTTGGTGAAGACGATCGAGGGAATGCGCTCGCCGTCGTGGGTCTTGGTCAGGCCCTCGATGATCTGCTGTAGGTAGGCCAGGGAAAATTCCTGATAGGCGCGATGGGACAAGACGCCGCCCCAGGTGTCGAAAATCATCACCGCCTGGGCGCCGGCCTCGATCTGGGCGTTGAGGTAACCGGTGACCGCGCGGGCATTGACGCTCAGGATATGGTGCAGCAGATCCGGGCGGTCGTAGAGCATGGTCTTGACCGTGCGGAAATCGGCGGAACCGCCGCCTTCGACCATGTAGCAGGCCAGCGTGAACGGACTGCCGGAAAAGCCGATCAGCGGCACCGAGTTGTCCAGCGCGCGCCGAATCTCGCTCACCGCGTCGATCACGTAGCCCAGATGGTCGTGGGGATCCGGCACCGCCAGATCGCGGATCGCCCATTCCTCGCGCAGCGGACGCTCGAAACGGGGACCTTCCCCTTCCGAGAAATACAGACCCAGGCCCATCGCATCGGGCACGGTGAGGATGTCGGAAAACAGGATCGCGGCATCCAGTTCGTAACGGGCCAGCGGCTGCAGGGTCACCTCGCAGGCCAGGCTGGGCGACTTGCACAGCTGCAGGAAACTGCCGGCCCGCTTGCGGGTTTCGCAATATTCGGGCAGATAGCGCCCGGCCTGACGCATCAGCCAGACCGGCGTGTACTCCACGGGTTCGCGCCGCAGCGCACGCAGGAAAGTGTCGTTCTTGGGTCGGGCCATGATCGCTGGACAGTCTCGTAAAAACCGCGATTTTACGCGCTTACGCCGCCAAACTCCCGCTTCTTCCGGGGAGCGAGCCGAAGAGACAGACCCCGATGGAGCTTTTCCGCCGGGTCGCCCCAAGGAAAAGTGGCACGCGGCGAAGCCGCAACCTATCGGCGCCCCCACAACGTTCCCCCAAACACCCGAGCGCAGCGAGCCGACTCGAACCCCCCGGAGGGGGGCGAAGGGGGGCGAGCCATCACCTCAACCCCAGATCCTTCAGCTTGCGATACAGATGGGTGCGTTCCAGTCCGGTCTTTTCGGCCAGGCGCGTCATGTTGGAGCCGTCGGTGGCCAGATGGTGCTCGAAGTAGCGGCGCTCGAAGATCTCCCGCGCTTCACGCAGGGGCAGTTTCATCAACTCCGCGAAAAAACCGTCCTTGACTTTGACGGTGGCCGTGTCGTGGCCCAGCAGGTCGGTGACGTCCTCCGCCTCCACTTCGTCGCGCAGGGCCGCCAGGGCCAGGGATTTGATCGTCGCCCGGAATTCGGCGTAACCCCCGGTCCAGTGATGCAGGCGCAACTGGTTGAGTGCCGCGGCGGAAAAGCGGCGCGTCGGGACTTCCTCGTTTTCGACCAGTTGCGCCAGCAGATGCGCGGCCAGATCCGGCAGGTCGTCCTTGATCTCCGCCAGCAGCGGCAGACTCAGGCGTCCCGGGAAGGTTCTTGCCAGCAGCTGTTCGTCCCAGCCGTGCGCGGCCAGGGTGATGGCATCCGCCTCGGTGCCCGCCACCAGTTTCAGGTTGTACTTTTCCAGGCGCTCGGCGGCGAACAGCAGATTCTTCTGCTGCAGGCGGGTCAGGCGCGCCAGTTCCTCCACGTAGAGCACGCCCCCCGCCGCGCTCTCCAGATCGTCCTGGCTGAGCGCATTGCTGTCGTGGCCCAGGTCGATCCAGGGACGATGGGTGTTTTGCAGGGTCCGCGCGGCCAATTCGACAAAACCGCCGGGCGCCGAGCGCAGCAGCAAAGCCGGGCTGCCGGCCGCCAGTTGATCGATGCGTTTCCTCAGGTCCCGCAACACGGTGGAACGGGGAAAGGCCGCCAGCGACAGGCTGTGGGCCGCCGGTCGCTGCCGATGATCCAGGGCCGTGCTGACCGAGGCCAGCAGCTTCTGCATGCCGATCGGCTTTTCCAGGAAGTCCAGCGCGCCGATGCGGGTGGCCTCCACGGCGGTGTCGATCGTGGCATGGCCCGACATCATCACCACCGGCATCGTCAAATGACCGCCGGCGGCCCACTCCTTGAGCAGCGTGACGCCGTCGGTGTCCGGCATCCAGATGTCCAGCAGCACCAGATCGGGCCGCTCCCGATCGCGATACGTCCGCGCCGCCGCCGCGTTTTCCGCCAGCAGCACGTCGTGCCCCTCGTCGCGCAGGATTTCCGAGAGCAGTTCCCGGATGCCGACTTCGTCATCTACCACGAGTATTTTCGCCATGACTCCTTACCTCCTTCACGCCGCCAGGGGCAGTTTGAGCGTCACTTCCGCGCCGCCGCCTTCCGGGTTTTGCAGCCGAATCTCGCCGTGGTGTTCGTCCACGATCTTTTTCACGATCGCCAGGCCCAGGCCGGTGCCCTTGGCCTTGCTGGTCACATAGGGTTCGAAGGCGCGCGCCAGGGTCTGCGGCGGAAAGCCCGGCCCGTTGTCGCTGACGCCGAGCAGCACGCGACCGGCCTCGACGCCGGTGACCAGCGTGGCCTGGGGTTTTTCGACCTCGGTCAGGGCGTCCTGGGCGTTGGCCAGCAGATTGTGGATCACCTGCCGCAACTGGTTGGCGTCCGCCAGCACCGGTGGCAGGTCGGCCGTCAGCCGGGTCGCGATGCGCATCCGGCCGGCCTCGTAGAGCGGCAGCATGTCCTCGATCAGCGCATTCAGGTCCACCGCCGCCAGCACCGGCGGCGGCAGCCGGGCGTAGTCGCGGAAATCATTGACCATGTTCTTCATCGCCTCCACCTGGTTGACGATGGTGCGGGTGGCGCGGTCGAGCATCTCCCGCTCGCCGTTCTCCAGCTTGTCCGCCAGCTTGCGCTGCAGGCGCTCGGCGGAGAGCTGGATCGGCGTCAGCGGATTCTTGATTTCATGCGCCAGGCGGCGCGCCACCTCGCCCCAGGCCGCGGAGCGCTGGGCGGAGATGAGCTGGCTGATGTCGTCGAACACCACCACGTAGCCGCCGCGGATGGGCAGGGTGGAGCCCCGCATCAGCAGGGTTTGCGGAACGCCCTGGGCGCTTTCGAGTTCCAGCTGTTGCTGCCACTCGGTGGCGCCCTGCTCGAAACCCGCCTGCACGGCCTTGGCGAACACCTGCTGGCGGGGCCATTGGTCCAGCGGCAGTTCTTCGAACTTGGCCAGGTTGTCGCCCAGGATGTTGATCGCCCCGCGATTGGCGGCGCGCAGGCGGAATTTCGCGTCGAAGGCCAGCACGCCGGCGGAAAGGTTGGCCAGCACGCTTTCCAGGTAGGTGCGCGCGGATTCCAGTTCGCGGCGGTGGCGCTCGGTGTCTTGCCGTGCTTCGTCGAGCTGCTGGGTCATGCGGCTGAAGGACTGGGTCAGCACCCCCAGTTCGTCCCGCGTGGTCAGCGTGGCCCGCGGCGTGAAGTCGCCGGCGGCCACCGCCTGGGTGCCTTCGGCCAGGATCGCCAGCGGCTCGGCCAGGCGCCGGGCCAGGAAAAAGGCCAGCGCCACGGCGGCGAACAGTCCCAGCAGCAGGGTCAGGGTCAGGGTCAGGGTATAGATGCGTTTGAGGCCGCCGCGCCCCAGTTGCAGGCTCTGGTAATCCCGGTAGGCGGCCTCGACGCTCGCCGCGCTGCGGGTGATGTTCCGCGACACCTTCTGGGTCAGTTGCAGCATCGGCTCCTCGCCGAAGTCGTTGCCCAGCACCGGTGCCAGGGCGTAGAGGATGAAGCCGTTCTCGGCATCGCCTTCCAGCCAGGATTGTCCCTGGCTGCCGCGGGCCTGGCGCAACTGCGAGAGCGAGGGCAGGGGCGGTATCAGGCTGCCGATGTCGCCGGAACTGCTCAGCAGCACCTGGCCGTTGGTGCCGATCAGCGTGGCGGAGCCCACCCCCGCCTGCTCCCGCAGCCGGTTGAGACGCTGGTTGGTCGGGTGCTCGCCCAGATCCAGGGCCATGGTGCGGCCCCGTTGCAGCAACTCCGCCTGCTGGGTGTCGAGCACCGCGCGGGCCAGGTTGAGACCGCCGTCGAGGGCGCTGTCCACCCGCACGTCGAACCAGGATTCGATACTGGTGACGGCGAACTGCATCGACACCCCATACACCAGCACCCCCGGCAGCACCGCCATCAGCGCCAGCATGCCCAGCAGCCGGGACTTGAGCCGGGAGCCGAAGACGCCGCTCTTCAATTCGCGCCACAGCTGGCGCAACTGCACTCCGACCAGCACCAGCAGCGCCAGCGCCACCGCGCCGTTGATGCCCAGCAACAGGGGGTAATGGCGGGCGAACAGGTCGGTATTGGCGCTGGCGGCGCTGAGCAGGAACAGCAGGATCGCCGCCGCCGCCGTCGCCACGATGGCCAGCACTCTCATTTGCCGGCCTCCGCCGCCTGGAACTGCCAGTGCAGGACCTTGGCATCCACCTGCCAGTCGCGGCTGGCCAGGGCGTCGAGTTGAAAGGGCTTGGGCAACAGGCTGCGGTCCAGCGCCAGGCGCAGGCTGGCCTGATAGGTTTCCCCGGTCTTGAGGCGGCCCTTTTCCAGCACCGGCAGCGCCGCGATGCGGCCGAGCGCGCGCAGGGCCTGTTCCAGGGTGGGAAAGTTGGTCTGCTGCAGCGGGCCGGTCGACAGGCGGTACTGCCGCATCAACGGATTGTAGGAGAGCCGGTAGGTCAGGGAATGGCCGCCGATGTGCTCGTCCAGCCAGTATTTGCGCGGCCGGTTCAGTTCCAGTTCGAGGTTGAAGTACAGGGCGATGCCGTGGCTGAGCGCTTCCTCGATGCGCGGCCCCAGGTCGATGGCGAATTCCGCCGACAGCGCATAGCCTTCGTCCGTCGGCAAGAGCGCGGCCTTCATCGGCTCGATGCTGCCGGCCCTGGCCAGGGCCAGATACAGGCACAGCGCCAGCGCCAGGCAGATGCGCAGGCCGGTCGCGAGCCAATCACGCTCAGGGCGCTCAGGCGGCGGCCTTGGAGAGCAGCGCGTAATAAAAGCCGTCATGTTCGGCGGTGGGCAATAGTTGTAGTTCTGGCTCGGTTCCGGCGGTGGGCAGCCGTCGCGCATCGGCATGGCGCGCGGCGAAGGCTCGCATCTGCGCTCCGTTTTCCTCCTCGAACACGGAACAGGTGCAATACAGCATTCTGCCACCGGGGGCCAGCACCCGCCACAGGGCATCCAGAATCTGCGCCTGGGTGGCGGCGAACCCGGCCACGTCGGCCCGGCGCCGCAGCCACTTGATGTCCGGATGGCGCCGCGCCACCCCCGAGGCCGAGCAGGGCACGTCGGCCAGGATGCGCTCGAACGGCCGTCCGTCCCACCATTGATCCACGGCCCGGCAGTCGGCGGCCTCGACCCGCGCCGCCAGCCCCAGCCGCGCCAGATTGTCGTCGATGCGGCGTGCTCGTTCCGACGCGGCGTCCAGCGCCAGCAGATCCAGGTCCGCCAGTTCCAGCAGATGGGCGGTCTTGCCGCCCGGCGCGGCGCAGGCGTCGAGCACCCGCATCCCCGCCGCCGCTTCGAGCAGCGGCGCCGCGCGCTGGGCGCCCCAGTCCTGCACCGAGACCTCGCCGTCGAAAAATCCCGGCAGCCGATCCACCGGCTGCGGCCGCGCCAGCAACAGCGCCCGCTCGTCCAGCGCGCGCGCCTCGATCCCGGCATCGCGCAGCCGCGCCAGGTAGGCCGCGCCGTCGGTGCGCCGGCGATTGACGCGCAGAGTCATCGGCGGATGGCCGTTGCCGGCCGTCAGCACCGCCTGCCAGTCGCGGGGATGGGCCGCCCGCAGCGCGGCGATCCACCAGTGCGGATGCCGCCAGCGCGCTTCCGCGTTGTTCATCGCGGCCTGGAGCAGCTCTTCCCGGCGCCGCAGGAAATTGCGCAGCACCGCGTTGACCAGGCCCTTGCAGCGGCCCTTGGCCAGTTGCGCGGCGGCGGACACGGCCTGATCGACCGTGGTGTGCGCGTCCTCGGGGCGCGCTTCGAGGCGATACAGCGCCGCCAGCAGCAGTGCGCGTACTTCGGGCTCCTGCGAGGGCCTGGCGAGCAGGCGCGCGAGCAGGAAGTCGCCGTGGCCGTAGCGCCGCAACGCGCCGTAGGCCAGATCCTGCGCGGCGGGACGCTGGGCGGGCGGGGTGCCGGCCAGCGCCTGGTCGAGATTGCGCCCCGCGATCACCGCGGCAATCGCCCCCGCCGCCTGCAGCAGCGCGGCGGCGAGGGAGTCGGTGGGCAGGGCGTGGGATGGGCGGGAGGATGGAGATGCGGCCATGAGGGGATTCTACGAGACGCCCGGCGGGGGATAATCCCGGCGATGAAATACATCGACGAATTCCGCGACGGCGAACTGGCCCGGGGCTTGGCCGCGGCCATCGCCGCCGAGGTGGAGGCCGGGCGGACCTATCGGTTCATGGAATTCTGCGGCGGCCACACCCATGCGCTGTCCCGCTACGGCGTCACCGACCTGCTGCCGGACAACGTGCGGATGATCCACGGCCCCGGCTGCCCGGTCTGCGTGCTGCCCATCGGCCGCATCGACATGGCGATCGAGCTGGCGCTCGCGCGTGACGTGATCCTCTGCAGCTACGGCGATACCCTGCGGGTGCCGGCCTCCGGCGGGCTGTCGCTGCTGAAGGCGCGCGCACGGGGCGGCGACGTGCGCATGGTGTATGCGACCACCGACGCGCTGGCCATCGCCCGCGCCCAGCCGCGGCGGCAGGTGGTGTTCCTCGCCATCGGCTTCGAGACCACCACGCCGCCCACCGCGCTGGCCCTGCGCCAGGCGCGCGACGAGGGCCTGGCGAATTTCAGCGTGCTGTGCAACCACGTGCTGACCCCTTCGGCGATCACCCACATCCTCCAGTCGCCCGAGGTGCGGCGCTACGGCAGCGTGCCGCTCGACGGCTTCATCGGCCCGGCCCACGTCAGCATGGTGATCGGCAGCCGGCCCTACGAGCACTTCGCCGAGGAGTATCGCAAGCCGGTGGTGATCGCCGGCTTCGAGCCGCTGGACGTGATGCAGGCGATCCTGATGCTGCTGCGCCAGGTCAATCAGGGCCGCGCCGAGGTGGAGAACGAGTTTTCCCGCGCCGTGACCCGCGAGGGCAACCGCAAGGCCCAGGCCCTGGTGGCCGAGGTGTTCGAGCTGCGCCGCGGCTTCGACTGGCGCGGCCTGGGCGAGGTGCCCTATTCGGCGCTGCGCCTGCGCCGGGAATACGCCGAGTTCGACGCCGAGCGGCGCTTCGGCCTCGCCTACCGGCCGGTGCCGGACCACAAGGCCTGCGAATGCGGCGCCATCCTGCGCGGCGTCAGGACGCCGCGCGACTGCAAGCTGTTCGGCACCGTGTGCACCCCGGAAAATCCGGTGGGATCCTGCATGGTCAGTTCCGAAGGCGCCTGCGCGGCGCATTACAGCTACGGCCGCTTCCGCGATGAAACGCTCTCGTCATCGCCGTCCCCGGCCCCTCTCCCGCAAGGAGAGAGGGGCGCTATTGGTTGACTGACTGAATGCGCATCCTGTTCCTCGCCCACAGCTTCAACAGCCTCACCCAGCGCCTCTGGGACGAACTCTGCGCCCGCGGCCACGCGCTTTCGCTGGAACTGGACATCGCCGATTCGGTGGCCGAGGAAGCGGTGGAACTGTTCCGTCCCGACGCGATCGTCGCGCCCTTCCTCAAGCGCGCGATTCCGCAATCCGTCTGGTCGCGGCTGCCCTGCCTGGTGGTGCATCCGGGCATTCCCGGCGACCGTGGCCCCTCGGCGCTGGACTGGGCGATTCAGGAGGGCGCGGCGCAGTGGGGCCAGTGGGGCGTCACCGTGCTCCAGGCCGAAGCGGAGATGGATGCCGGCCCGATCTGGGCCCATGCCGAATTCCCCATGCGGCTGGCGAGGAAGTCCAGCCTCTATCGGCGCGAAGTCACCGAGGCCGCCTGCATCGCGGTGCTGGCGGCCCTGGAGCGCCTGGCGGGCGGCGCGCGTCCGCCGCCGCCCGCCTGTCGGGGCCGCGCGCGGCCCCTGATGACTCAGGCGGACCGGGCCGTGGATTGGGAACGGGACGACAGCGCGACGATCCTGGCCCGGATCCATGCCGCCGACGGTTTCCCCGGCCTCGCCGACACGCTGTTCGGCGTCCCTTGCCGGCTGTTTGACGCCTGGCCCGAGGATCGGTTGCGGGGGGCGCCGGGCGCCCTGCTGGCGCGGCGCGAGACGGCGCTGTGCCGCGCCACCCGCGACGGCGCGCTGTGGATCGGCCACGTCCGGCGGGACGGCGATGCGGGAAGCGGCATCAAGCTGCCTGCCACCGTCGCCTTCGCCGCCGAGGCCGCCGCCCTGCCCGAGGCGCCGCTGCCCGGCTGGTGGACCGCCGATCACGCCACCTGGCAGGACATCCGCTACGAGGAGGCGGCCGGCGTCGGCATCCTGCATTTCGAGTTCTATAACGGCGCCATGGGTACGGATCAGTGCCGCCGCCTGGAAGCGGCCTTCCGCTGGACCGCCACCCGTCCGACGCGGGTGATCGTGCTGGCCGGCGGCGAGGAGTTCTGGTCCAACGGCATCCACCTCAACCTGATCGAGGCGGCCAGCGAGAGCGACAGCCCCGCCGACGAATCCTGGGCCAACATCAACGCCATGAACGATCTGGCCGAAGCCATCCTGCGCTGCGAGAGCCATCTCACCGTCGCCGCCCTGGCCGGCAACGCCGGCGCCGGCGGCTGCTTCCTGGCCCGCTGCGCCGACCGGGTGTGGCTGCGGCAGGGCGTGATGCTGAACCCCCATTACAAGAACATGGGCAACCTCTACGGCTCGGAGTTCTGGACTTACCTGCTGCCGCCGCGGGTGGGCGCAGAGGGTGCTCGCCGCCTGATGCGGCAGCGCCTGCCGCTATCGGCGCGCGACGCGGTGGCGCTGGGTTTCTACGACACCTGCCTGGCGGCCGATCACGCGCAGTTCGGGGAAGAGGTGCGGCGCCAGGCTGCCGCCCTGGCCGCCGCGCCCGACCTGGCGGCGCAGCTTGCCGCCAAGGCCGCCCGTCGCGCCGCCGACGAGGCGGTCAAACCCCTGACGCAGTGGCGGGCCGAGGAACTGGCGGAAATGCGGCGCAACTTCTACGGTTTCGACCCGAGCTACCACTACGCCCGCCACCAGTTCGTGCACAAGACGCCCCAGGCCTGGACGCCGCGCCACCTGGCGCGGCACCGGGGGCGCTTCAGCCCTTGAACACCGCTTCCAGCGTCTTCAAGAATTCCTCGGGCCCCTGGTAGCCGGTGACCCGCAGGTCTTCGCGCTCCTGTTCGGGATTGGGGAAGAAGGCGATGCCGGGCGGACCGAAGAAGCCGAAGCGGGCCAGCAGCGCCTTGTCCTCGTCGCTGTTGGCGGTGACGTCGGCGCGCAGCAGCAGCATCCGGTCGAGGCGGGCGCGCACGGCCGGGTCGCTGAAGGTGTTGCGTTCCATTTCCTTGCAGCTCACGCACCAGTCGGCATAGAAGTCGACCAGCATGGGACGGTCGGCCGCTTTGAGCGCGGCGTCGAGTTCGCGCACGTTCCGCACCGGCGTGAAATGCGGGACTTCCATGGTGGCGGCGTTGGCGCTGCCGGAACGCTGGAGAAAACCCAGCGGCTGCAACGGATCGCGGGCGCCGCCGAGGACGCCGATCACCATCGAGCTGCCGGCCAGCAGCAGCAGCACGCCGACCCCCTTCCAGAAACGCGTCCAGCCCTTGGCCTGGGGCGGCAGCGGGTCGAGGGTGTGGAGGTAGATGGCGGGCACGATCAGCAGCGCGGCCCAGCCCAGCATCGCCAGCCAGGCCGGCAGCACCGGCGCGACCAGCCACAGCGCGGTGGCCAGCAGCACCACGCCGAAGAATTTCTTCACCGAATCCATCCAGGGGCCGGTCCTGGGCAGCAGGGAACGGGAGAACAGGCCCACGGCCAAGAGCGGCGCGCCCATGCCCAGCGCCATGGCGAACAGGGCCGCGCCGCCCAGCGCGGCGTTGCCGGTCTTGGCGATGTAGAGCAGGGCGCCGGCCAGCGGAGCGGCCACGCAGGGGCCGATGATCAGCGCCGAGAGGGCGCCCATCGCGAACAGCGCGGGGAGCGAGCCGCCGCGCCGGTTGGCGGTGACGGACAGGCGGCTTTGCAGGGCGGAGGGCAGTTGCAGTTCGTAGAAGCCGAACATCGACAGCGCCAACGCCACGAATACCAGCGCGAAACCGCCCAGCACCCAGGCGTTCTGCAACGCGGACGAGAGCAGCGTGCCGGTGTGGCCGGCCGCCACGCCGGCCGCGGCGTAGGTCAGGGCCATGCCCAGCACGTAGGCCAGGGAGAGGACGAAGGCGCGGCCGTGGGTCACCGCGTGGCCGTGATTGACGATGATGCCGGAGAGGATCGGCACCATCGGCAGCACGCAGGGCGTGAAGGCGAGCAGCAGGCCGAAGCCGAAGAAGCTGGAGAGCACCAGCCAGAAGCTGCCGTGGCTGAGCAGCCGGGCGATGCGGGAGGTCTCGTTGAGCGGGGCGGCAGTGGGAATGGCGCTGGCGGATGCCTGGCCGGCGTTGCCCAGATCGAGGCGGGCCTCGTGGTTCTGCGGTGGATAGCAGATGCCCATGTCGGCGCAGCCCTGCGACACGGCCTTGAGGACGACGTTGGCCGCGGCACCCTCTACCGGCAGGCGCGCCACCACCTGGCGGTGATAGACCTCCACGCGGCCGAAGCCGGGATCGTCCTTCATTTCGCCGGCGGGCAATTGGGGCGTGCCCAGCCTGGCATCGGCGGGCTCCAGGCTGAACTTGAAACGGTCGCGGTAGAGGTAGTAGCCGTCGGCGATCAGCCAGCGCGCCTCGATGGTCCGGGCGTCCACGGCGACGGCGGAGAACCGGAACGCCTGCTCGGGCGGCAGGGGCTCGGCGGCCCGCAGGGCGGGGGCGAGCAGCAAGGAGAGCAGGATGGGGAAGAGGAAGCGGATCAGCATGATGAAAGGGGAAGGTCGGTGGCGTCGGCGACCCACGCCAGATAGCCGGGCAGGCCCCGTGTCACAGGGACCGCGATGATCTCGGGAAGTTCATAGGGATGGGCGCCGCGTATCGCCGCCTCCAGGGCCGCATAGCGCGCGCTGGTGGTCTTGATCAGCAGCGGGATTTCCTGCGCCGCCTCCACCTGGCCTTGCCAGCGATACACGGAGGCGCACGGCGCCAGGATGTTGACGCAGGCCGCCAGGCGCTGCTCGACCAGCAGCGCGGCCAAGGCGCGGGCCTGGTCCTGGTCGGGGAGGTTGGTGAGCACCAGCAGGGTATCCATGATCAACGTGAAATGGCGAATTGAAGCGGTAACCTTCTTGGTTCAGGCTTGGCCGGTTCGTGGGATTGTAAGCCGGCGCGGGAAATAGGTGCCTGTTGCCGCCTTATCGTTCCCTTGGCGCCGCCGCAGGTATTCCTAGAATGGGCGCCTGAGTGTCGTAGTGGACAGGGGGGGTTGGGCATGGAGGCACAGCCGGGAAGCGCAGTGGAGGGCGCCGTGGCCGGGGCGCAGACAGAGGCCGAGGCGCTGGCCGCAGCCCAGCGCGGTCTGGCGCTGGAGCAGGAGGCGCTGGAGCAGGCCAACCGCCGTCTCGCCGCCGAATCCCGCGCCCGCCAGTATGCGGTGGAGCGGGCGCGCGCCGAGGCGGAGGCGGAGTTGCTGGCGCAGCAGCGCCTCGATGCCAGCCGCCTGGCGCGGGAGGAGGCCCGCGCCAAGAAGTTGGCCGAGGAGGAGGCGCTGTCCCTGGTCCAGATCCGCATCCGTACCGAGCAGACGCTGGCTGCTCAGGCCGAGGCCCAGGCCGAGGCGGAGCGGGCGGCGGAGATGGCCGCCATCCGGCGGCGCAGCGCCGAACTCGAAGCGACCCAGGCGGCGACGCGTCGCGCCGAGGCGGACGTCGCCGCGACCCAGCGGGCACAGGCGCGCGCCGTGGCCGAGCAGCAACTGGCCGTCGCCAGCCGCGGGCGGGAGGAGGCCGAGGTGCGGGCGGCAGCGGCGGCCCGTGAGCGGGCGGAGGCCGAACGGCAGGCCGGGCGCCAGGCTGGCGTCAGCCGGCGCGCGCACTGGCGGGCGTTCTGGGCCGGCAGCCGCCTGCCGCCGCTGGCGCTGGTGGCCGGTCTGGCGCTGCTGACGGGCCTGGTCGGCGGCGCCGGTCTGACCCTGCGGCTGGCGGACGAACCAGGCCAGGCGGGCCGGACCGCACCGGCGACGTCAGCGGAGCCCGCGCTGAAACTGACGCCGCGACTGGAGCATGCCGACGCGCCGCGATAGCGGGGAAAACGAGCTTTTCCGCCGCGCCGCTCAGGACAACAGGCGCCGCCGTGCCAGACCCAGCACCACGGCGAAGCCGGCCAACGCCGTGGCGGCCAGCACCGCCAGGTGCAGGGCGACGTGCTCGGGCATCTGGCCGAGCGCCAGGGGCCGCGCCAGCGCCACGGCATGGGTCAGCGGCAGGACCTGGGCGGCCGCCTGGACGGCTTCCGGCAATTGCCGCAGGGGGAAGAACACGCCGGAGAGCAGGGTCATCGGCGTGATCAGCAGCGTGAAGTAGTACATGAAGAAGTCGTAGGAGGGCGCCAGGGTGGTGACGATCAGTCCCAGCGCGGCGAAGCACAGGCCCACCAGCAACAGCAGCGGCAGTGTCCACAGCACCAGGGGCGAGGAGAGCAGGCCGAGGGCGCCCATCACCGCGATGATCGCCAGGCCGGAGAGCACGGCCTTGCTGGCCGCCCAGATCCATTCGCCCAGCAGCACGTCCTCCAGCGCCACGGGCGCGTTCAGGATGGCGTCCCAGGTGCGCTGGATCTGCATGCGCGAGAAGGCGGAATAGAGGGCTTCGAAGGTGGCGCCGTTCATGGTGCTGGCGCAGATCGAGCCGGTGGCGATGAAGACGATGTAGGACACGCCGTCCACCTCGTTCACCAGGCTGCCCAGGCCGTAGCCGAGGCCGAGCATGTAGATCAGCGGGTCGGCCAGGTTGCCCAGCACCGAGGTGAAGGCCATCTTGCGCCAGACCAGGAAATTGCGGCGCCAGACGGTGAGCCAGCGCAAGGACAGAAGGCTCGCCCCCCTTCGCCCCCCTCCGGGGGGGGCGATAGGGCTCGCTGCGCTCGAAGTTACGGGGAGCGCTGTAGCGGCATCGATAGGTTGCGGCTGGCGCCGCGTGCCGCTTTTCCCCATCGTGGGGAATGCGGCCCGGCGGAAAAGCTTCATTTTCACGCTAGTTCAGCTTGAAGCTGCCCACCGCGTCCACCAGGCCCCGCGCCTGCTCCTCGAGGCTCGCGGCGGCGGCGGCGCCTTCCTCGACCAGGGCGGCGTTGCGCTGGGTGGTGTCGTCCATCTGCTCCACGGCGCGCGCCACCTGCGCGATGCCGACGCTCTGCTCCTGGCTGGCATGGGCGATCTCCGCCATCAGCGCGGCGACCTGCCGCACGCTGGCGACGACTTCGTGCATGGCGCGTCCCGCGTCCCGCGCCTGGCGGACGCCGTCCTCGACCCGGGCCACCGAGTCGGCGATCAGGAGCTTGATCTCCTTGGCCGAGGCGGCGCTGCGCTGCGACAGATTGCGCACCTCGCTGGCCACCACGGCGAAGCCGCGCCCCTGCTCGCCGGCGCGGGCGGCCTCCACCGCGGCGTTCAGCGCCAGGATGTTGGTCTGGAAGGCGATGCTGTCGATCAGGCTGACGATGTCGGCGATCTTCTTCGAGCTGCCCTGAATTTCGCCCATGGCGTCGACCACCTGTTGCACGACGTCGCCGCCGCGCCCCGCGAGGTCATTGGAGTTGTGCGCCAGTTCGCTGGCTTGCCGCGCATGGTCGGCGTTCTGGTGCACCGTGCGGTTCAGTTCCTCCATCGCGGCGGTGGTTTCCTCCAGGCTTGCGGCCTGTTGTTCGGTACGCGACGACAAGTCCTGGTGGCCGGCGGCGATCTCCTTCGCGGCGATGTCGACGGCGTCGCTGGCGGTCTTGATCTGGCCCACCACCTCGCGCAAGCGCAGCTGCATGGTCTTCATCGCCGCCATCAGGCTGCCAGGGTCGTTGCGCCGGGTCTCGATTGGGACGATGAGGTTGCCGTCGGCGATATCGCGGGCGACACGCAGCGCGACCGTGGGGTCGCCGCCCAGTTGATGCAGGATGCCGCGGATGATGAAAACGGCCATCGTCAGACTGAGCAGCAGGCAGATCAGGGCAAAGACGGCAAAACTCAGCATGTTCCGGTAGGCGCCGTGACGGGCGTTGGCGGCGGCATCCAGCAGGTCCGCCGCGAACCGGTCCTCCAGCGTCTTCAGCAAGTCGATGCGCACGGACGCCATCTGGAACCAGCGGCCGGGGTCGCCGCCGAGGCTGGCGCCGTGGCCGCGGCCGAGCGCCAGGGCGCGCATCCGTTCCACTTCCGCCACCGCCTCGCCCTTCATCGTCTTCTCGAACAGGGCGCGCTGCGGCGGCGGCGCATGGTCGAGGAAAACCCGGGTGTATGCCTGGTGCCTGGCGACGACGGAAACGAAGCGGTTGTAGGCATCCAGGGTGAAGCGGTCGGCGCTGAAGGCGTTGTTCAGGTGCGCGCGTTCCTGGCCCGCGCTTTCCTTGATCTGGAGCAGGGCGCCATAGGCGGTGGCGATTTCGGCGCTGGCCTCGTCCGTGGCGGGATTGTCGAGCCCGGACGAAATGCTCAGCAGGTCGGCGATGGTGGCGCTGTAGTAGGCGAAAGCCTCGCTGCCGTTTTGCGCCAGTTTCGAAATCGCCTCGCGGCGGCTGTCCAGTTCGTCGAGAATGCGCGTCAGATCCTGGCCGGACGCGGTCTGCCCGTGGCTCCGGGCGGCCTGGTGGAATTCCTGGATGTGCTGATCGGTCGCCTCGCGCTGGGCGGTCAGTTCGCTGCCGAAGCGGTTGCCGCCGCTGCCGAGGAAGCCCGTCGACAAGCCGCGCTCCTTCTGCAGTTCATGCACGACGGCGCCCATCCGCACCGACAGATTGACCGAGGCCTCCAGGCGATCCATCGCGTCGGCCAGGCGGGCCTTTTCCCAGCATGTATCGGCCACGAGATAGAACAAAAAAACCAGGGGCAAGGCAATCAACAGGAACAGCTTGCTGCGCAGGCCCATATTGTTCAGCAAATTCATGTTGCTTTCTCCGTCCCGGATTTGTTCTGGATGCCTTCCCGGGTAATCCGCCCGTATTCACCGCTGCTCCGGTTCCGGTCGAAACCGGAGCAGCGGCCGTGCCGTCGTCCTCAGTCGTGACGCGATGGGAACATGACCGTGGCCTCGCCCTCGATCACCACGTTGCCGCGCACGGTGCAGGTGGTGTCCAGGATCACCCGCTTCTTGTCCAACTGCACTTCCTTGATGGTGACGCGCGCGGTGACGGTGTCCTCGGGGCGCACCGGAGCGCGGAAGCGCATGTTCTGGCCCATGTAGATGGTGCCGGGACCGGGCAGCTTGTTGGCCAGCACCGCGGAAATCAGACTGGCGGAAAGCATGCCGTGGGCGACCCGGCCCTTGAAGATGGTTTCGGACGCATAGTCCTCGTCCAGGTGCAGCGGATTCACGTCGGTGGAGACGCCCGAGTAGAGAATGATGTCCGCTTCCGTGATGGTCTTGGAGATGCTCGCTGTCATGCCGGGGGCGAGGTCTTCGACGAAGCGTTGCTGAGGTGTTCCCATGCTGCGATCTCCTGAGTGTTGAGCGGGGATCATGTTAGCGTAATGGGCGTGGCATGGGCGCGACATGAGCCGATGCAGTCACAGCGCGTGCAGCCGATCTCCCTGGCTGAAGCCCAGCAAGGGTGAGGTCAGGTCGCGGCCGAGGGCGATGACCTTGAACAGTTCCCCCATTTCGTTGGGCGAGAGCAGCACATTCACGGCGCCCCCGGCGCGCAGCGCGGCCGCGCCCCCGGCGCCATCGTGATAAGTGCGGCGGGCTTCGAGCAGGCCGGCGATGCCGCAGTTGAGCAGGAAGGTCGCCTGGCTGGTATAGCCCAGCACGTCGAGACCGGCGCCGTGGCCGGCCTCGGCGACGGCGGTGAAATCCACGTGGCTGGTGATGTCGGACAGACCGGGCCACCAGAAGGGATCGTCGTGGCTGCGGTGGCGGTAGTGGCAGCGCACCGTGCCGCCGTCGCGCTGGGGATGGTAGAGCTCGTGGCCGGGCAGGCCGTAGTCGATCAGCAGCAGCGCACCCTGCGTCAGGCGGCGGCCCCATTCCGCGGTCCAGGCGCGCGCCGCCAGGCTCACTTCGCCGCGATAGGGCGGCGTCACCGGCAGCTCGCGGACCGCCTCCTGCAATGCCGGCGCGGCGGGCCGCGCTTGCCAGGCGAAATGCCCGTCGGCATCCACGCCGACGCCCCGCTCCAGGAGCCCGTCCGCCGACCATTCCAGCGTATGGACCGGCATCGCGTCGAGCACTTCGTTGCCCACCACGCAGCCGGAGAATTGGTCCGGCAGGGCGTCCAGCCAGTGCACCCGTTCCAGCAGATGGGGCACGGCGCCGGCCAGGGTTTCGTGCTGGCGCGCGCGCAGCTCGCCCGACAGTTCCAGGATCAGGTAGCGTTCCGGCGTCAGACCCTGCCGCTCCAGGACCAGCAGCAGGTCCGCGGCCAGGCGGCCGCTGCCGGCGCCGGCCTCCAGCACCTGCGGCGCGGACGCCGCCAGCACCTGCGCCACCTGCGACGCCAGCGCCTGGCCGAACAGCGGCGTCAGTTCCGGGGCGGTGACGAAGTCGCCCTCCGCGCCGAACTTCGTCGAGCCGCCGGCGTAATAGCCCAGGCCGGGCGCGTAGAGCGCCAGTTCCATGTAGCGGGCGAAGGAGATCCAGCCGCCGCTGGCGTCGATCTCGGCGGCGATCAGGGCGCACAGCGCGCGGCTGGCGTCCTGGGCGTCGGCCGAGGGCTCGGGGAGTTGGGTGCGGAGTTGGGTGGCCATAGGGGCGGCATTGTAAGATGCACGGCCATATATCTGTGCCCCCTCCCGGCCTCCCCCTCGGGGGAGGTGACTGGTTGGCTCGCTGCGCTCGATGGCTTGATTTGCTGTTCCGCTGACAAATGTCCTTCCCGACGTCCCTCCCGACACCGATGAATCCGTCCTGCGACGCGGACCGCCGTTTCGGCGGCGTCAACCGCCTCTACGGCGCCGGCACCCTGGAACGCCTCGCCGCCGCCCATGTCTGCGTGATCGGCATCGGCGGCGTCGGCTCCTGGGCGGCGGAGGCCCTGGCCCGCTCTGGCGTGGGCCGGCTGACCCTGATCGACCTGGACCACGTGGCGGAGTCCAACGTGAATCGCCAGCTCCATGCGCTGACGGCGACCCTGGGCCAGGCCAAGGTGGCGGCGATGGCGGAGCGCATCGCCGGCATCAACCCGGGCTGCGTGGTGCGTACCGTCGACGACTTCGTCACTCCGGAGAACGTCGCGGCCCTGCTGCCGGCCTGCGACGGCGTGGTGGATGCGATCGACCAGGTGCGCGCCAAGGCGGCCCTGATCGCCCATTGCCGGCGCCTCGGCATCCCGGTGGTGACCACCGGCGGCGCCGGGGGACGCACCGATCCGAGCCGGTTGAAGGTGGACGACCTGTCCCGCACCACCCAGGACGCCCTGGCCGCGAAGGTCCGCGCCCGCCTGCGCAAGGAGTACGGTTTTCCGCGCGATCCGAAGAAGAAGTTCGGCGTCGACTGCGTCTATTCCGACGAGCCCATTCAACGCCCGCAGGCCCTGGCCTGCGACGTCGAGCCGGGAGCGCCGCACGGCGCCAGCGACGCCGCCCTGCACGGGCTGAACTGCGCCGGCTACGGCTCCTCGGTCTGCGTCACCGCCCCCTTCGGCTTCGCCGCCGCGGCGCGCATCCTGGGGCGACTGACGACCGGGCGGGAAGCCCAATAGGCGGCCAACGGTATACTTGGCGCCCCATGGATACCCTCCCAGATCAGGCCCCCGTTGTACTGGTGACCGGCGCGGCGCGCCGGGTCGGTGCCGAGATCGCCCGCCTGCTCCACGCCGCCGGTGCCCGGCTGGTGCTGCACTATCGCCGTTCGGCGCCGGAAGCCGAGGCCCTGGCCGCGACACTGAACCGGAGCCGATCCAACTCGGCCGCCACGGTGCAGGCCGACCTCTGCGACAGCGCGGCGCTGGAGCGGACCGTCGCCGTCGCGCTGGAACGCTTCGGGCGCCTCGACGGCCTGGTGAATAACGCCTCCAGCTTCTTCCGTACCCCGCTGGGAAGCATCGATCAGGCCGCCTGGCAGGAGCTGGTGGGCAGCAATTTCCAGGGGCCGCTGTTCCTGGCCCAGGCGGCGGCGCCCCATCTGCGGGCGAGCGGCGGCGCCATCGTCAATATCACCGACGTCCATGCCGAGCGGCCCCTGCGGGGCTACCCGGTGTACAGCGCGGCCAAGGCCGGGCTGCTCGGCCTGACCCGCGCCCTGGCGATCGAACTGGCGCCGCGCGTGCGGGTCAACGCCGTGGCGCCGGGCGCCGTCGACTGGCCCGAGAACGACCAGGACTTCCCGCCCGAGGAACGGCAGGCCATCATCGCCCATACCCTGCTCCAGCGCATCGGCACGCCCATGGACATCGCCCGCACCGTCCGTTTTCTTCTTTTCGACGCCCCCTACATCACCGGTCAGGTGATCAATGTGGATGGGGGGCGGACCGCCCAGTTATGAACCAGAATCAACCATTGACCGCCAAGCAGGCCGACAAGGCGCGCTTCGAAACCAACAAGCTGGCCAAGCGCCTGCGCCGCAACGTCGGCCAGGCGATCGCCGATTTCAACATGATCGAGGAGGGCGACCGGGTGATGGTCTGCCTCTCCGGCGGCAAGGACTCCTACGGCCTGCTCGACATCCTGCTCCATCTGCGCGAGCACGCGCCGATCCGCTTCGACGTGGTGGCGGTGAATCTGGACCAGAAGCAGCCGGGCTTTCCCGAGCACGTGCTGCCCGATTATCTGAAGAGCGTCGGCGTGCCGTTCCACATCGAGGAGGAGGACACCTATTCCATCGTCAAGCGGGTGATCCCCGAGGGCAAGACCACCTGCTCGCTGTGCTCGCGCCTGCGGCGCGGCATCCTCTACCGCGTCGCCGACGAGTTGAAAGCCACCAAGATCGCCCTGGGCCATCACCGCGACGACATCCTCGCCACGCTGTTTCTCAACATGTTCTTCGGCGGCAAGCTGAAGGCGATGCCGCCCAAGCTGGTCTCCGACGACGGCAGGCACATCGTGATCCGGCCGCTGGCCTATTGCCGCGAGGCGGATCTGGCGGCCTGGGCCGAGGCGCACCAGTTCCCGATCATTCCCTGCAACCTCTGCGGCAGCCAGGAGAATCTGCAACGCAAGCAGGTGCGGGCGATGCTGGACGACTGGGAAAAGCGCTTCCCCGGCCGCATCAAGACCATGTTCAGCAGCCTGACCCGGGTGGTGCCCTCGCACCTGATGGACCGCGATCTCTTCGATTTCCGCAATCTGCAGGCCAGCGGCGTGCCCGATCCCGAGGGCGACCGCGCCTTCGACCCCGAGACCTATACCGACGACAGCGTCATCCCTTTGCAACCCCTGGACGAATAAAGTACGCGAACCCGCCATGACCATCGACCTCAATGCCATCCAGCCCTTCCATCCTCCCCGCCGCGCGCTGATGGGGCCCGGCCCCTCCGACATGCATCCGCGCGTGCTGACCGCGCTGGGCCAGCCGGTGATCGGCCATCTCGACCCGGCCTTCGCCGACATGATGGAGGAACTGAAGGTGCTGCTGCGCTACGCCTTCCAGACCGACAACGCGCTGACCTTTCCGGTCTCCGGCCCCGGCTCGGTGGGCATGGAGACCTGCTTCGTGAATCTGGTGGAGCCCGGCGACAAGGTGATCGTCTGCCGCAACGGCGTGTTCGGCGGCCGCATGATCGAGAACGTCGAGCGCTGTGGCGGCGTGGCCGTGGTGGTCGAGGACGCCTGGGGCGAGGCGGTGGACCCGCAGAAACTGGCCGACGCGTTGAAGGCCCATCCGGATGCCAAGGTGGTGGCCTTCGTCCAGGCCGAAACCTCGACCGGCGCGCTGTCCGACGCCAGGATATTGATCGACGTGGCGCACCAGGCCGGCTGCCTGACCATCGTGGACGCGGTGACCTCGCTCGGCGGCGTCGCGCTCGAGGTCGATGAATGGGGCGCCGACGCGGTCTATTCCGGCAGCCAGAAATGCCTGTCCTGCACGCCCGGACTGTCGCCGGTGACCTTCGGCGAGCGCGCCGTGGAGCGGGTGAAAAACCGCCAGCGCAAGGTGCAAAGCTGGTTCATGGACCTGAACCTGGTGCTGGGCTACTGGGACGCGGCCAAGCGCACCTACCACCACACCGCGCCGATCAACAGTCTCTATGCGCTGCACGAGTCGCTGCTGATGCTGAAGGAGGAAGGCATCGAGAATGCCTGGGCCCGCCATCAGCGCCATCACCTGGCGCTGCGCGCCGGCTTCGAGGCGCTGGGCCTGAGTTTCGTGGTCAAGCCCGAGGCGCGCCTGCCCCAGCTCAACGCGGTACACGTGCCGGACGGCATCGACGAGGCCGCGGTGCGCCGCTCCTTGCTGACGGATTTCAATCTGGAGATCGGCGCCGGCCTGGGGCCGCTGGCCGGCAAGATCTGGCGTTTCGGCCTGATGGGCCATTCATGCCGCGAAGAGAACGTGTTGCTGTGCCTCGACGCGCTGGCCCGGACGTTCGCCGCCCAGGGTCGCGCGGCGGATGGCGCCGGCGCCATCGAGGCCGCCCGCGCCGCCTACGGCCGCTGTTAAGTTCGTTCGTTTGCCTGAGCCCCGCTGCGGGGCTCAGGCAAACTTGTCCTAGACCCGACGGAGCTTTCCCGCCGGGCAGCCCCAAGGAAAACCACGGCGATACGGCGAAAGCATGAATGGCCGTGACCAGCGCATCGTCACCCACCGATTCGCGGGCATGGCCCGCTCCTACACGACAGAGCTTTTCCGCCGCGCTGCCGCAAGGAAAAGCGGCACGCGGCGAAGCCGCAACCTATCGGTGCTGCTACAGCGCTCCCCGTAACTTCGAGCGCAGCGAGCAGTATCGAACCCCCCGGAGGGGGGCGAAGGGGGCGAGTCTAGTCCTTCTTCCCGCATTTCTTGATGAAGGAGCCCTTGGCGGCGCCCGCCAGTTTCTTCTCCTCGGCCATCTTTTCGCAGTTCGCGTTCGCGGCCTTGGGTTCTTCCTTCGTGCTGGCGCTTCCACCGCTGGACAGGCAGTCCTTCATGAAGGACTTGCGCGCATCGCCCTTCAGGGCCTTGGTCTTGGCCTCGGCGTTGCAGGTCTTCATCTTTTCCTGTTGCGCCTTCTGGGCTTCGCTGGCGGCCTGGGCGGACAGGCAGAGCAGCGCGGTGCACGCGAGAACGATCAGCTTTTTCATGGCGAAACTCCTTGTGTGAGGAAAGGGAAGGATCTGTCCGACCCGGGGAAGCGCGACGACACGTTTCCGACAGTCGGAAAATCCAAATCGCATATTACTCCCGCCACCAGTATTCGGTATAGATATTTTTCAGGGCAACGCTTATCAAGTCCGTTCGCACCGAGTCCTGCGGCGAGGCTCAGGACAGACTGCGACGGCCCGGACGGATGAGCGTTTCCTCAGATATCGCCGGAGCCGGCTTCCAGCGCCCGCTGCTGGCGGTCGAGGAATTCCTGCATGCAGTCGATGCCGCGCAGTTGCAGGATGGTGGAGCGAACCGCGGTTTCCACCAGGACCGCGAGATTGCGGCCGGCAGCCACGGGCACGGTGACGCGGCGCACCGGCACTCCCAGGATGGTCTCGTTCTGCGCGTCCAGGGGCAGGCGCGCCGCCTGGGGCACGCCGGGCTGGGGCCGCTGCAGGTGGCAGATCAGGCGCAGGCGCATCTTGCGCCGGCAGGCGGTCTCGCCGAAGACGGTGCGGATGTTCAAGAGCCCCAGGCCGCGCACCTCGATGAAGTCCTTCAGCAACTCGGGGCAATGGCCTTCCAGGGCCTCGGGCGAGAGACGGGAGACTTCCACCACGTCGTCGGCCACCAGGCCGTGGCCGCGGGTGATCAACTCCAGCGCCAGTTCGCTCTTGCCCACGCCGGAATCGCCGGTGAGCAGCACCCCCACGCCCAGCACGTCCATGAACACGCCGTGGAGCGAAATGGTCTCGGCGAATTCCCGCGACAGGTAGAGCCGCAGGGCGTCGATCACCATCGCCGCCGGGTGGGGCGTCGAGAACAGCGGTGTGCGGCCCCGCTCGCATTCCTCCAGGACGAAATGAGGGACTTCGCAGCCGTCGGCGACGATCACGCCGGGGCTGTTGGCGGCGATGAAGTCGCGCATCTGCTGACGCATTTTTTCTTCGGGGATGCGCTGCGACCAGGCGACCTCGGGGGCGCCGAAGACCTGGATGCGCTCCGGGTGGATGACGTTGACGTGGCCGACCAGGTCGGCGGGAGAAATGTCGTCCCGGGTCACCCGGATGGGCAGGTTCAGGTCGCCGCAGATGCGGGTCAGGCCCAAGCGTTCGCGCTTGGTCTCGAACAGTTCGGCGATGGTCAGCTTGCGCGCCATTGGGCGATCCGCTCGCGCAGCGTCGCGGCATCCGGAGTGCTGAGCAGCGTCTCGCGGAAGGTCTTGTCCGAGAACATCTGCGCCAGCTCGGACAGCAGTTGCAGGTGCCGCTCCGTGGCGGCTTCCGGCACCATCAGGACGAACATCAGATCGACGGGCTGGCCGTCGGGGGAATCGAAGGGGACCGGCGTGGCCAGGCGGAAGAACGCGCCCAGCGCCTCCTTGATGCCCTTGATGCGGCCGTGGGGGATGGCGACGCCCTGCCCCAGGCCGGTGGAGCCCAGCTTCTCGCGGGCGAAGAGGGCGTCATAGACCGTGGCACGGGCGATCCCATGACGGTTTTCGAACAGCAGTCCGGCCTGTTCGAAAACCCGCTTCTTGCTGCTGGCATCCAGGTCGAGCAGGATGTTGTCGACCGGCAGGATTTTGGCGATTTGGTTCATCAGGATCAAAGGCGGCGATCAGGCGATGCGGCAAAAAGCACGTTACAGGGAAATCCCGCTATTTGAGCGGGGTAAAGGACCGCTTATGGAGTGCTTTTCACCGCTTCGCCTTCGGGTTCAACAACTCATTCGACCGGGTGGTGCTTGTCGCGGGCATGCTCGGTGATCCGCTCCTTGTGGCGCAGCACTTGGCGGTCGAGCTTGTCCACCACGGCGTCGATGGCGGCGTAGAGGTCGTCGTTGGTGGCGTCGGCGTAGATGTCCTTCCCCTTCACGTGCAGCGTGATTTCCGCTTTTTGACGCAGTTTTTCCACGGAAAGGATGACGTGGACGCTGGTCACGTGGTCGAAATGCCGGATCACGCGGTCGAGCTTGCCTGTGGCATAGTCATGAATGGCGGGCGTGACCTCCACGTGATGGCCGGTGATGTTCAAATTCATGGTGTCTCCTTTCAGAGCGTCTTTCTCAGGTTGACCGGCGGAATGCTCAGGGATTCGCGGTACTTGGCGACGGTGCGCCGCGCCACCACGATACCCTGCTCGCCGAGGATTTCCGCGAGCCGGCTGTCGGAGAGCGGTTTCTTGCCGTTCTCGGCGCCGACCAACTGCCTGATCAGCGCCCGGATCGCGGTGCTGGAGGCCGCGCCGCCCGTGTCGGTGGCGACGTGGCTGCCAAAGAAGTATTTGAGTTCGAAAATGCCGCGCGGGCTGGCCAGGTATTTCTGCGTGGTCACGCGCGAGATGGTGGATTCGTGCAGGCTCACGGTGTCGGCGATCTCGCGCAGGGTCAGCGGCCGCATCGCCACTTCGCCATGGTCGAAAAAAGCCCGCTGCCGGTCCACGATGGCTTGGCTGACCCGCAGGATGGTGTCGAAACGCTGCTGCACGTTCTTGATCAGCCACCTGGCTTCCTGCAGGTGGCCGGCCAGGCTGCTGCCCCGGTTCTGGCGCAGGATGTCGGCGTAGAGCCGGTTGATGCGCAGGCGCGGCATCGCCTCGCCGTTGAGGCTGGCGAGCCACTGGCCGCGCAGCTTGCGCACCACCACGTCCGGCACCACGTAGCGGGTGTCGAGCGCCGCATATTGCGCGCCGGGCCGCGGATTCAGGCTCAGGATCAGGTTCTGGGCGTCGCGCAGGGCGTCGTCGGTGCAATTCAGGGCTTTCCTGAGGCGGACGAAATCCCGCGCCGCCAATTGTTCCAGATGGCCGCGGACGATGGCGCAGGCCAGTTCCCGCGTCGCGGTCGCGGGGCGCGCCAGCAGTTGCAACTCCAGACACTCCTGCGGACTGCGGGCGCCGATGCCGACCGGATCGAAATGCTGCAGATGACGCAGGGCGATCCGCAATTCCTCCAGCCGCGACTCCGGGTCGCCGCCGAAATCCTCCGGCAGCAGATCGAGCAGGTCGTCCAGCGGCTGCGCCAGATAGCCGTCCTCGTCCAGCGCTTCGATCAGGAAGGCGACCAGCGCCCGCTCGCGGCTGGAAATCTGGGTCAGCGCCAGTTGCGCCAGCAAATGATCGCGCAGGCTGGTGGCGGATGCCTGGATGTCGCCGGCGTCGTTGTCCTCGTCCGGGTCCTTGCTGCCCGGACCGGACGGCAGTTCCGCGCCCCAGCCCAGCTCTTCGTCCTCGCGCGGCGCTGGCGCCTCGTCCGCCGCGGCCGGCTCCGGGGCGGAAGCCTGGGGCAGGTCGCCGGCCGGGGGCGCGAAAGTGGCGCCATCGTCGCCTGGCTCCTCGCGTTCCAGCAGCGGATTTTCCTGGAGGAACTGCTCGATCTCCTGATTCAGCTCCAACGTCGACAACTGCAGCAGCCGGATCGACTGCTGCAACTGCGGCGTCAACGCCAAGTGCTGGGAGAGCTTGAGCTGGAGCGTCTGTTTCATGACTACATGCGGAAGTTCTCGCCGAGGTACACGCGCCGCACGCTTTCATTATGAACGATTTCCTCGGGGCGGCCAGAGGCCAGCACCTCGCCCTCGTTGATGATCGTCGCCCGGTCGCAGATGCCCAGGGTTTCCCGCACGTTGTGGTCGGTGATGAGGATGCCGATGCCCCGCTCCTTGAGGAAGCCGATGATTTTCTGGATGTCGATCACCGCGATCGGGTCGACGCCGGCGAAGGGCTCGTCGAGCAGGATGAAGTGCGGCTCGGTGGCCAGGGCGCGGGCGATCTCCACCCGGCGCCGCTCGCCGCCGGAGAGGGAAATGGCGGCGCTGTCCTGGATGTGGGAGATGTGCAGTTCCTGCAACAGATTGTCCAGCCGGCCTTCCACCTGCTGCTCGTCCAGGTCCTGCAGTTCCAGCACCGCCCGGATGTTGTCGGCGACGCTGAGACGGCGGAACACCGAATTCTCCTGGGGCAGGTAGGACAGCCCCAGCCGCGCCCGCTTGTGGATGGGCATGTGGGTCAGGGTCTTGTCGCCCAGCTGGATGCTGCCGCCGTCCGAGGCCACCAGGCCGACGATCATGTAGAAGCAAGTGGTCTTGCCGGCGCCGTTCGGGCCCAGCAGGCCCACCACTTCGCCGCCGTTGACGTCGAAGGAGACGTCCTTCACCACGGTGCGGGACTTGTATTTCTTGCGCAGGTTCTGCGCGGCGAGCTTGGTCATGGGGTCCCCACCCTCGAGGTGGCTCCCCGGAGGGTGTTCATTCTGCGAGCTCCTTCAATACTTTGCGAATCACGTCGGTGCCAAAGCCGCGGGACTGGAGGAAACGCGCCTGGCGCGCCCACTCGCGCGCATCCGTCGGCGCCGAGCCGAATTTGCGCGCCCAGAGGGTCCGTACCCGCTCCAGTTCGTCGGGCAGGTCGGCGGCGGCCAGGCGCGCGGCGATGGTCTCCTCGGCCACGCCCTTGCCGCGCAGGGTCTGGCGCAGCTTGGCCGCCCCCAGGCGCGCGCCCTGGCTGCGCAGGTAGCTGTCGGCGAAACGGGCGTCGGAGAGCAGGTTGGCGTTTTGCAGTTCGGTCAGCACGGTGTCCACTTCCTCGGGGCTGCCGTGGGGGGAAAGCTTGCGTGCCAGCTCCGCCCGGCTGTGTTCCCGCCGGGCCAGGAGCCGGATGGCGCGAGGCTTCAGATCATTCACGCGGCGTCCGCGCCGCTGCCGGCAGGCAGCACGCTGACCCCCAGGGCGGTGCGGACCTTGTTTTCGATCTCCTGCGCGAGCTCGGGGCGCTCGCGCAGGAATTCGCGGGCGTTGTCCTTGCCCTGGCCGATCTTCTCGCCGTTGTAGGCGTACCAGGCGCCGGACTTGTCCACGATCTTGTGCTCCACGCCCAGGTCGATGATCTCGCCCTCGCGGGAAATGCCCTCGCCGTAGAGGATGTCGAAATGGGCTTCCCTGAAGGGGGGCGCCACCTTGTTCTTGACCACCTTGACCCGGGTCTCGTTGCCCACCACCTCGTCGCCCTTCTTGATCGCGCCGGTGCGGCGGATGTCCATGCGCACCGAGGAGTAGAACTTCAGCGCGTTGCCGCCGGTGGTGGTCTCGGGGTTGCCGAACATCACGCCGATCTTCATTCGGATCTGGTTGATGAAGATCACCAGGGTGTTGGTGCGCTTGATGTTGGCGGTCAGCTTGCGCAGCGCCTGGCTCATCAGGCGCGCCTGCAGACCCGGCAACTGGTCGCCCATCTCGCCCTCGATTTCGGCCTTGGGCACCAGGGCGGCGACGGAGTCGATGACGATCAGATCCACGCCGCCGGAGCGCACCAGCATGTCGGTGATCTCCAGGCCCTGCTCGCCGGTATCCGGTTGCGAGATCAGCAGGTCGGGCACGTTGACCCCCAGCTTGCCGGCATAGACCGGATCGAGCGCGTTTTCCGCGTCGATGTAGGCGGCGGTGCCGCCCAGCTTCTGGACCTCGGCCACCACTTGCAGGCACAGGGTGGTCTTGCCCGAGGATTCCGGGCCGTAGACCTCGACCACCCGGCCGCGCGGCAAGCCGCCGACGCCCAGGGCGATGTCCAGGCCGAGGGAGCCGGTGGAGACCACCTGCAGATCGTTCTCGATCTGGCCCTCGCCCATTTTCATGATGGAGCCCTTGCCGAATTGCTTCTCGATCTGGGCCAGCGCGGCTTGCAGTGCTTTTGCCTTGTTGTCGTCCATGGTCATTACCTTCTGCGATTGAGTTAATTATGGCACAGTTCTTGCCATGATCAGTTCCAGCAATTGCTCCAATGCGTGGATCACCGACTGGCGCCGGACCGTTTCCCGGTCGCCGCCGAAACGGCGCCGTTGCGCCCTGGGTGTTTCGCCCCGCCAGCACCAGGCGAAGCATACGGTGCCCACTGGCTTATCCGGTGAGCCACCGGTGGGCCCGGCGATGCCGGTAATCGCCAGTGCAATCATGGCGTTGGAGTTGGCGAGCGCGCCTTGCGCCATTTCCCTTGCGGTCTCCAGGCTCACCGCCCCCTCCCGTGCCAGGGTGCCGGGGCTCACGCCCAGTTGCCGCTCCTTGGCGCTGTTGGAATAGGTGACGAAGCCGTCGCCGAACCAGTCGGAACTGCCCGTCGTATGGGTGACCACCTGGGCGACCCAGCCGCCGGTGCAGGACTCCGCAGTGGCCAGGCGCAGGCCCCGCTCCTTGAGCGCGGCGCCCACCCGGGCCGACAGTTCGCTCAGTTGCGCGTCCATCACAGCAGCCGGTCCGCCACGTTCTTGAGCGCCGCCAGCGCCAGCAGGGTGTAGCCGGCGGCGACCAGGTCGTCCATCATCACGCCGAAGCCGTTTTTCACCTGGGTGTCGAACCAGCGCGCCGGCGGCGGCTTGACGATGTCGAAAAAACGGAAGGCGAGGAAGGCCAGCAGTTGCCAGCCCAGCCCGGCGGGGGCGAGGGCCAGCACCAGCCAGAAGGGGACGATCTCGTCCCAGACGATGGCGCCGTGGTCGGTGACGCCCAGATGGCGGCCGGTGATGTCGCAGACGATCACCCCCAGCGCGAACAGCACCGCCAGCGCCGCCAGGAACAGCAGGTCGGTGGGGAACAGGGGCCGCAGCAGCGGATAGCAGGCCCAGGCGAAGGCGGTGCCGGCCGTGCCCGGAGCGAAGCGGGAGAGGCCGCTGCCGAAGCCGCAGGCGATCAGATGGGCCGGGTCCTGGAACAGGAACTTGAGCGGTGGAACGGGATGTTTGGCCATGATGACGAGAGCGGGTCGGGTTGCGTGATCTGCTGGCGGCGCGCCGGCAGGCGGGATTCATTGGGCATCGGCGATTCCCCGTGTGGACGGGAAGTGGTCGTAGCCCTTGCATTCTATTGTCATTTCACGGCCGGCGGTGTCGAGTACCCGGAGGCTGCCGGGACGCGCCGCGCCGATTGCGCCGATGCGGCTGAGGGCCGGGCCGTGCGCGACCAGGCTGGCGATGGCGGCGCGGCGCGCCGGCGGCGCGGTAAACAGCAGCTCGTAGTCGTCGCCCCCCGCCAGCAGGCAGTTTTGCGCCAGGGCGCGGTCCGGGCAAGCCGCCAGGGCGGCGTCGGGCAGGCGCTCGAATTCGAGGACGGCGGAGACCGCGGACTGCTCCAGGATGTGGCCCAGGTCGGCCAGCAGGCCGTCGGAGACGTCGATCGCGGCGCTGGCCAGATCCCGCAACGCCAGGCCCAGATCCACCCGCGGCTGCGGGCGTTGCAGCGCGGCCAGGCAACCGGCTTGCCAGTCCGTCGCCAGGCGCGCGCGGCCCTGCAGCAGGGCCAGGCCCAGTGCCGCCAGACCGGGACGGCCGGAGACCCAGATGTCGTCGCCCGGACGCGCGCCGGAACGACGCAGGGCTTTCCCCGCCGGCACCTCGCCGCCGATGGTGACGCACAGGTTGCGCGGCCCGCGCGTGGTGTCGCCGCCGATCAGATCGATGCCGAAGCGGTCGGCGCAGGCGAACAGCCCCCGCGCGAACGCGGCGATCCACGCTTCCTCGGCGGCGGGCAGGGCCAGGGCCAGCAAGGCCCAGCGCGGCCGTGCGCCCATCGCCGCGAGGTCGGAAACATTCACGGCCAGGGTTTTCCAGCCCAGATCCTCGGGGTCCGCGCCGGGCAGGAAATGGGTGCCTTCCACCAGCATGTCGGTGGAAACCACCAACTCCGTGTCCGGCGTCGGCCGCAGGATGGCCGCGTCGTCCCCCACGCCCAGCACGGCGCCGGGCGCGGGGCGGGTGAAGTAACGGCCGATCAGATCGAACTCGGAGGGCATGAGGTGGCGCGCCCCTGCCGGCCTAGCGGTTGCGCGTCGCTTCCTGGGGACGCAGCACCGGCGCCAGCTTGTCCAGCACGCCGTTGACGAATTTGTGGCCGTCGGTGCCGCCGAAGGTCTTGGCCAGTTCGATCGCCTCGTTGATGATCACCCGGTAGGGCGTCTCCGGATGGAAGCGCAGTTCGCAGGCCGCCAGCAGCAGCACGCTGCGCTCGATGGGGGAGACTTCGTTCCAGTTGCGGGCGATGTGCGGCACCAGCAGTTCCCGCAGCGCGGCGTCCTGCGCCATCACGCCGCCGATCAGGGCCTTGAACAGCTCGCCGTCGGCCTTGTCGAAACCGGGCGCCGATTCGGACTGGACCAGCACCGCGGCCTCGTCCTGGCCGCCCACCTGCCATTGATAGAGACCCTGGATGGCCAGCTCGCGTGCGCGCCGACGTGGGTTGATTGGCTTTCCCCCCAGCCCCCTTCCCGAGGAAGGGGGTGACGATGGTTCGCCGCTTTGCGGCTCCGTGCGGTGGCTGCGCCGCCCTTGGGGCGGCCCGGCGGGCGGCGCTTCCTTCTCGTTCCCGGAAGCGGAGGTTCCGCGGGCTTCCTCCTCGCGGTCCGGCGGCAGGGCGCTCATTTGACGGCCTTCAGCAGATGGCACATTTCCAGGGCCGCCTGCGCCGCCTCGGTGCCTTTTTGCACCATGCGCACCAGCGCCTGATCGTCGTCCTCGGTGGTCAGCACCGCGTTCGCGATGGGCGTGCCGGTGGCCAGTTGCACCTCGGTGATGCCGCGCGCCGACTCGTTGGAGACGATCTCGAAATGGTAGGTCTCGCCGCGGATCACGCAGCCCAGCGCCACCAGGGCGTCGTACTTGCCGCTCTGGGCCATGGTCTTCAGCACCAGCGGGATTTCCAGGGCGCCGGGCACGGTGGCCAGGGTGATGCGCTCGGCGGCCACGCCCAGGCGCAGCAGCTCCGCGCAGCAGCCGGAGAGCAGGCCGTCGCCGATGTCCTCGTTGAAGCGGCTCATCACCAGGCCGATGGACAGGCCGGCGCCGGCGAGATTGGGTTCGAGTTCGCGAATGTCGTTGCGGCGGGGCATGGTTCAGTCCTTGCGGAAGGCGTCTTCGGGCAGCAGGTGGCCCACCACGTGAAGGTCGAAGCCCTCCATGCTGGGAATGCGCTGGGGGCGGGAAAGCAGGCGGATGTTGCGGGCGCCGAGGTCGCGCAGGATCTGCGCGCCGATGCCGTTGGTGCGCGGGTCCCACTTGAACTTGGGCGGCGGATCGCTGGCCTGGCGCTGCAAGGCCGAGACGAGTTTTTCCTGCACGTCGCGGTGGTTGAGCAGCACGATCACGCCCTTGCCGCGCCGCACGATGATTTCCATCGCCTGATCGATGCTGTAGGACTGGAAGCGGGACGGAGTTTCCAGCAGGTCCAGCACCGAACCCGGGGCATGGACCCGCACCAGGGTTTCCTCCTCGGCGCTGATCTCGCCGTGGGTCAGGGCCAGGTGGGTTTCGCCGCTGGTCTTCTCGACATAGGCCAGCGCGCGGAAGGGGCCGTGGCGGGTCTGGATCACGTTCTCCGCCACCCGCTCCACCAGCTTCTCGTTTTCGCTGCGGTAGTGGATCAGGTCGCGGATGGTGCCGATCTTCAGGCCGTGCAGGGGGGCGAATTCCAGCAGGTCGGGCAGCCGCGCCATGGTGCCGTCGTCCTTGAGGATCTCGCAGATCACGGCGGCGGGCTCCAGCCCCGCCAGGGCGGCGAAATCGCAGCCGGCCTCGGTGTGGCCGGCGCGCACCAGGACGCCGCCGTTCCTCGCCATCAGCGGGAAGATGTGCCCCGGCTGGACCAGGTCGCTGGGCGCGGCGTTGCGCTTGACGGCCGCCTGCACGGTCAGCGCCCGGTCATAGGCGGAAATGCCGGTGGTGACGCCTTCGGCCGCCTCGATCGACATGGTGAACGCGGTGCCGTGCGGGGTGCGGTTGTCGGTGACCATCAGGGGCAGGTCCAACTGGGCGCAGCGGGCCTGGGTCAGGGTCAGGCAGATCAGGCCGCGGCCGAACTTGGCCATGAAGTTGATGGCTTCGGGAGTGACGTGTTCGGCGGCCATCACCAGGTCGCCCTCGTTCTCCCGATCCTCTTCGTCGACGAGGATCACCATGCGTCCGGCGCGGATGTCGGCGATGATTTCCTCGGTGGAGGCGATGCTCATGATGGGGGTCTTTGCTAGGGGAAGGGGCGCATTTTACGCTGGAAACGGACCCGCCCCCCTTCGCCCCCCTCGCGGGGGGTTCTCATCGGCTCGCTGCGCTCGGGCTGTTTGGGGGAGCCTGGCGTTTGGGCATTGTGCTGTTCGCGGCTGGCGCCGCGTGCCGCTTTTCCTTGCGGCGGCGCGGCGGAAAAGCTCGGGTTCATGCCCGCTCCGTTTCGGCCCTCCCCTTTCGTCTCCCGGAAAAGGGTACGTCTATCCCGGGCGAAAGGGGATGAGCCAGAGATCCCGACAGAGCTTTCCCGCCGGGCCGTCCCAAGGGAAAGCGGCGCGCGCCGGAGGCGCAACGCATCGGTGCCGCTACAGCGTTCCCCGTAACATCGAGCGCAGCGAGCAGTATCGCCCCCCCCGGAGGGGGGCGAAGGGGGGCGGGCGTCTATCTACCCAAGCGGCGGATAGAAACTCTCGCCGCGCGCCGCTTTCGCCTGGAGCCAGGCGGAGGGCGCGAAGTGGGCGCCGTGCCGTTCCGCCAGATATCGGCATTCGGCGACGAAGACCGGCAGTCCCAGGGTGTCGATCAGCGACAGGGCGCCGCCGGTCCAGGACGGGAAGCCCCAGCCCAGCAGTGAGCCCAGGTCCGCGTCCGCCATGTGGGTCACCACGCCGTTCTCGACGCAGCGCGCGGCCTCCAGCGCCTGGGCGTAGAGCAGGCGCTGCTTCACCTCGGCGACGGCGGGCTGGACCGGCGCCGGCGGATAGAGACCGGCCAGGCCGGACCAGAGCTGCTTGGGCGCACCCGCCGGATAGTCGTAGAAGCCGCCGCCGGACTTGCGCCCGGCGCGGCGCGCTTCGCCCACCATCCGCTCCAGCACGGCGGCGCAGCCGTGGCCGGCGGCATCGCCCGCCACCTCGCGGGCGATGCGCAGGCCCAGGTCCAGGCTCACTTCGTCGGCCAGGGCCAGCGGCCCCACCGGCATCCCGGCCTGGCGCGCGGCGTCCTCGATCAGCGCCGGGGCGACGCCCTGGCGCAGCAGTTGCAGGCCCTCGTTGATGTAGGCGTTGACCACCCGGGTGCTGTAGAAGCCGGGACCGTCATTGACCAGGATCGGCGTCTTGCGCAATTGGCCGGCCAGGTCGAACGCGCGCGCCACCGTCTGCGGCGTCGTCGCGGCGGCGGCGATGATCTCCACCAGTGCCATGCGCTCCACCGGCGAGAAGAAATGCATGCCGACGAAACGCTCGGGGCGCTGCGCCGTCCGCGCCAGGCCGCCGATCGGCAGTGCCGAGGTGTTGCTGGCGAACACCGCCGTGGCCGGCAGGGCGGCCTCGGCCCGGGCGATCACCTGCGCCTTGACCGCCGCGTCCTCGAGCACCGCCTCGATCGCGAAATCGCAGTCGGCCAGCAGCGCGTAGTCGGCGGTGGGAACGATGCGCGCCAGCAGGGCGTCGGCCTTGTCCTGCGCCAGGCGGCCCTTGGCCACGTCCTGGGCGAGGCGGGCGGCGATGGCGTCGCGCGCCGCCGCCGCCAGGTCGGCGCCGGCGTCCAGCAGCACCACCGGAATCCCGGCCTGGGCCGCGGCGAAGGCGATGCCGCCGCCCATCATGCCGGCGCCGAGCACCGCCAGCTTCTGCGCCGGCTGCTTGTCGACGCCCTTCGGCCGCCGCGCCAGCTTGTCGGCCAGGCCGCGGTTGATGAAGGTGGTGCGGATCAGGTTGCGCGCCACCGGGCCGGCCAGCAGTTGGCCGAAATTGCGGGCCTCCACTTCGAGGCCGGCGTCGATCGGCAGCGGCACGCCCTCCTCCACGCAGTTCAGGATCGCCAGGGGCGCCGGGTAGTTGCCGTGGGTGTCGCGCAGGGTGCGCTCCCGCGTCTCGGCGACGAATTCAGCCGCCGGCGCCGCGCTGAAGCCAGGGCGATCCCAGGGCTGGCGCGGGTCCGGCCCGCTTTCGAGCCAGCGCCGGGCGGCGGCCACTTCGTCGCCGGGCGCCGCCAGTTCATGGACGATGCCCAGCTTCAGGGCTTCCGCCGGTTTGACGTGACGTCCGGCGAGCATCATCGGCAGCGCCGCCTCGACGCCGATCAGGCGCGGCAGGCGCTGGGTGCCGCCGGCGCCGGGCAGGAGGCCGATGCCGCATTCGGGCAGGCCCACCACGGCCTTGGGATTGTCGCCCAGCACCCGGTAATGGCCGGCCAGGCAGAGTTCCAGACCGCCGCCCAGCGCCAGGCCGTTCATCGCGATGGCCACCGGCTTGCCGCAGGTCTCCAGATCGCGGAACAGCCGCTGGAACTTGCGGCTGCGCTCGGCGCCCTGCTCCGGCGTGGTGCCGCGCTCGTAGGCTTCGACGAATTCCTTCAGGTCGGCGCCGGCGATGAAGCCGTTGGCCTTGCCGGAAACGATGATCAGGCCGCGGATGGCCTGGTCGCCGCGCACCTGCGCCACGACTTCGGCCAACTCGGCCTCCATCTCCGGCATCAGTACGTTCATCGGCCGGTCGGCGGCGTCGATGGTGAGCAGGGCGATGCCCTGGGCATCGATTTCGAGTTTGAGATGTCGCATGGGGGGACTCCTGTCGCGGCGCGATCGATCCCGGTTTTCCGGGGCGGCGCGAAGAATAACAGAGCGTGGGAGGCGGCGACATCCATGATTGTTTCTTTTATGGAAACAATCATGGATGTCTGTCAAAGGATGAATTTTATATGCCCAGTAATCATGGGGATTGTATCTTTGCCCTATCAGTTGCAAGCGCATGATTGTAGTTGTTTTGGAAACAATTACATCGCCTGGGGCGGTCAACGAAAAAGGGGAGCCCGCGGGCTCCCCTTCGACTTCAGGCCGCCTGGTCGTCAGGCCTTGGCCTTGTCCAGCTCGGCGGAGAGTTCCGGCACGGCCTGGAACAGGTCGGCGACGAGGCCGTAGTCGGCGATCTGGAAGATCGGCGCGTCCGGGTCCTTGTTGATGGCGACGATCACCTTGGAGTCCTTCATGCCGGCCAGATGCTGGATCGCGCCGGAGATGCCGACGGCGATGTACAGCTCGGGGGCGACGATCTTGCCGGTCTGGCCGACCTGGTAGTCGTTGGGGGCGAAGCCCGCATCGACGGCGGCGCGCGAGGCACCGACGGCGGCGCCCAGCTTGTCGGCCACTTCGTCGAGCATCTTGAAGTTGTCGCCGCTTTGCATGCCGCGGCCGCCGGAGACGATGACGCGCGCGGCGGTCAGCTCGGGGCGCTCGGACTTGGCGATTTCCTCGCTGACGTAGCGGGACAGGTCGCTGGCGGCGGGGGCGTCGATCTTCTCGACGGCGCCGTTTCCGCCTTCAGCCGCAGCCGCGCCGAAAGCGGCGCCACGCACGGTCAGCACCTTGATCGCGTCCTTGGACTGCACGGTGGCCATGGCGTTGCCGGCGTAGATCGGGCGCACGAAGGTGTCGGCGGCGACCACCTGGATCACGTCGGTGATCTGGGCCACGTCCAGCAGCGCGGCGACGCGCGGCATGACGTTCTTGCCCGTGGTGGTGGCGGCGGCGACGACGTGGCTGTAGTTCTTGGCCAGGTTCACCAGCAGGGGGGCGACGGTCTCGGCCATCAGATGCTCATAGGCGGGGTTGTCCACCAGCAGCACCTTGGCGACGCCGGCCACCTTGGCGGCGGCGTCGGCGGCCGCCTGGCCGCCGACGACCAGCAGATGGATGTCGCCGCCGATCGCGGCGGCGGCCGTGACGGCCTTCAGAGTGTCGGGCTTGAGGGCGGTGGCGGTGTGTTCCGCAAAAACCAGGATGGCCATTTAGATGATCCTCGCTTCGTTCTTCAGTTTGTCGACCAGCTCGGCGACGGTCTCGACTTTCTTGCCGCCCTGGCGCTTGGCGGGCTCCTCGACCTTGAGGGTCACCAGGCGGGGGGCGATGTCCACGCCCAGGGCCTCGGGGGTGAGGGCGTCGATGGGCTTCTTCTTCGCCTTCATGATGTTGGGCAGCGAGGCGTAGCGCGGCTCGTTCAGGCGCAGGTCGGTGGTGACCACGGCCGGCAGCTTGAGGGTGACGGACTGGAGGCCGCCATCCACTTCACGGGTGACGTTCAGCTCGGAACCGTTGACCTCGACCTTGGAGGCGAAGGTGCCCTGCGACCAGCCGGCCAGCGCGGCCAGCATCTGGCCGGTCTGGCTGCAGTCGTCGTCGATGGCCTGCTTGCCGACGATCACCAGCTGGGGCTGTTCCTTGTCGCAGACGGCCTTGAGCAGCTTGGCCACGGCCAGGGGCTGCAACTCGGCGTCGGTCTGGACGTGGATGCCGCGGTCGGCGCCCATGGCGAGCGCGGTGCGGATGGTTTCCTGGCACTGGGCCACGCCCAGGGAAACGGCCACCACTTCCGTGGCGACACCCTTTTCCTTCAGACGCACGGCTTCTTCCACCGCGATTTCGTCGAAGGGGTTCATGGAAAACTTGACGTCGGCGGTTTCGACACCCGTCTTGTCCGACTTGACGCGGATCTTGACGTTGTAATCGACCACCCGCTTGACCGCTACGAGGATCTTCATGGATGTGTTCTCCGAAATTTTTCCCCCGCACCCACTGGGCACGGCACTCTGGCACAACAAAGCCCACGATTATACTGAAGACCGTGTTATACGACCGGCCCTTTGTTCGCAATTCAGCCGCAATTCCCTGATTTGGGGACGGAATTCCCGCCCCCGAACACCCAAGCGCAGAGATTTGCAAGGGGAACGCCCGACAGAGCTTCTCCGCCGCACCGCCCCGGAGAATGGCGAAGGGATGGAATGCCGAAAAAGTTTTTCCGCCGCGCCGCCGCAAGGAAAAGCGGCACGCGGCGCCAGCCGCATCCTATCGGTGCCGCCACAACGTTCCCCCAAACACCCGAGCGCAGCGAGCCCTATCGAACCCCCCGGCGGGGGGGCGAAGGGGGCGAGCCTCAGTGATTCAACATATTCAGCACACCGTCGCGGCCGCCCTGGGTAGCTCGGGCGAGCAGGGTCTCCATGCCCTTCTCGCGGTAGGTCAGGGCGCGCAGCAGCATCGGCAGGTTGACGCCGGCCAGGCCCTCGACGCGGCCCGGCTGCAGCAGCTTCAGGGCGATGTTGGCGGGCGTGGCGCCGTAGATGTCGGTCATCACCAGCGCGCCGTCGCCGGTGTCGGCCAGGGCCAGCAATTGACGGGCGTAGGGCAGCAGGTCGCTGGGGTCGTCCTGCGCCGCGACCCCCAGTTGCACGATTTGCGGCGGGCGCCGGTTGAGCACGTGGCAGGCGCACTGGATCAGGGACTCGCCGTAGCTGCCGTGGGTGATGAGATACAGGCCGATCATCCGCGCATCCTCATGAGGGTCAGTCCGGCCACGAAAGCCGCGGCCAGGAACAGGAAAAGGCCCGTCAGGCGTCTGGCCCAGCGGGCCTCCACCGCGTTTTGCGCGTTTTCCGCATCCACCATCCGGCGCAGGCGCCGCAGGGTGGCGACGCCGACCCCGCGCCGGACCTGGCGCTCGACGAATTCATGGTTCATGGAAACTCCCTGATCTCCAAATCCGGAACCTCGAAACGCAGTCGGGCCTTCATGTCTCGGCTCACTTCAATCCGTCCCGCGGCGTCCACCCGCAGCACTTGGGCGAGGCCCATATTCTGCGCCAGTTTGGGCCAATCGCCGCCGGCGATGAACAGGGGTTTGCTGGCGGCGTCCGACCACATGCCGGCCTGGGGGCCCGGCGGAATCAGGATCGAGAGGGACTGGGTGGCGGTGGCGGGGCGGCCGCTGTTCGGGTCGATCAGATGGCAGTAGCGCTTGCCGTCCAGTTCGAAATAGCGCTGGTAGTCGCCGGAGGTGCCGATGGCCTCGCCGGCGCGCAGGTCCAGCGAGGCCAGCGGCCCGGCGCCGCGCGGATGCTGGATACCCACCCGCCACGGTGTGTCGCCCTTTTGCCCCAGCGCCAGGATGTTGCCGCCGATGTTGATCAGGGCGTTGCGGATACCCAGGCGGCCGAGGATGGCGGCGGCCCGGTCCAGCGCCACGCCCTTCAGGTAGCCGCCGAAGTCGAGCGCAACTTCTCGATTCCGACTGGAGACGCACCATGCTTCCTCTTCCCTTGCGGCGGCGGAAGGTGACGGCGCATGTTGATTGTGTTGCGGTGCCTGGGTTTTGTCAGGGGTGTCGCAAGGAAGCAAGCGCAGGTCGGCGATGGAGGGGCGGGCTTTGCGCAGCGCGTCGAGTTGGGCCGGGTCGGGCAGGCGCGGGGTGAAGGTGTCGTCGTGGAAGCCCCAGAGTTCGATCAGCCGGCCGATGCCCGGGTCGAACAGGGAGTCGCCACGCTGGGCGAGGGCCTGGGCGTCGGTGATCAACTGCGCCAGTTCCGGGCTGACCCGGTGCGGGCGGCCGGCGGCGATGGCTTCATTGAGAGCGGTGAGTTCGGAGGGTTGCCAGGCGTGATAGGTCCGGTGCAGGCGGTCGAATTCCTGCTGCACCCGGCCGATCGCGGCCCGGGCGCGGTCCTCGGTTTCGCCCCAGACCAGCACCTGGACCCGGGTGCCGAAGACGAAGGATTCCTGGTTGATTACCTCGTGCCGGCCGCAGGCCGCCAGCAGCCCGGCCGCCAGCAGCAGGAGCGGCAGGCGCAGCAGGTACGACAGGCGGCGCCGCTGCTCAGAGGCCATCGGCCGATGGCGGCGGCGCGCTGCGTTCCAGTTCCAGCGAAGCGGCCAGCAGCGCCAGCCGCGCCACCACGCCGTAGGCGTAGAAACGGTTGGGCGGCGCGTCCGGACCTTGGTCCGCGTCGGGCAGGGAGCAGCCGGTCTCGAAAGCCAATGGTTTGAAATGCATGCCCGGCGCGTTGAGGTTCTCGTCGATGCCGCGCGAGGCATTGACGCGGTAGAAGCCGCCCACCACGTAGCGGTCGATCATGTACACCACCGGTTCGGCGCTGCCCTCGTCCACGGTTTCCACCGTCGGCACGCCCTCCTGGATGATCACCTCGGTGACCTGGAGACCTTCCTTGCCCACCGCCATCTTGTTGCGCTGGCGCCGGTTGAGCGCCTTGACCTCGCTGGCGTCATGGACCGTCATGATGCCCATGCCGTAGGTGCCGGCGTCGGCCTTGACGATCACGAAGGGCTTGGCCTCGATGCCGTATTCCCGGTACTTGGCGCGGATGCGCGTCAGCACCATGTCGACGTTGGAGGCCAGGCACTCCTCGCCGGTGCGGGCATGGAAATCGACCTGGCCGCAGATGCCGAATTCCGGATCGATCAGCCAGGGGTCGATGCCCAATTCCGCGGCGAAGGCGTGCGCCACCTCGCGGTAGGCGGTGAAGTGGCGCGACTTGCGACGCGTGTGCCAGCCGGCGTGCAGCGGCGGCAGCACCCATTGTTCGTGCAGGTTTTCCAGCAGCGCCGGCACCCCGGCGGAGAGATCGTTGTTGAGCAGGACGGCGCAGGGGTCGAACCCGTCCAGCCCGAGGCGGCGGCTTTCCGCGCCGAGGCGCCGCAGCGGTTCCAGCAGCAGTTCATGGCCGTCGGGCAGGGCGATCGGCGTCGGCTGCTCGATTTCCGGCAGCAGCGAGCCGATGCGGACATGCAGTCCGGTCATGCGCAGGATCGCCGCCAGCTGCGCCACGTTCTGCAGATAGAACTGGTTGCGGGTGTGGTTCTCGGGCACCAGCAGCAGGCGCTTGGCTTCCGGGCAGAGCTTTTCCACCGCCGACTGGGCGGCCTGCACGCAGAGCGGCAGAAAGGCCGGGTTCAGGTTGTTGAAGCCGCCGGGGAACAGATTGGTATCCACCGGCGCCAGCTTGAAGCCGGCATTGCGCAGATCGACCGAGGCGTAGAAGGGCGGCGTGTGTTCCTGCCACTCGCCGCGCAGCCATTGCTCGATGGCCGGCACGTTTTCCAGGAAGCGCCGCTCCAGCGCCAGCAAGGGGCCGGTCAGGGCGGTGGTGAAATGAGGAACCATGATCGGGTGGGACTTACTTCAGGCGCGGATCGGCATCGGCCTCGTCCATCCGATCCACATAACGGGCGATCACGTCGACTTCCAGGTTGACCCGGCTGCCGGACTTCAGGTGCTTGAGGGCGGTGACCGCCACGGTGTGGGGGATCAGGTTGATCGAGAAGTCGGTGCCGTCGACGCTGTTGGTGGTGAGCGAGACGCCGTTGACCGCGATCGAACCCTTGCGGGCGATGTAGCGCGCCAACGCCTTGGGGGCGCGGATCACCAGCTCGTGGGATTCGCCGATCGGCGCGAAGCGGATCACTTCGCCGACGCCGTCGACATGGCCGGTGACCAGGTGTCCGCCGAGGCGGTCGGCCAGGCGCAGGGCCTTTTCCAGATTGAGTTCGTTGGTCCCGTCCAGGCCGACGGTGCAGTCGAGGGACTCGCGGGAGACGTCGACCTTGAAGTGGTCGGCGCCGAATTCGACGACGGTGAGGCAGACGCCGTTGCAGGCGATGGAATCGCCCAGGCCGACGTCGCTCATGTCCAGGCCGCCCGCGGCGATGCTCAGGCGCAGGCCTTTTTCCAGAGGCTGGAGTTCGGTGATCTTGCCGACCGCGGCGACGATGCCAGTAAACATGGTGGGAAAAGCCGTGATTGAAAGAAGCGCGCATTATCCGCCATAACCGCCCGGCTGCCAGCGGTCGGGCGAGCCGTAGTATCCTTGCGCCTCCTTAAAAGGAGGTTCGACCATGAGCAAGCAACAGGTACCCGCCATCGACGGCTGGTACACCATGGATGCCGACAACCCCCATCTCATCGGCACCCGCTGCAAGGGATGCGGCACCTATTTCTTCCCCAAGCTGACCACCTACTGCCGCAATCCCGTTTGCGACAGCACCGAGTTCGACGAAGTGCCACTGTCCAACCGGGGCAAGGTGTGGTCCTACACCAACGCCTGCTACAAACCGCCCGAGCCCTTCATCGCGGCCGAGCCCTACGAGCCCTTCGCCATCGCGGCGGTGGAGCTGGATCAGGAGAAGATGATCGTGCTGGGCCAGGTGGTGACCGGCGTGGGCGTCGAGCAGCTCAAGGTGGGCCAGGAAATGCGCATGGTGCTGGAGACCCTCCACGAGGACGGCGACCAGGCCAGGCAGATCTGGAAATGGAAACCGGTGTGAGTGGGTTCGCCCCCCTTCGCCCCCCTCCGGGGGGTTCTTATTTGCTCGCTGCGCTCGATATTACGGGGAGCGCTGTAGCGGCACCGATGGGTTGCGGCTGGCGCCGCGTGCCGCTTTTCCTTGGGGCGGCCCGGCGGAAAAGCTTCGTTGGGTCTCGCTCTTCGGCGCACCTCCCTTCCCTTCACTTGCTTTTCCCAATCGTGGCAGTCGTGGGAAAGCCCGGCCCGGCGGAAAAGCTGCTCTTTCATGTTTGAGGAACAATAGATGAGCCAAGATATCGCGATTCTCGGGGTGGGGATGCACCCCTGGGGCAAGTGGGGCCGCAATTTCGTCGAGTACGGCGTGGCCGCCGCCCGGGCCGCCTTGAAGGACGCCGGCGTCGCCTGGAAGGACGTGCAGTTCGTCTCCGGCGCCGCCACCATGCGCTGCGGCTATCCCGGCTACGTGGCCGGCGCCACCTTTGCCCAGGCCCTGGGCTGGAACGGCTGCGAGGTGAACACCTCCTACGCCGCCTGCGCCTCCGGTTCCCAGGCCCTGGCCGCCGCCCGCGCCAAGATTCTCTCCGGCCAGTGCGAAGTGGCCCTGGTGGTGGGCGCCGACACCACGCCCAAGGGCTTCCTGGCCCCGGCCAAGGGCTACCGTCCCGAGGACCCGGACTGGGTGCGCTTCTACATGGGCATCACCAACCCCACCTATTTCGCCCTCTACGCGCGGCGGCGGATGGATCTGTTCGGCGACACCCTGGACGACTTCGCCGCGGTGAAGCTGAAGAACGCCGAGCACGGCAGCCGCAACCCCAACGCCCGCTATCGCAAGCTGTTCACCCGCGAGGACGTGGCGGCCTCCCCCATGGTGGCCGATCCCCTGCGTCTGATGGACATCTGCGCCACCTCCGACGGCGGCGCCGCCATCGTGGTGTGCAGCCTGGACTACGCGAAGAAACTCGGCCGCGGCGACGCGGTGCGCATCGCCGCGATTTCCACGGTGACGCCGACCTTCGCCAATGCCCACGTGGAAATGCCCGACATCGCCACCGATTCGGCGGCCGTCGCCCAGGCCTTCAGCTTCCGCGCCGCAGTGCCGGCCAAGGCCTACGAAGAAGCCGGCATCGCGCCCAAGGACGTGAGCGTGGCCGAGGTCTATGACCTCTCCACCGCCCTGGAACTGGACTGGGTCGAAGACCTGCAACTGGCGCCGCGCGGCGAGGCCGCGAAACTGCTGCGTGCCGGCGAGACCAAGGTGGGCGGCCGCATTCCGGTGAACCCTTCCGGCGGTCTGGCCTGCTTCGGCGAAGCGGTGCCGGCCCAGGCCCTGGCCCAGATCTGCGAATTGACCTGGCAGCTGCGCGGCCAGGCCGAAGGCCGCCAGGTGGAGGGCGCCAAGGTCGGCATCACCGCCAACCAGGGGCTCTTCGGCCATGGTTCCTCGGTGATCCTGAAGAAATAACGCGCACTTACGCAGTCGAGACGGCCGGCATCATGCCGGCCGTTTTCATATGCGCCCGGCACGGGCGCAGCCTTCAGGACACCACATCCGACGGGACGACGAAAACCGGAAGAGTACCGGAAGGTTTTGGCAGTGGGGTTCTCCGTCAAAACCAAGGGAAATCATGGGGTTGATGGTGTTTTGCGCCATTCAGAAGTCATATTTCGGGGCTTTTTTCCGGAACGGATTACCGGAAGAGTACCGGAAGCACCTGGAAAGCTGGTTGTTTTACCTGGAAAATATCTTATTAATCAGTTGGTTGTGATTTTGACAGATTAGTTTGCTCACTAAGGGCCTGGATAACGTTTCGGGCACTTCTGGCAATGACACGATCATCGGCTCGATCGATAACGCCAATGCCGAAATGAACACTATCAGCCCGCAGGACATCGTCAATGGCGGCGCTGGTACCGATACGCTGAAGATCGCCTTCAATAACTCGGCCACCCCTGCCATCACCCTGCCCAACATCAGCAGCGTCGAAGTCATCGAGGTGCAGGCGACGAAGGCGTTCACCCTCGACACCACTACCGCCGCCGATGTGACCGATGTGAAGGTCACCAAGGCAACGGATACGGCGGGTGTGACGGCATCTGCCGCGCAGAACATCTCGGTTTCCGGTGTCATTGGCATTGGCAAGGCTACCATCGACGGCGGCAAGGATATCGTCGTGAACGATGCCACCGCAGACGTCGACATGGACATTGGCCAGACCATAGCCAGTACGGGCACCATCACCGTTACCGACACACAGCAAGGTACGGGCGACATCAAGATCGACGGCGGCACTGACGTGACCGTTACTGTCAGCGGCGTGACCACGGGTGCGCTCGATATCGGTCAAGTGCCTGGTACGACCGCCGACCCCTCCGGCGCCGTGGTGGTGAACTCCACTGGCGCGGCTTACACCGCAGCTACCGCCGCTGACGTCACACTCGGCGCCATCAAGATCGATGGTGGCAAGACCATCTCCGTGACACAAAAAGCCACCAGCGACAGCTCGGCGGCCGCAGCCAAGACTGGCGCGACCAACTACAAGGTCACCCAAAGCGCCGTCACTATCAAGGCCGGCACCACCACTACCGACGTCACGGTGAAACAGGATGCCGCTGTGAGCAAGGTGGATGCAGCCAACACCACCGGCGGCGTCACCGAAACCGCGAGCGTCAAGTTCGGCGCGCTGGCTGCCGGCAAGACGGTCATCATGGGTGGCCTGACCCTCACCGCCACGGTCGCCATGACCGCCACGGAAGTGGCCGCGGCCTTTGCCAACCTGATCAACGGCGCCGCCTACGGCACGCTGGTTACCGCCGGCGATACGCAGAGCGGCGCGCTGGCCACCAAGGGCGTTTACACGGGTGTGTTCACCGGCTGGACGTCGGGTGCCGCCAACGGCGACACCGTGGTCTTCACCAGCACCACGCCTAATAGTAACCCCGCCGACCTGGCGGATGGCGGCGATGGCTCCGCAACGACCATCACCACCACCGATGGCAAGGCGCACGACGCCACGCTGGCCGGCGGCAAGATGGGCATTGTCGCAGGTGTGGTGGACATCACCGGCGCGGCCGCCCTCAAGACCGTGAATGTCGATGGCTACGCAGCTGCCGGCAACAAAGTGCAAGGCGCCACCAACACCGCCCTGGACACCGTCACCCTGGCCAACGGTGGCAGCATGACCATCGACAGCGCCGCCACCACCCTGGCCCTGTCGGCCACCAACGTGAGCGGCACCATCGACGTTGCGGCGGGCACCACCACGCTCAACGCCACCGTGAACGGCGCTGGCACGGCCACGCTCAAGTCTGCCTCGGCCAAGACCGTCAACGTCGTCGCCGGCAGCGGCAGCGTGGCGGGTACTACCGCCACCGGCCTGACCGCCGCCACCGCCATCAACACCACCGGCTTCACCGGTACGGCGACCTTCACCCTCGACAGCACCGCGACTTCCTACACCGGCGGCGCCGGCAAGGATATCGTGACCTTCAGCAACGCCACGGCGGCCACCAAGGCCATCGACCTCGGCGCCGGCGACGACACGCTGGTGTTCGTGGGTACGACCGCGCCGACGGTGACGCTCAAGGGCGGCGATGGCACCGACACCCTGTCACTGGCCACGGCCGGTGCGGCCACGCTCAGCGGCAGCACCGCGTTCGCCGAGAAGCTCGACGGCTTCGAGCGCCTGTTGATCAATGATGCCGCCGGCAACAACACGATCAACCTGGAGAACCTCGGCTTCACCAACTACGTGACCACCTCTGGCAGCACGGGCACCCTGACGCTGAACAACCTGGCCAGCAACGGCACGGTCGTCCTCACCACGGATCCCACCACTGGCTATACCGTTGGTGTCAAGGACGCCGCTACCAGTACCGCCGACGTGCTGAACGTCATCCTGAGCAAGGACGGCACCCTGGCGAGCGGCCTGCTGACCGCTGCCAACGTCGAGACCATCAACCTGACCGCGACCGACACCAACGTCGCCAATGGCATCTCCACCCACACCCTCACGCTCAAGGCCGACAGCGCCACCAGCCTGGCGGTCACCGGCAACGCCGGCCTGACCCTCACGCTGGACGCCGCGACCAACAAGCTCGCCACCATCGACGCCCACAGCCTGACGGGCGGCCTGACGGCATCGGCCAACGGTGCGGTCGCCATGACCATCACCGGCGGTTCGGGCAAGGACGTGCTGACGGCGTCGACCGGTGCAACGGCCAAGGCCGACGTGCTCAATGGCGGCGCGGGCAACGACACGCTGATCGCTGGTACCAACGGCGCCAAGCTGACCGGCGGCGCGGACAACGACCTGTTCGTGCTGACGGCCGCTTCGTCGACTGCGGGCAACAAGGAAGCCAACACCTACAGCACCATCACCGACTTTAGCGCCGGCGATCTGCTGAAGCTGCAATTCTTCGAAGATGGCGGTGCCACCGAGAATGCGGCTTCCTTCTCCAAGCTGGCAGCCGTTCTGGACGAAGGCACGGCGGTGTTCGCCAACTACGTGACCGCCGCCATGGAGCAGATCAAGGTGGAGAACGACGGTAACGCCGTCACCGCAGGCACCGATGCCGCCGTCGGTCAGGCGATCTGGTTCATGTTCCATGGCGACTCCTACGTGGTGGTCGATAGCGGCGTCTCGACGACCGGCGCCTTCGCCAACGGCGAAGACCTGGTCATCAAGCTGACCGGCGTCGATCTGACCAGCGCCTCGTGGAACGCCACCCACAGCACCCTCGCGCTGGCCTGATCTCTCCGGAGATACCCCCGGCCCGGCCAGGGGTCGGGTAAAACCGAGCTCCCCGCCCCCGCAAGGAGGCGGGGAGTTTTTTATGTATGCCCGACACGGGCGCACTCTTGTGGGAGCAAGTCCCACCGTAAGTTGATCACAGCGAACGAAGTGCGCGAGCAAAAGGGGACAGTCTCCTATTGAAGTGTCCGTCCTGCCCGGGTCAGCTCAGTCTGGCCCTGTTTCTTCCCACATTCAGGCCGTGCTGGTGCTGGTGGGAGCGGGACATCTGAGCCTGGCGCAAGACGACATCGTCATCGGCAAGGCCCGCAAGCAGTGCGACAGGCTCAACGCCCACCTGATGCACAAGGCTCGCGGCGGCAACGACGTGAGTTACCTCGCCAGCCCGGTTACCGGTGGTGGTATCGCGGTCAGCCGCTTTGAGCAATTGTTTCTGTTGGCCCTGAGCCAGGGCAGAAAACAGCCGAGTGAATGGGCGCAGTTCATCTGGGGGATTCTTTCCATGCAAGGCCAGAGAATCATGAAGGAAGGCAAGACACTGGAATCCGCCGAGGAGAATCTGGTCGAGCTTACGGCTCAGGCCCAGACTTTCGCCGAGAAGCGGTTGCCGATCATGAAGGTGCTGCAAATCGCCGCATAGCACTTTTCCCAACGGGCATCTCCAAACCCCACGTTTTCAAGGGAAAAAGCGGAGTAATAGGGGAAACCTCAGAGACAGACCACGGTTTTCCGTTCCCTCATTGCAGGGGACGGATTCGCTCAACTTGACCGCGACTCGACCAGCAACCTTCCATGACACTCAGTAATGGCGCGGCATAGGTGGCAAGGCGATGGGCTCGACATGGGGACGCAATCGCTCACCGTTTGACATGGAGAGCCGTGGTCTGCCCCCTATGGCAAAACAGTGTCAATGCAAGGCAGCCAGTGCGGCCTCGGGAGCCTTGTCCAGCACTTTGAGCAGGGACTTGGCTGCACCTGTGGGGCAACGCTTGCCTTGCTCCCAGTTGCGGATGGTCTCCAGCGGAACGTCGATCCGTTCCGAGAATTCCGCTTGGCTCAACCCCAGGCGCTTGCGAACCCGCCGTGCGAATTTCGCCGCATCCTGCATGGCCTCCGCCTCGTCCGCCGCGGCTTGCCTGGCGATGTCGTTCTCGGTGGTGGCGTCCACACGGGCAGGATCGATACGTCCAGAGGCCAGTGAGGCTGGAACGGCGGGATCAATTGTCACGCGTACTGTTTTCATGGTGCTTGTCCTCTCGCTGGTTGGCTTTGCGTGCCGAGATGATGCGGATGGCGTCATGCCTGGGGGTATAGATCACTACGAACAATCGCTGTTCGATGCGGCCCATCAGCTGGTAGCGCTCTTCGCCGTAGCTGTGCCGGGTATCGGCCTGGATCAGACGCTCCGGGTCGAAGAAGGCTCTGGCTGCGTACGCGAAATCGAATCCGCGTTCCAGAAAGCACGCGTCGCTCTTCGCTTCATCCCATTCGAAATTCATGGGGTGAGTGTAGTTCACTGAACTACTTCTGACAAGCTGGTAAACAAAGCCGCCGCGGCGGCTCAGAAGCGATAACCGACGGCAACGCCGGCCATCCAGGCGCGGCCGGGCGCGGGTTCGTAGTAGCGGCCGTTGCGCTCGTTGACGATCACCGAGCCGACGTAGCGGCGGTCGGTCAGGTTGTCGACGCGCAGGAATTCCTGCAATTCCCAGCTGCCCAGGCGCTGCCGCCAGCCGGCGCGCAGGGCGGTCACGGTGTAGGCCGGGGCCAGGGTGGTGTTGGCGTCGTCGGCGTACATGCCCGACAGGTGGTGGATCTCCAGCGCGGTGGAAAAGCCCGTGGCGGCCTGGCTTTCCCACTCTGGCCACCCCGGCCGCCACGCCAGTTCGCCGTGGCAGGCGTGGGCCGGCACCGCGGGCAGGCGGTTGCCGGGCGCCACGGCGCCGATGGCGTCGCGATATTCGGCGCGCAGCAGGGAGCAGGCCGTGGTCAGGTCGAGGCCCCGGCCCAGCGGCGTGGTGAGCGACAACTCCAGGCCCTGGCGCAATGTGCGGCCGCCGTTGCGGTAGGTGGTGCGGCCGCCGGCGGAACCGTCCACCACGATCTCGTCGTCGCTGTCGACCCGGAACAGCGCCGCGTCCAGCACCGCGTCCCGCCAGGGCCGGGCCTTGACGCCGGCCTCGACGCTGCGGCTGGTCGATGGCTTGAGGTCGAAGTTGAGGCCGGGCAGGTTGCCGGCGCGATAGGACATCTCGGTGAATGTGGGGGTCTCGAAGCCGTAGCCGAGGTTGGCGTAGAGATGCACGTCGGGCGTCAGCCGCCACAGCAGGCCGGCCACCGGGCTGGTGTCACTGTAGTCGGCGGCGCCGGAGCCGTCGTTGCCGTCGGCCAGATAGCGGTCGCGCGAGGCGAAGGCGACGCGGGTGTGGCGCAGTCCGGCGTGCAGCGTCCAGTCTTCGCGCGGTGTCCATTGGCCCTGGAGATAGGCGTTGATGCTGCGCACCCGGTTGTCCTCGTCGCGGCGCAAGGCGCCGATCACGCCCAGGGCGGTGGGCGCGAGCGGGCCGCCGAGGAAGTTTCGATAGCCCTTGCGGTCGTCGATCATGCGGTCGGCATCGATGCCGGCGACCAGTTCCCAATCCCCGCTGTCGCGGGGGCTGCGGGTCCAGCGCAGGCCCAGGCCCTCGAAGCGCCGGTCGAAGTCCGCCACGCCCCCCGGATGCAGCGGCGAAGTCTGGGTGGCGGCGGGGATGGACTGGTACTGGGTGACGCCGCGGGTGCCGCTGTAGGCCGACAGGCGCAGCACGTCGCCGCCCAGGCGCTGTTCCCAGACGGCGCCGCCCTGCATCTGGCGGATGGTCTTGCGGGTGTCGTAGGTGAGCGCGCTGGCATCCGCCTGGCGCGGATTCTCCTCGAACTGGGCGCGCGAGAGACCCAGCGGATCCTGGCTCATGGGCTGGTCCAGCCAGTTGCCGAGCAGCGTCAAGGTGCCGCCTTCGAGGGTGATCCTGAGCCGCGCGTTGGCGCTGTCGCGGCGGGCGGCGCTGTGGTCGCGCGCGCCGTCGGTGGCGAAGGACGAGGCGTTCAGCAGGTAATTCACCGCGCCCTGCCGTCCGGCCAGCTTCAGGCTCGTGTCGCGGGTGCCGTCGCTGCCGCCGGCATGGCGCAGCAGCGCCAGCCCCGGCTCGGGACCGTCCTCGCTGAAGACCTGGATCACGCCGCCCGAATGGTTGCCGTAGAGGGCGGAGAAAGGCCCGCGCAGCACTTCGATGCGGGCCGCTGAAAGCAGGTCGATGCTGGCCGCCTGGCCTTGGCCGTCGGGCATGGTGAGGGGGATGCCGTCCTGGATCAGGCGCACGCCGCGCACCCCGAAGGCCGCGCGGGCGCCGAAGCCGCGCAGCGACACCTGGATGTCCTGGGCGTAGTTCTGGCGGTTCAGCGCCACCGCGCCGGGCACGCGCCACAGCGCCTCGGAGAGATTGACGCCCCATTGCCCGTCGGTGATGTCGGGCCCGCTCACGGCGCCGATCGCCACCGGCAGTTCGAAACCCTGCTGGGCGCTGCGGGTGGCGGTGACCAGCACTGTTTCGGTCGTGGCCTGGGCGTGGCAGGAAATGCCGAGGGCAAGGCAAAGCAATGCCGGGCAAATGCGGCGGGGTTTGTGCGGTGGAATCAAAATATCGGCCTCCTGATGCGGGCCGATGATATTAAAAACCACGCCGCCCATCCTCAAGTCCCAGATGGTATTGCAGCGCCGGGCAAGTCACGCCGACGCGGCTGCCGACGTCCTGTCGGCGCAACGCTGGAGAACCAGACGCCCCCGCTCCCGCCTCGCGGGAGCGCCATTTCACCTCACTCCACCTGAAAGCGCCCGGCCAGTTGCGACAGCTCGGTCGACAGCCCGGCCAGTTGCCGCGCCAGCGCCGCGGTCTTCTGCACGGTCGAGTTGTTTTCCTCGGTGCTCTGGGCGATGGTCTCCACCTTGCGCGCGACGTCCTTGGCGGAAGCCGACTGGCTGTTGAGGGTCTGGGAGATTTCCGCGACGACGCCGGCCGTGCGTTCGGCCGAGTCGCGCAGCGCGGTCACCGATTCGCCGGCCTGGGTCGCCAGGCGCACGCCGTCGGTCACCCGCGTGACGCCGGCCTCCATTTCGCGCACCGCGCCCTGGGTGCCTTCCTGGATCTTGTCGATCATGCCGCCGATTTCCTGGGTCGAGGTGCTGGTGCGCTCGGCCAGCTTGCGCACCTCGTCGGCGACCACGGCGAAGCCGCGCCCCTGTTCGCCGGCCCGCGCCGCCTCGATCGCGGCGTTGAGGGCGAGGAGATTGGTCTGGTCGGAAATTTCCTTGATCACCTGGACGATGCTGGAAATCTGCGTCGAGAAGCTCTCCAGCTCCCGGATCGTGCCCGAGGTGTTGTTGACCGCCGCCGCCACCTGCTCCATCTCGCGGGCGGTCTCCTCGATGATGCGGCCCCCGGCCACGGCCTGGACGCTGGAGTTCTGGCTGACGCTGTAGGCTTCCTGGGCGTTGCCGCCCACCTTCTGGATCGACACCGACAGTTCCTCCACCGCCGCCGCCATGCTCGCCGCGGCATGGGTCTGGCTGTCGATCGCCTGGGCGCTCGCCGCCGCCGCGGCGGAAAGCTCGCCGGCCTCGGCGCTCAGGATCTCGACGTTCTGGCGTATCGCCATGATCAGTTCGCGCAGTGCGTCGCGCATCTGCCCGAGCTTCGCCATCAGTTCGCCGATCTCGTCGTTGCCCGCCTTCGGCAGCGGCCGCGCCAGATCCCCGGCGGCGATCGCCGACGCCGCCGCGCCGGCGTCGCGCAGGCTGCGCGTGATGTGACGCCAGGTCAGCACCGCCGGGCCGGCGATGACGGCGCAGCCGACGCCGAAGAAGATCAGCAGCAGCACCCGGCTGAGGTTGTAGCGCCGCTCGGCCTGCATGTATTCGTCGCGGGCGAACTGCGCCTGATAGGCCATCAGCTTTTGCAGCGCCTCCACGGCCGCCTGGCGTTCCTCACGCACCGCGTAGAGGAAGGTGGCGACGACGCCCGGATTGTTCAGCTTGCGGTCGTCGATGGCCTGCAACGTCTCCTGGAGCTTGGCGATCCAGGCGCCGTGCTTGACGAGGAAATCGTCCGCCAGGCGTTTTTCCTGGGGCGGATGGAAACCGGACAGATAGCGGGCCCAGAGCGACTTGAAGCTTTCCTCGTTCTTGCCGATCGCCTCCGTCAGCGTGCTCAGCGAGTCGTCCATCAGGCCGGCGGCGGGCCGGCCCGGGGCGCCTTCGAAAGCGAAGAGGATATTCACGGTGTCCTCGCGGATGTTGGCGTCGATCTGCGCCAGCTGCTGCATCGGCAGCGCGCGCTCCTCGTACACGGCCTTCAGCGAGGTGCTGGCGGCGCCCAGGCCGACCCAGCCGATCGCGGCGGCGACGACATACAGCACGCAGGACATGGCCGTGATGTAAAGGATGCGGTGGGCAATTCGGATTTTTGAGAACATGGGGACGTCTCCACGCAGGCGGATATCGCGGACTCCGGGGTCTCCGGGCGAAATGGCGGACTAGCCTAACGTGCCCCTCGGCCGCGGGATTGATTCGCAGCGCATAGATGCTTGGATCATAAGGCGCGGCGCCTGCTTTGCGCGGCCGGGCCTGGCGCCCGGCAAGAGGGGGGACTACTCCCCCAGATAGGCCGCCCGCACGCGCGGGTCGGCGGCCAGTTCGGCGGACGGGCCGGCGAGGGTGAGGCGGCCGCTTTCCATCACATAGCCGCGCTGGCAGGTCTCCAGCGCCAGGCGCGCGTTCTGCTCCACCAGCAGCACGGTGACGCCCTCTGCGGCGACGGCGCGGATCACTTCGAAGATCTTCTGCACCATCAGCGGCGCCAGGCCCATCGAGGGCTCGTCCAGCAGCAGCAGCCGCGGGCGGCCCATCAGGGCGCGGCCGATGGCCAACATCTGCTGCTCGCCGCCGGAGAGGGTGCCGGCCAACTGGTCCTGGCGTTCCGCCAGGCGCGGCAGCAGGCCGTAGATGCGGGCGAGGTCGGCATCGATCTCGTCGTCGCGGCGGTGATAGGCCCCCATCGCCAGGTTCTCCGCCACCGAGAGGCGCGCGAAGATGCCCCGGCCTTCCGGCACCAGGGCCAGGCCGCGGCCGATCAGCGCATGGGGCGGCAGGCCGTCGATGCGCTCGCCGCGGTAGTTGATCTCACCGGCGGCGGGCAGCAGCCGCGCCAGGGCCTTCAGGGCGGAAGTCTTGCCGGCGCCGTTGGCGCCGATCAGGCAGACCATCTCCCCTTCCTCCACGGCGAAGGAGATGCCTTTCACCGCGGTGATGCCGCCGTAGCGAACCGTCAGGTCGGTAACGCTGAGCAACGGATTCATGCTCATGCTTCCACGCCCAGATAAGCTTCGATGACACGGGGATCGTTGCGCACCACCGCCGGCACGTCCTCGGCGATCTTGCCGCCGTAGTCCAGCACCGCGACCCGGTCGCACAGACCCATCACCAGCTTCACGTCGTGCTCGATCAGCAACACCGTCATGCCGTCGCGACGCAGGCCCTCGATCAGGCGCCGCAGTTCCGCGGTCTCGGTGGCGTTCATGCCGGCGGCGGGCTCGTCCAGCGCCAACAGACGCGGCTCGGTGGCCAGGGCGCGGGCGATCTCCAGGCGCCGCTGGTCGCCGTAGGACAGATTGCGCGCCAGGTCGGCGGCGCGGTCGCCGATGCCGACGTAGTGCAGCAGCTCCAGGGCGCGGCGGCGGATCGCCGCCTCCTCGGCACGGGCGGCGCGGCTGCGCAGCACCGCGCCCAGCACACCGCCCCGGCTGCGGCCGTGGCGCCCCACCATGACGTTCTCCAGGGCGCTCATGTTGCCGAACAGACGGATGTTCTGGAAAGTGCGGGCCAGGCCGGCGGCCACCACTTCATGGGGCCGCCCCAGGGGCAGGACGCGGCCGGCGAACAGCACGTCGCCGGCATCGCGGGGATACAGGCCGGTGAGCACGTTGAAGAACGTGGTCTTGCCGGCGCCGTTGGGGCCGATCAGGCCGTAGATTTCGCCGGCGCGGATGGTCAGCGAGACATCCTTCAGGGCCTGCACGCCGCCGAAGCGCTTGCTGATGCCGCGAGCATCCAACAGGGGATGCGCGGACGCATCCCCCTGGGAAATAGAGGAACACCCCCTCCCGGCCTCCCCCTCCGGGAGGGGGAGGTGATTGGATGGGGCGGCTTGCGCCGCAGGATTTAGGCGAAAGGGCGTGTTCATCGCCGGCCCCCCATCTCCTGCCGGTGGCGCGGGTCGGGCCAGAGGCCGGCGGGGCGGAACAGCATCACCAGCACCAGGGTCAGGCCGAACAGCAGCATGCGCAGGGCCTCCGGCTCCACCATCACGGCGCCGAACAGGAGCTTTTGCAGCGGCCCGGCGCCGTAGCGAAAGAGCTCCGGCAGCACCGTCAGCAGCAGGGCGCCGAAAATCACGCCGGGAATGTGGCCCATGCCGCCCAGCACCACCATGCACAGGATCATGATCGAATCGATCAGCTGGAAGCTCTCGGGGCTGACGAACTGCTGGAAACCGGCGAACAGGCCGCCGGCCAGGCCGCCGAAGCTGGCGCCCATGGCGAAGGCCAGCAGCTTCACGTTGCGGGTGTTGATGCCGCACGCCTTGGCGGCGATCTCGTCCTCCCGGATCGCCACCCAGGCGCGGCCGATGCGGGAATCCTCCAGGCGGATCGAAATCAGGACCACGACCAGAGCCAGGAACAGGAACAGGTAGTAGTAGAGGTGCAGCGAAGGAACGGTGAAGCCGAGGATCTGCTGGCTGCGGTCGAGGGCGACGGAGCCCAGGCGCACGCCGTCGATCTGGGTCAGGCCCAGCGCGCCGTTGGTGATGTTCACCGGCGCATAGAGGTTGTTGAGGAAGATGCGGATGATCTCGCCGAAGCCCAGGGTGACGATGGCCAGGTAGTCGCCGCGCAGGCGCAGCGTGGGAAAGCCCAGCACGACGCCGAAGACCCCGGCCAGCACGGCGCCGGCCGGCAGCACCAGCCAGATCGGGAAATGCAGCCCGCCCGGGAACTGGGCGGCCAGGGCGGGAAAATGCTCGGCCAGGTGGGGGCTGTTGAGCAGCGCGTAGAGATACGCCCCCACCGCGTAGAAGGCCACGTAGCCCAGATCGAGGAGGCCGGCGAAGCCGACGACGATGTTCAGGCCGAGGGCCAGCAGGATGTAGAGCAGGACGAAGTCCAGCACCCGCACCCAGGCCGGGCCGAAGCCGGCGCCCACCAGAAAGGGCAGCACGGCCAGCACGGCCGCGATGCCGGCGGCGGCCAGCGTTGCCTGCTGGCGCGAGGTCATGCCTTGCACCCCATGCCTGCCGCCAGAGGCGGCCCAGATACCGTCACCCCCGCCCCTGGGGCGGGGGCCGGGGGGTGGGCACAAGACCTTGCCGCAGGCAGAAAGGGCATGAATATTTTCATGCCCTTTCTGCCACCCGTTCGCCCAGCAGCCCGGCAGGCCGGAGGATCAGCACACCCACCAGCACCAGGAAGGCGAACACGTCGCGGTAGTTGGAACCGAACAAGCCGCCGGTGAGGTCGCCGACGTAGCCGGAGCCCAGGGCCTCGATCAGGCCCAGCAGCAGCCCGCCGACCATCGCGCCGGCCAGGTTGCCGATACCGCCCAGCACGGCGGCGGTGAATGCCTTGAGGCCCAGGATGAAGCCCATCTGATAGTGGGCGACGGAATAATTGATGCTCACCAGCACGCCGGCGACGGCGCCCAGCGCCGAGCCGATGACGAAGGTGAGCGAGATCACGCGGTCCACATCCACCCCCATCAGCCGCGCCACGGCCGGATTCTCGGCGGTGGCGCGCATCGCGCGGCCAAACCGGGTGCGATGGACCAGCCAGAGCAGCCCGGCCATGATCAGGGCGGACACCGCCATCACGATCAGCTGGGCGGGACTGACGCGGGCGCCGAAGATGTCCAGGGGCGCGGTCGGCAGCAGTTCCGGATAGGCATGGTAGCCCCGGCCCCAGATCAGCACCGCGCCGTACTGGAGCACGATGGAGACGCCGATGGCGGTGATCAGGGGCGCCAGGCGCGGCGCGTTGCGCAAGGGCCGGTAGGCGATCCGCTCCACGGCGGCGCCCAGCGCCATGCAGACCGCCATCGCCAGCGCCAGGCCCAGCGGCAGCAGGGCAACGCCGGGCACGCCGGCCGCCGCCAGCGCCTTGATCGCCGCCAGGGTGACCAGGGCGCCCACCATCACCACTTCGCCGTGAGCGAAGTTGATCAGCCCCAGGATGCCATAGACCATCGTGTAGCCCAGCGCCACCAGGGCATAGATGGCGCCCAGCACCAGGCCGTTGGCGATCTGCTGGAGAAAGGTTTCCATGAACGGAGAAAATCAGGCCGGCGCCCGTCGGCGAAGCGGCCGCCTACCTGGCGGCGCCGGGAACCACGACTTCCTGGACCTCCCACTTGCCGTTCCGCACCACGTTGATGGTGATCGGGCTGTTCTTCAGGTCGCCCTTGTCGTCGAACTCGACGGGGCCGATCACGCCGTCGTAGCGGGTCTTTTTCAGTTCCGGCAGGACCTTCGCGGGATCGGTGGAGCCGGCCCGCTTCATCGCCTCGGCCAGCACGAACACGGCGTCGTAGCCCATCGGCGCGAAGAGTTCGACCTGCTTGTGATAACGGGCCTGGAACTTGTCGAGGAACGCCTTGCCGCCCGGCATCTGGCTCTTGGGCAGGCCCGGGACCGCGGCGTAGGTGCCTTCCGCCGCCGAGCCGGCGACCTCGATGAACTTCGGCGTCTGGATGCCGTCGGCGCCGAGCAGGGGGACGTCGAGGCCGAGGGCCTTCATCTGCTTGGCCATCGGCGCGCCCTGGGAATAGATGCCGCCGAAGAACAGGTATTCCGGCTGCTTGGCCTTGATGTTGGTGAGGATCGCGGCGAAGTCGGTGTCGCGGTCGGTGGTGTGCTCATGGGCCACGACCTCGACCCCGGCGGCCTTCACCGCCGTCTCGAAGGTGGAGGCGAGGCCCTGGCCGTAGGCGGTGCTGTCGTCGATCACCGCAACCCTCCTGGCTTTCAGGTTCCTGGCGACGAAGGCGGCCACGGCGGGCCCCTGCTGGTCGTCGTTGGCGACGACGCGGAAGGTGGTGGCGTAGCCCTGCTGGGTGTAGCGGGGCGAGGTGGAGCCGGGGGAAATCTGCGGAATGCCGGCGTCGGCGTAGATCTTCGAGGCCGGGATGGAGGCGCCGGAATTGAAATGGCCGACGACGGCGGCGACCTTGGAATCGACCAGCTTCTGGGCGACGGTGGTGGCCTTGGCGGGATTGGCCTCGTCGTCCTCGGCCAGCAGTTCGAACTTCAACTTGCGGCCGTTGATCTCCAGGCCCTGGGCGTTGAGGTCGTCCACGCCGAGCTGGGTGCCGCGCTGGATGTCGAGCCCGATGTCGGCCTGGGGACCGGTCAGCGGCGCGGCCATGCCGATGCGGACGGTATCGGCGGAGTCAGTGCCGGTCTGCTCCTGCCTGCCGCAGGAAGCCAGGCCGAAGGCGAGCGCCAGCGCAAGAGGGATGAGGCGGAAGCCGGAAATCATCGGGAGCGTCTTTCGGGATCGGGACCGCGCCGATTGTTGCCCGCCCCGAAGGGTGTGTCAATGCGGAAAAGCGGGCATCTTCCGGCCGTGGACCGGCCGGAAGATGGAGAGAATTACATCTCGGCGGTGAAGTCCAGGCGATTGCTTTCGCTGTTGAGCTTCCAGCCGGGAGCCGGCACGGCGGCCAGTTCGGAGGCCAGTTCCGGCAGCTGGCAGCTGGCGGTCCACTTGTTGGCGCTGTAGTTGACGCGGCAGCGCTTCACGTAGGCCACGTCGATGCCGCAGGATTCGGACGACACGCGCACCCAGACGTCGCTGAAGTTGGTGCGGGGGATGGTCAGATCGGCCTGGCCGCTCTTGTTGACCTTGATACCGATGGTCAGACCGCGGGGAGCGGAACTGCCGGGGAAGGCATCGACCAGTTTTTCTTTCCACTTGGCACAATCTTCCGCGGCCTGGGCGGTACCGAACAGGGCGAGAAGAGAGGTCAGGATCAGGGCGTTACGCATTGCAAAACTCCATTGAAGAGGCACGCACTTTAGGTTTTTATATGAGTCGCTCGCCATGCGCACACTCTGGATGGGAAGTGTTCAAGCTGTACTCCCGTTGCCAGCGACTTCAAGACGACAAGGGCGTGCCGCGAGGCACGCCCTTGTCGCGAAAGAAAGGAATTACTTCAGGGACAGAACCCAGGTCACCAGGGTCTTGGCGTCTTCCGGCTTCACGCCCATCGCCTTGTTGGCGGGCATCGGGGTGGAGCCCCAGACGCCGGAGCCGCCGTCCAGAACCTTCTTCACCAGCGCGTCGGTGTCCTTGGCGGTGTACTTCTTGGCGACTTCCTTGAAGGCCGGGCCCACCATCTTCTTGTCTACCGAGTGGCACGCCATGCAGCCCTTGGAGCTGGCGAGTTTTTGGTCGGCATGGGCGGCGCCCGTGGCAATGAGACCGGAAGCAGCGATCAGTGCGACGATTACAGATTTCATAGCAACACCTCCTTGTGGATTAAGCACAGAAAACCAAACTATTCTACTTTAGTTTTTCAATTTAAGAATTTCGTTTTAAATCAAACGACTGATGATTCCTTGAAACGAAAATTCGGCGGTACGCAATGAACCAACAACGCCCTGACGGGCCTCGGCGTTGACGGGCTCGCCCCCCTTCGCCCCCCTCCGGGGGGTTCGATACGGCTCGCTGCGCTCGATGTTACGGGGAACGCTGTAGCGGCACCGATAGGTTGCAGCTTCGCCGCGTGCCGCTTTTCCTTGGGACGGCCCGGCGGAAAAGCTTTTTCGCCATCCTCCGGGGCGGCGCGGCCAATCGCCATCCGTTCGGACCTGTCGAAGGGCTCGGTGCGAACGGACTTGATCGGCGTCTCCTTAAGCCGCTTCATCTTCCAGCTCCTGCCAGCCCGGCAAGGAAAACTCCGCCTGCAGCATCCTCAGTTCCGGCTGGTGCAACTGGGCCAGGGCCTGGAGTTCCTGCAGGCCGTTGGCGGTGAGGTGGACTTCCACCTGCCGGCGGTCGCTGCGGCCGACACGGCGTTCCACCAGCCCCAGGGCCTCGCAGCGCGTCACCAGTGAGACGACGCCATGCGGATGGGCCTGCAGGCGTTCCGCCAGCTCCCCCACGGTCGCCCAGTTCTTGCCCGGAATCCCGCCGATCTGGAGCAGCGCCTGGTACTGCAGGGGCGTCAGCCCTTGCTTGCGGCACAACTCCTCACTGCGGCGCAGAAAGCGCCGCAAGCCGTAACGGAAATGAGCCAGGCGTTCGAAATCGGCCTTGGTCAATATTTCGGAGTTTCTTGACATTTGGAAATTTCAAAATAAAAATATATCACATTGTGACATAAACTATAAGTGCTCTCCCCCTGTGAGCACCCCCGACCCCGGCAAGAGTTTTCAAGAGGAGTTCTCGAAATGACCCCACAAAATGTTTTCGGCATGGCCGTATCCGATCATGCCGGATGGGATGACCTGGCAAGGATACCGCCCAGTGCGGCCTGGATGCTGCCCCTCCTGGCCCTGCCCCTCTCGCTGCTGCCTCCCGCCATGCTCTACTACGCCGGCAGCCACCACGGCGACGAATTCGTCGCTGGCTTCGGCGGCAGGAACTGGGGGTTGATCGCCCTGATATTCCTGCTCGCCGAATGGCTGTCCGTGCTCGGCATGGGCGGGGTGATCCGCGCCATCGCGGCCGCCCATCGGGTCCGTTGCAGCTACCGGGACGCCTACATTCTCGCCACCCTGGCGCCGGTGCCGCTGTGGCTGTCGTCGCTGATCCTGTTCATCCCCAGCCCGCTGCTCGCGGTGGGCGTGTCGCTGTGCGCGCTGGGCCTGGCGATGACGATCACCTACCATGGCGTGCGCGCCCTGTGCCGGGAACGGGAGGACGTAACCGCCGCCTCGATGGTGTATGGCGTGACCAGCGTCGGCCTGATCGCCTGGGCCTTGCTCCTGGTCATCGTGTTTCCGCTGTAGCGCCGGACCATCAGGGCCGCCCCAGGAACAGATACAGGGCGTAGTGCCCGCCCTGGGCGATCCCGAGGCCGACGTAGGCCGGTCCCAATGGCGTGTCGGCGGCGGCGAACACGCTCGCGGCGTGACGCATCCCGCCCCAGCGCATCTGGTCGCGATCGGCCCAGGCATTGCCCACCTCCAGTGACGCGCCCAGATAGGCGGCACGGCCGAAGGGCGTGATTTCGGCCTCGCGGCGGCGATAGACGATCTTGCCCAGCGCCAGGTAATTGCCCTCGATCTGATCGTTGCGATAACCCGAGAGACGCTGGAAACCGCCCAGGCGGAAATCGGAATAGCCGATGCGGCTGCGATCGAGGAAACCGCCGAACTCGGCGCCGAACTGCCAGGTGTCGCGGCCCTCGCTGGCGACGGCCAGGCCCTTGAGCTGCCAGCGCGTGTAGCCGTTGGGCCCCGCCTGCAGGCGCCGGGCGCTGAAGAAGTCCCCCGCCAGGCGCCAGCCGCTGCGCGGGAAGGCGGCATTGTCGAGCTGGTCCAGCACCAGGCTGCCGGTGACGCCGCGCTCGCTGAAATCGACGTGGTCCGGGGCCAGACTGCCGATCGACTGGTCGGCGACGAAACGGCCGCCGGCATAGCCCAGGCGCGCTTCGCCGTAGGGGCCGAAAGGCATCCCCAGATCCACCCCGGCGCGGTTGAAGCCCCCCTGCCACTGGGCGACCCGATGATCCCCCTGGAAGACATCCAGGGTACGGCGCTCCACTTCCAGTTTCGGTGCGACGAACACATCGCCGCCCGCACCCAGGGGCTGCAGGAATTCGCTGCGCAGGCCGCGCGTACGGCCGAACTGGAACTGGTTGCGCCACTCGCCGCCCCAGCTGTTGACCCAGGTCCGGCGATGGCCCAGCAGCAGGTCGAAGCTCGCGGCGCCGGCGAAATCGGTGGAGGCGGACAGTCCGAGTCGGAAGAAATGGGGGCCCCAGGTTTTCTCCTCGACGTCGAACACCGCGCCCAGCTTCTCGCCTTCCCGCTCCAGTCGATAATCCACCCGCTCGAAATCGCCGCGCCCCATCAGACGCGCCGCATCCCGCTCCAGCCGGGTCGGTTCGACGGCATCGCCGACGCGGCTGTCGGTCTGGGCAAGCAGCGTTCCGGCATCGCTGTGGCGGGCGCCCTCGATGCGCACGAAGGCCAGCTTGCCTTCCAGGGCGCGGGGCGGATTGCGCCGCGCCAGATGATCGCGCCAGCCTGTCTCGTCCAGGGACAGGGCGGCCAGTTTCCGGCGCACCTCCGGCGTGCTGGCGGCGGCGTAGCCGACGGCGATGCCCTGGTTGGCGGTGGGGAAGTCGAGAAAACTGAGGTTGCCGAGCATCGGCGCGATCAGCACGTCGCGCTCGGAGAGATGCGCCATCTGGTCGCGCACGTTCTGCTCGGTGAGGATGTTGATCATCTGCTGGGTCACGCCCACCAGGCTGGACAAGGCTTCGCGTGGCGCCAGCGGTGTGCCGATGTTCACCGCCACCACCACGTCGGCGCCCATCGCCAGCGCCACGTCCACCGGCAGATTCATCACCAGGCCGCCGTCCCCCAGCAGGCGGCCATCCACTTCGATCGGCGCGAAGGCGCCGGGCACCGACATGCTGGCGCGCAGGGCGCGGGCCAGATCGCCGCGCTCGAACACCACCCGCTCGCCCCGCACCATGTCGGTGGCCACGGCGCGAAAGGGGATCGGCAGCTGGGCGAAGTCCTCGGCGGCCGAGACGCGCGCCGTCATGTCGGCCAGCAGGCGCTCGAAACCGACCCCGCCCACCGCGCCCCGCGGCAGGCGGAATTCGCCGCCGCCGTAGCCCACTTCGAAGGACCAGGGAAAGTCGAAGTCCTCCTCCTTGCGCTGTTGGGAGAGTTCCTGCCGCGGCGGCCGATCGTCGAACAACTGCCCCCAGTCCAGGCCGCCGACCAGTTGTTCCAGCGCTTCGGCGCGATAGCCGGCGCTGTACAGGCCGCCGACGATCGCGCCCATGCTGGTGCCGGCGATGCAGTCGATCGGGATGCGCTGCTCCTCCAGCGCCTTCAGCACGCCGATATGAGCCAGGCCGCGCGCCCCGCCGCCGGAGAGCACCAGGCAGACCTTGGGATGGGCCTTGACGGGATGAACCTCGGGCGCGGGAACGGCCGGCGCAACCGCATCCGCCGCGCCGGCGATGCCGGCGGCAACGGTCCCGCTCAACAACAACAGCGCGAGCAGGGCGCGAACCCCGCTTGGCACGAGGTTCACACGCACCGGCTCAGCGCTTGAGCTGGCCGACGTCGCGCACCGCGCCGGTGTCGGCGCTGGTGGTCATGGCGGCGTAGGCCCGCAGCGCGGCGGACACCGGCCGCTGGCGATCGACCGGCTTCCATGCCGCGTGGCCGCGCGCCTCCATGGCGTCGCGGCGGCGCTGCAATTCCTCCGGGCTCACCGCCAGATGGATGCGGCGGTCGGGAATGTCGATCTCGATGGTGTCGCCTTCCTGCGCCAGGCCGATCGTGCCGCCCTCGGCGGCCTCGGGCGAGGCGTGGCCGATGGACAGGCCCGAGGTGCCGCCGGAGAAGCGGCCGTCGGTGAGCAGCGCGCAGTCCTTGCCCAGGCCCTTGGACTTGAGATAGGAGGTGGGATAGAGCATTTCCTGCATCCCCGGCCCGCCCCTGGGGCCTTCGTAGCGGATCACCACCACGTCGCCGGCGACGATCCGGTCGGTGAGGATGGCATCCACCGCGTCCTCCTGCGATTCGAAGACGCGGGCGCGGCCGGTGAATTTGAGGATCGACTCATCCACGCCCGCGGTCTTGACGATGCAGCCGCGCTCGGCGATGTTGCCGTAGAGCACCGCGATGCCGCCGTCCTGGGAATAGGCGCTGGCGCGGTCGCGGATGCAGCCGTGGCTGCGGTCCAGGTCCAGCTCCGGATAGCGGCGCTCCTGGCTGAACGCCACCTGGGTCGGCACCCCGCCGGGCGCGGCGCGGTAGAAGTCGAACACGCTGTTGTCGTGGGTCTGCATCACGTCCCACTGCTCCAGGGCGCCGCCCAGCGTGGGGGTGTGCACGGTATGGGCGTTGCGGTGGATCAGGCCGGCGCGATCCAGTTCGCCGAGAATCGCCATGATGCCGCCGGCCCGATGCACGTCCTCCATGTGGTACTCCTGGGTGGCCGGCGCCACCTTGGACAGGCACGGCACCCGCCGCGACAGGCGGTCGATGTCGCGCATGGTGAAATCCACGCCGGCTTCTCGCGCCGCCGCCAGCAGGTGCAGCACGGTGTTGGAGGAACCGCCCATGGCGATGTCCAGCGTCATCGCGTTCTCGAACGCCTCGAAGCTGGCGATGGAGCGCGGCAGCACCGAGGCGTCGTCCTGCTCGTACCAGCGCTTGCACAGATCCACCACCAGCCGCCCGGCGCGCAGGAACAACTGCTTGCGGTCGGCGTGGGTGGCCAGCAGCGAACCGTTGCCGGGCAGGGACAGGCCCAGCGCCTCGGTCAGGCAGTTCATCGAGTTGGCGGTGAACATGCCGGAACAGGAGCCGCAGGTGGGGCAGGCCGAGCGCTCCATGTCGTTCACTTCGGCGTCGGTGTTGTGGCTGTCGGCGGCCTCGATCATCGCGTCGATCAGGTCGACCTTGCGGAACTGGCCGTGCCACTGCACCTTGCCGGCCTCCATCGGGCCGCCGGAAACGAAGACGACGGGAATGTTCAGGCGCATCGCGGCGATCAGCATCCCCGGCGTGATCTTGTCGCAGTTCGAGATGCAGACCAGGGCGTCGGCGCAATGGGCGTTGGCCATGTATTCGACGCTGTCCGCGATCAACTCGCGCGACGGCAGCGAATAGAGCATGCCGCCGTGGCCCATGGCGATGCCGTCGTCGATCGCGATGGTGTTGAATTCCTTGGCGATGCCGCCGGCCGCCTCGATCTCGCGGGCCACCAGCTGGCCCATGTCCTTCAGATGCACGTGGCCGGGCACGAACTGGGTGAAGGAGTTGACCACGGCGATGATGGGCTTGCCGAAGTCGCCGTCCTTCATGCCGGTGGCGCGCCACAGGGCGCGGGCGCCGGCCATGTTGCGGCCGTGGGTGGAGGTGCGGGAACGATATGCGGGCATGGGAATCTCCGGAGGGACACTGCGCTGACAAACTGAATTTTATCAGTGACGGCCGCCGCTTCCACGTCCTTTGCTTCCCGGTCGATCTGCTTGACGCCTTGCTGGTAGGCTTGCGCCTCATCGTTTGGAGGAGGGGTACCCGATGAAGACATTGATCGCGATTCTTGCATGCTGGACGGCGCTCGCCGCCGCCCAGCCGGTTTCCCTGGGCGCGGCGGTGCAGACCCTGGAGGCGCAACTGGCCGCCAATCCCATCGCCGCCAGCGCCGGGGAAGCGGCCACCGCGCGCTACGGCACCGGGCTGGTGGCCGGGGCGCTGGCCGCCTACGAACAGTCGCGGCATCTGGACAAGCCCCATATCGGCCGTTCCGACGGCATCGACGGCCGGGCCGGCCTCTACAACCCGGACAACATCTATGCCTCGGCGCTGCTGGCGGAGAACGGCCAGTACCGGATCCGGGGCCGGCGCGGCAGCCATGCGATGCTGACCTTCCAGATCCTCGACAGCTATCCCATCGTCGGCCTGGGACGCAACCTGGCGGTGGTCGATCCCGATGCCCTGGGCATCCGGCCGGGCGAAACGTTCGAAATCCTCCTCGGCGGCCCGCCGCGCCCCGGCCGCTGGTTCCCGCTGCCGGCCGGCGCACGCGCGTTGCTGGTGCGCCAGACGTTCGAGGATTGGACGCGGGAAACGCCGTCCGCCCTGTCCATCGAGCGCATCGATGCCGGCGCCGCGCCGATCGACGCCACCGTGCCCGGCGCCAGCGCCGGCGACTACGTCCTGGCGGCGGCGCGTACCTGGAACGACGGCTACCTGCCGATGATCCGGAAACTGCCGGTCAATCAGTTGCCGCCCCCGCGCGCCAGCGACAGCGGCAGCGGCGGGCTCGGCGGTCAGCAGTCGGTGATGGCCCGCTACCGGATCGAGCCGGGCCAGGCGCTGCTGATCACCGTGAAAAAGAGCGCCGCCCGCTACCAGGGCGTCCAGCTCGGCGATCCCTGGTTCGTCACGCCCAACTACGTCGATCACCAGGTCAGCCTGACCCGGGCGCAAGCCGCTGTGGACCGGGACGGCCGCCTGCGTTTCGTGATCAGCCTCACCGATCCCGGCATCGCCAACTGGCTGGACCCCGCGGGTTTTGCCGAAGGCTACCTGTTCATGCGCTGGCAGGGCCTGCCCCGGCCGCTGGCGGCGGACGAGGCGCCGACGGCACAACTGGTGGATCTCGCCGAACTGGCGGCCCATCTGCCGCCGGAGACCCGCCGCGTCACCCCCGCCCAGCGGGCCGGGCAGATCGCCCAGCGGCGCCGGGCACCGATTCATCAGCCCTAGCGGAAGCCCGGTCAGGCCGCCGTTTTTCTAGGGAACGCTGATCACGTTGATCGAGTTCAGATTGAAGTACTGCTGATCCGCGACGACCTTCAGCACATGCCTGCCGGCGGTCAGCGCGATCTTCGGCGTGGCAATCCACTGGAAGGCGTCCCAGGACCCGGTTTTCGGCACGAGCAGGGAACCGGTGACCTTCACGTCGTCGACCTCGACGTGGAAGGCGACGTTGGTCGCGTAGTTGTTGGACGCCCTCAACTGCACCTGATAGTTGCCGGTGGTCGCCACATTCACCGTGTACTTCAGCCATTCGCCGTTGGTGAAGTTGTTGACCACATAGCCGCCGCCGGTCGAATCGGTGGAGGCGATGATGTCCACGTCATCCTTGCGGTATTGGCCGCCGGCGTTGCCGGTCGTGGTGTCATGGTAGGCCAGGTTCTGCCCGCCCAGATCGTAGTTCTCGGCCTGGAAAGTCGCCGGAACGTTGATGGGCGTCCCGCTGAAGGGCTGCGACTGGGGGGCCGCAGGCGACGTCGGCGGCGGGGTGGTCGGGGTGGTCGGGGTGGTCGAGCCGCCGACCGTGATGCCGCTGGCGCCGATGGCCAGCGTCTGGGCGCCCACCAGCACGGTCCAGGTGCCGCTGGCCTTGGTGGCGCTGGCCTTCACCGAGGTGCAGCCCACGTTCAGCAAAGCGATGAACTCCGCGTTCGGCAGCCTGGTGGTGCTGTAGAACCGCCCATGCCATTGCGCGGCCCGGCTACCGGTGGGATTGGCGGTGAACCGGTTGGTCTGGGTGAAGCGCACCGTCGGCCCGGCGAGCATCGTCACGCACAGGCTCTGCCCGCCATTCTGGAGGGTCGCCGTGGTGTCGGAGGAAGAGGTCATCTGGTTCACCGCGTGGATGTTCCATTCCCACTGGCGGGCCGTCGCCGAGGCCAGGTTGTCATACACCAGCACCAGGTTGGGCCGCAGATACACCAGGGAACGCTGGGCCAGACTGAGCGCCCCGCCATAGGCGGCGGTCGCGTCCCCCATCACCACGTCATAGTCGGCGGTGGTGAGGAAGCTGGTGATCTTGCCGTAGCCCATTTTGTTGTTCTTTTCGTAGTACAGCTGCCCCTGGCCGCCATCGTAGGTGATCGCGTTCTTGGCCTGTGTGGTGTGATACCAGTTGTACCAGTGGGTCGTCTTGTAGTCGTCGTAATAGCCGGTCTCGATCGCCAGCCGCTGCCCGCCCGAATTGATGACGAAGCCGTTCTGATCGGCGTGGCTGTGATTGTAGGCGCCATAGGGCGGCGGACTGGACTTGAAGTACACCGAGGTCCGTGCCGGGTTGGCTAGGTCGCTGTGCATCGCCACCTGGCCGATGGACTGCAGGCCGAGTGAATTCGGCGTGCCGGCGGGGAAGGGCTGGGCTCCCGAAAAATCGGCGGGCGGCGCCATCAGGTACTCGATCCGCGTCGGATCCTCGCCCTTGAGCATGGACATGTGCCAGCGGCCCAGCGGGGTCGGCGCGAAATAGGTATAGCCCTTGCCGTAGCGCGCCTGGTGCTCGGCCTCGTTGAATTCGAAACCGTCGCCGAACACCGAGGTTCCCCCCGCCATGCCCGGCGGCGTGAAATAGGCGAGGTAACGCCCCCAGTTGCGCACCCAGGGCTTCAGCGCGACATTGATGCCGGTCATCACCCGCAGCTCGTAAAACAGCGGCGCCAGCTCACCCATGTCCCAGCTGCCCTGGGTGGCCGAGTTGGCGAAGCCGCCTTCCTCGCCGCCCCAGGGATTGATCGCGTTGAGGGCCAGAGGCATCGTCTTCGGCAGCCAGGTGCTGGAGGCGATGGGAAGGTCGCCCGCCACCATGGCCGAGATCACCGCCACGAAGCTCAAGGTCTGATTTCCGTGGGAGTCGCGCGGAGATTTGGCAATGCGCGCGCGGGAACCGATGATGTCGTTGTACATCTGGCCGTTGCGCGCGCTCAGGGCGGCCAGGATCGTGCTGCGCTGCGCGGCACTCAGTTGCGGATAGAGCCAGTCGTAGCCGAGCGCGAGGGTCCACGTCAGATAGCGCGCCGCCATGTCCACGCCCGAGGCCGTATAGGCGGTGGGCCCGGTGGGGCTCCAGGACGCCAGATTCATCACCCGCCGGATCGCGTCGGAGCAATAGGTGCCCTGACCGGACAGCACGCAGGCCATGATCGACGACACCGCGTACTTGCTGTAGTTGAAGGCGTCGTTGGCGGAACCGCCCGCGCTCGGCACCGACGCACTGGTGCGGCCGCCGACGTCGCGCAACAGACTGGAGATGGCTGACGCACGCTGGGACTTGATGGTCGCCAAGGTCGCCGCGTCGGGCAGGCTGCGTGGATGGGGCTTGGCCTCGAGCGTCTTGATCAGGGTGCCGATGTTCGGCACCAGGAACGCCACGGAATTGCCGTCGACCATGAACTTGCGCGCATTGCTGGCGCTGCCGCCGCTGTAGGAGACCGACCAGGCATAGGTGCCGGCCGGCAGGACCTCGTCCCAGTTGATCCAGTTCTGGACGGCCGGCAGGGTCCGCACGCGGCCGTCGGGATAGGTCAGGGTCACGCTGTAGCCGCCACTCTTGATCACGTCGGGCCAGCGGAAATCCGGCGGCGTCTGCTGCACCGTGTCGCAGTCCCGGGGTCGGATGTCCTGGGCCACGGGATCGCTGGCGGCGGCCTTCGCCATCCAGTCCTCATTGGTGTTGGGCGTGCAGCTCTGCGCCGCGGCGCTCGGCGGCAACGTCAGACCCAGGCACGTCAGGCCCAGCAACGCCACCGAATATAGCGGGTCGAATAGGTGCTTCACGATAGCCTCCAGTTCATCCTTGTTCCATCGTTCAAATCAGGATGCCGCCTCGGACGCAATCAACCTGCACTTTCGATCGCAACCGCCCTGCGCGTCCTGCCACCCTTCCACGCTAGTCAATCGACTCCTTTCGCGACATGGGCCAAACGAACTAGGCTCGCCCCCCTTCGCCCCCCTCCGGGGGGGGCGATATGGCTCGCTGCGCTCGGGTGTTTGGGGGGACTTCGTGGGGGCACCGATGGCGTTGCGGCTTCGCCGCGTGCCGCTTTTCCCCATCGTGGGAAATGGCGGCGCGGCGGGAAAGCTCTGTCAAGGAGGCGCGGGCGCCCCGACCTTGTATGAACAGCGCAGCGTTCCCTAGACCAGGTGTCCGGACTGGTAGTCGGCGATGGCTTGCTCGATCTCCTCGCGGGTGTTCATCACGAAGGGGCCGTGCTGTGCCACGGGTTCGCCCAGGGGGCGGGCGGCGAGCAGCAGGAAGCCGGCGCCGTCCGGGCCCGCCGCGACCTCCAGGCGATCTCCGGCGGACAGGACGCCGACCTGATGCGCCGCCAGGGGACGGAAGTCGTCCGCCGCGCCGACCTGCAGGCTGCCGGCGTAGGGATAGAGAAAGGCGGTGTGCGCCGCCGGCAGTTCATGGACGAAGCGGTTGCCGGCGGGCAGGCGCACGTCGAGGAACTGGGGCGCGGTGGACAGGCCCTGGATCGGCCCGGCCACGACCCGGTCGGGCGCCGTGAAGGTGCCGGCGACGACACGCACCGAACCGCCCCCATCCGCCGTCAGCGACACTTGCGGAATCTCCTCGGGCTGGATGTCGCGGTAGGCGGCCGGCTTCATCTTCTCCCGCGCCGGCAGGTTGATCCAGAACTGGAAACCATGGACGCGGCCGCTTTCCTGCTGCGGCATTTCCGAATGGATGATGCCCCGCCCGGCGGTCATCCACTGGGCACCGCCGCTGCGCAGCAGACCGCGGTGACCGAGATGGTCCTCGTGCTGGAAGGTGCCCTCCAGCAGGTAGGTCACAGTCTCGAAGCCACGATGGGGATGAGGCGGGAAACCGGCGATGTAGTCCTGCGGATCGTCCGAGGCGAACTCGTCCAGCATCAGGAAGGGATCGAGCCGCAGCCCCTGGCTCTGGCCCAGGCTGCGCCGCAGTTTCACCCCGGCGCCGTCCGACACCGGAATCGAGGGAATGATCTTTTGCAGGGTGCGCGTCGTCATGATCTTTCTCCTTGCCGTCGTTTTTTCAATCCGGGAACGCTGGGGAAGCTTGGCAGGAAAACCGGCGGAACCGCTGCTCCCGGCACGCGCCTCGCCCCCTGGAGGGGGACGAGACTTCAGATTCAGCTCAGCACGCCGCCGTCCACCTGGAAGATGGTGCCGGTGGAATAGCTGGAGGCATCGCTAGCGAAGAACAGCACGGCCTTGGCGACCTCCTCGGGCAGGCCGGCGCGCTTCAGGGGGTTGATCTTCATCATGTCGGCGTAGCGCTGGGGGTCGTTGAGCGTGTGGTCGCCCATCACCGTCTTGATCACGCCGCAGGAGATGGCATTCACGCGCACGCCACGGGGGCCGAGTTCCCGGGCGTAGCAGCGGGTCACGGTGTTCAGCGCCGCCTTGGAGACGCAATAGGCGCCGATCTCGGGCTGGGCCATCAGCGCCGAGGTGGTGCTGATGTTGATGATGTTGCCGCCGCCCCGCGCCGCCATTTTCTTGCCGATGGCGCCGCTCAAGAAGAAGGGGCCCTTGAGGTTCACGTCCATCACCTTGTCCCACAGCGCCTCGGTGGTGTCGGCGAAGGATTCCACGTGGGGCGGGCTGATGCCGGCGTTGTTGACCAGGATGTCCACGTCCAGGCCGCGCTCGTCCAGGGTGGCGACGAGCTTCTGGATGTCCTCCATCCTGCCCATGTGCGAGGCGATGGCGTGGACCTTGCCTCCCTTGGCGCGCAGCTCGGCGGCGGCCTGGTCGAGGGTTTCCTGCTTCCTGGCGACGATGATCACCTCCGCGCCCTGCTCGACGAAAAGCTCGGCGATGGCGAGCCCGATGCCGCGCGAGGCGCCGGTGACGAGGGCGACCTTGCCCGCGATGGAAAAAGGATTCCGGGAATGCTGCGACATGAGTTTCTCCTGTTGTTCAGCGTGAAAACGAACTTTTCCACCGCACCGCCCCCCGGAGGATGGCGAAGGGATGGAATACCGCAAAAGCTTTCCCGCCGGGTCGCCCCAAGGGAAAGCGGCACGCGGCGCCAGCCGCATCCTATCGGTGCCGCTACAGCGTTCCCCGTAACTTCGAGCGCAGCGAGCCGTATCGAACCCCCCGGAGGGGGGCGAAGGGGGGCGAGTCTACCTACCTCCCGAAGAATCCCTTGAGCTCCTTCAACAGGGTACCGCCGCCCGGCACCACCGAATCCGCCGCGGCATCGCCCGCCGCGCCGGCGGCGGCTTCCTGCAAGCCCAGCAGCGCCGTGTCGCTGGTCGAGACGCGAACCCGCGCCGTCCAGATCAGCGGCTTCTTCGGCTTGCCTTTTTCCTGCGGCGGATAGGCGAAGCTCCCCGTGGGGCCGACCCCTTCTTCAGCCACCATCGCCATCTGCGCCTTCTCGAAGATGCCCGCGGGGATGGCGCAGGTCGTCTGGCTCGCGGGGAGCATGGGGAACTTGTTGCGCTCCGCCATCCAGATCACGACCTCCTTTTCCGCCGCGCCGACCGCGTTGAGGTTGTAGCCCTTCGCGCGCGCGAGGCCGTCCCATTGCAGGGACACGGGCGACTTGAGGTCGCCGCTCGCCTTCAGATTGAGCGGTTCGAGAAAATCGAGTCCGCCATCGATGGTGTAGCGGATGTCCTCGTTCATGAAGCTCGCCTTCACCACGTGCTCGCCCACCGCCGAGGCCTCGGCCGGAATGCCCTTGAAGTCCGCGTCGCCCGCGGGCCACCAGACGGTGCGCGGCGGCAGCGACCCGGCGCCCGGCGGCATGCCGCCACCACCACCCTTGCGCACCTGCGCCTGACGCACCATCGCCATCACCTCCGGCGACATGCTCTTGCTCATCGTCTTGACATCGATGACCTGCGGCTGTCCCTTCGGCACCGTCTCGCCGCAACCCCAATAGATCAGGATGCGCCCCTCGGGATCGTCGCGCGTGGTTTCGCCGCCGCTGCCGCCCGTGGCGCGGCGCTCGCCCTTCAGCGGCAGCCTGGGGCCGATGCGCATGCCGTCCGGCACCGTATGCTCGGCGCTGTAGCCGTCGGGGATGTCGGTCGGGCTGGCAAGGCGCAGGTCCATGAGCTTGCTGACGCTCGCGCCCTGCTTGCCGAGCATCGAACCGAGCATGCCCATCATGCCGCCCGCCCCCATGCCGGAGTAGGTGCGCAAGTCCATCTCGTATTGCATGGGCGCGGCGCTGGCGGTTGCGCAACCGGCGACCAGCATGGCGACGGCGCATCGACTGGTTTTCGCTTTCATCCTGTAACCTCTTCTGAGCCGGAGTTTTTCAACATAGCACGAACCCTGGCGGTGACATCCTGAATCGGCCGACCGCCCCCTCTTCGCGCCGGTGGCGAGAGCGTACGACTCACGATTCGCGGCACGTTTCGATTTTTCCGGACAGGCTCTAAGATAGCGCCGAAAACAACCACCGCCGCAACCATTTCGGTCACGCGGCGGTCCCGCGACGATAAACCAAAGGAGGAGAAACCGTGAAGTTTTCCTATCACGCCGGCATGTGCAACCCGGCGTTCTACCTGGAACTGGCCAAGGCCGCCGAAGCCGCCGGCTACGATTCCTTCACCCTGCCCGACAGCATTTTCTATCCGCAGCAGGCCGACAGCACCTATCCCTACAACGCCGACGGCTCGCGCGAGTTCCTCGACGGCGTGCCCTTCCTCGAACCCTTCAGCGCCGTGCCCTGGATGGCGGCGGTGACCACCAAGCTGAAATTCGTCACCTCGGTGATGAAGCTGCCGATCCGCCACCCCGTGCTGGTGGCCAAGTCGCTCACCAGCATCGCCGTGATGACCGGCAACCGTTTCCAGTTCGGCGTCGGCCTCAGCCCCTGGCGCGAGGACTTCGAAATCTGCGACCAGCCCTGGGAAGGGCGCGGCAAGCGCATGGACGAGATGATCGCGATCATCCGCGGCTTGAGCGGCGGCGAGTATTTCGGCTACGAGGGCGAGTTCTACCAGTTCCCGCCGGTGAAAATGTGCCCGGCGCCGAGCGAACCGATCCCCATCCTGATCGGCGGCCACGCCGACCCCGCCCTGAAGCGGGCGGCGCAACTGGGCGACGGCTGGATCAGCGCCGGCAGTTCCCTGGAAACGCTGACCGACATGATCGGCAAGCTGAAGACCTGGCGCGCGGAATTCGGCCGCAGTCACCTGCCCTTCCTCATCCAGGCCGGCGGGCTCGACGCCTACAGCACCGACGGCGTGCGGCGCCTGGAGGAACTCGGCGTCACCGAAACGGTGGTCGCCTTCCGCGACAGCTACGCCGGCGGTCCCGACAACCGCACCCTGGCGCAGATGCTCGGCGAACTGAACGGCTACGCCGAGAACGTGATCCACAAGGTCAGGGGTTGACCGTTCCGGGCCGTCCTCGGGAGGGCGGCCCTGGGTTGGCCATGGGGCGCCTCCTGGCTGCTTGAAACCTGCGAGGAGTTCAACGATGAGCAAAATCTACTATCGCGATGGTGAAAAACCCATCCCGCGCTCCATCTGGCTTGCCTGCCTGGGTCGGGAAGCGGTGCGCCCCAAAGGCCGCGAACTGGGCCGCGATCTGCCTCACCAGAGTTTTCTTGCCCGCCTGGCGTGGGCCTGCAAGCAACACGACCGGTGTGTCCTGCAAGGCGCGCACAATGCGCGGCTCGATCCGGCGTGGGTAAGGAAGTGTCATGTTCATGCACTCACGGTATCGTGAATTCCGGAATCAAAAGGCGTCAACCTCGGAAAGTAGGCGAATGATTCAGCATGGGAAACGAGCTTTTCCGCCGGGCCGCCAGCGCGCAACGCCATCGATGCCGCTACGAAGTTCCCCCAAACATCCGAGCTCAGCAAGCCAGAGAGCCCCCCCTCCGGGGGCGAAGGAGGCGAGCCCCAAAATCAGGCCAGCCCTTCGACCCAGGAGATCTGCCGCGACCGCCTGCCCTTCCACATCCAGACCGGCCGGCCCGCGCCGAACCCGCCTCAGGTTCTCTTCATCTGCTGGTGAAGCAGCCAGGCGGTACAGGCGTTGGAAACGTCACCGTGTCCCGATATGCGCTTGTCCAGGCTACCGTCGAAGGCAATGAGGCATTCCTCGCGCAACGCGGGGGTCTCCGTGCCCGGCACGGGCAGTTCGGAAATCAGGATCTCGCCGGCATCGCGTGGGCCGTAGCCGCCGAGTGCGGCAAATCGGTTCGGCGGGTCGCCGGCGGCATCGGGGGCTTTGGCGGCGACATCCAGTTCGCCGGGATCGTTCTTCATCCACATGATGTGGTGATAGAACTCATGAAGGGAGCTGTCCCACCGGCTGAAGGTGGCGGCGACCGACCCGGCGGTGCGCGAGAGGGCGATGCGATAGGCGCCGGGCAGTTTCCTTTCCGGTACCTTTTCGGCAAAGCAAAGATACGAGATGGCCGACTGCAGGAGCAGCAGGCTGTCGACCTTGCGCGGTAGCGGCTGGGCGGTGACGGCGGCAAGAACGACCTTCGCGCCGTAGGAATGGCCGACCAGATGGAGCGGCCCCCGCGACGTCCCGAGGATGTCCCGGACGAGGCGCGAGACGCCGTGTCGGCCGACCGTGCCGGCACGGTTCTTCATCACGAAGACCGAAAACACGCGCAGCGGAAAGAGTGCCTTGACGTACCAGTCCTTGCCCCCCACGGCCTCGCCGTCGGCGGGGGCGTCACGGTCCGCCTGCAGCGTCTGTAGGGTGGCCATCAGGCTTTCCCGGTCGATGCGGGATGCCTCGGCCCCCTCGATGTCGGCCACCTCCCAGCCTTGCAGCAGCGGGCCGAACAGGTCGGCCAATTCGCCGACCTCGCTTTCGGAAAGCCGCGGCAGGTCGACGAGCGCGCGGAAGCGCTGGCGATCGGCTTCGGGCAACTCCTCGGCCAGTTCCTCCTTCAGTTGCGCAAGCCCGTCGGCATCGACATCGGCCATGCCGGCGGCCGGCGTCTCGTCGAAGGGAAACCACATGCTGGGCCAACGCAGGCCGACGAAGATCGGCGATTGCGCCGGCCCGCCGTGGGCGGCGAAATGCTTCTGAAGATTTTCGAGAAAGTTGGCGTAGCGCTCCGTCGCATACTTGTCGTTGTTGTTCCAGCCGTGCGAAAAGATGATGACGGGAGACTCCGGCGTCGTGGCAAGGCGGTCGAGCAGCGCCTGCGGGGTTTCCGGCGATGTGTACTCGCCATGCCTGTCGAAGCGGACGAGCCAGGTTTCAAGGGAGATGCCGGGCAAGGAGACCGGCCCCGCGGCGTTCATGTCCATTGTGTCCTCCTTCATGAGTGAATGCCCATGCAGCATGAAAATGGGCCAAACTGAACCAGCCCTTTTTTGTTTCCTGGTTCCCCAAGATCACCGGGTGCATGTACAACGAGTTCTGGGACAAACTGGGTTTCTGGACCATGATGGGCATCGGCGTCAAGGGCATGCCGCGGCGCGAATCCGGCCCAGCACTTCCGCGGGCAGCGCGATGCCGGACGCGGCGAGATTCTCGACGAGATGCTTCTCGTCCGTCGTGCCGAAGACGGCGGCAGCGACACCGGAATTGCCGAGCACATAGGCAAGCGCCGCCTGGGCGCCGGTCGCGCCGGGAGTCCGCTCCAGAAAACGGAACATGCGCCCGCGGCGGATGCCCTCGCGGAAATTCTTCAGCGCCCGGGCCAAATACCACAGATCCCGGACACCGCGCACCCGGAACACCCGGTTCGAGAACAAGGCGTTGCCCAGCGCGGCGCCGGCGATCACGCCGACGCCCTGCGCCTGGAGCCTCCCGATCAATGGCTCGTGGTCCTGCCGCAGGATGTTGTAATCGAGCATCACCACGTCGAAGCCTCCGCCACGCTCGACATGGTCGAGGACCGGCGCGTCGAAGGTGTTGATGCCGATCGCGCCAATAGTCCCCTGGGATTTGAGATCGGCCAGGGTACCCATCAACTCATCGCTCAGGTCAGCGATCCGCGGGCCATGCAGGAACAGCACTGGCAGGCGCTCCAGCCCGAGACGGCGCAGGCTCTCGTGACAGCTTTGCCGTATCCAGGCCGGGGAGAAATCCTTGACCAACTTGCGCCGGGAGTCGAAGCGGGTACCGGCCTTGCTCGAAATGCACAGCTCATGGCGTCGTCCGCCCATCTCGCGCAGCGCCTTGCCCAGGCGCGGTTCTGCGTTGCCGTCGGAATAACTGTGGCCGGTATCGAAATAGCACACCCCGGCGTCGCTGGCCCGGCGGACGATACGGATCGCACGCGATTCGCTGAAGATTTCCTTGCCCCAGTAGCTCGCGCAGCCCAGGCCGATTTCCGACACCAGAATTCCGGTCGAACCGAGAGGACGTAGTTTCATCGTGTCTGCAAGTATGGAAGTACGGAGATAATTGTCTGCATCGAAATCAAATTATCGCTGGCATCATTCGTCTCGAACGATGCAAGTATATTGAACCATGCCCAATCCCATCAGCGCCCCGTCGAGCCAGTACCCGACCAGCCCGGTGCCCGTCGCCGGCCTGACCTACATCGATGCCCTCGCCGACGGTCTCAAGTGGGGCGGCAGCGTCGGCAGCGGCGTCGCGCTGACCTACAGCTTTCCCTACGTCGCCATCGCCCAGGCCTCCTGGGACAACAAGGACAGCGGTGGCTATTCAGCCCTCGACGAGCCTGCCGGCAGCTACGGCCTGAACGCCGCCCAGCGCCAGGCCGTGACAGGCGCCTTGGCGGCCTGGAGCAACGTGGCGAATATCGGCTTCACCCAGGTCGTCGACGGCCAGACCAATGTCGGCGACCTGCGCTTCACCTGGACCGCCACCTCCCAGGGCAACAGTTCCGCCTGGGCTTACGGCCCCTCCAGCTACTGGGCCTCGGGCGGCGATGTCTGGCTCTCCGCGCCCGCCATCGGGCAGAAGCCGGACAGCCACTGGCAGGCGGGTAATGCCGGCTTCAGCGCCCTGCTGCATGAAATCGGCCACGCCCTGGGGCTCAAGCACCCCTTCGAGGGCAACCCGCGATTGAGCGGCCAGAAGGACAGCGAGCAATACACCGTCATGTCCTATACCGAGCATCCGCACGCCATCTTCCGCAAGGTCACGGCCAATGGCGACGGCAGCTATACCTTCCTCACCTACTACGTCGAGCCGGACACTCCGATGCTCTACGACATCGCCGCCGTTCAATACCTGTACGGCGCCAACACCACTTACCACACCGGCAACGACACCTATACCTTCGACCCTGCCACCCCCTTCTTCCGTACCCTTTGGGACGCCGGCGGCAGCGACACCATCTCCGTGGCCACCTTCAGCAAGAGTTGCGTGATCAACCTCAACCCAGGTGCCTATTCCAGCATCGCTATCGCTTCCGACCCGCTGCCGCCGGGCTACACCGGCGGCACCACGCCCACCTACGACGGCACCGACAACCTGGCCATCGCCTATGGCGTCATCATCGAGAACGCGACCGGCGGCAGTGGCGACGATCGGCTCATCGGCAACAATGCCAACAATCTGCTGCGCGGCAACGGTGGCAACGACACGCTGAACGGCGGCATGGGCAGCGATACCGCGCTCTACTCGGGCAGTCCCGCGACCTGCACCTATACGGTCCTCGCCAGCGGCAGCGTCCGCGTTTCCGGACCGGACGGCAGCGACACCCTGGACGGTATCGAGCGGCTGCGCTTCGACGACGGCACCGACGCACCGCTGATGAATTTCCTACCCATGGTCCACCTCGATGCGCCCGCCTATCAGGCCAAGATCGAAGCCTATTTTCTCGCCATGGCGGGACGCGCCGCCAGCGCGGCCGAATTGAACCAATTCGCCACCCTGCTGGCCGCCCGCAGCGGCAGCGTCTGGGAGGATGCCGGCGGCGCCTACGGTACCACCGGCAGCCTGGTCGGCACCCTCAACGCCAGCAGCGAGTTCGCCGCTCTCCTCCAGGGCAGGAACACCGACCAGATCATCGACCAGATGTTCCAGCGCCTCACCGGCGTGCTGCCGGAGCAGAGCGTCCACGACTACTACGCCGTCAAACTCGGCGCCGGCACCATCAAGGTAAAGGGCCTGGCCAACGCCATGCTCAACGACCTCGCCATCATGCCGCGCCTGGACGGTTCCTTGAGCCAACCCAGCAACTGGCCGGTGAACATGTTCGAGAGCCTGACGCCCGCCGACTACATCGGCTTCGCCACCCAGCTCACCAGCGTCGGCATCCACGTCACCAACCTGGATGTCGCCGGCAACCTGGTCTGAGCGGACCGGCGACCCTGTCTAAGCCACCACCGCGCCATCCAGTTCCGCCAGCGCCGCATCCGACGTAAGAATGCGGAACTGGAATTAGGGTCCCCATTATCTTCAAGCCATAAAAAACCCCTGTAACCGAAGTTACAGGGGTTCAAGACTCGTCCGTCCTCCCCGGGTCAGCACAGTCTGTCCCCTATTATTTGTATTAAGCTCATCTTCCCCGGCTCTCACGAGACGGGGATTTCAAAAGCTTTTACCTCAAGCAATCTGTAGGGCTTTCAGGATAGGCAGCTGCTTCTCTGCAAAGATCTGGGCCTGGGCCGTCAGCTCGGCGAGGTTCTCTTCGGCGGTCTCCAAAGTCTTACCATCTTTCACGAACTTTTGTCCTTGCGCTGAAATGATCTGCCAGACGGCTTGGTAATCCCCCCATTTCTAAGGGCGCCCGGAAGTAGAGTCACGCGGCCATGGCCAACCGCTGCTTTGGTGTGAATCCGCCCAATGCCATGTGTGGGCGATGGTGATTGTAGTGGTCCATCCACTGGGTAGCGAACAACCTGACCTCATCAAGGTCTTCCCAGTAGTACTGCGACAGCCATTCGTAGCGCACGGTGCGATTGAAGCGTTCGACGTAGGCGTTCTGTTGCGGCTTGCCAGGTTGGATGTAATCCAATCGAATCGCGTGTCTACCAGCCCAGGCCTGGATCAGCCCACTGATATTCTCCGGACCGTTATCACACCGAATGACAGCAGGGTGTCCGCGCCATTCGATGATCTGGTCCAGCGCCCGGATGACACGGGCCGACGGCAGGGAGAAGTCGATCTCCATGCCCAGTGCTTCCCGGTTGAAGTCGTCAATGACATTGAACAGACGGAAGTTCCGACCATCCGCCAACTGATCATGCATGAAATCCATCGACCAGACAGCATTGATGGCCGCAGGCACCACGAGCGGTTCCGGCTTTTCCCGCTGCAGACGCTTCTTGGGCTTGATCCGCAGGTTCAGTTCCAACTCCCGGTAAATGCGATAGACCCGTTTGTGATTCCAGCGGTAGCCCTTGACGTTGCGCAGGTACAGATAGCACAGGCCAAACCCCCAGTTGCGTTGATTGCTCGTCAGCCGCACCAGCCAGTCCGCAATCTCGGCGTTCTCGGCGCGATGCTTGGCCTCGTACCGGTAGCACGTCTCGCTGATGCTGAAGATTTCGCAGACCAGTCGAATCGATGCCTGCCTGGCCTGCACGACTTCCTTGGCCATCTCGCGCCGGCGGGATGGCCTCACCACTTTTTTGCCATCGCCTCCTTGAGAATCTCGGCCTTGAGGCGCTCCTCGGCGTACATCTTCTTGAGCCGGGCGTTCTCCTGCTCCAACTCCTTCATGCGCGCGATCATCGACGTATCCATGCCGCCGTACTTCGCCCGCCACTTGTAAAACGTCGCCGAGCTGATTCCCAGGTCCCGGCATATCTCCGGCACCGCCAGCCCAGATTCCGCCCTCTTGAGCGCCTCCATGATCTGGCTGTCCGTGAATTTCGACTTCTTCATGCAGAACTTCCCCTTTCGAGAAAATTCTACTTCCGACCACCTTCAATTTCAGGGGGGATTACCGCTTGTGCCCAATCGGTGGGCTGCTTTTTCCCCTGCATAGTAGCCAACAGGAATAGTTGAGAGAAGCGTCCAATCGCTACGCCACCACCTGTTACCGGGCTTGCCAGGTACGCAATATCTCCGCTGCTGCGGGCTTTGTGTATCAGGTGTGCATTCAGGCGCTCGGTTGTTTTCTTCGCCTTAGTGATCGCTTCAGCTTGTTGAACCGCCGCAATATATCCCGCCCCTGTGAGTACCATCATGGCCTGCATGACCTGCGCAAATGTAATTCCTTTATCAGTCACAGCGTGTTCGATTTGTGCAATTGTTCGTGGCTTGTGGTCTGCTAGGACATCGAGAATGGGTTCGTACACGGACGCATTCATTGAGGCCTCACCAAGTGCTCCGTTGACCTTTAGGGAAACATCACTTCGATGTGCTACAAGCATTACCGAGGTGGATCGAAGCCCCTCGGCCTGCTCCAGCGCACTTAGCTTACGGGTACCTTTGACCCAATAATCGCGGCGGAACTGTTGGTTAACCATGAAGTCACGCACACTCTCTCGGAACATCGGGTCGGTGATTTCCTTCAAAAAGGTTTGTTGATTACCTGTGAGGTTCACGGCATCAATGTGGTCAAGGTAGTGGGCCGAGCAGGCGTACTGAACCTTCGCACTTTCCAACCATTCGACCATCGTGGCGAAGTGCATTGGGTGCCAGTCACGATTGAAGTACTCGTGAGCCAGATAGTGACGATTTTGATCTTTAATCTTTTTTACTCGCTCCGCCGCCAATGGATTAGCGCGTGCATAAATTGGGTTAGTCGACAGCAGTCGTTCGGAGAACTCAATGGCGCCGTTAATTCGACTGACAATCCCATGTCCTTCTGCGCCGATGATTTCTGCGTGCTGAGTCATCAAGTGGCGCATCGGTGCAAAGGACGACCATCCGGGCAAGGTGTTGTAGCTGATATAGAGCACCCCACCGACTTTTAATTTTTGGCGGATGAATTCGGCGATGACAGCCCTGTTGTCATCGGAAATCCAACTCCAGATGCCATGCAGGCCGATGTAATCGAAAGCGGGTAGATCGGCCCGGTCCGCAAAATCAGCAAATGCCTCATCATAGAGTTTCGCACTCGCGCCAGACGCTGTGGCCAATTCCTGAGCAAAGCTGGCCTGACTTGGATTGAAGTCCGTGCCATGCCACTGCGTCACCGAGGCTGCCGCGTGAATGTTGGTACTCAATCCCTGCCCAAAGCCCAACTCACACGCAATGCCAAACTCGGGTGCAACGAGACCGGCATTCAGGAAGGCCAGCTTCACCCGCAGAGGATTTAGTTCCTGATAGTAACCAAACGTATAGCCAATGTCGGCTACATAACCAGCGGTCCAGTCGCTCATTGCATTTCCTCTCGTTATTGGGGTCTTTTCTCAAAACACCATCAAGGTGCCCTAAGAAAAAACCCCACCCCCTTCTCAAGGGGCGGGGTTTTAGATCAAGCATTACTCCCGAGCTGATACCCAGGAGCATCCTCCGAAGAAGATTAGCCAACCAGCACGGTGTTAGCGCCAGCAGCACCCGCCACAGCAGTGATACCCGTAACACCAACCAACTCAACCAGAATGTCGCCACCGGCGTTGTTCTGGAAGATCAAGGTGGCATCGTTAGTACCATCGCTGTTGGAATCGTAGGCGAAACCGACGGTAGCGCCAGCGCCGGTGATGTTCGCAGCCAAATAACCAAGAACATCAGACAGGTTGCTGGAGTTTACGGTCACAGCAGCAGCAAACGTCTCCGCATCATCAAAAGTGATAACGCCGCTTGCCACAGTATGCGACTTGATAGTGTTGAAGTTAGAGCCGTCGGTCACACCATCAGCCTGGATGGTGGCTGCGCCAACCAGATCCAGTTTGTCGGCCGTACCACCAGCAATCGCTGCGAAGCCGGTCACCGTATCGCGAGCATCCACGTTGGAGTCGCCAGCAGCAATCACAACGGTATCCTGAGCTGCAACAGCTTCGGTCAGGATGATCTGATCAGCACCCGTACCACCAGTAATGCTGTCGCCGCCTTCACCGCCGGTGATCTTGTCAGCACCCGCCCCACCGGTGATGGTGTCACCAATCGCAGAGCCGGTAATGGTGTCATCACCAGCACCACCAGCAATGGCTACGGTACCTGCGTGAGTAGCCGTAACGGTCACGGTGATGGTGTCATTGCCCGCACCGCCATCTACAGACACGTCGCCGCCTGCACCAGCCTTGGCTTCGGTAATTTTCAGGGTATCACCACCAGCAGAACCAGTAATGGTGATGTCGTTGGTCTTGCCAGCCTGAGCAGCGGTGTCCGTCAGGGTCAGACTAATAGCATTAGTGCCAGACAGGCCGGAGGCATCCACGGTGATGGTGTCACCGTCAGCTGCTGCAACCAGGGCGGTGGCAGTAGCGGTAATAACACCACTGTTGTTGGTTGCGAAGGTGTTGGCGTAACCACCCAGCGTCCAGCTGAAGTCACCAGCGTTAGCTCCCGTGAAGGAAATCGCTTCGGCAGCGGCCACATTCTTGAATGCCTTGTCGTCAATGGTCAGGGTAGCGGTCGTCAAAACGGTGTCTGTGATCGCAACCGTGTCAGTGCCCGTACCGCCAGTCAGGGAAGTGATTGCCGCAAACTGAGCTTGGGTGCCGGTGAAAGTGTCATTACCCGTACCACCAATGAAGGTCGTGCCAGCAGCAACGCTCAGGTTGTTCGCACCGGAGGAGTTAGCTGCATTCACTGTCACCAGGGTGCTGGCATTGGCATAGCCGTTGATCTTGGTGGATCCGTCGCCAGAGATGTTGACGGTGGTCACGCCGCCGGACAGGTCCAGCGAGGTGATTTGCAGATACTGGCTAGCAGCGGTCTTGACGTTGGAAGCCGTCGTCGCGGACAGAGCACCATCAACAGCGATGTTCAAGGTCTCAACCGTCTTGCTGTTCGAGTCGGCTTTCACTTCGAAGTCGCCGATAACCAAGCTATCAACGGTGTCGTCGGAGTCGGTCAAGGTGACATTCAGGGTCACCGCATCTGCGGAGCCAGAGGCGTCCTTCAGGCTAACGTCGACAGCACCACCGGCAGTTACGCCAGAACCATCCTTGTCTGCCCAATCAATGGTCAAGCCAGCAGCGCCGTTGGAAACCACTAGACCACCACCGGTATTCACGCCATCAGCCAGAACCACGGTGGTCATCGTGCCGCTCGAAACCTTGGACAGGTCGAAAGTACCAGAGTCGCCATTCTGCAGGGCCAGCTTCTCGAAGCCAGTAACGGTCACATCGGCCGTTGCGTTGTCGAACAACTTAAGGTACTCATCGTTATCGATGTTCAGGGTATCGATACCATCACCACCCGCCAGTGTTACACCGCTAGCAAGGTTTGCCTCGGTCACGGTACTGGCAACTACCAGAGTGTCATCGCCAGCGCCCAAGTTGACAGAAGCCGTTTCCTTATCGGTGCTGTTGTACTTGTTGTCGAGTTTCGAAATCGTCACTTTGTCAGCGCCATCACCGGTATTGATTGAAACAGAACCGGTCGCATCGGACAGGGTAATGACATCTTTACCAGAACCGAAAGTAGCAGTCACAGAACCATCAACATTTACATCAGCGATGGTCACGGTGTTAACACCATTACCAGCAGCAATCGTGACGTTCTGGTTTGCAGCGATAGTGCCAAGACTGTAGCTCAGGTCGCCCGTCAAGCCAGTAGAGGTAATGGCATTAGCCTTGGTCGTTGCATTGGTGGCAAGGGTCAAAGCATCGGTAATGGTCAGACCTTTGTCACCAGTAATGACGTAGGAGTCCACCACGGTGTCAGTTGCCGTAAGCAGCGCATCAATCGTGCTGGCAGCACCGGTCGTCGCGATGTTCAGGGTTGCAATCTTTGCGCCCTTGATAGCGAGGTCGGAGTTAGTGCCACCCGAGGAAACGTTATTCAGCGTCAAAGTTGCAGACGTGGCGTTAGCATCGTAGACAACAACCACATCGTCTTTAGTGCCGGCAGTGTTGGCAATAGCAGTGTTTGCCAAAGAAACGCTCACGCCAGAACCGACGGTAAACGTGTTGGTTCCATCGGCGCTGATCACGTTCAAGGTGGTCAAGCCAGTAGCCGTGGAAGCATTGTAGTCACCAGCGATGGTATTCAGCGTCACGCTCTCGATGGCGGACATCTGAGGAGCAACACCCTTGGAGTTGTAGATGGTCAGGGAGTCAGTACCAAGACCACCGGCCAGAACGTCAGCCAAGCTAACCTTGGCAGTCGTGGTTTCATCAGCGATGAAGGTATCGTTACCAGAGCCGCCAGTGAAAGCTGTGCCGCTGTCGATATCCGCAGTGAGCAAACTAATCTGTCAAAATCACAACCAACTGATTAATAAGATATTTTCCAGGTAAAACAACCAGCTTTCCAGATGCTTCCGGTACTCTTCCGGTAATCCGTTCCGGAAAAAAGCCCCGAAATATGACTACTGGATGGCGTAAAACACCATCAACCCTATGATTTCCCTTGGTTTTGACGGCGAGCCCCACTGCCAAAACCTTCCGGTACTCTTCCGGTTTTCGTCGTCCCGTCGGATGTGGTGTCCTGCCGTGTCCGATGCATCTCCATGATCGACTGCAGCGCCTCCGACGTCATCACCAGGGAAAAACCCCCGACAGGTTCTCCGTCCAGCATTTGCAGTCCCGCATCGAGAAAGGCGCGCTTGAGCTTGCCCACGGTGTCGAGGCGCGGTTGCATGGTCAGCGCCTCAATGCGCGCAATCGTCGGCCGCGCGACCCCGGTGCGTGCCGCCAGTTCTGCCTGACTCCAGCCGACGAGCGATCTCGCCGCTTTCAACTGGATGGCGAATGAAAAGACCTCTTTATGCACAATTGATTCCATTAAGATACACTATGTATCATTTATGTTACCAAATGAGGTTATTATGGCAATCGTGCAACTCACCCCGGCTTTCATCAGGGGGGCGTTATGTCCGGCGGACAAAGGGAAAGTAGAGGTCACGGATCGTGGTTGTAAAGGCCTGGTTCTCGAAATTCGCCAGTCCGGCGGTCGTACCTATTATCTACGCTATACGAACGATCGCGGTCGACAGCGTCAGTATCGTATCGGGGACGCAAGCGCGATGACGCTGGCACAAGCCCGGTACCGCGTCAGCGAATTGCGCGGGCGGGTGATGCTCGGCGACGACCCTTCCGAACAAAAAGACCACCTGCGCCAGACGCCGACGCTCGGGGACTTTTTCTACGAGCGCTACCTGCCCTTCGCCAAGAGCTACAAGAAGACCTGGGGCTGCGACGAGTCGCTGTTCCGCAACCACGTCGCGCTCCGGCTCGGCCGGCGCCACCTGGACGAGATCACCAAGACGGACATCGCCGTGCTCCACCATGGCCGGCGCGCGGTCGGCGCGGCCAAGGGTTCGGCCAACCGCCTGCTGGTGATGCTGCGCTACGTCTTCAATCTGGCGCTGCGCTGGGAAACCCCCGGCATCGCGGTGAATCCGACCGCCGGCGTGGCGCTCTTCGAGGACCCGCCGATGAAGGAACGCTTCCTGACGCCCGAAGAGGCGCGGCGCCTGTGCGCGGCGGTGGAGGGCAGTCCGAATCCGATGCTGCGTTTCATCGTCCCGATGCTGATCCTGACCGGGGCGCGGCGGCGCGAGGTGCTCGATCTGCGCTGGGAGGATCTCGACCTGGAGCGCCGCCAGTGGCGCATTCCGCTGACCAAGGCGGGCAAGCCCCGGCACGTGCCACTGTCGAGCGGCGTCTTGCAGGTTCTGGCGGCGGTGCCGCGCCTGGAGGACTGTCCCTGGGTGTTCCCGAGTCCGAAAACCGGCCGGCCCTTCGTCTCCGTGTTCTATTCGTGGGACAGCGCGCGCCGCAAGGCGGGGCTGGCCGACGTGCGGATACACGACCTGCGCCACAGCTTCGCCAGCTTTCTGGTCAATGCCGGGCGCAGCCTGTACGAGGTGCAGAAGATCCTCGGCCACACCCAGGTGCGGACGACGCAGCGCTACGCGCATCTGGCCCAGGAAACCCTGCTCGACGCCTGCGATGCCGTCGTCGATTCCCTCGGGGCCGGATTCTGCCCGGTGAATCCGCACCGCGACGTGGGGCGCGGGTGTGTCGAAAATCAATGACGGCTGCGCGGTTTGCGGGGGACCAACATCGGCGTGCGTCGTCGATAGTCGCGGTAGGCATTGCCATGCGCGGCGACGAGGTCGCGCTCCTCGAAATACAGCCCGACCAGGGTGTAGCCCAACATGGCGGTGGCAAACAGCAGATGGCCGAGGCTCATCGCCGGCGTCGCCCAGAAGGCCACGATCTGACCGACCATGATGGGGTGGCGCACCCAACGGTAGACCGCTTGCTCGCGGAACGCGCCCGGTGCGTGCGGACGGCCGCGGAAATAGGCGAATGACTGCTTGAGCCCCAGCAGTTCGAAATGGCTGGTGAAAAAGGTGGCCGCCAGCGCCAGCGCCCATCCCGCGGCGAACAGGGTCCACAACGCCGCCCGCGCCCAGTCGGCATCGACCTGCCAGACGCTGGCCGGCAGCGGGCGCCACTGCCACATCACCAGAGCGAGCACCATGCTCGACAGGATCACGTAGGTGGGGCGCTCGAGCTCCGCGGCCACATGGCGCGTGATCCAGGACTTGAATGCCGGACGCGCCATGACGCTATGTTGAATACCGAACAGGGCGAGCAGGGCCAGATCGATCAGCGCCGCGCCGGGCGCATCGGGCACGCGTCCGGCGTCGATGGAAAGAGGAACCAGAAAGTTGCCGAGAAAGCCGACGCAATACATGACGGTAATGTTGAAGGCGGCGTAGGCCATGATGCCGTAAAGCAGGCCGGCCAGGCGCAGTGATGCGCTTGCGGATGGAGTGGGGGATGGTGGCATGCGGCTCTCCAGGGGTTGTGAATGGAAACGCCGCCAATGCCGCGCGCCGTCGCCGCATTCTAGGAAACCGGAAACCATCGCTCATGACTGAGCGTGCTGCACGCTCAGTCAAAAAACCTTTGAATGCGGTGGCTCCAGAAAGTCCGTGTTTCCTTGACGGAGCTTTTCCGCCGCGCCGCATTTCCCACGATGGGGAAAAGCGGCATGCGGCGCCAGCCGCAACCTATCGGTGCCGCTACGAGGCTCCCCCAAACACCCGAGCGTCGCGAACCGTATCAACTCCCCCCGGAGGGGAGGGAAGGAGGGCGAACCTTCCCGAACCCCTGACCCAGATGCTCCAATGCGGCGCGGGACAGTTGGGCGAGGTTCTGGTCGCGGTGATCGTCGTTCCAGTAGTCGGTGATGATGCGCATCATGGCCAGGACGGCGGCGGCCAGCAACCGGGGGCGCAGGTCATTGGGGGCCAGTTCGCGGTAGCGGCCGGTGATGGCGTCGGCGATCGCGTTTTCGTAGCTGGCCTGGAATTCGAGGGCCTTGGCGTGCAGGCTGGGAGAGGCGGCCAACAAACGGGCCTGGAGTTCGATGAACGGCAGTTGCCGTTCGGCTTCGGCGCCGAGCTGCTCGATGGCCCACGTCACGGCATCGAAGGGCGCCAGCTTGGCGGGGGCGGCGTGCAGGATTTCCACCAGCCGGCTCAGCCGGTACTCGTAGAAACCCACCACCACGGCGGCATCCTTGGATTCGAAATAGCGGAAAAAGGTGGCCCGCCCGACGCCCGCGGCGGCAGCGATGGCATCCACGGTCGTGGCGGCGAAACCTTGCGCGCTGACCAGGGCCACGGCGGCTTCGATCAGCTGCTCGCGCACGCGCTGACGGTTTCTCTCCCGCAGGGAAGGCGGGGGGGCGGCGGGCTGTCGCTCAATTTTTGATACTCAGTCTTGAATTGATACGTAGTATTGTTATTCTACTACGACCGTTTTCACGAACGACCGCCACAAAAGGAGGAACCCCATGTCCGAGCAACTGCAACAGGCCTTCGCGGAGCTGCTGGCGGAGGCGCAGAACATCGAGTCGCGTCTTCTCAAGGCCGACCCGCCCCTGGACGAGTCCGAGCTGGTGGAGGGGCACCGCTGGATCTTCAGTCTGCTCGGCATGGCCCTGGATGCCCAGGTCTGGGCCGACAGCGCCCGCCCTCGCTTCGTCGACGCGGTGGGCCCCTATCGCAAATGGGGCGGCGACAATGCCGACGCCTTCTATCAATACGTCGCGCTGGACCCGAGCCTTACCTACCGGGTCAAGGTATGGCCGGGGGACGCGGCCTACCTGTCGTTCACCGTCTATGGCGGCCCCGACGACGGCCGCAACTCCGACCGCATCGTCGGCACCGCCAACGACCGCACCATGACGCGCGCGGCGGACGGCGGCTTCGAACTGTGGCTGAGCCCCGATCCGCAGCCGGGCAACTGGCTGAAGCTGGAGCCCGACGCGGTCGTGGGGCTGACCCGGGACTATCTGAACGATCCGGTGCGGGGCCGCCGGGCCGTCTGGTCCATCGAGGCCATCAATCCGCCGCCCAAGGCCAAGGACGATGCCGCCACCCTGGCCAGGCGCTTTCGCGCCGCCAGGACCTGGCTGCGCGAACAAAGCATGATCTGCCCGGTGCGCATGCCGCCCAACACGATCCAGCCGCCCTACCCGGTGCCCCGGAAGACCGTCGGCTGGGCGGCTGGCGACGCGGCCTACGCCATGGGGGGCTTCGAACTGGAAGAGGATCAGGTACTGGTCATCGAGGGCCGTTCGCCCGAGTGCGCGTTCTGGAACCTTTGCCTGTGGAACCCCTTCCTCCACATCTACGATGCCGCCTATGACCGGGTCACCATCAACGGCGCCCAGGTGGTCTACGAGCCCGACGGCTCCTGGAAACTCTACGTCGGCGCCCAGGACCCGGGCCATCCCAACTGGATCAGCACCCAGGGCCACCGGCGCGGGTTGCTGTGGTTCCGCTGGTTCCTGCCGCAAGGCGAGGTGAGCCAACCGACGACCAAGGTCATCCCGCGCAGCGCCGGTCAATGACGCCGACGCTGTACCGGCGACCTGGCGCGGCCAACCTGTTCCCGCTCGATGCGCGCCGAGAGGGCGGTCCTCAGGGCTGCCGGGAGTAGATCGGCACGCCCCCGACCAGGGTCGTCTCGACCGCGAGGTCGCGGATCGTCTGCGGATGCTTGCGCGGGTCGTCGCTCAGCACCACCAGGTCGGCCAGCTTGCCGGGTTCCAGGGAGCCGATGCGGTCCTCCTGATGGATCTGCCAGGCGGCGTCGATGGTCATCGCGCGCAGCGCCTCCATCACCGTCAGACGCTGCGCCGGGCCGATCACCCGGCCGCTGCTGGACAGGCGATTGACCGTGCTCCACAGCAGCAGGCGCGGATTCATCGGCACCACCGGCGTGTCCAGATGCACGCTGAAGCGCAGCCCGCGATCCTTCGCCCAGCGCGTGGGGCTGATGTCGGCGGCGCGCTCGGGACCGATGAAAATGTCGCGGTGACGGTCGCCCCAGTAGTAGGTGTGGGCGGAGAAGAAGCTCGGCGTCACCGAGAGCCGCGCCATGCGGTCGAGCTGGTCGGCGCGCGCCATCTGGGCATGGACCAGGATGTGGCGGATGTCGGGGCGCGGCGTCTCCTGCTGCGCGATCTCGATTGCGTCGAGCACGTTGTCGATCGCGGCGTCGCCGTTGGCGTGGATCGCCAACTGGATGCCGGCGCGGTGATAGCGCCCGATCTCCGCCACCAGTTGCTTCTGCTCCATGGTCGGGAAGCCCCGGTACTCGGCATCGCCGTGGTAAGGCACGTGATAGGGATGGCCGAGGAAACCGGTGTAGCCCTGGATGCTGCCGTCGCTGAAGAACTTCACCGGTCCCAGGCGCAGCCGGTCGGTGTCGTAGTCGGCGACCTTGGCCTTGCCGTCGCGCAGCTCGGGGCCGAGGGAATCCCACATCGGCCAGAGTTCGAGACGCATCGGTACCAGGCCGAAGCGGCTGGCCAGGCCCAGGCCCTTCGCCGTCTCGGCGGCGGCGGCCCCGCTCTGGGCCGTGGTGACGCCCTGCGCCGCATATTCGGCCGATGCCGCGCGCACCATGCGCAGGAAGTCCAGCGGGCCGATCTTCATCGCCAGCTTCTGCATCTCGATCGCCGAATTTTCCTGGACCAGGCCCGTGGCCTCGCCCCGCGCGTCGCGCACGATCACGCCGCCGGGCGGATTGGGCGTGTTCGGGCCGATGCCGGCCAGGGCCAGCGCCCGGCTGTTGGCCACGCCCATGTGGCCGGAGACGTGCCAGACGTAGATCGGCTGCTCGGTGGAGACCGCGTCCAGCTCCTGGCGAGTGGGATGGCGCTTCTCCGCCAGCAGCGTGTCGTCGTAGCCGAAGCCGAAGATCCACGCTCCTTTTTTCGTCGTCGCCGCCTTGGCGCGCAACCGCTGCTGGAGCTGGGCGATGGAGGTCAGGTCGCCGATCGGCGGGCTGTTGAGGTCCACGCCGAACACCGACAGGCCGGATGCGGGGAAGTGGCTGTGGGCATCGACGAAGCCCGGCAGCAGGGCCTTGCCGGCCAGATCGTGGATCACCGCGTCCCTGCCGTAGCGGGTCTTGAGGTCGGCGCTGTCGCCCACCGCGACGATGCGCTCGCCTTCCAGCGCCAGGGCGCTGGCGACGCGGTCCGCCGCGTCCATGGTCAGCACCACGCCGTTGATGAAAAGCTGGTGCTTGGGTGGCTGCGGCGGCAGCGTCCGCCACCACAAGAAGGCCGCGACGACCGTGAATATGAGCGCGAGGATCAGGGCGGCGAGTTTCAGGAAGCGTTTCATGGCTGGTGGTCCCGGTAGGTCACTAATACTCCGAACAGGAGTATACAGATACTCCTGACAGGATTATTTTGCAAGCCATGAAGACCGCCGACCGAACCCGCCTGACTCCGACCTCCTACACCCTGCTGGGCCTGCTGGCGCGGCGCCCCTGGTCCGCCTACGAGCTGAACAAGTACATGCAGCTCTCGGCCCTGCGCCGCATCTGGCCGCGCGCCGAGAGCCGCATCTACGAAGAGCCGAAGAAGCTCGCGGCGCTGGGCCTGGCTTCCCTGGCCGAGGAATACCAGGGCGCGCGCAAGCGCAGCGTCTATCGCATCACCGCCGCCGGCCGCCGAGCGCTGGCCGCCTGGTTCGCGGAGCCCGGCGCGGAGCTGGTCTACGAGTACGAAACCCTGGTCAAGCTGCTCAATGGCGACCACTGCGACGACGCCACGCTGCTCGCCCTGATCGAGGAAGTGCGCCGCCAGGCGCGGGAGGAGGCGCGCCAGGTGATGGCCGCCTGCGAGCAGATCCTCGAAGAGGGCTGGCGCATCCCGGAAACCGCCGAGCACAACGGCCTGGTCATCGGTTTCATCCGGGAAAACATCGAAGCCCGGCTGCGCTGGGCGGATGCCGCCGAGAAGCGGCTCGGCGAGCGCCGGCGGAGCCGCGCCGAGACCGCCGAGGCCCGCGCCCGGCGCTGGTACCGGGACGAAATCGAGCGCCTGCAGGCGCTCGCGTAGCGTGCGGCCCGCGCCGACGCGGGGCCCCGTCCGCTGTTCTCAGTGTGCCGCGAAGGTGAACGAGTCACGTAGGTCGGGTTAGCGAAGCGTAACCCGACATCGATGTCTGCAACGGCTGTCTGTCGGGTTACGCCCTGTGGGCTAACCCGACCTACGGGCTCACCCCTCACCCCTTGGGGCGAAGGGGAGTGAGCGTATCAGTGCGTGGCGAAAGTGAACGAGTCGGCGAAGAATGCGTCCTCGGGCAGGCCCCGGGCGGCGAAGTCCTGGCGGGCGGCGTCGATCATCGCCGGCGCGCCGCAGGCATACACCTCGTGGCCGGAGAGGTCGGCGAAATCCTCCAGCACGGCCTGGTGCACCAGCCCCGTGCGGCCGTCCCAGGCGTCGTCGGCCGTCGCGTCGGAGAGCACCGGGACGTATTGGATGTGGGGATGCTCGTCGGCCCAGCGCCGGGCCAGCGCGTCCATGTAAAGGCCGGCCTTGTCGCGCGCGCCCCAGTAGAGGTGGATGGGGCGGGTGTAGCCCTTGTGCAGGCTGTGTTCGACCAGGCCCTTGATCGGGGCGAAGCCGGTGCCGCCGGCCAGCAGGATGATGGGCCTGGCCGAGTCCTCGCGCAGGAAGAAGGAGCCCAGCGGCGCCTCGATGCGCAGGATGTCCTTTTCCTTCATGGTCTCGAACACCTGGGTGGTGAATTCGCCGCCGGCGACGAGGCGGACATGGAGTTCGACGAATTCGTTCCGGTGCGGCGCGTTGGCGATCGAGAAGGCGCGCCGGGAGCCGTCGGGGCGGATGAATTCGAGATACTGCCCGGCGAGGAACTGCAAGGGCTCGCTCGCGGGCAGCTTCAATTGCAGCAGCATCACGTCGGGGGCGACGCGTTCCATCTTCTGCACCCGGCAGGGCAGCTTCTTCACCGGAATGCCGGAGAGGGCGCCCACCTCGCGCACTTCCACGGTCAGGTCGGACAGCGGCTTGGCGCAGCACATCAGGGCCATGCCGGCGGCGCGTTCGTCGGCCGGGAGGGCGTGCTCCTGAGAGCTGCCGTGATCCACCTCGCCCGCGACCACCTTGGCCTTGCAGGCGCCGCAGGCGCCGGCGCTGCAACCGTAGGGCAGCTTGAAGCCGGCCTGGTCCGCCGCGTTCAGCAGGGTCTCGTCGGCCGGCGCGTCGAAGCTATGGCCGCTGGGCGTGAGGGTGATCTTGTAGGCCATGAGATAATTCCGTCATGAGAAGATTGTTGATCGTCGGTTGTGGCGACGTGGTGCGCCGGGCATTGCCCCGCCTGCGCGGACAGTGGCGCCTGTATGCGCTGGTGCGGGAATGGGACCCGGCCCTGGCCGCCCAGGGGGTGACCCAGTTGCAGGGCGATCTCGATCGACCCGCCACGCTGCGTCGTCTGGCCGGGCTGGCCGACGCGGTGCTGCACAGCGCGCCGCCCTCCGCTACCGGTGCCGCCAGTGCCGGCGATCCCCGCACCAGGAGGCTGATTGCGGCCCTGCGGCGGGGCCGGAGTCTACCACGGCGCCTGGTCTACATCAGCACCAGCGGCGTGTATGGCGACTGCCGCGGCGCGTGGGTGGCGGAGACCCGGCCGCTCGCCGCGGCGGGGGCGGCCAGCGCCCGCGGCCAGCGGCGGCAGGCGGCGGAAAGGCTGCTGCGCGGCTTCGGCCGCGACTCCGGCTGCGCGGTGAGCCTGCTGCGGGCGCCGGGCATCTACGCCGCCGACCGCCTGCCCACCGAGCGCCTGGGCGGGCGCCTGCCCCTCTTGCGGCCCGAGGACGACGTGCATACCAACCACATCCACGCCGAGGACCTGGCCCGCGCCTGCCTGGCGGCGTTGCGGCGCGGCCGGCCGGGGCGGGCCTACAACGTCACCGACGACAGCGAACTGGCGATGGGCGAGTGGTACGACCGGCTCTGCGACGCCTTCGGCCAGCCGCGCCTGCCGCGCGTCTCCTGGGCGGAGGCGCAGGCGCGCCTGCCGGCGGTGCAGTTGTCCTTCATGGCCGAGTCGCGCCGCCTCGACAACCGGCGCATGAAGCGGGAACTGGGCCTGCGCCTGGCCTACCCCACCGTCGAGGCCGGGCTGGCGGAAATCACGACAAAGGAAAATCGCTGACATGCTCTGGCTCAAATCCTTCCATATCGTCTTCGTGGTGAGCTGGTTCGCCGGCCTGTTCTATCTGCCGCGAATCTTCGTCAACCTCGCCATGGTGCCGGCCGACAGCCGCGCGGAACGGGAGCGGCTGCTGCTGATGGCGGGCAAGCTGTACCGCTTCGTCACGCCCATCGGCGTGCTGGCGGTGGGCCTGGGCTTGTGGCTGTGGTTCGGCTTCGGTTTCTCCGGCGCCTGGCTGCACCTCAAGACCCTGCTGGTGGCGGGCCTGGTGGCCTACCATTTCTGGTGCGGCCGGCTGCTCGCCGAGTTCCGCGCCGGCGCCTGCGCCCGCAGCCACGTCTGGTTCCGCGTGTTCAATGAAATCCCTGTTCTGGCCCTGATCGCCGTGGTGATCCTGGCCGTGGTGAAACCGTTTTGAACTCTTCCCGCAAACCCCACGCACCCTCCGCGGCGGGCGCCAAGGTCCGGCATGTGCGCGGGGCCGACGCGGCGCCGCGCGCCGGCGGCAATACCGGTACTGGCGACGTCGGCGACTTCCTGCGCGGTTGGCATTTCTTCGCCCCCTGTCCGCGCGGCCTGGAGTCGCTGTTGGCGGAGGACCTGGCCGCCGCCGGCGGCAAACAGATCGTATCCGCGCCCGGCGGGGTGCACTTTCGCGGCGACCGGGAGGCCTGCTACCGCGCCAACCTGGAGTCCCGCATCGCCACCCGGGTGCTGTGGCGGGTGGCACAGGGCGGCTACCAGGACGAGGAGGACGTCTATCGCCTCGCCCACGGCGTGCCCTGGCATCAGCTGTTCGCGGCGGAGCGCACCATCCGCGTCTACGTCACGGCGCAGCGCTCGCCGCTGCGCAGCCTGGAGTACATCACCCTCAAGGTCAAGGACGCGGTCTGCGACCGCTTCCGCGCCGAGACCGGGCAGCGCCCCAACGTCGACACCAGGGCGCCGGAGATCCGCATCCATCTGTTCCTCACCGACCGCGAGGCCACGCTCTACCTCGACACCTCGGGCGAGCCGCTCTACCTGCGCGGCCACAAGATCGCCAAGGTGGGCGCGCCGCTGAAGGAGAATCTCGCCGCCGGCATCCTGCGCCTGGCCGGCTGGAAGCCCGGCATCCCGCTGCTGGACCCGATGTGCGGCAGCGGTACGTTCCTGATCGAAGCCGCCCAGATGAGCCTGGGCGACGCGCCAGGCCTGTCGCGCGGGCCGGGAGAGTTCGGCTTCGAGCATTTCCTCGATTTCGACGCCGAACTCTGGCGCCGCCTGCGCGGCGAGGCGGCCGCGCGCCGCGTGGCGGCGCCCACGTCGACGGGCGGACTGCCGATCTGGGGTTCGGACATTTCCCGCGACGCGGTGGCCCGCACCTGCCAGAACCTGGCGCATGCCGGGCTCGACGACCTGGTCACGGTCGAGCAGGCCGATCTGCTCCAGCGCCCGGCGCCGGCACCGAGCGGCCTGCTGGTGACCAACCCGCCCTACGGCGAGCGCCTGGGCGACAACGACGAACTGGCCGCGTTCTACCCCCTGCTGGGCAACGCTCTGAAGCAGCACTTCGTCGGCTGGCACTGCTGGTTCCTCTCCGCCGACCCGCAACTGGCGAAGCTGGTGCGGCTCAAGGTGACGCGCCGCATCCCGCTGTTCAACGGCCCGCTGGAGTGCCGGCTGTTCGGCATCCCGATGGTCCAGGGGCGCATGGAGGAGCGCATGAAGGAGCGCGCATGATCCGCTTCGATCAGGTCGGCAAGCGCTACCCGCCCGGCATCGACGCGCTGACCGGGATCAGTTTCCAGGTCGAGCCGGGGGAGCTGGCGATCGTCAGCGGCCACTCCGGCGCGGGCAAGAGCACCCTGCTGAAGCTGATCGCCGCGATCGAGGCGCCCACCTCGGGCACGGTGCTGGTCAATGGCCAGAACGTCGGCGCCCTGCGTCGCAGCGCGATCCCCTATCTGCGGCGCAACCTGGGCCTGGTGTTCCAGGACCAGAAGCTGCTGTTCGACCGCAACGCCTTCGAGAACGTGATGCTGCCCCTGACCATCGCCGGCTTTCCCCGCCGCGAGGCGGAAAAGCGCGTGCGCGCCGCGCTCGACAAGGTGGGGTTGCTGGCGCGCGAAAAGGCGCTGCCCATCGCGCTGTCCGGCGGCGAGCAGCAGCGCCTGGCGATCGCCCGCGCGGTGGTGGGGCGCCCCGGCCTGCTGCTGGCCGACGAACCCACCGCCTACCTGGACCCGGAGAACGCCCGCGCCGTGGCCGACATCTTCCTCGAATTCCACCGGGTCGGCGTCACCGTGCTGCTGGCCACCTACGACGAGGCCCTGTTCCTGCCTCACGGCGCCCGGCGCCTGGCGCTCGATCACGGCAGGATGACGGCATGAAAACCTGGCTCGCCCACCATCGCCACGCCCTGGCCCTGGCCTTGCGGCGCCTGGCCCAGGCACCGCTCAATACCCTGCTTTCGATGCTGGCGATCGGCGTCGCCCTGGCGCTGCCGGCCGGCGGCCAGATGCTGCTGGGCAACGCGGCGCAGCTGGCGAGGAACGCCGCCGCGCAGCCGCAGATCTCCCTGTTCCTGGCGCTGGACGCCGACGCCCGCGCGGTCGGCGCGGTGGAGGCGGCGCTGAAGGCGCATCCCGCGCTGCGCTCGTATCGCTACCTGCCCCGGGAACAGACGCGCCAGCGGATGCGCTCGGCCGAGGGACTGGGCGACGTGATCGACGCGCTGCCCGAGAATCCCTTCCCCGACGCGTTCGCCGTGCTGCCCCGCGACGACAGCCCGGCGGCGATGGAGACCCTGGCCGGTGAACTGGCCAGGCTGCCGCGGGTGGAGCACGTGCAGCTGGATTCGGCCTGGGTGCGGCGGCTGGACGCGCTGCTGCGCCTGGGCCGCGGCAGCCTGGCCCTGCTGACGCTGCTGCTGGGGGTGGGGCTGGTGGCGATCACCTTCAACACCATCCGCTTGCAGGTGCTGACCCAGCGCGCCGAGATCGAGGTGAGCCGCCTCCTGGGGGCGACCGACGCCTTCATCCGCCGTCCCTTCCACTGGTTCGGCGTACTCCAGGGCCTGGCCGGCGGGCTGCTGGCCTGGGCCATGGTGCAGGGCGCCGCCCTGGCGCTGCGCGGCCCGATCGCGGAGCTGGCCCAGCTCTACAGCCTGAATTTCACGCTGCGCCTGCTCAATGGCTGGGAATCCCTGGCCCTGCTGGTCCTGGCCGCCGCGCTCGGCTGGCTGGGCGCGGCCCTGTCCCTGGGCCAGTTCCTGAACCGGGCGACGTCGAACTGACTCGCCCAAGGCTGCGGCGATACGTCGCAGGGAACGGGCGGGTACCCCCTCGTAAAATTCGCATCGCCCCGTAATTGCATGTTTTGTCGGGATTTTTTTGCCCTTAAAACCTCGGCTCGAACCACGGCGAACACGGCGACGCGGCGGAGCCCCTCGATTTCCTGGCTTTCTCGCTTCATCCCATTTCACCCATTGGGTGATTCATCAAAACGATGGAAGTCTTCGTGGTTTCGCCGTGCTCGCTGGCCGTGTCGTCGTGTTCGCCGTGGTTAACTACTTTTTTTTTTCAAGGATGAACACAATGCTGCGCCCCACCACCATGGTCCTCGCCCTCGCCTGCGCTTTTCCGGCCCACTCGGCCGAAAAGGAGTTGACGGAAGGTACCAAAGTCAAAATTGCCGATTTCGGTGCCATCACCGTCACGGCGGGGCGGGGATCCAATCTGCAAGAGATGGACATGAGTACGACGATCATCTCCAGAGAGGAAGTCCGCCTTTTTCCGGAGACCAGTGTGGATCAGATTGTTAACAAGATCCCCGGCGTGTTTGCATCCCAGCGTCCTGCGGGCCAGATTCATCCCACGGGCCAAGTGTTCAGCATTCGCGGATTCGGTACGACTACGAACGTGAATACGCTCGTGATGGTCGATGGCATTCCGATCAATGACCCCTATTTCCGCACCCTGGACTGGGCCCAGGTGCCGAAGGATGCCGTTGAGCGGATCGAGGTGATTCGCGGCGGTGGCGCCACCAGCATGTGGGGCAACCTCGCCATGGGCGGGATCGTGAATATCGTGACCCGGGAGCCCGCGCCCAATGAAAACCGCGTCCATGCGAGCTATGGAAGTTTCAATACGAAAATCTGGGATGTGGCGGCAACCCTGTTTTCTTCGGAGACGCTGACGGTCGGTATCGGCGTCGGTGGCGCCAACAGCGATGGCTATCAGCTCACCCCCGGTCAGTACCGCAACTCGAAGATGTCGGCGACGGCATCGGAGACGGGTTATGCGGCATTGTCAGCCTATTACCGTCCATCCCGGGATTCAACGTATTACGTGAAGCTGAATGGCCACACGACAAAGCAGTCCGGCCAAGTTTGGGATATCGCCAAAAATTCCTGGGAAAAAATCCAGATCAGTGGCGGCGGGTCCACCCGGTTTGCCGACGGGGGCAGCATCAACATGCACGGCTGGTACAACGAGGGCGAGATGACCACGGCCAACGCCAATACCACGCCGGCATTCAGCATTTTGTCGCCCAACGCGGTCGTGGTGCCTTACTACTCTCAGATCGAACAGGCAAAATACGACAGCCTTGGCGGCTCGCTGTTCTACCAGAAGGATTTTGGCAGTCTCAAGGATGTGAAGGTCGGTTTCGACTTCCGCAACATCAAAGCGCATGACAACAATAATTTCTATAAGGTCAGCGGCATCAGCGCTCACATCATCGCTCGCGCCGAACACGGGTTTTCAGGTGTCTTTGCCCAGGGAACCTATCGCCCGGTCGGCATGCCGCTGGATATCACCCTGGGGTTGCGCCAGGATCATTTCCGCACGCTGAATGGCAACGTGAGCAACGAAATCGGAAATTTCGCGGCGACGAGCAGACTGGAAAACAAGTCCTACAGCCAATTCGATCCCCGTCTCGGTGCCAAGTATTACTTCGCCAACGGGTTGGACGTGCGTGCCGCGGTGTACCGCAACTTCGCCGCCCCCGGCATGAATCAGATGTACCGCAGCACACAAAGCGGTACCAACTATCTGGCAACGAATGAGGCGCTCACGCCCCAGGCCAATCTGGGACAGGAAATCGGCTTCGATTACGTTCGTCCCGGCCTTGACGTCGCCTTCACCATGTTCCGCAACAAGCTGAAGAATTACATCGACTATGTGCCCGTATGCCGAGGCGCCGCCGGGGACTGTGACTATCTGGTGACCGGCGCCGGCCTTCCCGCCAATTTCATCACCAACGTGAACCAGTACGTCAATGCCGGTGATGCGATTCTCAAGGGCGCCGAACTCCTGGTGAATTGGGAAGCCAGCAAGACCGTGAAATTCACGGGCGGCGTCACCCGCACCATTGCGTACCTCACCAGTTCCGATTACGCGCAAAAGCCGTCCTTGGCAGCACCGGCGGCACCGGTCAATGCCCAGCTCGGTCAAGTTCCCCAATGGATGGCAACCCTGGGCTCAAGCTGGCAGACCTCTCCTGGCCTGACCCTGTCACTGCAATTCAAGGCTTTTCCTTCCTACTGGAACAACACGGCCCATACGCAGCGCAACAGTTCCGCCACGCTGGCTGATCTCGGGGTGAGCTACAAGGTCAGCGAAGCACTGGAGGTTTACGGCGCAGTCCAGAATCTGGGCAACAAGCGCTATTACGACCAGGGTCTGGCGGTGACCACCAAGGAAGGAACCATCCTTTCGACAGGGACTATTCCTGCGCTGGGCATGCCGTTCAACATGACCATGGGGGTCAGGGCGTCATTCTGATCAATGCCGGATAAACAACCTTGCCACGACAATGAAGAACCTTGTTCTTGCCCTGCTCCTGATTGCCGCGATTACCTCCGCCAGGGCAGAGCCCGCTGCCCGTTCTGTTGACGCACTCCAACCGGTGGCGTCTTCTCCCGACCGGGAGGCGCTCTGGCGCAGGACCCTGGCCAAACCTTCCCTGGCCATCGCCGCGGCCTTCGACGATCAGGGACGGCTGTGGACCGTGTCGTACCGGGAGCAGCATCTCTACGCCCGTTACTCGGACGACCTGGGCGCCACCCAGAGCACGCCGGTGCGGATCAACCCCGAGCCCGAGGCCGTGCTTGGCGACGGGGAAAACCGCCCCAAGCTGGTGGTGCGTGGCGAACGTCTGTTCGTTTCCTATACCCGAGGTCTGGACAAACCCACGACAGGAGACATTCGCTTCAGCCGTTCCCTGGATGGCGGGAAAACCTTTTCGGTGCCGATAACGGTAAATGACAATCGGGAGGTGATCAGCCATCGTTTCGATGATCTGGTGGTCGACACCCGGGGCCAGGTGTCCCTGGCCTGGCTGGACAAGCGCGACCTCGAGGCCGCCCGCCGCGCCGGCAAGCCCTATGCGGGTGCGGCGGTGTATGTCGCCCGCTCCACCGACGGCGGCAAGAGCTTCCTGCCCAACCGCAAGCTTGCCGACCACTCCTGCGAGTGCTGCCGGGTGGCACTCGCCGCCGACCGCGACGGCATGCCGGTGGCCTTCTGGCGGCACGTGTTCGCCGGCGGCATCCGCGATTTCGCCCTCGCCCGCTTCGACGCGCCGTTGCGGCGCGCCACCGACGACGGCTGGCGCATCGACGGCTGCCCGCATCATGGCGGCGCGCTGGCGATCGACGACCGCGGCGCCCGGCATCTCGTCTGGTTCACCGGCGCCGCCGGCAAGGCCGGCCTCTACTACCGGCGTATCGACGGGGATGGCGAATCGGCGTCGCCGCGCGCCCCGCTCGCCTTCGGCAACCTGGACGCCCAGCCCGGGCATCCGACCGTGCTGGTCCATGGCGACAGCGTGTTCCTCGCCTGGCAGGAATTCGACGGCCGGCAGACCCGCATCCAGCTCATGGCCTCCGCGGACCGCGGCCAGCACTGGACCGCCCCGGTCTCCCGCGCCGCCACGGCCGGCGCCGCCGACTACCCCTTGCTGCTGGAGGGCCGGGGCAAGGCCTGGCTGGCCTGGAACACGGCGGACGAGGGTCTGCGTCTGTTCGAACTGTAGGAAATCCGGATGAAACGTTTCAGCCTGCTCGCCGCCTGCGCCTTCCTGCTCGCCGCCGCCCCGCTCCACGCCGAAGTCCGTCCCTTCGAGAGCGGCAGCGTGGCGAGGATTCGCGCCCAGCACGAGGGGCGCCCCTTCATCCTCAGTTTCTGGTCGCTCGACTGCGTCCACTGCCCCAAGGAACTCAAGGCCCTGGGCGAATTGAAGAGGCGCCACCCCAAGGTCGAGATCGTCCTCGTCTCCACCGACACCCCGGCCGATGCCGATGCCCTGGCCGACTTCGCCGCGCGCCAGGGGCTCGCCGCGAGCGAGCAGTGGGTGTTCGCCGCGCCCCAGCCGCAGCGGCTGCGCTTCGAGGTGGACCCGCGCTGGTGGGGCGAACTGCCGCGCACCTATTTCTACGATGCCGCCCACCGCGTCGAGGCGACTTCCGGCATCGTGTCCGGCGAACGCCTGGCGCGCTGGGCGACGGAGCAGACAAGGTAGCGGCTCGTCACGACCCGCCCCGTTCAACCCAGTAGCGGCCAGAGGCGTCGCAATCCCAGCATGATCAGCACCCCCGCCGCGCCCAGGTTGAGCCAGCGGGTGATCCAGAAGCGGCCGGCGCGCAATTCGCGCCCCAGGCGTCCGGCCAGCGGCACCAGCACCAGAATCGGCGTCACGGCCGCACCCAGGCCGAAAGTCAGCCCATACGTCGCGCCCTGAGCCGCGGTACCGCTCTGTGCCGCCAGCGCCAGCAGCGAGGCCAGCGGCGCGCAGGGCGTGAGGCTGAGTGCGCCGCCGAGCAGCAGGGGCGGCAGCGCATCGAATCCGCGGGCGCCGCGAGGATGGAACCGGACCGGCGCGTCGCGAGGCGGGATGCGGCGCCGATCGCGCTGTGGTGGCTGCCACAGCAGCCACAGGCCCGCCAGGATGCTGGCCGCGCCGATTGCCGCATTGCCCAGGTTGCCGCCCAGGGCGCGCGCCAGTCCCTGCCCCGCGAGGCCGGCCAGGGCGCCGAGCAGGGCGTAGGTGGCGATCCGTCCGGCGAGAAAGGCGCTGGTGTGGGTGAACGCCTCCGCACTGCCGCTGATCCGTCCCAGGGTCCAGGTGCCGATGAAGGGCAGGCAGGTGACGGTGCAGGCCGTCATGCCCATCGACACGCCGAGCAGCCAGATCGACAGCAGGCCGACGGGTGCCGCGCTCTCAGGCATCGGTCTTGACCTTGTTGACGAATTTGATCGGCTTCACGGTGCCATCCGGCAGTTCGGCCTGGACCCGCTGCTTGTAGTACTCGCGGCGCGAAGAGAACAGCGCCAGCGGTCCCCACTGCAACTTGATGATGCCGTCCTGGGGGCAATATTCGGCGCAGCGTCCGCACAGTGTGCAGTCTTCGTGAAAGGCGCGGCGGCCCTCCTCGGTCGCGATCTCCGGGATGTCCATCGGGCACGCCTCGCTGCAGACCCGGCACTTGCCGCAGTTTTCATGCCGCTTCTTCACCAGTCGCAGCGGCGACAGGCGCTGGAACAGGGCATTGAGGGCGAGCAGCGGACAGATGCGGCAGAAGGGCTGGCGGATCGCCAGCGCGCCGACGACGATGAAACCGAACAGGGTGTTGGCGGCGGCGCCCAGCGCAAAGCTGACGTTGTCGCCGATGTTGAGTGCCAATTGCTCGGTGCTGCCGGTGAGCAGCGTGGTGGCGATACGGGAGGGACAGACATCGCAATAGGGATTGCCCAGGCTGTGCGGCGCTACGCCGAGGCCCGCGAGCAGTGGCAGCACGAACACCAGGCCGAGCAGCAGCAGCCATTTCACCGGTCGCAGGCGGTGCACCGGCGCCAGGTCGCCCGGCTCGACGCGGCGCAGGCCGACGTTGAAGCGTCGGCCCACGCGCCCGACCAATTCCTGCAAGGTGCCGAGCGGGCAGACCCAACCGCAGAAGGCCTTGCCGAGCACGAAGAAGAAGGCGAAAAAACTGAGGAAGGTCATGAGCAGGGGCAGCACCATCTGAACCGTCAGCTGCTGGGCACGCACCATCGCCTCGCCGATGCGGTGATGAATTTGATGTTGGGTCGGGATCAGGATGCAATACGCCGCGTCCTGCTGGTCGTAGGCGCAGGACAGGGCGGGCAGAGCGTTGCTGATCTTCTCCGCGGCGTAATAGCCGAACAGATTGCCGCCATACACGGTCACCACCAGCATCAGCAGTTGGACCGTCAGGCGCAGGCGCCCCAGGGTCGGAAACCAGGACTTAAGCATTTACGTCTCCTTGCGCATGCCGCCGGACCTGCGCAGCAGCAGGGGCGTGGCCGCCGCCATGCCGATCAGGCCGAATACGGCGCCCCAGGCCAGGCTCTGGCGCCGCCCGGGTTCCTCGGTGTAGTGGTAGTTGAAGGCGGTCAGGTAGTGCTTGTCCTGATCGTTTTTGTCCGTGGACAGGACGAACTGGGCGCGCCGCCGCCCATGGCTCTCCCCTTGGCCGCGGCTGCGGGAGGCGGCCTCCGGCGGCGGGAAATCGCGCGGGAAGAGCACCAGCAGCTGTCCCTGGGCATCGGTCGTCAGCGTGCTGCGGCTGCCGAATTCCGTCTCCAGCGTGACGCGCTGGCCGGCCAGCGGGGCACCCTGATAGCGCACCTGGAACGGCCATTTCTCGCTTTCCCGATAGCTGCCGTGCTCCCTCGGCAGCCGCAGGGGCACGATCTCCAGTTCATGCTTCACCTGTTGCAGCAGCAATTTCGGCGCGGTGCCGGGATTACTGAAATACCAGGCGCTGGAGGCGATGTTGACCGCGTTGCCCACCTCCTGGCGCGCCACCAGCCAGTGGTAGTTGCCGGTGGCGGCCGTGGTGGGCCGGATGCTGGCGCGGCCGGCTTCCACCGGAAAGTCCGCCTCGCGACGCTGCGGCGGACCGTCGGGGGCGTAGACCCGGACTCCGGCCGACGCCAGGTTTACCATCCGCAGCCGGGCCGTGTTCCGCTCGCCGCGCCCGGCCATGGCCGGCAGCAGCAGGGGGAAACGGGTCCATTGCACTGTCGCGGACTGGGCGGGGCGGTCGCCGTCCGCGGCGGCGCCATGCGTGTGATGGCCGGCGTGGCCGGCATCCTGGGCCGCGACAAGTGGGGACGACAGGGCGAGCGCGCCCAGCAGGATGAGGATCGGTCGATGCGCCATGGCCTCGCTCACTGGAAGTCGTAGCGGTAGGTCAGGTTCACCGAGCGTGGTGCGCCAGCGGTATAGGTCACCCGGCCGCTGGTGTCCTTCTTGGTTTCGAAGGCGTAGTGCTTGTCGGCCAGGTTGTCCACGTTCAGGCTCAGGGAGTGGCCGTTCCGCTCATACGCCAGGGAAAGGTTGGTCACCCATTCCCAGCCCTGGTACTTCTCGGTGTTGGCGTTGTCCAGCCAGTATTCGCCCCATGAGTTGGCGCTCAGGCGAGCGCGCCAGGAGCCGCCTTTCCAGCCCATGAAGACACCGTATTGACGCTTGGGAACAAAGGGCAGGTACTTGCCGGCGCGGTCCAGGTTGGCGCCGCCGACCAGTTCGGTGAAGTCCTGGTACTTGTAGTCGGCATAGGCATAGTGACCCCCGCCTTCCCAACCGCCGCCCAGTCCCAGGGTCGCGGCGAGTTCGAAGCCCTTCTTGGCGGTGCGCCCGGCGTTCAGATAGCTGGTGACACCGCCGTTGTACTGCTGCACGATCTCCTTCCGCACCGGGTTGGAATACAGACTGGCGTCCAGTTGCCAGTCCGACCCCCGCCCCTTCAGTCCCAGTTCATGGTTGCGGGCGATGGGCGCTTCCAGGCGTGGATTGTTGGAAATCTCGCTGGTCGAGGGGATCTGGCCGGCCTGGGTGACCATCGCAAAGGCGTTGAAGGATTCGTTCAGCTTGTAGCTGACCGCCAGCTTGGGCGCCGGCAGGTCGAAGGTCTTGGTCAGCGAACTCCGTCCCGCTCCGGTCACATAGCGGCCGCTGGCGTAGTCGAATTTCCAGAACTGCTGATTGCGATCCTCGAAGCGCACCGTGTCGTAGCGCATGCCCAGGTCGACGATCCAGCGCGCGTCGGGGCGCCAGGATTCCTGGACATAGACGCCGGTGAGCAGCGTCTTGCTGTCGTCGACTTCGGCCAGGACGCCCTTGCGGTCCGACAGCGTGGCGGTGATGCGTCCCGCCTGGGGGCCGCCGACGATCCGCGCGACGTCGCCGTACTGGTATTTGCGCGAATCCGGCTGCCGCTCCTGGCGCAGGGTCAGGCCGCCGACCAGGCTGCCCTGGTCATGTTTGTACTGGGCTTCCAGGTCGGTGCCCAGGTTCCAGACCCAGGAGGCGGTTTCGTTGATGATGCCGGTCACCGGGTGGTAGTGGTACCAGGTGTTGAAATACACCCGCGGCTTGAAGGTGAAGGCGCCGCGCTGCATTTCAAGCTTGGAATTCAGGAACCAGACCTTGGAATAGCGCCCCGAATGCTTCCATGCCTCCGAGGTGCCCGTCTGTTTGCCGCTGTCGCGGAAGCGGTCGAACATGTAACCATTGGCGGCGCCGTTGTCCATCGCGCCGGGCAATTGCATGTTCGCCTCGGAATAGGATATCTCGCTCTCCAGCACGTCGCCGCCGCTCAGCGCCAGGCCGTGCTTCAGCGAGCTCTGGGTGGTGTCGAACCTGTTCCGGTAGCGCCAGTCGTTGTCCATTTTGCGGTGGGTCAGGGTCACCGCCAGGGCCTGGTCGTCGCCCAGCTTCCAGCCGTAGCGCAGATGGTAGTTCTCGGTGCCGTCGTTGCCGTAGCCCACGCGCAGGCTGTTGGCGCGCTGCTCGAACACCGACTTGGAAAAGATCTGGATCGCGCCACCGCTGCTGCCGCTGGCGAACAGGTTGCCCGGTCCCTTGGCCACTTCGATGCGCTCGATGTCGAGCGTGTCCACGAAGTCCAGGCGGGTGAAGCTGTCGGGATCGCTGAGGGGGACGCCGTCGCGCAGCACCATGATTTCGCGGATGCCGTAGGGTGCCTTGAGGCCGGCGCCGCGGATGATCAGGCGAGCGTCGAAGCCGCCGTTCTTGCTGTCGATCAGCACGCCCGGAATGCCCTGCAGCGCATCCTTGATGTTGAACATCTTCTTCTCGTCCAGCGTCTCCTGTCCGACCACGGCGATCGCCTGCGGCACGTCGGCGGTGGATCTCGCCTCACGCGTGGCGGTGACGCTGATCTTGTCCAGTCGAACCTCCTGAGCGGCTGCCGTCGCCGGCCCGAGCGCCACGACCGTAAGCAGGAACAGAGGGCGCATGTTTGCGGATTGCATTTAGAACTCTCCCTTTCAACGAACGCCGCGCCCGGGTACGGTGCCGGGGCGGAGGGGGGGAATGCTATGGCCGGCATATGTCACCGTCCTGAGTCAAAACGCCGCATGGGACATTCCGCCGCATTCCATTGGATTGGGGCGGGAACCTAGAATCCGCAGCGGGATTTGAAGGGGAAAAGGGAGAGACCGGTGAGCCATGCAGTCGCATTTCCACTTGCCGGCGCGGTCTGCCACCATCGTGCGTTGCTGGTCAGGCCCAGGCCATTCTGGCGCCGCCCGTGCTTTGGGGCGGTGCTCCTGCTGCACGCGGCGGTGGTGGCGGCGCTGCTCCAGGGGCGGGGGCCACAACCCGACGAGCCGGCCGCACAGGTCGTACCGGTCCAGGTGCTTGCCACGGTCGCGGCGTCGGCGCCCGAGCCGGCTCCGGCCAAGGCCCAGGCGCGCGAGTCCGCCAAGATTCCCCGGTCCGACGTGATGGCCCCGCTGGTGCCAGCACCTTCGGAACCCATGGCCATCCACCATGCCCCTCAGCCGCCCGTTGCCGCAACGTCCGTGGCGAGGCAGGCGGACGCGGCGTCGGCGCCGATCGTCACAGCCGCACGCTTTGATGCCGACTACCTGCGCAATCCCACACCGGCCTACCCCCCTGCCTCGCGGCGCTTCAACGAGGAGGGCAGCGTGCTGCTGCGCGTCCTCGTCAGCGCCGGCGGCAGTCCGCTGCGGGTGGAGGTCAGGCAGGGCAGCGGCTATCGGCGTCTCGACGAAGCGGCGCGGGAAGCGGTCGCGCGCTGGCGCTTCGTGCCGGCGCGGCTGGGCGCGGAACCGGTCGAGGCCTGGGTGGAAGTCCCCGTGGAGTTTTCCCTGGCCAGTTAGCCGCCCGGTCGGGAACTTCGGCAGGCTTTAGCACTCTCTTGCGGAGAGTGCTAAGATTGATCTCATAAAGGAGGTGATGTCTTATGAGCCATGCCCTGACCGCCGCGAATTTCTCCCTTCCCGCCGCGACCGGCAGCCTGGAGGCCTATATCCAGGCGGCGAACCGGGTGCCGATGCTGTCCGAGCAGGAGGAGCATGAACTGGCCTTGCGCTTCCATGATGAGAATGATCTGGAAGCCGCGCGCCGGCTGGTGCTTTCCCATCTGCGGCTGGTGATCGCCATCGCACGCGGCTACGCGGGCTACGGTTTGCCGCAGGCGGACCTGATCCAGGAAGGCAGCGTGGGCCTGATGAAGGCGGTGAAGCGCTTCGACCCGGAGCGCGGCGTGCGCCTGGTCTCTTTTGCGATGCACTGGATCAAGGCCGAGATCCACGAATACATCCTGAAGAACTGGCGCCTGGTGAAGATCGCCACGACCAAGGCGCAGCGCAAGCTGTTTTTCAACCTGCGCAGCCTCAAGCAGAACCTCGCCGCCCTGGGCCAGGAGCAGGTGCGCGCGGTGGCCGCGCAGCTGGGTGTCAAGCCCGAGGAAGTGATCGAGATGGAAACCCGCTTCGCCGGCGGCGACGTGGCCCTGGAGCCGGTCGGCGCGGAGGACGAGGAGCACTTCGCGCCGATCGCCTATCTGGCGGCGGACAACAGCGTTGATCCCTCGATGCAGCTGGAGCGGAAGCAATACGACCGGCTGCAGGGCGAGGGCCTGCGCAGCGCCCTGGCCGGGCTGGACGAGCGCAGCCGCGCCATCGTGGCGCGGCGCTGGCTGGTCGATGAAGGCTGCGAAGCGGCCACCCTGCACGAACTGGCCGCCGAATTCGGCGTCTCGGCGGAGCGCATCCGCCAGATCGAAGCCAAGGCGCTGCAGAAAATGAAGGCGCTGCTGGCCGATCAGGTTTGATTGCCACCACGAAGCACCCTCAAAACCACGGCGACGCGACGGGCACGGCGAAAACCCTCCGCGTCGCGTAGGAGCGGGCTTCGACCAGCTCAGCCCGAACGGGTGGTGATTGGTCAGCGCTGCCCCAACAGAGCTTTTCCGCCGCGCCGCCGCAAGGAAAAGCGGCATGCGGCGCCAGCCGCATCCTATCGGTGCCAGCTACAACGTTCCCCCAAACACCCGAGCGCAGCGAGCCGTATCGAACCCCCCACGGGGGGCGAAGGGGGGAGCGTCACTCATTTTTGCGCAGTGCGGCCAGCACCGGCGCCGTCGCCGGGCGCAGGCCGCGCCACAGCAGGAAGGCTTCCGCCGCCTGCTCCACCAGCATTCCCAGGCCGTCGGCGCAGCGCGCGCCGGCCGTGGCGGCCAGCGTCAGGAACGGCGTTGCCTTGCCATAGACCATGTCGTAGGCCAGCGCGCCCGGCGCGAACAAGCCGGGCGGCAGCGGCAGGCCGGTGTCGGCGAGGCCCGCCGACGTGGCGTTGATCACCACGTCGAAGCTTTGTCCCGACAATTCGTCGAAGCCGCAGCCGTCCACGTTGGCCCCGTTGGCACTGAACTCGCGGGCCAGGCCGCGGGCCTTTTCCGCCGTGCGGTTGGCGATCAACAGCCGCGCCGGCCGCTCGCCCAGGAGCGGCAGGATGCAGCCGCGCGCCGCGCCACCGGCGCCGAGCAGCAGCACCCGTCGTTCCGCCAGCGCGCGGTCCAGATTGCCGGTGATGTCCGCCACCAGGCCGGCGCCGTCGGTGTTGTCGCCGAGGATGCGGCCCTGCTCGAACGCCAGGGTGTTGACCGCTCCCGCCGCCCGCGCGCGCGGCGTCAGGGTATCGGCCAGGCGAAAGGCCTCCTCCTTGAAGGGCACGGTGACGTTCATGCCGCGTCCGCCGTCGGCGATGAATCCGCGCACGGTGGCGGCAAAGCCGTCCAGCGGCGCCAGCAGCGCCTCGTAGCGCATGTCCTGGCCGCTTGCGGCGGCGAACAGGGCATGGATGCGGGGGGATTTGGAGTGGGCGATCGGGTTGCCCACCACGGCGTAACGATCTGTCATGGAGTGGTCATGGCGCGGGTCATTGCGCTTTCAGCATATCGGCCTGGGTGAAGCTCCAGGTGCGGGCGAAGGCGAGGATGTCGAACTGGGATTTGAGGTTGTCGGGGAAGCGGGCGAAGGGCGCGGCCAGGCGCAGGATGCGCAGCGCCGCCTGGTCCAGGATCTTGTTGCCCGAGGAGCGCTGGATCTCGGCGCGCTCCAACTGGCCCTCGGCATTGATTTCCAGATACACCACCAGGCTGCCGTAGAGCTTGCCGCGCGCCTCTTCCGGATAGTTGAGGTTGCCTACCCGCTCCACCTTCTGCCGCCAGTCCTCCAGGTACTGGGCCGGCAGGTATTCCTCGGTGCGGGCGCCGATGAATTTCTTGCGCGGACGCTTGTTGTAGTCGTCCATCTGTTTTTCGATCTGGGCTTCCAGGCGCGCGATGGCCATTGAGCGGCTGTACAGGTCCTGGCCCGGCGCGGTGTCCGGCGGCAGCGGCTGGGCCGGCGCGGCGCCGGCATTGAAGGCCCGCTTGCTGCGCATTTGGCTGAGCAGCTGGCGGGTCTGGCTTTCCAGCTGCGCCACGCGGCGCCGGGTCTGCGCCAGATCGTCGCCTTCGCGGGTCTGCGCCGAGGGCGGCAGCGGCGTCGCGGCGCGCCGCTCCTGGTCGGTATTGCCGCCACCGTCGAGATTGGCCTGGGCCTTGGCCTGGGCGTGGGTGGGGCGGGCGGCGTGCTTGCTATTGACCAGCACCACGTCCAGCGCCCGCGTCGTCACCCGTTCCAGGGTGCCGGGGAAGGTGAAGTGGATGGTCAGCAAGCCGGCGTGCAAGGCGACCGAAACCGCAATGGCCAACGCCATTGTCGGTAGGTGCAACAGGGCTGTGATGAAAACAGGCCAGGTCGAGCGCTTCCCCATGGCCTGGATTTTACTCTGGGGCTTCTTCGTCGCCCTCTTCGCCGCGCTCTTCGTCAAAAACCCCGTCAGGTGCGGGTGATGTCAGCATCTCAACGAATCGCGGGCGGATCTCGGCGTCCAGCAGGTCGATGCCTTCCACCGCCAGCGCCACCGCCTGTCCCGGATCGCAGGCCGGCAGGGACGGTACCCTCAATACCAGGGGCAGGTCGTCGCAGCGCACCAGGTTTTCCCGGATCACCTGGCCGGTCAGCGTGGTGCGGCCCTGCTGCAACAGCCAGCGCAGGCACCAGTAACGCTCCATGCCGCGCTGGAAATCGGCGTAGGCGGAATAGGTGGCGTCGAAATCCCGCATCGCCGCCAGCAGTTCCGCCGACTTGAGCGGGAAGGGCGGGGTCTCCTGGCGCAGCAGGGCGATCAATTGCCACTGGTTCACCAGGTCGGCGTAGCGCCGCAGCGGCGAAGTGGTCCAGGTATAGCAGTCCACGCCCAGGCCCTCGTGGGGCGCGGGCACGGTGGTCATCCGCACCTTGCCGGTGGTCTGGGCGCGGTACAGGGCGCCGACCTTGGCGGCCGCCAGCTGGCTGCCCCAGGTGGCGTTGGCGACGATCATCAATTCCGCCACCAGCGTGTCGAGCGGGCTGCCGCGCGGGCGTTCCTCGATCTCGATCCAGCCCGGTCCCTGCGGCGAGGTGCGAGCCCAGTCCACGTGGAAGTTGTAGTCCTTGCGCTGGTTCTGCTTGCCGGCCTTGCCGCGGCCGGCTTCGAGCACCGCGGCCAGCTCCCAGAGGCGCTTCAGCTCGTCGCGGAAGGGGAACTCGCCCAGCCCCGCCTGCAGGGTCTGCTCGTTGAACAGCGGCTCGATATCGTGGTGGCGCAGGTTGGCCACCACCGGCACCCGCTCGATGCGGCTCTCATGGCCGAGGATGCGCAGATCGGGCGCCACTTCCAGATACATCGAGACGGCCGGCACATCGCGGCCCGCCGACAGCGTGAAGCGCTCCACCACCGGATCGGGCAGCATGGTGATCTTGCGGCCGGGCATATAGACCGTCGACAGCCGTTCCCGGGCGATCCCGCCAAGCTCGGAGTCGAGACCGAAGCCCAGGCCCGGCGCGGCGATGTGGATGCCGACGCGCAGGCCGCCGTCGGGCTGGAACACGACCGAGAGGGCGTCGTCGATCTCCGTGGTGTGGGCGTCGTCGATGGAAAAGGCTTGGACTGCCGCAAGCGGAAGTCCCGCGAAATCGGCAGCACCTTCCCCCCCAGCCTCCCCCGCTTGGCGGGGAAGGCTGGGGGGGGCCGTTTCGGTTTTCCCCGGCAGGGCAGGGAATTCCGTTCCCTTGGGAAAGAATTCGAACAGGAAGCGGCCCAGGTGGTACTTGTGGGTGTCGGTGATCGCGCCGCACTTTTCCAGCAGGCGCGGCGCCGACAGACCGGTCTCGGCGCAGGCGGCTTCCAGGGCCTTGGTCTCGATCCGGTTGCGGTCCGGTTTGTAGAGCATCTCCCGCAGCAGGGGCGGAAATTCGGCGGGCAGGCGGCCGGCCTTGAGTTCCTCGGCCATGCGTTCCTGGGCTTCGGCCTGGAGGCGTTTTTTTTCCAGGCCGGCCTTGGCGGCCTGCAGGATCTCCGGCGGCGCCTTGCGGAAACGCCCCTTGCCCTTGCGGTGGAAATACATCGGCGCCGCGTGCAGCCGCAACAGCAGTGCCGCCGCCTCGGCCGGCGCCGGGCTGTGGCCGTAGTAGTCGGCGGCCATCTCCTCGAAGCCGAATTCGCCGTCCGGACAGGCTTCCCAGAGGAAGTCGGCGTCCATCGCCGCCGCCTCGCTCTCGGCCCGGGCCAGCAGTTCGGCGGCGCTCGGGGCGGCGAAACGCAGCAGTACGTTGGCGGCCTTCACCTTGCTGCGCTTGCCCGAGGGCAGCTCCACTTGCAGCGAGGTGGTGTTGTCGGCGAGCACGCTGCCGGCCTTGAAGCCGCCTTCTTCTTCGAACAGGATATTCATGAGTCGAGTGCGGCGAAGTCGATCACTTCGTCCGGATGTATGACGCCCTCGCCTTCGAGGGGAGGGTTGGGGTGGAGATGGGATTGTTTCCTGCCTCCCCAAAGGAGGAAGAAGCGCCGCGCGGGGAAAGGATCATGCGGCGGTCCAGTCCACCAGGCCGTAATGCGCGGTGGCCAGCACCACCAGGCCGAAGGCGATGCGGTACCAGGCGAACGGGGTGAAGTCGTGGCTGGCGATGTAGCGCAGCAGCCAGCGCACGCAGAGGAAGGCGGAGATGAAGGCGGCGACGAAACCCACCGCCCACATGCCGATGTCGTCGGCGTTGAGCAGTGCCCGCTCCTTGTAGAGCTGGTAGGCGGTGGCCACCAGCAGCGTGGGAATGGCGAGGAAGAAGGAGAACTCGGTGGCGGCCTTGCGCGACAGGCCGAACAGCAGGCCGCCGACGATGGTGGCGCCGGAACGGGAGGTACCGGGAATCAGCGCCAGGGCCTGGGCCAGTCCGAGCTTGAAGGCGTCGATGATGTCCAGTTCCTCCACCGTCTCGACCCGGATGCGGTGTTTGCGCCGCTCGGCCCAGAGAATCACCAGGCCGCCGACGATGAAGGCCAGCGCCACGGGAACGGGCTTGAACAGGTGGGCCTTGATCGCTTTCTGGAAGGCCAGGCCCAGCAGCGCCAGCGGCAGGAAGGCGATGAACAGGTTGAGGACGAAGCGCTGGGCTTCCCGGTCTCGTGGCAGGCCGGCCAGCACCCGGCCGATCCGGGATCGGTACTCCCAGCAGACGGCGAGGATGGCGCCGGACTGGATCACGATCTCGAACAACTTGCCGCGCTCGTCGTTGAACTCGAGCAGGTCGCCGGCCAGGATCAGGTGGCCGGTGCTGGAGATGGGCAGGAATTCGGTGAGGCCCTCGACGACGCCGAGGATCAGGGCATGCAGCAGGAGGATGGGGTCCATGGTGGGAATTATACCCTCGCCCCCCTTCGCCCCCCTCCGGGGGGTTCGATACGGCTCGCTGCGCTCGGATGTTTGGGGGAACGTTGTAATGGCACCGATAGGATGCGGCTGGCGCCGCGTGCCGCTTTTCCCCATCGTGGGAAAGGTGGCGCGGCGGAAAAGCTCGTTTTTCACGCTAGACTTGAAAGTATCTGGAAAAGCCTGACATCGTTTTCCGCGACGAGGAGATTGCCATGAACAGACTGATACCGCTCGCCCTGGCCGCGCTGCTGGCGGGTTGCGCCAGCCAGTCCCAGGTGCAGTTGATGGGCCGCGACAGCGGCAAGATCTACGGCGGCCTGGTGCAAAGCGACGGCTACGGGGCATCGATCCTGTCGGTGACCATCGAAGGCGTCGGCTACAGCGGGCCGATGATACGGACGGCGTCGTCCGACAGCTACGGTTTCATCGAAACCTACTCCTACGGCAGGCGTCATTCCCAGTTCGGCGCCATCCAGTCCTATGGCGACAGCACCGCCTACAAGGCCTTGCTGACGTCCCCCGACGGCAAGGGTCTGCGCTGCGACCTGAGCAGCGGCGGCGGCGGCCAAGGCGGCGGGGTGTGCGTGGACGACCAGTCCCGCAGCTACGATCTGGTCTTCAAGGGCCAGTAGCGGCGGTCCGGCGGGACCCGCTGAGGCTACTCCTCCTCGTCGGCGTCCTCGCCGATCAACTGCACGTAGGCCCGCAGCACGAAGTCCTTGAACAGGCTCACCTCTTCCTCGGTGAAGCCCTTGATGGTGCGGGTGCCGACCCGTCGCACGCTGGGCAGCGATTCAGCGATCAGTGCATGCCCCTGATCGGTGACCTTGATATCCATCCGGCGCTGGTCGTCGGGGCTGCGTTCGCGCCGGATCAGGCCCTTCTTCTCCAGGGCTTGCAGAATCCGGGCGATCGCGCCGGAATCGTAGCCGTAGATGCGGCAGAGGTCGGCCGCCGTGCTGCCCAGGCCTTTCTGAATCATGCGGCAGACGCCCCACTGCGAGCCGGTGATGCTCCACGGAGCCAGCGCCATGTCCACGCGATGGATCAGCGCGTTGTTCACCATGCCCATCAGAAACCCAAGCGGCATCTTGTGTTGGGTCTGATAGGACTCGATATCCATTCCAGCGGGCGGCACGGTCGGGTTCTTTTTGACGGACATGGCGGCTTCCTGGCGATCCGGGCAGGCCGGCGAGTCTAGCCCGAATATTTCACGAAAGTAGGTCGGCGGAATCGCCGTGAGGCGCGTTAATACTGGTGTCGAGACAGGGTTAACGGAGTATTCCGCCGATGCCAAATTGTACGCGTGGGGACATGGAGTTTGGGCGCCTGGGTCGTTGCACGATTGAGGCGAATTTTGAGGGTGGCGCGCTCAGTTCCGATGGCGGCCTGATGCTGCTGCGGCAAGTCGACCGGCGCATTGGATTGTCACGTGCGGTAGCGGAAGCACTGCACGACCCACGGGATCAGGATCGCATCACGCATGGGATGCGCGACCTGGTCGCCCAGCGCCTGTATGCCCTGTGCTGCGGGTACGAGGATCTGAACGACCATGCCGCCCTGCGCAACGACCCGCTGATGCAAACCGCCGTCGGCACGGGTGATGAATTGGGCAGCAGCCCGACCCTGTGTCGGCTGGAGCAGCGGGCCACGCGATCGGACATCGTGGCCTTGAACCGGGTACTGGTCGACCAGTTCATTGCTAGCCAGGCGACCTGTCCGGAGGAACTGGTGCTGGACATCGACGCCTCCGACATCCCGCTGCACGGGGAACAGGAACAGACCGAGTTCCACGCCTACTACGACCACTACTGCTACCTGCCCCTGTATGTGTTCGCTGGCAAGGCCATGCTCGCCTGCGTCCTGCGCCGCAGCCGGATCGACGGTGCCAAGCATGCGGCCGCCGTAATCAAGCTGATCGTGACCCGGCTACGCCAGACCTGGCCGGCCCTGCGGATCATTGTGCGCGGGGATTCGGGATTCTGCCGCCAGCGCCTGATCCGCTGGTGCGAACGCCACGGCGTCGGCTACATCATCGGGATGGCGAGGAATGCCCGTCTGCATCGCCACGTAGCTGACTGGGAGCAGACGATGGCGCAGGCTTTCCACGACACCGGGGTCAAGCAGCGACTGATCCGGCAATTCTCCTACGCCGCCAAGAGCTGGGATCGGGAACGACGCCTGATCACCCGCCTGGAGTTTGGCGTCCAGGGCACCAATCCGCGTTTCATCGTGACCAACCTCGACCGTCCTGCCGAGGAGCTGTATGACGACCTCTACTGCCAGCGGGGCGAGGCCGAGAACCGGATCAAGGAAACCCAGTTGGATCTGTTCGGTACGCGCGCCAGTTGCCACAAGTTCCTGGCCAACTGGCTGCGCATCTTGTTCTCGGCATTGGCTTACACGCTGATGCAACGCCTGCGCGAGATCGCGCTCCGGCACACCGATCTGGCGAAGGCCACGGCGGCGACGATTCGCGTAAAACTGCTCAAGATCGGGGCGGCGGTGATTCGCAATACGCGGCGCATTCGCATCCTGCTGGCGTCGCACCATCCGCTGCGCGATATCTACTTCATCGCCGCCAACGCCTTGGCGTCTCCATAGCCGCAACCGAGTGCGTCCCCGACATGGTGAGCTTCGGGGGTTGGGGGAAGTCCGTCTGAAATTCGCTTATTTGATCAAGATTTGATCAAATGCCTCCACACGCATCACGATCAACCCGTCCAGCATATCTACGCGCCCAAATCATAGGGCTGGTGAAATATCCGGGCTAGTTGTTGCATCCCGTGTGATCATATCCCGCTTCGTAGCTGGCCACTCTTTCGAGCAAGAGAAGTGATGCGTGGTCTGATTGAAACCTTGAAAGCGAAGCAAGCGACATGAGTGAAGTCCACGCCCAAGCCCGAACGACCCCTCGAACGCGAACAGAGATCAAGCAGTCATCCGCATCGCTGGCTGAGTTGGCAGAACGCTACAACATCAGCGTAGCGACCGCGCGTAAGTGGAAGCGGCGCGATAGTCCGGAGGATTTATCGCACCGCCCGCACAAGCTCTGTACCACGCTGACGCCTGCGCAAGAGGCGATTGTCGTGGCGTTACGGCGCCTGACGCTGCTGCCGTTAGATGACCTGGTGGCTGTGGTGCGCGAATTCATCAATCCGGAAGTCTCGCGCTCGGGACTGGATCGCTGCTTGCGCCGCCATGGCGTGGCCAACCTGCGCCAACAACAAGCCGAGGCACTGGCCGATGCAGGCGAAATCCAGCCCTCTGTCAAAACCTTCAAGGATTACGAGCCAGGCTTCCTGCACATGGATATCAAGTACTTACCGCAGATGCCCGACGAAAAAGAGCGGCGCTACCTGTTTGTGGCTATCGATCGCGCCACACGCTGGGTGTTCATGCATATCTATGCCGATCAAAGCGAGCGTAGCAGCGTGGATTTTTTGAACCGCCTGGAACGCGCCGCACCGATGAAGATCGTCAAACTGCTCACGGACAACGGCAGCCAGTTTACCGACCGCTTCACAAGCAAAAAGCGTGAGCCCACAGGACGCCACGTCTTTGATGTACGCTGCGCGGCGCTGAACATCGAGCACCGCCTGTGCCCGCCACGCCACCCGCAGACCAACGGGATGGTCGAGCGTTTCAATGGCCGAATCAGTGAGGTGGTGAGCCAGACCCGATTTGCTTCAGCCGCTGAGTTGGAGACGACGCTTGCGCGCTATGTAAAAACCTACAACCAGCAGATTCCGCAGCGCGCACTCAACCATCGTTCTCCCATTCAGGCGCTCAAGGAATGGCAGCAGAAAAAACCAGAATTGTTCAAAAAACGTGTTTATAACCAGGCGGGACTAGACATCTAGTTCATTCCCTGCCTCCTGAACATCCCGCCAGAGGAGATCGACCGCGCGAGCGCGCCTCATCGAATCTCAGGGGCGGAAAGAAGGACCCTTTGCCCCTGGCCGCAATGGGGTTGGCACTTTCCCGATAAGCTTCGGGTCAAATGGGCCAAATGGCCTGAACCTGTCCGAACCCGCGTCGACCACCGATGACTTCTCCCGCATTCTTCACTTTCGACAACAGCTATGCCCGCGATCTGGCAGGGTTCTACGTGCGCTGGCAGCCGACACCCGCCCCTCGGCCCGCCTTGATCTGCCTGAACCGTCCCCTGGCGGAAGAACTTGGGGCCGACCCGGCGGCGCTGGCCGGGCCGGATGGCCTGGCCGTGCTGGCCGGCAACACGGTGCCCTGCGGCGCCGAACCTCTGGCCCAGGCCTACGCCGGCCATCAGTTCGGCGGTTTCTCGCCGCAACTGGGCGACGGCCGCGCCCTGCTGCTGGGCGAAGTGATCGACCGCCATGGCCGGCGCCGCGACATCGCCTTCAAGGGCTCGGGCCGCACCCCCTTTTCCCGCAACGGCGACGGCATGTGCGCCCTGGGCCCGGCGCTGCGCGAATACCTGATCGGCGAGGCCATGTCCGCGCTGGGCATTCCCACCACCCGCGCCCTGGCCGTGGTGGCCAGCGGCGGCGTGGTGCGCCGGGAGCGGCCGCTGCCCGGCGCCGTGCTGACTCGCGTGGCCGCGAGCCACGTGCGCGTCGGCACCTTCGAATACTTCGCCGCCCACCATGGTCCGGAGGCCGTGAAGCGCCTGGCCGACTACGTCATCGCCCGCCATTACCCGGAACTCGCCGGACATCCCGCGCCCTACCTGGCCCTGCTCGAAGGCGCCGTGGAGCGGCAGGCCCATCTGGTGGCGCGCTGGCTCGGTGTCGGTTTCATCCATGGCGTGATGAACACCGACAACATGACCCTCTCCGGCGAGACCATCGACTACGGTCCCTGCGCCTTCATGGAGGCCTACGATCCCGCCGCCGTCTTCAGTTCCATCGACCACCACGGTCGCTACGCCTATGGCAACCAGCCCGCGATCGCCCAATGGAACCTGGCGCGGCTGGCCGAAACCCTGTTGCCGCTGATCGACGCCGACAGCGACCGCGCCGTCGAACAGGCGTCGGCCGCGGTGAGCGCCTTCAGCGAACGCTTCGAGGCGCATCATCTGAAAATCATGCGCGCCAAGCTGGGTCTGGACGACACGGGTCGGCCCGAGGACGACCGTGCCCTGGCCGAGGATTTCCTCGCCCTGCTGCACGCCCGGCAGCGGGATTTCACCAATGCCTTTCGTGCGCTTCACGACCTTGCCGTCGGCGTCGCCGAGACGGAGCGCCACCTCCACGACGCCGACGATGCGGCATTCGCTGCATGGCACGAACGCTGGCGGCAGCGCCAACCCCGGCGCGGCTCCGAGCTATTGGCGGCCATGGCCCGGGCCAATCCCTGGGTGATTCCCCGTAATCATCGGGTGGAAGAGGCGCTTGCCGCCGCCGTGGAATCCGGCGACCTGGGCCCCTTCGAACGCCTGCTGGACGTGTTGCAACGACCCTTCACGACCCGGATCGAGGATGCCGCCTATACCGAGCCGGCCCCCGCCGAAGTGACGGCCGCCTATCGCACCTTCTGCGGCACGTGAGCCGGCGCGGCGGCGGTCCGGGACTTCAGGACTCCCGTTCCCAGAGGAGGATGCCCCGGCCCATCTGCTCCGGCTGCGCCGGGTTGGGCGCCCAGGCCGAGATCAGTTCCAGTCGTTCCCCGACGAAGCGATAGGTGCGCAACTGCAGGCTGCCCACCCAGCCGGCGTGCCAGGCCAGATCGACGTCCGTCATGAACTGGTCGCCCTCGATGCGATAGCGCCCCGAGTAGGCGATCATCGTGTTGAAGGCCGCCGCCTGGTCCGCGGCGGTCTTGGGCAGCGGACCAGGCGCCAGGGTGATGAGGGCCATCATGATCCCCTCCGGCAGCACGATCAGCCGGCCCCGGCTCGGGCTGGGGAACGCCGGCCTGCGCTCGCCCGTGGCCTGCGCTTCGACCTCGAAGGCGACGAGGTTCCAGGTACCCAGGACAGCGTTGGCATCGTGCGCGGAGGAAGACGGGGACGTATTCATGATGACCTTGGTGACGTGGTGAAACCGCGATGATAAAGGCGAGGCATGCCTGATCGTTCAATCTTGAGAAAGTAGATAACCACGGCGACACGGCCCGCCCCAAGGAAGTGCGGCCCGCGCCGGAGGTGCAAACGGCACACTTTTGCCACGAAGTTCCCCGTAACATCGAGCGCAGCGAGCCGACTCGCCCCCCCGAGGGGGCGAAGGAGGCGAGCCTAAATTTCCATTCCAGCGGAGGATATATGGTGTATTTCGAAGACATCGCCCAAGACGGAAGTTGGCTGTCGCAGGAGATGTTCGAGCTGACGGCGGAGGACATCAAGGCGTTCGCCCGGCAATGGGATCCGTTCCCCATCCATCTGGACGAGGCCGCGGCGGCCAAGACGCCCGCCGGCAGGCTGTCGGCCGCCGGCGCGCAGTTGTTGAGCATTGCCATCCGGCTCAGCCACACGGCGCCGATGCCGAAATTCGCGGTCATCGCGGCGGGCGGGTGGGATCAGGTGCGCTTTCATCGCCCGGGCCTGCTCGGCGATCGGCTGCGGGTGCGATTGACGCTGGGAGAACGGCGGCGCTCCAGCAAACGCCCGGACCGTGGCGTACTGGGGCTGGACGTGGAACTCTTCAACCAGCGGGGTGAAACCGTGGTGAGCTTCATCAACCAGCTGGTGGTACAAGCGCGCAGCGACGGCGCTTGAGTGTCCGGAGCGTCCGGAGCGCCTGATGCGCAGCGCGGACCGCCCTCAATCCACCGCCGGCAGGGTTTCCAGTGAAGCCTGCACTTCCAGCCAGCGCAGTTCGGCCGCCTCGATGCCGGCGGCGAGCTCCGCCTGGCGCTTGAGCAGGGATTCCATCAGGGTGCGGTCGGGACCGCTGTAGAGGCCGGGGTCGGCCAGGCGCGCGTCGAGCAGGGTTTTTTCGCCTTGCCAGCCGGCCAGCTGCTTTTCCAGTTTCTCCGCCTCCTTCGCCAGGGGGCGGCGTTGTGCGAGCAGGGCCTGGCGTTGGGCGGCGCTCTCCATCCGCGCTTCCTTGCGGGCGGTCCTGTCCGCGCTGTCGGTGCCGGCCATGGCGGTCGTGACGGCTTCATTGCGCAGCTTCTCCAGCCAGCGGGCGTAGTCGTCGAGGTCGCCGTCGAAGGGCTCGGCCACGCCGTCGTGCACCCGCCACAGCTCGTCGCAGGTGGTGCGCAGCAGATGGCGGTCGTGGGAGACCAGCACCACGGCGGCCTCGGTCTCCTGCAGCGCCAGGGTCAGGGCCTCGCGCATTTCCAGATCGAGGTGGTTGGTGGGTTCGTCCAGCAGCAGCAGGTTGGGCCGCTGGCGGATCAGGAGCGCCAGGGCGAGCCGCGTTTTTTCGCCGCCGGAGAAGCGGCCGCAGGGCTCGGTGGCCATGTCGCCGCGGAAATCGAAGCCGCCCAGATAGTCGCGCAGGTCCTGCTCGCGGCTTTGCGGTTCCAGGCGCAGCAGATGTTGCAGCGGCGATTCGTCGGGGCGCAGTTGCTCCAGCTGGTGCTGGGCGAAGTAGCCGATGGCCAGGTGGCGGCCTTCGAGGCGTTTGCCGGCCAGGGGCGGCAAGAGGCCGGCGAGGCATTTGACCAGGGTGGATTTGCCGGCGCCGTTGCGGCCCAGGAGGCCCAGGCGCATGCCGGGACGCAGCCCGAGGGTGATCCGCCGCAAGAGCGGCGCGGCGGCGTAGCCGATGTCGGCGGCTTCCAGTTGCAGCAGCGGATCGGACATGCCGGCCGGCTCCAGGAAGCCGAAGCTGAAGGGGGCATCGACGTGGGCGGCGGCGATCAGCTCCATCCGGTCCAGCGCCTTCAGGCGGCTCTGCGCCTGGCGCGCCTTGGTGGCCTTGGCGCGGAAGCGGTCGATGTAGCTGTGCAGGTGGGCGATCTGGCGCTGCTGCTTGTCGAAGCTGGCCTGCTGCCCCGCCAGGCGCTCGGCGCGGGTGCGCTCGAAGGCGGAGTAGTTGCCGGCGTAGAGCGTCATGCGCCGCTGCTCCACGTGCAGCACCCGCTCCACCACCGCGTCGAGGAAGTCGCGGTCGTGCGAGATCAGGATCAGGGTGCCGGGATAGCGGCGCAGCCAGTCCTCCAGCCAGAGCACGGCGTCGAGATCGAGGTGGTTGGTGGGCTCGTCCAGCAGCAACAGGTCGGAACGGCACATCAGCGCCCGCGCCAGGTTCAGGCGCACCCGCCAGCCGCCGGAGAATTCCGCCACCGGGCGGGCGAGATCGGCGTCGGCGAAGCCCAGGCCATGGAGCAGGGCCGCGGCGCGGGCGCGGGCGCCGTAGCCGTCGATTTCCTGCAGGCGGCCGTGGAGGGTGGCGATGCGCTCGCCGTCGGCATGGTGGGCGGCATCCATCGCCGCCAGCTCGGCGGCGATGGCGGCGTATTCCTCGTCGCCGCCGATCACGAAGTCCAGCGCGGCATCTGGCAGCGCGGGTGTGTCCTGGGCCACGTGCCCCACCACCCAGGACCGCGGCATTTCCAGGTCGCCCCGGTCGGCGTGGAGCTGGCCCCGCAGCAGGGCGAGGAAGGAGGATTTGCCGCAGCCGTTGGCGCCGGTGAGGCCGACGCGCCAGCCCGGATGGACCTGCAGCGAGGCGCCTTCGACCAGGAGCTCGCCGCCGCGGCCGAAGCCGAGATTGCGCAGCTGGATCACAGCAGCCTCACCGGCGAAGCCAGTTCCGGACGCCGGCCGCGCCGGCCCTGCAGGCTGGCGGCGATGTGGGCCATGTCGGCGGCCTCGTCGCCGCTGAGGGTGAGGTACTCGGCGATGCCCGCTTCCCGCCGGGCGTAGTCGATGAAGGCCAGGGCCAGGGGGACGCCGGCTTCGAGGGCGATGCGGTAGAAGCCGCTCTTCCAGCCCGGCGTGAGGCTGCGGGTGCCTTCGGGGGCCAGCACCAGATAGAAGCGGTCCTGGGTGTCGAAGGCCGCGGCCATCTGCGTGACGAAGCCGGTGCGTTCGCGCCGGTTCACCGGGATGCCGCCCAGGGCGCGGAAGAGGGGCCCCAGGGGGCCGCGAAACAGGGTGTCCTTGCCGCCCCAGTGGGCGGGCAGATCGATGGCGGCACGGGTCAGGATGCCGATGATGAAATCCCAGTTGGAGGTGTGGGGGTAGAGCACCACCACCGCCTTGGGCGGCGGCGGCGGGAAGACGACGCGCCAGCCGAATGCGCGGAGGATCCGGACGGCGAGCCGGGACTTCATCACTCGATGCCCTGGCTGGCCAGATACTCCTCGTAGGTGCCGCGGTAATCGACGATGCTGCGATCCTGCCGGATGTCGATGATGCGGGTGGCGAGCGAGGAGACGAATTCCCGGTCGTGGGAAACGAAGATCAGGGTGCCGGGGAACTTGTCCAGGGCCGTGTTCAACGACTCGATGGATTCCATGTCCAGGTGGTTGGTGGGCTCGTCCAGCAACAGCACGTTGCGGCGCAGGAGCATCAGCTTGCCGAACAGCATGCGGCCCTGCTCGCCGCCGGAGATCACCTTCACCGACTTCCTCACCTCGTCGCCGGAGAACAGCAGCCGGCCGAGGGTGCCGCGGATCAGGGTCTCGACGTCGTTGCCGTCGTAGCCGCCTTCGCGCACCCATTGCACGATCCAGTCGGTGAGGCTCTCGCCGCTGGCGAAGTCGTCGGCGTGGTCCTGGGCGAAGTAGCCGGGCTTGGCCTTCTCGGCCCATTTGATGCTGCCGAAGTCGGGCGCGAGGCCCCCCAGCGCCTCGCCGGCCAGGAGGCGCAGCAGGGTGGTCTTGCCGACGCCGTTCTCGCCGATGATGGCGACCTTGTCGCCGGCCTCGATGGCGGTGGAGAAACCCTTGATCACGGGCTGCTTGGGGTCGTAGCCGAAGCTGACGTTGTCCAGTTCCACGGCCAGGCGGTGGAGCTTGTCCTTGTCGTCGTACTCGAAGCGGATCCAGGGGTACTGGCGGCTGGAGGGCTTCACGTCCTCGGGTTTGATTTTCTCGATCAGCTTCAGGCGGCTGGTGGCCTGGCGCGCCTTGGACTTGTTGGCGGAAAAGCGGCGCACGAAATCCTGCAGATCGGCCACCCGCTCCTTGGCCCGGGCGTTGGCCGCCTGCTGGCGTTCCCGGGCCTGGGTGCTGGCTTCCATGAAGTCGTCGTAGTTGCCGCCGTAGACCTTGATCGTGCCGTAATCCAGGTCGGCCATGTGGGTGCACACCTGGTTCAGGAAGTGGCGGTCGTGGGAGATGATGATCATGGTGGACTCGCGCTGATTCAGCACATCCTCCAGCCAGCGGATGGTGTTGATGTCGAGGTTGTTGGTGGGCTCGTCCAGCAGCAGGATCTCGGGGTTGGCGAACAGCGCCTGGCACAGCAGCACCCGCAGCTTCCAGCCCGGCGCCACCTCGCGCATCGGGCCGTTGTGCTGCTCGGTGGGGATGCCCACGCCCAGCAGCAGCTCGCCGGCGCGCGATTCGGCGGTGTAGCCGTCGTACTCGGCGAACTTGCCCTCCAGTTCGGCGGCGTGCATGTAGTCCTCTTCGCTGGCCTCGGGGTTGGCGTAGATCGCATCCTTCTCCTGCATCACCGCCCACATCTCGGCGTGGCCCATCATCACCACGTCCAGCACCCGCATGTCCTCGTAGCCGAACTGGTCCTGGCGCAGGAAGGCCATGCGCTCGCCCGGATCGATCGAGACGTTGCCCGCCGAGGGTTCCAGCACGCCGGCGAGGATCTTCATGAAGGTGGATTTGCCCGCGCCGTTGGCGCCGATCAGGCCGTAGCGGTTGCCTTCGCCGAACTTGACGGAGACATTGTCGAACAGGGGCTTGGCCCCGAACTGCATGGTAATATTTGACGCGACCAGCATCTGTTGCCTTCCTCGCTGAATTGCTCCGGTGGATGCCGGAAAAACACGCGATTCTACCGCTTTCGCTGCCATGCCCCCTGTTCTGGATATCGACCGCCGCGGCCAGGTGTTCACGCCGCCGGCCATCGTCCTGCGCATGCTCGGCCTGATCCGAAACCGGGGCCGGGTGCTGGAGCCGTCCTGCGGCGACGGCGCCTTCTCGTCGCGGCTGCCCGGCTGCGTGGCGATCGAGCAGGACGCCCGGCAGGCGCCGTCCCAGGCGCTGGTGGCGGACTTCTTCGCCTACCCGGCGGCGGAGCGCTTCGACACCATCATCGGCAATCCGCCCTACGTGAAGGCGCGCGACATCCTGGCGGAAACCCGCGGTCGCCTGGACTCGCCGCTTTTGGACGGCCACGCCAACCTGTATCTGCATTTCATCGAGAAATGCGTGCGCCACCTGAACCCCGGCGGCGAACTGATCTTCATCACGCCGCGCGACTTTCTCAAGGCCACCGGCGCGGCGCGGCTCAACGCCTGGCTGTTCGAGCAGGGCACGATCACCGACTTCGAGGAACTGGGCGATGCCCGCGTCTTCGCCGGCGCGACGCCGAACTGCGCGATCTGGCGCTTCGAGAAGGGCGACGCCGCGCACCGCACCCGCGACGGCCGCCGCATGGTGCTGGCCCAGGGCCAGCTGCTGTTCACCCGCGGCAGTTACGGCGTGCCGCTGTCCGGCGTGTTCAGCGTCAAGGTGGGGGCGGTCTCCGGCGCCGACCGGATCTTCGCCCACGACACCCTGGGCAACGCGGACTTCGTCTGTTCCCACACCGCCCGCACCGGACGCACCCGGCGCATGATCTACGACCAGTCCCTGTCCTACCTGGAGCCCTTCAAGGAAACCCTGCTGGCGCGGCGTGTGCGCAAGTTCGACGAAAGCAACTGGTGGCAGTGGGGGCGGCGCCACCCGGCCTCGGCCGCGCCGCGGATCTACGTCAATCACAAGACCCGCAACGCGGCGCCCTTTTTCACCCACCCCAGTCCCCATTTCGACGGCGCCGTGCTGGGCCTCTTCCCGCATCGCGCCGAGGCGGACGTCGCGCATCTGGCGCGGCTCCTGAACCAGGTGGATTGGGCGGAACTGGGCTTCGTCTGCGACGGCCGCTTCCTGTTCACCCAGCGCAGCCTGGAAAACGCGCCCCTGCCGCCGCGCTTCGCGGCATTCGTCGCGGACCATCTCGCAGCAGACAACCCTTTGTAACCAAATAAAAAACGCCCTTACTGACCGTTCGGTTATAATTCGTCGCATGGTTACCCGACCCACCCCATCGCCCCGTCCCCGTCAACGCCGCAAGGAAGCGCGGCCGGGCGAACTGGCCGCCGCCGCCCTGACCCTGTTCGTGGAAAAGGGCTACGCCGCCACCCGCCTGGACGACGTGGCGGCGCGCGCCGGCGTTTCCAAGGGAACCCTGTACCTCTACTTCGACAACAAGGAAGCCCTTTTCAAGGCCGTGATCCAGGAGGATGTGCTGCGGGGCATGGAAAACGTCGAGCAGATGCTGGCCCAGCACCAGGAGTCGGCCCGGGAATCCCTGGCGCGCTTGCTCAGGGCGTGGTGGCAGGATTCCTCCCAGCATGCTTCCGTCGGCATCCTCAAGCTCATGGTGGCCGAGGCCGGCAATTTCCCCGAGGTGGCCCGCTACTACCACGACAAGGTCACGGCCCGGGCGCGGGAGCTCCTGCGCGGCATCGTGGCCCGGGGCATCGCCTCCGGCGAATTCCGCCCGGTGGACCTGGAAAGCACCACCGACGTGCTGATCGCGCCCCTGCTCATGCTCTCCATCTGGCAGTATTCCCTGGGCAGCCTCAGCGCCCTGGAGCAGGACAGGGAAAGCTATCTGAGCGCTTTCCTCTCCCTCCTGTTCGACGGCGGCCTGCTGGCCCCGCCGCGCTGACCTTCTTGCCCGACGACTCCCCATGCGGCCCTGGCTGATCCCCCTGTTGTGCGTCCTGCTCGCGGCCTGCGGCAAGTCGGTGCCGGCGCCGGAAGTGGCGCGCGCGGTGGAAACCGTGGTGGTCGGTGGCGGCGCGGCGGCGAGCCGGCGCGATTACGCCGGCGAGGTGCGGGCACGCCATGAGGCCGTGTTGTCTTTCCGTGTCGGCGGCAAGCTGCTGGCCCGCCTGGTGGATGCCGGCGCCCAGGTCCGCGCCGGCCAGCCGCTGGCTCGCCTGGACGAGGCCGACGCGGCGCAGCAGCTGGCCCAGGCCGAGGCCCAGCGCGATCTGGCGGCGGCCGATTTGAAGCGTTTCCGCGAGCTGCGGGAACGCAATTTCGTCAGTCCCGCCGCGCTGGAGGCGAAGGAAGTCGCCTTCCGCCTGGCGCAGGCGCAGGCGACCCTGGCGCGCAACCAGCACGCCTACGCCACCCTGAAGGCCGACAGCGCCGGCGTGGTCGCGGCGGTGCTGGCGGAACCCGGCCAGGTACTGGCGCCCGGCCAGCCGGTATTGCGCCTGGCGCCGCAGGGCGAGCGCGAAGTCGCCTTCCAGATCCCGGAGTCCGAGCGGACCCGCCTGCATCCCGGCGATGCCGTCCAGGTGACGCTCTGGGCCGTGCCCGGCCGCGTCTATCGGGGCCGGATCCGCGAGATCGCCGGCACGGCGGACGCCGCCACGCGCAGCTACGACGCCCGGGCGACCCTGCTCGACGGCGATGGCGCCGTGGGTCTGGGCATGACGGCGACGGTGAGCCTGGACCAGCCACAGGATGGCGGGCTGCGCCTGCCGCATACGGCGATCTTCCAGCAGGAACCCGGCAAGAGCGGCGTGGCGGTGTGGGTCGTCGCGGCCGACGGCGCCGTGAGTCTGCGTCCGGTCCAGGTGCTGCGCTGGAGCGACGATGCGGCCTGGGTCGGTGCCGGCCTGACGGCGGGTGAGCGGGTGGTGGCGGCAGGCGTGTACAAGATTCACGCCGGGGAGAAGCTGCGCTACGCCGATAGAAGATTCTGAACGGCCGGCGATGAGGACTCCGAACCTGTCCGCCTGGGCGCTGCGCCATCCGCAGATGGTGCTGTACCTGATGGCCGTGCTGCTCATCGGCGGCGTCATCTCCTACCTCACCATGGGGCGCGACGAGGACCCGGTGTTCTCCCTCAAGGTGATCGCGATCCAGACCTACTGGCCGGGCTCCACCGCGCGCGAGATGGAGCAGCAGGTCACCAATCGCATCGAACAGGCCCTGCAGGAAGTGTCCTACGTGGAGGAGATCAACTCCATGTCGCGGCCCGGCGAATCGCAGATCATCTTCCAGCTCAGCGGCAGCGTGCCGACCAAGGACGTGGCGGCGATGTGGACCCGGGTGCGGCAGAAGCTGGACGATCTCAAGCCCAGCCTGCCCGAGGGGGTGATCGGGCCCTTCCCCAACGACGAGTTCGACAACACCGACGTGCTGATCTACGCCCTCACCGGCGAGGGTTTCGATCTGGCGCAGTTGCAGCACCATGCCGACCGGCTGGCCCGCGAACTGAAGCGCGTGTCGGCGGTGAAGAAGGTGCATCTGATCGGCGTGCGCTCGGAAAAGATCTACGTCGAGGCGTCGGCCAGCCGGCTCGCCGCGCTGGGAATCTCCACCGGCCAGATCTCCCAGGCTTTGGTGCGGCGCAACGCCGTCGCCCCGGCCGGTTTCGTGGATACCGCCGCCGACCGCGTCCGCCTCGATGTCGGCGGCGCCCTGACGAGCGTGGAGGAGGTGCGGGACAGTCCCCTCGCCATCGGCGGACGCCAGTTCCGCCTGGGTGACATCGCCACGGTGCGGCGCGGCCTGGCCGAGCCAGGCGAGCCGCGGATGCGCATCGGCGGCAAGCCCGCCATCGGCATCGCCGTGGTGATGACCGAGGGCGCCAACGTGGTGACGTTGGGCGCCGACATCGCCCGCCAGATGAAGACGCTGGAGGCGATGCTGCCGCGCGGCATCGAGGTGCGCGAAGTCGCCAACCAGGCCGACATCGTCAAGAACTCGGTGAGCCTGTTCATCCAGTCCCTGTTGGAGGCGATCCTGGTGGTTCTGGCGGTGTCCTTCTTCAGCCTGGGCTGGCGCACCGGCCTGGTGGTGGCGCTGTCGATTCCGCTGGTGCTGGGCGGTACCCTGATGCTGATGCAGTATTTCGACGTCACCCTGCACCGCATCTCGTTCGGCTCCCTGATCATCGCCCTGGGCCTGCTCGTCGACGACGCGATCATCGCCGTCGAGATGATGGTGGTGAAAATGGAACAGGGCCTGGACCGTTTCAAGGCGGCCACCTTCGCCTACACCAATACCGCCTTCCCGATGCTTTCCGGCACCCTGGTGACGGCTGGTGGCTTCCTGCCGATCTTTCTCGCCAACTCCAACGTGTCGGAATACGCCGGCTCGATGTTCGTGGTGGTGACCGCGGCCCTGCTGATGTCCTGGATCGTCGCGGTGGTGTTCACGCCCTACCTGGGCTATCGCCTGCTCGACCCGGAGAAGCTACGCGCCCGCGCCCAGGCGCACGGCGAGGACATCTACGACACGCCCTTCTACCGGCGCCTGCACCGCGTGGTCTCCTGGTGCGTGCGGCGCCGCTGGTGGGTGATCCTCGCCACCGTGGCCGCCTTCGCCGTCGCCATGGCCGCCTTCTCCCTGGTGCAGCGGAATTTCTTCCCCGCCTCGTCGCGGCTGGAGCTGCTGGTGCATTTCTATCTGCCCCAGGGCTCGTCGCTGCAGGCCACCGAGGCCGAAGTGGCGAAGCTCGAAAAACTGGTGGCCGACGACCCGGCCGTGGACCGCGTCGCGTCCTATGTCGGGGTGGGGGCGCCGCGCTTCGTGCTGACGCTGGAACAGCAGTTGCCCAGCAGCGCCTACGCCCAGATGGTGATCACCGCGCGCAGCCCGGAACAGCGCGAAGCGTTGATGCGCCGCCTGCAGGCGCGCGTCGCCGCGGCCGATGGCGGTTTCAGCCACATCCGCGTCCGCATCAACCGCCTGGCCGCCGGCCCGTCGGTGGGTTATCCGGTGCAGTTTTCCGTGTCCGGCGAGGAGGTGGACGAGGTGCGCCGCATCGCCGAACGCCTGGCCGCGAAAATGCGCGCCAGCGGCCTGGTGCGGGACGTCAATTTCGACTGGAACGAAAAGGCCAAGAGCTTCCGCGTCGAGGTGGACCAGAACCGGGCGCAGGCGCTGGGCATCTCCAGCCAGGACGTGGCGCAGACGCTCCAGGGCTGGCTGCAGGGCGCCGTGATCACCCGCCTGCGCGAGGACGACCGGCTGATCGACGTGGTCTGGCGCGCGCCCGAGGCGGAGCGCAATTCCCTGGACCGCCTGCCGGCGCTGGATCTGCTGACCCGCGACGGCCGCCACGTGCCCCTGGCCCAGGTGGCGCGCCTGGTGCCCACGCTCGAGGAGGCGGTGATCGGCCGCCGCGACCGCCTGCCCACCATCGCGGTGCGCGCCGACGTCGCCGACGAGCGCATGGAAGGGCCCACCGCCTCGAATCTGCTCAATCCCCAGTTCGACGATCTGCGCGCCACACTGCCGCCCGGCTACCGGATCGATGTCGGCGGCGTGATCAACGAGTCGGCCAAGATGGAAAAATCCCTGTCCGCCGTGCTGCCGATCGCCGCCTTGGTGATCTTCTCCCTGGTGATGATCCAAACCCAGAGCCTCGGCCTTTCCTTTCTGGTGATCCTCACCGCGCCGCTGGGCATGATCGGCGTCACCGCCAGCCTGCTGCTGTTCCAGGCGCCCTTCGGCTTCGTCGCCAACCTGGGCGTGATCGCCCTGACCGGCATGATCATCCGCAACGCGCTGATCCTGGTGGACCAGATCCAGCGCGACGAGCGTGAAGGCAAGAGCCGCCACGACGCCATCGTCGGTGCCACGGTGCGGCGCTTCCGCCCCATCGCGCTGACCGCCGTCGCCGCCATCCTGGCGATGCTGCCGCTCACCCGGCAGTTGTTCTGGGGTCCGATGGCCGTCGCCCTGATGGGCGGCCTCTTCGCCGCCACGGCGCTCACCTGCCTGTTCCTCCCCGCGCTGTACGCGGCGTGGTTCCGGGTCGGCCGGGAAGACTAAAATACGCTCTGGAGCGCAGCCCGTCCCGCCTGTATATTAGAATATACTTATGTAAAAATCGGAGTCGTCATGAACCTGGAACAAGCCCGATTCAACATGATTGAACAACAGGTCCGCCCCTGGGAGGTGCTCGACCCGGAGGTGCTGGAGACCCTGTCCGAACTGCGGCGCGAGGATTTCGTGCCCGCCGCCTATCGCAATTTCGCCTATGCCGAGGCCGAGATTCCGCTGGGCCATGGCGCTGTGATGCTGACGCCGGCGATCGAGGGCCACGCCCTGCAGGCCCTGCAATTGAAAAAGCACGACAAGGTGCTGGAAGTGGGCGCCGGTTCCGGCTACATGGCCGCCCTGCTGGCGGTGGTCGCCGACCATGTGTGGAGCGTCGAGTGCAATGCCGAACTGGCCGCCGGCGCCCGCGCCAATCTGCAACGGGCCGGCGTCGCCAACGTCACGGTGGAGCAGGGCGACGGTCTGGCCGGCCTGCCCGGCTGCGGCCCCTACGATGCGATCATGCTCTCGGGCTCCGTGGCCGAAGTGCCGCGTGCGCTGCTGGAGCAGTTGAGTCCGGGCGGCCGCCTGTTCGCGATCGTCGGCAGGGGCGCCGTGATGCAGGCGCGGCTGATCACCCGGACCGGCGCCGACAGTTTTTCCACCGAACCCCTGCTGGAGACCGTGGCGCCGCCCCTGGCCGGCGCCGTCGCGAAACCGGCGTTCCAGTTCTGATACCGGCGCAGGCGGCCCATGCAGCAGATCTCCCCGATCCACCTGGCGCAGTGGCTGGCCGATCCGGCCCGCGAGCAGCCCGTGCTGCTGGATGTGCGTGAACCCTGGGAATTCGAGAAATGTCGCATCGAGGGTTCCCGCTCGATGCCGATGCGCACGGTGCCGCTGCGGGTGGCGGAACTCGACCCCGAAGCCGAGATCGTGGCGATCTGCCACCACGGCGCGCGCAGCTTCCAGGTGGCGATGTTCCTCGAGCAGCAGGGTTTCTCCCGCCTCCACAATCTCCACGGCGGCGTCGCCGCCTGGGCGCAGACGGTCGATCCGGCCATGCCCACCTACTGACGGAATCCATGATGAAAAACGCCCGCCCCTTGCTGCTTGTCCTCAGCCTCGCCGCGAACGCCGCCCAAAGCGAGGACCTGCTGGCCGTCTACCGCGACGCCGCGGCCTACGACGCGCAGTTCGCCTCCGCGCGGGCCGGCCTCGACGCGGGCCGGGAAGCGCTGACCCAGGGCCGGGCGGGCCTCCTGCCCAGCATCGCGGCGACCGCCAACAACGGCCGCACCGACCTGGATTACCACCGCCATTCCGCGATCCCCGCACCCCAGGACATCAAGACCAACTACCACACCAGCGGCTGGAGCGTCAGCCTCAGCCAGCCGCTGTTCCGCTGGGACCGCTGGGCCGGCTACACCCAGGCCCAGTACCGGGTCGCCCAGGCCGAGGCCCAGTTCGGCCTGGCCCGGCAGGACCTGATCCTGCGCGCCGCCCAGGCCTACTTCGACGTGTTGCAGAGCGAGGATGCGCTGTCCGCCGCCGAAGCCAACAAGAAGGCGATCGGCGAGCAGCTCGAAGAGGCCAAGCGCTCCTTCGAAGTCGGCACCAAGACCGTGGTCGAGGTCCATGACGCCCAGGCCCGCTACGATCTGGCCAACGCCCAGGAAATCGTCGCCCGCAACGACCAGGTGGTGCGTCGCCAGCAGCTGCGGCTGCTGACCGGCAAGACCTACGCGAGCCTGAAGAACCTGCGCTCCGGCACGCCGCTGGCGGCGCCGCAGCCGGAGAACATCGACAAGTGGGCGGAAGGCGCCGAGCAGGGTTATCCGGGGGTTGCGGCGGCCCAGGCCCAGTTGGGCATCAGCGAACAGGAAATCTCCCGCCAGCGCGCCGGCCACCTGCCCGCGCTGGACCTGGTGGCGAACCGCGGCCGCAGCTCCCAGACCGGCGCCTTCCTGTCCGGCAGCGTCGGCCCCGGCTACGACACCACCACCACCACCGTCGGCGTGCAACTGACCCTACCGCTCTACGCCGGCGGCGCCGTGTCGTCGGCGGTGGACCAGGCCGTGGCCCTGAAGAACAAGGCCCAGTCCGACCTCGACAACGCCCGCCGCGGCGCCGCGCTCCAGGCCCGCCAGGCCTATCTGGGCGTGAGCGCGGGGCTGTCCCAGGTGAACGCCCTGGAAGCGGCGCTGAAGTCCTCCCAGTCCGCCCTGGACTCGAACAAGCTGGGTTTCGAGGTGGGGGTGCGCACCAACATCGACGTGCTCAACGCCCAGAGCCAGTTCTACGACACCCGCCAGCGCCTGGTGAAGGCCCGCCTCGACACCCTGGTCGCGCAACTGCGCCTGAAGGCCGCCGCCGGCACCCTGGCCGAGGCAGACCTGGCGGCGATCAACGCCTTGCTGGAGTGAAAGTTAGTCCGCGGTGCTGGCAACCAGAGGAAAGTTTTCAGGGTCGCGAATGGACTGGACCGAAAGATCAATGCAAGGTGGGTTTCGATAACTGATTGGCCTTCGCGAAGAACAGTGGGCGCCATGCCGATACTCTACACGGAGTGCGATCAGCGGGAAGAGGATAAGGAAGATCACTTCCCCCGTACCAACACCGTTTCCACCCATGCCAGCGTCCGCGCCGTCGCCCCGCGATGGGCAGCGGCCTCGGATAGGTTGTAGAAGGGAAAACCGGTCAGCACGAGCGTACCCACGGCGCAGGCTTCGATGAGGTTCTGGCTTGATCAGCTCCGCGCAAAGGCGAGCAGTGGCGCAATGTCGCGGGTGTCGGCGGCTCGCAGGGCGGCGATGTAATTGCGCCGGGTGTCGCTGGCATCCGCCAGGTTGTGACTGCCCCAACTGAAGCGCGGCTTGCCCAGGCGCTCAACGAGCAAGTCGGCCATCATCCGGGCATGGCGCCCATTGCCGTTGGCAAATGGGTGGATGGCAACCAGGCGATGATGGAAGCGGACGGCGATTTCATCCGCCGGAAAGCTGCCGTGCTCGACCTGGTAGCGCACGTCATCGAGCAACTTTCGGAGCTCGACGCCGATGTAGAGCCAATCGACACCGATGTTCTTGTCGGATTTGCGGAAATCTCCGGCCCAGCGCCAGGTTTCGCCAAACATCCGTTCATGGAGTTGGCGCAGGAAGGTCTCAGTGAGGATTTCCTTGCGCTGTCTGCGTGCCCATTTGTCGCCCTCGACGATGTTGAGCTGTTCCCACTCGTTGAGCTCGGCCTGGGTGGCGAGGTGGTCCGGGATCAGGCTGGCCAGTTCGTCGGCATCAAGCGGTGTGGCGCCGGGCGGGTAGTCAAGATTGACGGGAGGGTTGGCGGCCATCGGTCTCAACTTTCCCGCCACAGCGCGCGCCGCGAACCCTTGAGCAGACTTTCGGCCAGGGCGCGGGTTTGCGCCTCGACGGCGTCCGGCGAAGTGGCTTGCGCTTCCAGCGCCATGGTGTGGCTGACGGCCGCCATCTGCTCATGGGCCAGGGCGGCGGCGCGCGCTTCCAGCGTATCGGCCAGCGTTTTTTTCGGTACCAGCGCGTATTGCAGCTCGCAGCCCAGCGCCTCGGCGGCGCGACGCAGGGTGCCGAGACTGATGGCATCGTCGGCTTCGGAGGTTTCGAGGCGCGTGACGGTGGAAGTGGACACGCCGAGTTTGTGGGCCAGATGGGTTGCGGTCATGCCCAGGGCCTCTCGAATGGCTTTCAGCCAACCCGATGGGGGACGCGGCGGTAAATCGGCGGCGCGCCAGCGGCTGAGCATGGCGTCGAGTTGGCGGAGCTTGAGTTCGGTGAAGTTCGATCCCATTATTTTGCGCTTTGATGCAATGTGTCAACCCAATTTATTGCATTATATAGCAATAAATATAGATTTATAATTGCGTCTTAATGCAAAATCAAGCCAAACGGATTCATCCTTAAAACCCCGGTTGGCCGCATCACCGTGCGGGTGAGCGATCCAGCGTTGGCAATCCATGGTTTTTCTCTGTGATCTCTGTGGCTTGCAGTCCGGTTTTCAGGTTCTATTGGCTCGCTTTGCGAGTGCTTCGGCCAGCGGTTTACTTCCCCCGCGCCAACACCTCGTCCACCCATGCCAGCGTCCGCGCCGTCGCGCCGCGATGGGTGGCGGCGAAGCGGCTGCCGGCGGCGCCCATGGCCGCGCGGTCGGATTCGTCCTTGAGCAGCGCAGACGCGGCGGCCACCAAGCCTTCCGCGTCCGCCACCTGCCGCGCCGCGCCGGTGGCAAGGGCGTTGGCGGCGGCCTCGGCGAAGTTATGGGTGGACGGGCCGATCAGCACGGGCTTGCCCACGGCGCAGGCCTCGATCAGGTTCTGGCAGCCGAAGTCGAGCAGGCTGCCGCCGACGAAGGCGACGTCGCAGGCGGCGTAGTAGGCGAACATTTCGCCCAGGCTGTCGCCGATCCAGACGTCGGTGTCCGGCGCCACGGCGGCATCGTCGCTGCGGCGCTGGACGCGAAAGCCCTGGCTGCCCGCCAAGGCCGCCGCTTCATCAAACCGTTGCGGGTGGCGCGGCACCAGCACCAGCAGGGCATTGTCTGTGCGGGGTGTCGTGCGCCAGGCCGCCAGGATCAGGGCTTCTTCGCCCTCCCGGGTACTGGCGCAGAGGAACACGGGGCGGGAGCCGATGCGGCGGCGGAAGTCCTGGCCCAAGGCCAGGCGCTCGGGCGGCGGCGTGATGTCGAACTTCACATTGCCCAGCACGGTCACGTCGGCGGCGCCCAGGGCGCGGAAACGGTCGGCCTCGGCCTCGGTCTGGACGGCGACGCCGGCCAGATCGCGGAGCGCCCCGGCCACCAGCCCCGGCAGGCGGGCGTAGCGCCGCGCCGAGCGGGCGGAAAGCCGCCCGTTGGCCAGCACGAGGGGGATGCCCCGATCCCGGCAGGCGGCGATCAGGTTGGGCCACAGCTCGGTTTCCATCACCAGGCCGAAGCGGGGCGCCCAGCAATCCAGGAAGCGGGCCACGGCGCCGGGGGTGTCGTAGGGCAGGTAGCAGCGTTCGATGCCGTCGCCGAACAGTTCCTCGCCGGTCTGGCGGCCCGTGGGCGTCATGTGGCTGATGAGGATGCGGTGGCCGGGATAGCGCTGGCGCAGGGCCGCCACCAGCGGCTGGGCGGCGCGGGTCTCGCCGACGGAGACGGCGTGGAGCCAGATCAGTGGAGTCTGCCCATGAGCCCTCCCCCCGGCCCCCTCCCCGGGGGAGGGGGTTCGCGGGGCGAACCCCGTGGGGAACTGGGAAGCCCTCCCCCCGACCCCCTCCCCGGGGGAGGGGGTGACGGCGGTTCGGCCACTGGCGTGGCCTCCGGTCGATACGCTGCCGCGCCTTTGGGCGGCCATGCGGCGCGGCGTCCTTTCCTCCGTCTCCTCTCCGCTGACAGGGACCACGGGCGGTTGCCCGGCGGCGCGGGCCGGCTCCGGCGCATGACGGTAGCAGCCGAAGCGTTCCATCCAGTGGCGGCGGTATTCGGGCTGGCGCCGGCTGCGCAGCAACAGGTGCAGCAGGGCCCAGGGCAGCAGCAGGAAGACGGCGCAGGTGTAGAGGCGGCGCGTCATGCCGTGACGGGCGTCAACAGGCGCCGGGCGGCCTCGATGGCCTCGGCCGGGGTCGGTGCGGCGCCGGGGCGGCCGAGGTTGACGGCGCGGGGGCCGGCATGGACCCCGGTCAATTCCGGATCGGAACCGGCGAACAGCGCCACGGTGGGGCGGTCGAGGGCGGCGGCGAGGTGGGTGAGGCCGGTGTCCAGCCCCACCACCAGGGCGGCGCCGGCGAACAGGCCGGCCAGTTGCGCCACCGCCAGCGGCGGCGCGGCCAGCGCGCCGGGCACCGCGGCGGCCAGGCGCGCCGCGCGCTGCCGCTCTTCGCCGCTGCCGGCCGGCAGCACCGCGCGCAGTCCGGCGCCAGCGAGGGCGCGCATCAGTTCCACCCAGTGGGCCTCGGGCCAGAGCTTGTCGGCGCGCGAGGTGCCGGTCAGCAGCACCGCGTAGGCGCGCGCGGCGGGCAGCCAATCGGCCGCCAGGGGCGGCGCGGCGATGCCGTAGTCGAGCGGCAGGTCGGGGGTGTAGCCGAAAGCCGCGGCCGCCAGCCAGCGGTTGCGTTCCACGGCGTGGGCGTTCCTGGGGATGCCGAAACCCCGGTCGTAGGCGCGTGCCGCCAGCGGTTCGCGGGCGGCTTCCCGGCCATAGCCGCAGCGCGTGCCGCCGGGTGCGAGGCGTGCCTGGGCGGTCAGCAGCGCGCTCTTGATCAGCCCCTGGCTGTCCAGCACCACGTCGTAGGCTTCGGCGCGCAACAGCGCGCGGAAGGCGGCGATTTCGCGCCAGGTGTCACGGCGCAACAATTGCCCGCGCCAGCGCCGCAGCGCCACCGGAATCACCCGCCGCACCGCCGGGTGGAGCCGCGGGATGTCCACGAAACCTTCCTCCACCATCCAGTCGATCCGCGCGTCCGGCCGCCGCCGCGCCAGGTCGGTGACCAGGGGCAGGTTATGGACGACGTCGCCGAGGGAGGATGTTTTGATCAATAGGATACGCATGGGCCAGGCCGGTGTATTGGTTCCCTGTGGGCTACAATGTGAGGCGTCATGGAAAGTCATGAATCTATGCGTCAGACAGGGAGCGGGATCGCATTTTTGGTCTGAGTCGATGTTCGATGATTGTATCCTTGAGAGATACAATTATTTCCCTGACTCGCGACCCGTGTGACTTGCGACCGGTGGCCGAATGGGAACAGACCCTAGAATGACGTCCTCGTGCAACCCGCCGGATTATAGCCAGCCATGCTTTCCCGCCGCGTCCCCCTGTCCGCCGTCCTGATCGTCCGCGATGCGGCTTCCCAGTTGGCGCCCTGCCTGGACAGCCTGGCGTTCTGCGACGAGATCGTGGTCGTCGACTCGGGCAGCGCGGACGGCACCGTGGCCCTGGCCAGGGACCACGGCGCGCGGGTGATCGAGGAGCCCTGGCGCGGCTTCGGCCCGCAGAAACAGTTCGCGGTGGAGCAGGCGGCGCATGACTGGGTGCTCTGCCTGGACGCGGACGAGCGGGTGAGCCCCGCGCTGGCCCGAAGTATCGAGGCGGCGCTGGCGGACCCGGACCACGGCGCCTATCGCTTCCCCCGCTGCAACCGCTTCATGGGCCGCTACCTGCGTCACGGCGAGGGTTACCCGGACTGGAGCCTGCGCCTGTTCGACCGCCGCCAGGCGCGCTGGTCCGACGACGCGGTGCATGAGAAGGTGCTGACCGGCGTCCCGGTCGGCGAGCTGCGCGGCGACCTGCTCCACGATTCCGCCGAGACCCTGGAGGGCTACCTGGCCAAGCAGAACCGCTACACCACCCTGGCCGCGCGCGAGGCGCTGGCCCGCGGCAAGCGTCCCGGCGTGGCGCGTCTGCTGCTCGGTCCGCCGCTGCGTTTCTTCAAGTTCTATTGTCTGCGCCGGGGCTTTCTGGATGGTCTGCCCGGACTGGTGCACATCGTGATCGGCTGCACGAACACTTTTTTCAAGTATGCGAAAATGTTGGCCTTTCGGTCAGAACGGCAGTAATGCCGCGGGTATTGGCGCGTTAACGTGAAACAGCAAATTGAAACAGCAGATCAAACATACGAGCGCAGCGAGCCGATACCGTCACCTCCCCCGGAGAGGGGGAGGCTGGGAGGGGGAGGGCTTTCCTGCCCTTCGCGTATTTCATGCACCGGTGCGGAAATCTCCTTTCCATGAGCGTTAGCATGAAAATCCTGGTCACCGGCTGTGCCGGCTTCATTGGCATGTACGTCTGCGAGCGCCTGCTGGCGGCGGGCGAGGACGTGGTCGGCATCGACAACCTCAACGACTACTACGCGGTGTCCCTCAAGGAGGCGCGCCTGGCGCGCCTGGCGCCGCACGCCAACTTCCGCTTCCAGCGCCTGGACCTGGCCGACCGCGAGGGCATGGCCGCGCTGTTCGCCGCCGAGCGGCCGCGGCGGGTGATCCACCTGGCGGCCCAGGCCGGCGTGCGCTATTCCCTGAAGAATCCCAATGCCTACGCCGACAGCAACCTCACGGGCTTCGTGAATGTGCTGGAAGGCTGCCGCCACCAGCGCGTCGAGCATCTGGTGTATGCCAGCAGCTCCAGCGTCTATGGCGGCAACACCCGGATGCCCTTCGCCGAGGGCGACAACGTCGATCATCCGGTCAGCCTCTACGCCGCCACCAAGAAGGCCAACGAACTGATGGCCCACGCCTACAGCCATCTCTACGGCCTGCCCACCACCGGGCTGCGGTTTTTCACCGTGTATGGCCCCTGGGGCCGCCCCGACATGGCCTATTTCGGCTTCACCAAGGCCATCCTGGAAGGCCGCGCCATCGACGTGTACAACGAGGGCCGGATGCAGCGCGACTTCACCTACATCGACGACATCGTCGAAGGCGTGCTGCGCATCGCCGAGCGCCCGCCGGCGGCGAATCCGGCGTTCGACAAGGAACGCCCCGACCCGGCCGGCAGCTGGGCGCCCTACCGGGTGATGAACATCGGCAACCACCAGCCGGTGGAGCTGATGGAATTCATCGCCACCCTGGAGCAGGCCCTGGGCCGGGAGGCCGTCAAGAACTTCCTGCCGATGCAGGACGGCGACGTGCCCGCCACCTACGCCGACACCGCCGCCTTGCGCGCCGCCACCGGCTTCGCGCCGTCCACCCCCCTGGCCGAGGGCATTGCCCGTTTCGTGGCCTGGTACCGGGCGTACTACGCCTGATGGCGGCCTCTTGCGCCGACGGTCCGGGCAGGAAGGTCGCGGTGCGATGACGGAGCACGAACTGCTGCTGATTCCGGTGCCGGCGCTCCTGACCGCCGCCGCTCTGGGGTTTTTGCTGAAAAGCGGTCGGGCCCTGGCGATCGCCGCCGACATTCCCAACGACCGCTCCCTGCACAGCCGGCCGACGCCGCGCATCGGCGGCCTGGTGCTGCTGCCCGCCGCGCTGGCCTGCGCCGCCGCGCTGATGCCTGCGGCGCGCGGCCTGCTGCTGCTGGCCCTGGCGCTCGGCCTGCTGTCGTTTGCCGACGATCGCCGCAGCCTGCCCGTGATGGTGCGGCTTGCCGCCCATCTGGGCGCCGCCGCCGTCGCCGCCGGGCTGCTGCTGGCCGGCGCCGACGGGTGGCGGGTGGCGCTGCTCGCCCTGGTCATCGCCTGGTGCGCGAACCTGTTCAACTTCATGGACGGCGCCGACGGCCTGGCCGGCGGCATGGCCCTGTTCGGCTTCGGCGCCTACGCGCTGGCCGCCTGGCCGCAGCAGCCGGGGCTGGCGGCCGTGTGCGGAAGCCTGGCCGCCGCCAGTGCCGGTTTCCTGGTGTTCAACTTTCCGCCGGCGCGCTGCTTCATGGGGGACGCCGGCTCGGTGCCCCTGGGTTTCCTGGCCGCCGTCCTCGGGCTGTGGGGCGTTCGCCTCGATCTGTGGCCGGGCTGGTTTCCCTGCCTGGTGTTCCTGCCCTTCCTGGCCGACGCCACGATCACCCTGGGGCGCCGGGCGCTCTCCGGGGAGCGGGTGTGGCAGGCCCATCGCGAGCACTACTATCAACGCCTGGTGCGCATGGGCTGGAGCCATCGCCGCCTGGCCGGCGCGGCCTACGCGCTGATGGCGGGCTGCGCCGCGGCCGCCCTGGCGTTGCGCCAGGCATCGCCGGCCCTGCTCTGGCCCGCGCTGGGTGTCTGCCTGGGCGGGTTTCTGGCGCTGCTGGGGTGCGTCGACCGCATGTGGCGGCGGCATCGGAGCCAGTCGTGAAACAACGCATCAATTGGCGCATGCTGGTCGCCATGACCTACGACCTCGCCGCCGCGGTCCTGGCCTGGATGTCCGCCTACGGTCTGGCCTACGATTTCTCGATTCCCATCAACCAGGTTCCGACCATGCTGCTGGATCTGGCCTGGGTGCTTCCCCTGGAAGGGGCCATTTTCATGTACTTCGGCCTCTATCGCGGCATCTGGCGGTTCGCCAGCATTCCGGACCTGCGCCGCATCATGCTGGCTTCCGGCACCGCCGCCCTGGCGGTGCCGGCGCTGCTCTGGCTGCAGGGCCGGCTGGCGAATCTGCCGGCCGGCATTTCGGTGCTGAACCCGATCCTGCTGGTGATCCTGATGGGGGGCAGCCGTTTCCTCTACCGCGCCTGGAAGGACGGCGACCTGCTCACGCCGCGTCCGCCGGACGCCACGCCGGTGCTGGTGATGGGCGCCGGCGAGGTGGCGGTGACCCTGCTGCGGGCGCTGACCCAGAACATCCGCTGGCAGGTGCTCGGTCTGCTGAGCGACGACGGCAGCAAGCTGGGCCGTCAGATCCACGGCACCACGGTCCTCGGCCGCCTCGACCAGGTGGCGGCGCAGGCCAGCCGCCTCGGCGTCGGCCATGTCATCGTCGCCATTCCCGGCGACAACAGCGACGCCCGCCGCCGCGCGATCGAACTGGCGGTCGACGCGGGCCTCAACGTGATGACCATCCCCGCCTTGACCGACGTGCTGGCCGGCAAGGTGTCGGTGTCCGAAGTGCGCCACGTGGACCTGGAGGACGTGCTGGGCCGGGCGCCGGTGCAACTGGACAGCCCGGGCCTGCACGGGCTGCTGGAAAATCGCACGGTGCTGGTGACCGGCGCCGGCGGCTCGATCGGCGCGGAACTGGCGCGCCAGGTGGCCCGCTTCGACCCCGGCCGGCTGGTGTTCCACGAGTTGTCCGAATTCGCTCTGTACATGATCGAGCAGGAGTTCTCCGTCGCCTATCCGCGCCTGCCCATCGCCTGCGTGGTGGGCGACACCAAGGACGAGATCGCCCTGCGCCATGTGATGGCCCGCCACCGCCCCGAGGTGGTGTTCCATGCCGCCGCCTACAAGCACGTGCCGCTGATGGAGGGTGAGAACGCCTGGGCCGCGGTGAAGAACAACGTGCTGGGCACGCTGGGCGCGGCCCGCGCCGCGATGAGCCAGGGCGTGGGCAAGTTCGTGCTGGTCTCCACCGACAAGGCGATCAATCCCACCAGCGTCATGGGCGCCAGCAAGCGCCTGGCGGAGCGGGTCTGCCAGGCGCTGCAGCACCAGGGCGGACACACCACCCGTTTCGTCACCGTGCGCTTCGGCAACGTGCTCGGTTCCAGCGGCAGCGTGATTCCCAAGTTCCGCGAGCAGATCGCGCGCGGCGGTCCGGTCACCGTCACCCACCCGGAGATCGTGCGCTATTTCATGCTGATTCCCGAAGCCGCCCAATTGGTGTTGCAGGCGGCCCTGATGGGCGGCGGCGGCGAAACCTTCGTGCTCGACATGGGCGCGCCGATCAAGATCGTGGACCTGGCGCGCGACATGATCCGGCTCTCGGGCTTCAGCGAGCGCGAGATTCCGATCGAATTCACCGGCCTGCGCCCCGGCGAGAAGCTCTACGAGGAGTTGCTGGCCGACGGCGGGACCACGCTGCCGACGCACCACGCCAAGCTGCGCATCAACAAGGAAAACGGCACCCCCGGCGCCGACTGGCTGCGCGGCGTGGAGGAATGGCTGGCGGCGCCGACCCGCACCGAATACGAGGTGAAGGCGGGTCTCAGGGGCTGGGTGCCGGAATACCGCCCCGCAGAGCATTGAAGGCGGCGGCCACTTCCTCCACCGCGATGTCGGTCACCTGACGCGAGGGTTTTTGCAGCACGCGGCAGGGCACCTCCCAGGGGCGCCAGCGCTCGGTGCTCGAATCGCCGAACAGACAGACGATGGGCAGGCCCAGGCCCGCCCCCAGGTGCATCGCGCCGCCGTCGGCGCAGATCAGCGCGCCGCAGCCGGCCAGGGCCTGGATCAATTCCGGCAGGGTGCGGGTGGCGACCGGCTCGATCGGGCGTTCGGTGTCCGGGGCGTCCGGAGCGCCCTGGGCGTCCAGCGCCTGGAGAATGCTGCGGGCCTTCTCGTCGTCCCCCGGATGGCGCGGGTCGTCGGCCGGGCCGGGCGCCCACAGCAGGCGGAAGCGCAGGCCGGGATGCGTCTGGCGCAGCATCCGGATCAGGGCCACGAAGCGTTCCGCCGGCCAGCGTTGCGACGGTTTGCGGGCGCTGATGTGGATCGCGATGCGGTCGGCGTCGGCCCCATGGGTTTGGGCGGCGGCGGATTGGATGCGGCAGGCCGGCGGCGCGCCCTCGATGCCGTACTCGCGGGCGACGCGGAACACGTGCTCCACTTCATGCAGCGGCTCCGTGGTCAGCGGCAGTTCCAGGTCGGCGCCGCAAGGGCCGAAGGCGATCACCCGCCGCGGCTTCAGCCAGCGGGCCAGGCGCACCATGCGCGCCTGCGGCAGCGGCGTGGCGATGATCACGTCGTCCAGGCCCATCCGCCGCAGGCGGCGCAGCATCCGCAGGCGCCGCCAGAAGATGCCCGGCAGGCTCTCCCCAGTCTCGCGATGCTTGGCCTTGGTGTAGACGAAGAGCTCGTCGAGATCGGGGCTGCCGCTCAGCACCGGGGCGTTGTAGCTATTCACCAGCGCCCCCAGCCAGCCCTGGGGAAAGCGCTGGCGCAGCGCGTGGATCAGCGGCGTGGTGCATACCAGATCGCCGATGTTGTCGCGGCGGATCACCAGGATGCGGGGCGTGGGCAGGATAGTCACGGTAGACTGCGGGAACTATGGCGACGTATGCGATCGGTGACATCCAGGGCTGTTTCGATGCCCTGACCCAACTGCTGGACGAATTGAATTTCGATGCCCGCAACGACCGGCTCTGGTTCGTCGGCGACCTGGTCAATCGCGGCACCCAGTCCCTGGAAACCCTGCGCTTCGTGCATTCGCTGGGCGAGAGGGCCGTGGTGGTGCTGGGCAATCACGATCTGCATCTTATCATGCAGGCCGAAGGCCACGGCCGCACCAACAGCGACGACACCCTGCAGGCGGTGCTGGCCGCGCCCGACCGCGACGAGCTGCTGGACTGGCTGCGCGGCTGTCCGCTGTTCCACGTCGAGGGCGACTACGCGATGGTGCATGCCGGCCTCCTGCCCCAATGGTCCGTGGCCCAGGCCGCCGAGCTGTCGGCGGAAGTGAGCCGCGCGCTGCGCGCGCCCGACTACCGCCAGTTCCTGGCCCGCATGTGGGGCTCCGAACCCGCCGCCTGGCGCGACGATCTGGCGGGCTGGGAGCGGCTGCGGGTGGTGGTCAACGCCATGACCCGGATGCGCTTTTGCAGCGCCGAGGGCGTGATGGATTTCCGTTCCAAGGGCGCGCTGGATTCGGCGCCGCCCGGGCAGATGCCCTGGTTCGCCGTACCGGGACGGGCCAGCGCCGACCACACGCTGATCTGCGGCCACTGGTCGGCGCTGGGGCTGCGCGTCGAACCCCGCTTGCTGGCGCTCGACACCGGTTGCCTGTGGGGCGGCTCCCTGACCGCGGTGCGGCTGGAGGACCGGCGGGTGTTCCAGTTGCCTTGCCGCGTCCATGTGCAGTCTGGCGACTGGGGGTGAAAAGGGCTCGCCCCCCTTCGCCCCCTCCGGGGGGTTCTCTCTGGCTCGCTGCGCTCGATATTACGGGGAACGTTGTGGCGGCACCGATAGGATGCGGCTGGCGCCACGTGCCGCTTTTCCTTGCGGCGGCGCGGCGGAAAAGCTGTTTTTTAACCTAAAGAGAAAGACACCATGGATACGAATACCAACGACATTAGCGAACTCGGCATCGAGGACATCAGCGTCGGCGATGGCGCCGAAGCCGCCGCCGGGCAGTGGGTGCTGGTCCATTACACCGGCTGGCTCACCGACGGGCGGAAGTTCGATTCCAGCCGCGACCGCAACGAGCCTTTCGAATTCCACCTGGGCGGCCGCCAGGTCATCGCCGGCTGGGACCAGGGGGTGCAGGGCATGAAGATCGGCGGCGTGCGCCGCCTCACCATCCCGCCCCATCTGGGCTACGGTCCGCGCGGCGCCGGCGGCGTGATTCCGCCCAACGCGACGCTGGTGTTCGAGGTGGAACTGCTGGAGATCGACTGAGCGAACTGACGCTCGCCCCCCTTCGCTCCCCTCGCGGGGGGTTCTCATCGGCTCGCTGTGCTCGAAAGTCACGGGGAGCTGCCGTGGCGGCAGCATCCCGTTTGCGCCTGGCGGCGCGTGCCGCTTTCCCTTGCGACGGCGCGGCGGAAAAGCTACGTTTTCACACTCAGACGATGTCCAGATTCTGGATGCCGGCGTTGACGTCCTTTTCCTTGGCGTCCTTGCCGTTGAGTTTGATCATCAGCCGCACCTCGTTCATCGAGTCGGCGAAGCGCAAGGCGTCCTCATAGCTGATCTTGTCCGCTTCGTGCAGGTCGAACAGGGCCTGGTCGAAGGTCTGCATCCCCAGCTCGCGGGATTTCTTCATGATCTCCTTGATGCCGTGGACCTCGCCCTTGCCGATCAGGTCGGAAATCAGGGGCGAGTTGAGCAGGATTTCCACGGCCGCCGCCCGGCCCTTGCCCTCCTTCAGGGGGATCAGGCGCTGGGACACGACGGCCTTGAGGTTCAGCGACAAGTCCATCAGCAGTTGCGGCCGGCGCTCCTCCGGGAAGAAGTTGATGATCCGGTCCAGCGCCTGGTTGGAGTTGTTGGCGTGGAGCGTGCCCATCGCCAGGTGACCGGTTTCGGCAAAGGCGATAGCGTGCTCCATCACCTCCCTGTCGCGAATCTCGCCGATCAGGATCACGTCAGGCGCCTGGCGCAGCGTGTTCTTCAGTGCCGCCTCCCAGGACTCGGTATCCACGCCCACCTCGCGCTGGGTGATCACGCAGTTCCGGTGGTCGTGCACGTATTCGACCGGATCCTCGATGGTGATGATGTGGCCGTAGGAATTCTGGTTGCGGTAGCCGATCATGGCCGCCAGCGAAGTGGATTTGCCCGAGCCGGTTCCGCCGACGAACAGCACCAGGCCGCGCTTGGTCATCGCCACTTCCTTCAGCACCTGGGGCAGCTTGAGCTCGTCGAAATCAGGGATCGTGGTGTTGATGGTCCGCAGCACCAGGCCGGTGCGGCCCTGCTGGACGAAGGCATTCACCCGGAAGCGGCCGATGCCGGCCGGCGAGATGGCGAAATTGCATTCCTTGCTGGCCTCGAACTCGGCCGCCTGCTTGTCGTTCATCACCGCCCGCGCCAGTTCCATGGTGTGCTGGGGCGTCAGGGGCTGGGTGGTGGCCGGTGTCATCTTGCCGTCGATCTTGATCGCCGGCGGGAAGCCGGCGGTGATGAACAGGTCGGAACCCTTCTTCTGGACCATCATGGCCAGCAGCTGGTACATGAATTTGAGTGCCTCGTCGCGTTCCATTTTTAAATCCTTAGCCGCTTGCGGCTCTTACTAGAAGCCTCCCCGTGAGGGGAGGATGGGAGGGGCGGGCCGAGTTTCGACAAGGATAATTTCGCCGGCCTCAGCCGGCGAAATTATCCTTGTTGGCCGCCTTGCTGCGGGCTTCGGCCGCGGAGACGATATTGCGCCGGACCAGGTCCTGCAGGTTCTGGTCCAGGGTCTGCATGCCGTACTGCTGGCCGGTCTGGATCGCCGAATACATCTGGGCGATCTTGTTTTCCCGGATCAGGTTGCGGATCGCCGGCGTGCCGATCATGATCTCGTGGGCCGCCACCCGGCCGCTGCCGTCCTTGGTCTTCAGCAGCGCCTGGGAGATCACCGCGCGCAGGGATTCGGAGAGCATCGCGCGCACCATCTCCTTCTCGGCGGCGGGGAAGACGTCGACGATCCGGTCCACCGTCTTGGCGGCGCTGGAGGTGTGCAGGGTGCCGAACACCAGATGGCCCGTTTCCGCCGCCGTCAGCGCCAGGCGGATGGTTTCCAGGTCGCGCATTTCGCCCACCAGGATCACGTCCGGGTCCTCGCGCAGGGCCGAGCGCAGCGCGTTGGCGAACGACAGGGTGTGGGGCCCCACCTCGCGCTGGTTGATCAGGCACTTCTTCGATTCATGGACGAATTCGATCGGATCCTCCACCGTCAGGATGTGGCCGTATTCGTTCTCGTTGATGTCGTCGACCATCGCCGCCAGCGTCGTGGATTTGCCCGAGCCGGTGGGGCCGGTGACCAGCACGATGCCCCGGGGCTGGTTGGCGATGTCCTTGAAGCTCTTGGGGCAGTTGAGCTGCTCCAGGGTCAGCACCTTGGAGGGAATGGTCCGCAATACCGCCGCCGCGCCACGCTGCTGGACGTAGGCATTGACCCGAAAACGGGCCAGGCCGGGCACCGCGAAGGAGAAGTCGCACTCCAGGTTTTCCTCGTAGAACTTGCGCTGACCATCGTTCATGATGTCGTAGATCATCGCATGCACGTCCTTGTGCTCCATCGGCGGCAGGTTGATGCGCCGGATGTCGCCGTGGACGCGGATCATCGGCGGCAGGCCGGACGACAGATGCAGGTCGGACGCTTTGTTCTTGACCACGAAGGCCAGCAGTTCGGTGATATCCATGAAGACCTTCCGAAGATGGGGGCGGGTATACTTCGAAGAGACGCCGAACAAGCCGCCCGTTCGGGCTGAGCCTGTCGAAGGGCCTGGCACGAACGGACTCAATCAGCGTTTCCCCGAACAGTATATGACATCCATCGCCGCCAACCTGCAAGCCGTCAATGCCCGCATCGCCGCTGCCTGCGCGGCCGCCGGACGGGGACGGGAGTCCGTGAGCCTGCTCGCGGTGAGCAAGACCTGGCCGGCGACCGCCGTCCGCGCCGCCGCCGAGTGCGGCCAGCGGGCGTTCGGCGAAAGCTACGTGCAGGAGGCCGCCGCCAAGATCGACGCCCTGGCCGATGCCGGACTCGAATGGCACTTCATCGGCCCCCTGCAAAGCAACAAGACCCGGCCGGTGGCGGAACGCTTCGACTGGGTCCATTCCGTCGAGCGCCTGAAGGTCGCCCAGCGCCTGGCGGAACAGCGGCCGGCAAACCTGCCGCCGCTCAACGTCTGCCTGCAGGTCAATGTCAGCGGCGAGGCCAGCAAGAGCGGCTGCGCGCCGCACGAGGCGATGCCCCTGGCGCGCGCCATCGCGGCGCTGCCGGGTCTGCGTCTGCGCGGCCTGATGGCGATTCCCGAGCCGACGGACGATCTTGGGCTGCTGCGCGGCCGCTTCGCCTTGCTGCGACAATTGCGCGACGAATTGAACGCCGGTGGCCTGGCGCTGGACACCCTGTCGATGGGCATGTCCGGCGACCTGGAATGCGCCATCGCCGAAGGCGCCACCCTCGTGCGGGTGGGTACGGCGGTGTTTGGCGAACGGTGAGACACACTCTGGAGGTTCCATGAAAATCACATTCCTCGGCGGCGGCAACATGGCCAACGCCCTCATTGGCGGCTTGCGGCAACAGGGCTATTCGGCGGCCGGCATCCAGGTGGTGGAGCCGCAGGCGGAGGCCTGCGAGAAGCTGACCGCGGCCTACGGCGTGCGCTGCGTGGCGGGCGTGGACGCCGCCGCCCTCAATTGCGAGGTGCTGGTGCTGGCGGTGAAGCCGCAGGTGATGCGCGCGGCGCTGCAACCGCTGGCGGGCAAGCTCGGCGGGCAACTGGTGATCAGCATCGCCGCCGGCCTGCGCCTGGCCGACATTTCCCGTTGGCTGGGCGGCGCGGCATCCTATCGCCGCCTGGTGCGCTGCATGCCCAACACTCCGGCCCTGATCGGCGCCGGCCTGACCGGCCTCTACGCCGATCCCAGCGTGGATCGGGAGGGCCAGGGCATGGCGGAGAAAATCCTCGGCGCCGTCGGTCGCACCCTGTGGATCGACGACGAGGCCAAGATGGACGCGGTCACCGCCATTTCCGGCAGCGGCCCTGGTTACGTCTTCTATCTGATGGAAGCGCTGGAGAACGCCGCCCGCGATCTCGGCTTCGACGACGCCACGGCGCGCCTGATGACCGTCGAGACCTTCGTCGGCGCCGCCCGCCTGGCCGGGCAGAGCGCGGAGTCGGTCGCCGTGCTGCGCCAGCGGGTGACCTCCAAGGGCGGCACCACCGAGGCCGCCTTGAACAGCTTCGAGGCCGACGGCGTGATGGCCGCCATCCGCCGCGGCACCGCCGCCGCCAACCAGCGCGGCCGGGAGCTGTGCGAGCTGCTGGGTGCGGAGGAATAATGTTGATTCGCCTGTTCCTGATGGTGCTGGACGTCCTGGCGGGCTTTCTCAGCCTCGCCCTCCTGGCCCGCTTCGCCCTGCAATGGGCGCGGGCGCCCTACCGCAATCCGATCGCCCAGTTCCTGGTGGCGGTGACCGACTGGGCCGTGCGCCCGGCGCGGCGCGTGATCCCCAGCGCCTGGGGACTCGATCTCGCCAGTCTGGTGCTGGCCTGGCTTGCGCAGGGGCTCTACCTGGGCCTGGCCCATGGCCTGGGCGGCCTCGGTGGCGGCCCGTTGGAGGCGGTGGGTCTGGTGGCGCTGCTGGCCCTGCTGGAAACCTTGAAGCTGGCGGCCTGGCTGGCGCAAGGCGTGATCATCGTCGCCGCCCTGCTTTCCTGGATCAATCCCTACGCGCCGATGGCGCCGGTGGTCAACGCGCTTGCCCAGCCGCTGCTGCGGCCCTTCCAGCGCCTGATCCCGCCCATCGGCGGCGTGGACCTGTCGCCGCTGGCGGCGCTGCTGGCGATCCAGTTGCTGCTGGCGGTGCTGACCAGCCTGTTCGGCGCGCTCTTGATGCCGATGCGGTGAGCGCCTGGCTGCGACCGCAGGGCGACGGCGTGGTGCTGGCGCTGCACGTCCAGCCCGGCGCCAAGCGCACCGAAGTGGCGGGCCTGCACGGCGAGGCGCTGAAGATCCGCCTGGCGGCGCCACCCGTGGACGGCAAGGCCAACGCCTGCCTGGTGGAGTTCATCGCCGAACAACTGGGCATTGCCAAGAGCCGGGTCAGCCTGGTTGCCGGCCAGACATCGCGCACCAAAAAAATCGCCGTGGCCGGCATGGACGCAGATACGACGCAACGGCGATTGCTGGGGGACGATCCGGGTTAGGAAACGCTGTTAAGTCCGCCCGCCCGAGTCCTTCGGCGAGATTCAGTACCGGCCCTTCGTCAAGCTCAGGCGAGCCGAAAGGGGGCGAGCCAAAAGCTATTCTTCGTCAGGCACCCCATACTGCGTCTGGTAAGGGCGCAGGGCCGCCCGCCGTTCCTGGGGATCGATGCCGAAATCCTCGAGAACGTAATCGACCGTGCCATGCCGCCCCTTGGGGTTGGCCGCGATGAAGGCCGCCATGGCCTGCCGCGCCTGCTCGGTGAAGGGCAGTTCGAAAAAGCGGTACAACCGTTCCACCGTGCCGATCTGGTCCTTGATGAACTCCGGAAATATCACGTCCGTCACTTGTTCCTGCGGCAATTTGCGACGTCCCTCCATGGCGCCGTACAGCAGGTCTTCCACCCGCCGGCTCCAGTAGCGGCCGTTGATCCGCAGGTCCACCTCGCGCGTGGCCATCCGCTTGCCATAGGTGTCCATCACCAGTGTGGAAGCGGTGATGCGGACCGGGTCGCGGTGAGTCTGGACGATGCGGGCATCGGGGAACGTGTCGATCAGGGCATCCAGCGTTTCCAGGTGCTGGGGCGACTTCAGCACCCAGCGCTGCCCCTGGGAGCGCCGCTGCCACTGGAACATCTGGAGCACGCGCTTCAAGAAATCGTAGGCCGGACGATGGTCCGCCTGGCGGTACCAGTCCCGGTAGGTCGGGCAGCGGTACATGTTCTCGAACAGCATCGAAGAAAAATGGATGGTGAAGATGTTGATTTCCTCGTGGCACCCCTCGACCGACAGTTCGTGCATCCGCTGGAAGTAAGGCATCATCCAGTCCAGGGTTTCCAGGGACTGCCGGCAACGCGCGATGCGCGGATCCTGGCCGTTGCCGCTGGTTTGCTCCCTGGCGGAAAGCACGGGCTCCAGCAATTCGTAGTAGGCCAGGTACTGGAGGTTCTGGTCCTGGGACAACAGGCTGTGCAAATGCGTGGTCCCGGTGCGGGGAAGGCCGGCGATGATGATCGGCCGTTCGATTTTTTCGGCGAGGATTTCCGGATGGCGACGGATGACGTCCTCGATCAGCAAACGGTTCTGCAATTGCTGAAGAATGAAGCGGCGCGCGCCGATTCGCCCAAGAAAACTCAGGTCGGCTTCCTTGTCCAGGCAGAACAGCAGCGTGCGCAGCGGTTCGAGGAAGGACGAGTCCGGGCCGAAGTCGTCGAGTCCGGCCTGCCGCCGGGCGGTATTCATCAGCTCCGTCATGTCCAGCCCGATCAGCGATCGGGCCCAGGGCTGCCCCAACCAGTTGACCGTCCTCAAAGGCAGCGGAAGACGCGGTCGAGCCAGATCGGTGATGCGAACGGAAGCGGGTGCAGTGTCGTTCATGGCGGAACCTCCGTTTTTCAATTCAAATCCGAGATGGGCACCACGCGGCAACGGGGCTTGGGCGGGTCCTCCGCCGGCAGCAGCATGCGCCAGAAAATCAGCCCTTCCTCCCGGCCGCAGGTATCCAGCCAGTTGGCGCAGCCTGGATCGCGCGCCGCCAGCACGATGCGGTAGGAGCCGTCGGGTTCCAGCTGCAACTGGCTGCGATTCAGGGAAATCTGCCGATCCCGGTATTCCAGGGTCTGCATGTATCGGTTCCAGAGCATCACATTGACGAATGAACAGTCGGGAAACCGGCCCTCCATCACCAGTGCTTCATCGGCCCGCAGACGGTACACACCCATGGCATAGGCAATGTCGCCGCCGCCCCAGCCGCCGCTACCCGACGCTCGAAACACGATCGGCGCCGGCATCTCGTTGGGCGGAAGCAGCGTGAATGCCGGCTGACCGGACGGCGTCAGCATGTCGAAGGTGGCGCCGCGGATGAAGGCATTGACGTCCCGCAGTTTGCGCGCGAAGCTCGCGTCGTCGGCCATGGGGCGGGGCGGCGGCGGTTCGAGCGGTTCGATGCTCAGGGAGATCCGGATATCAGGGTTTGCCAGGGCGGGCCGGGAATCCTCATAGATGTGGCGGCTGATCACCGATGCCGCGTTGTCCGGCAAGCGAATCCAGTTTCCCGGACAAGGGTCTCGGCTGAGAATGATTTCATAGCCGCCGTCGGCGTCGAACTGCAATTGGCGATCGCTGATATCCGCCAGGAGCGGCTCCGCCGAAGGACCAAGGCGATCCGCCGCCACGCGTCCATGGATCGAGAAGGAGAGATACTTTTCGCCCGCCCGCCGACCCCGGATGCGATAGGCCCGGTCGCCGCGGATGGGAGCGAAATAGGAATAGCAATCGGGGTTGTCCCCCATCCACTTGCGGGTCGGCGAGGTCATGACGACGAACGCCGGACGCTCGGGGTCGCCTTCCAGATAACAATCGGCGCCAACGCAGAGCAGATGCAGAATGTTGCGGAACCCGTCCAGCTGGTCGATTTCCCTGAGCGTCCCATCTCCCAGGCAGATATCGGCATAGTCCCGCAGGCTGTCGAGCAATTGATGAAAAGCTTGGTGACTCTGGCTTCTCATGGCGCCTCCCTTCAAACGAATGGGTAACCGCCATGTTCGCAGCTGACCGGCTTTGGCGATAACCTCACCAGGAAACAGGAAGCACTACCGCGTCGATCAGCCAGCACCCGAGGGGGATGGGGTGGACCGAGCAATCATGGGTGACGCGTGAAGCCGCTCGGAAACCCATCCCCACCCCGGCCCTCCCCTTGAAGGGACGGGCGTTAACGGACGAAAGTGCCGCCGCCGTCCACCATCAGGGTCTGGCCGGTGATGTAGTCGGAGTCCTCGGAGGCGAGGAAGACGGCGGCGCGGCCGATGTCACGCTCGCAGTCGCCGTAGCGGCCCAGGGGGATGCGGGCGAGCGACGCCTGGTACTGGTCCGGCAGTTCCTCTTTCCACTTCTTGACGCCGGGGGATTCGGCGGCGGGGCAGATCACATTGACGTTGATCCTGTGGCGGCCCCACTCGGTGGCGGCGACCCGGCTCATGCCGCGAATGGCTTCCTTCGCCGCGGCGTAGGCGGTCTGCCCCCACATGCCGTTGATGCCGGCGCCGGAGCCGAAGTTGATGACCTTGCCACCCTTTTTCGAGAGATGGGGGAAGGCGGCCTGCATCATGTACCAGGTGGCGTAGAAGCCGGAGTTCATCGACAGCGCCATGTTTTCGTCGGACGTTTCTTCCAGCGTGATGCCGGGGCGGGAGGCATGGGCGTTGTTGACCAGGATGTCCAGCCCGCCCAGATTCTTCACCGTGGCGTCCACGGCGGCGTTCACTTCGGCGCGGACGCCGACGTTGCAGGGGATGGCGATGGCCTTGCGGCCCAGCGCCTGCACCTGTTCCACGGTCTTCGCCGCGGAATCGGCGTTGAGTTCCACCACGGCGATGTCGGCGCCTTCCTTGGCCATGGCGAGCGCGATGCCCTGGCCGATGCCGCCGCCGGCGCCCGTGATCAGGGCGACTTTTCCGTCAAGCTTTCCCATGAGTGTTCTCCTCGTGTGATGTATGGGGATGGGCTTCAGTCCCGCGTCGTTTCAGCGACGCGGGAGGGTTCGGGGTGTTGCGGGGGAGTCAGCGGACGAAGCAGGCGCCGCCGTCCACCATCAGGGTCTGGCCGGTGATGTAGTCGGAATCCTCGGAGGCGAGGAACACGGCGGCGCGGCCGATGTCGCGCTCGCAGTCGCCGTAGCGGCCCAGGGGGATGGTCCGCAGCACGGCCTCATAGGCCTTGGGCATTTCCGCCTTCCACTTGGCGACGCCGGGGGATTCGGCGGCGGGGCAGATTACATTGACGTTGATCCTGTGGCGGCCCCACTCGGTGGCGGCGACCCGGCTCATGCCTCGGATGGCTTCCTTCGCTGCGGCGTAGGCGGTCTGGCCGGACTGGCCGACGACGCCGGCGCCGGAGCCGAAGTTGATGACCTTGCCGCCTTTTTTCGACAAGTGGGGGAAGGCGGCCTGCATCATGTACCAGGTGGCGTAGAAGCCCGAGTTCATGGAGAGCGCCATGTCGTCCTCGGAGACCTTCTCCAGGGGGATGCCGGGGCGGGAGGCGTGGGCGTTGTTGACCAGGACGTCCAGCGCACCCAGATTCTTCACCGTGGCGTCCACGGCGGCGTTCACCTCGGTGCGGACGCCGACGTTGCAGGGAATGGCGACGGCCTTGCGGCCCAGCGCCCGCACCAATTCCACGGTCTTGGCGGCGGCCTCCGCGTTGAGTTCCACCACCGCGATGTCGGCGCCTTCCTTGGCCATGGCGAGCGCGATGCCCTGGCCGATACCGCCCCCCGCGCCCGTGATCAGGGCGACCTTGCCGTCAAGCTTTCCCATGCTGTTTCCTCGGTTGATTGATGTCAGCCCCACGAACCATCGTAGGACAAGTGTCCGTCAACCAGAGTGTACCTCACCCGTCCCTCAAGCTCCCAGCCCAGGAAGGGCGTGTTCTTGCCCTGGCTGCGGAGAGATTCGCGGCTGACCCGCTGGGAAGCGGCGGGATTGAAGATGCAGATGTCGGCCGGCGCGCCCGCCGCCAGGCTGCCGCCTTCCACGCCCAGCAGCCGGGCCGGCGCGGCGGTGATCGGGGCCAGGGTCTCGCTCAGGGAAAGCCCCATCTCCCGGCCCCACTTGAGGGTCAGCGGCAGCAGCAGTTCGAGCCCCGTGGCGCCGGGCTCGGCTTCGCCGAAGGGCAGTTGCTTGCCGTCGTCGTCCACCGGCGTATGGTCGGAGCACAGGGCGTTGATGACGCCGCTGGCCAGGCCCCGGCGCAGGGCGTCGCGGTCGCGCTGGGCGCGCAGCGGCGGATCGAGCCGGGCATGGGGGTCGAAAAAGCCGATGTCGTTCTCGCACAGATGCAGGTGATGCACGGCCACGTCGCAAGTGACGGCGACGCCCGCGGCGCGGGCGCCGGCGATCATGTCCACCGCCATGGCCGAGGAGATGCGCGTGATGTGGACGCGGGCGCCGGTGACCCGGGCCAGTTGCAGGATGGTCGCCAGGGCGATGGTCTCGGCCGCCACCGGAATGCCCGCCAGGCCCAGCCGGGCCGCGACTTCACCATCGTGGGCGATGCCGCCCCGGGCCAGATAGGGGTCCTGGGCCGCCAGCCAGACCGGAAAATCGAAGGTGGCGGCGTATTGCATCGCCCGCAGCAGCACCTGGGTGTCGATGATGGCGCTGTTGGCCTGACCGAAGGCGACGCAGCCCGCTTCGGCCAGCTCGGCCATTTCGGTGAGGTGCTTGCCGCCCAGCTTCTCGGTCAGGGCGCCGATCGGGTAGACCTTGGCGAACTCCGGCAGCCGCGCCCGGTGCTTCAACATCTCCACCAGCCCCGGCTCGTCCAGCGGCGGATCGGTGTCCGGCGGGCAGGCCAGGCTGGTGACGCCGCCGGCGGCGGCGGCGGCCATCTCCGATTCCAGGGTGGCGCGGTATTCATAGCCCGGCTCCCGCAGGCGCGCGGAAAGATCCACCAGCCCCGGACAGACCACGCAGCCCGCGGCGTCGATGGTGCTCACCGTGCCGTTGTCGGCGAAGCCCGCCGGCATCGTGCCGACGCCCGCCACCCGGCCGTGGGCGATGAACAGATCGGCCTGCCGATCGATATTTGCGGCCGGATCGACGAGACGGCCGTTCTTGATCTGGAGTTTCATGGTGTCTCCCGAAGGGCCGCCCCGAGGGAGGCAGCGGCCCCCTTTGGGGGCGGTACAGCGGCACAGCCGCAAACGTGGGGGATCATGTCAGTTTCCCGCCAGCATGCTCATCACCGCCATGCGCACAGCGATGCCGAAAGTCACCTGGGGCAGGATCACCGCCTGCCCGCCGTCGGCGACCGCCGAATCGATTTCCACGCCCCGGTTCATCGGCCCCGGATGCATCACGATGGCGTCGGGCTTGGCGAGCGCCAGCTTGTCCGGCGTGAGGCCGTAGGACTTGAAGAATTCCTGGGCGCTGGGCAGGAGCGCGCCGCTCATGCGCTCGCTCTGCAGCCGCAGCATCATCACCACGTCGACGCCGCGCAGGCCCTCCTTCATGTCGTTGCAGACCCGCACTCCCATTTTCTCGACGCCCGTCGGCAGCAGCGTCTTGGGCGCGATGGCGCGAATCTCCGGTACGCCCAGCGTGGACAGGGCGTGGATCTGCGAGCGGGCCACGCGCGAATGGAGGATGTCGCCGACGATGGCCACCGTCAGGTTGTGGAACTCCCGCTTGTAGTGGCGGATGGTGTACATGTCCAGCAGGGCCTGGGTGGGGTGGGCGTGACGGCCGTCGCCGGCATTCACCACGTGGATGTGGTCCTGCCGGGTGGCCGCCAGGTGGCGGGCGATCAGGTGGGGCGCGCCGCTGCTGGCGTGGCGCACCACGAACATGTCGGCCTGCATCGCCGCCAGGTTGTCCACCGTGTCGAGCAGGCTCTCGCCCTTGGACGCCGAGGAGGTGTTGATGTTGAGGTTGATCACGTCGGCCGAAAGGCGCTTGGCGGCGATCTCGAAAGTGGTGCGGGTGCGCGTGGAGTTCTCGAAGAACAGGTTGAACACGCTCTTGCCGCGCAGGGTGGGCAGTTTCTTTTCCTCCTGTCCGGCCAGTTCGGTCAGTGGCTGGGCAGTGTCGAGGATGCGCAGGATGACCTCCCGCGGCAGGCCCTCGATGGTGAGCAGGTGCTGCAATTCGCCATGCTTGTTCAACTGAGGATTGGATGAGTTCATTTGGCGTCGAAATAACTTTGCAAAATGATGGCGGCCGCCTCGGCGTCCAGGGTTTTCTTGCGGGTTTTCCAGTTCTGGCCGGCGGCGGCGAGACGCTGCTCCGCCTCGGCCGAGGACAGGCGCTCGTCCACCAGGATCACCGGCAGGCCGAAGCGGCCTTCCAGTTGCCGGGCGAAGCGCCGGCAGCGGGCGCTCATCTCGTGCTCCGCGCCGGCCAGGTCCAGGGGCAGGCCCACCACCAGCCGGTCCGGCCGCCACTCCGCGATCAGGCGGCCGATGGCGGCGAAGCGGACGTCGTTGGCTTCGGCGTCGACGATGGTCAGGGGGCGGGCCTGGCCCAGCAGCGATTCGCCCAGCGCGACGCCGATCCGGCGCGTGCCGAAGTCGAAGGCGAGCACGGTGCCCTCGGTCGATTCGGCCAACTCCGCCAACTCAGGCGTGCCCCGCGACGTCGGAAAGGTTGGCGAAATCGATGCCGAGCAGCTGCATGGCGGCGGGCAGGCGCTCCTCCGGCGGCAGCTCGAAAATGATTTCGGGCTTGGCCGCCACCGTCAGCCAGGCGTTCTGGGACAGCTCCCACTCCAGCTGCCCGGCGGACCAGCCGGCATAGCCCAGGGTCACCAGCACGTCCTGCGGCTCGCCGAGGCTGGCCATCGACAGCAGGATGTCGCGGGAACTGGTCAGCGCCATGCCGTCATCGATGGACAACGTCGATTGCCAGTTGCCCGCGGGGCGATGCAGGATGAAGCCGCGATCGGTCTGCACCGGCCCGCCGAAATAGACCGGCAGGTTGCCCAGGATGTCCTTTTCCATCACCACATCGACGCGCTCGAAGAGGGTGGCCAGGCTCATGTCCGTGGGGCGGTTGACGATCACCCCGAGCGCGCCGTCGGCGTTGTGCTCGCAGATGTAGGTCAGAGTGCGGGAAAAGTTCGGATCGGCCATGGCGGGCATGGCGATCAGGAAATGATGGGTAAGGCTGACGATATCCATGGCGTGCAGGCATTGTAGTCTACGTCCCGCCATCCATGGGATGACGGGTCATTACCGGTCACTGGCCGCCGGCGTCCGGCGGCGCGGGGGTCGTCGCCAGCATGGCGCTGCGGGATTCCGGGGTTTCCAGGCTGATGCGGCCGAGGACGCCGCCGCGGTAGTCGGTGAGCAGGATGATCGCCGCCTTGGTCAGATCCAGTTCGCCCGGTTTCCTTCCCTTCAGCAGGCAGCCGCGCTTGCGTGCCACCGCCTCCACCACGCCGATGCCGTCCAGGCCCTCGGTGGCGAAGCCGTAACGCGCCGTCAGCAGCGCCGGGTAGCGGGCCAGCAGAATCTCCGCCAGATGGCTGGCGACTTCCTCCTCGATCACCGCATTCACGCCCACCGCATGGCTGGCGGCCAGCATGTAGCCGTCGCTGTCATGGACGATCTTCGGCCAGAGCAGGCCGGGGGTGTCGGTGATCGACATGCGTGGACTGATGTCGAGGGTCTGCTGGCTCTTGGTCACCGCCGGCTCGTCGCCGACCGCCGCCACCTTGCGTTTGAGCAGCGCGTTCATCAGCGTCGATTTGCCGACGTTGGGGATGCCCATGATCATCATGCGCAGTGGTTTCAAGTTGTCGTTGCGATGCGGGGCGAGGCCCTGGCATTGCCCCGGAATCTTCGCCACGTCGGCGGCCTTCTTGCCGGAAATGGCGATCGCCTTGACGCCGGGCTGGCGGTTGTAGTGGTCGATCCAGGCCTGGGTGACCGCCGGATCGGCGAGGTCGGCCTTATTCAGCACCTTGAGGCAGGGGCGCTGGCGGTGCAGGCGCAGTTCGCGGATCATCGGATTGCTGCTGGCCTCCGGCAGGCGGGCATCGACCACCTCGATCACCACGTCGGTCTTGGCCATCGTCTCGGCGGCCTTCTTGCGCGCCGAGGTCATGTGGCCGGGGAACCATTGGATCGCCATCAGCTCACTCCGCGGCGACGACGCTGATGCAATGGTCGAGACAATGCACCTCGACGCCGGTGCGGATCTTCGCCGCCTTGCGCGTCTCGGTCCGGCCGTCGATCCGCACCAGGCCGTCGGCGACCATCCGCTTGCCCTGGCCGCTGCTGTCGGCAAGACCCGCGACCTTGAGCAGGTGGCACAGTTCGATGTATTCCTGGCCACCTGGCTGGAGCGGTACTTGGATGTGCTTCATGCGTCTTCCCTGCGGACGGAAAAAACCCAACCGGCAACGGTTGGGTTCTTGGATCATGGTGGTCTCGCCGGGACTCGAACCCAGGACCAAAGGATTGTGAGTCGATTGTGAGCCCGGATCATGCGCCCGACTTTGCGGGCCGTCATATTACCGCTATATCCGGGCAATCAATAGGTTATGGTGCATCGTCCCGGCTATTTTCCGGGGGCACTAGCGCGCGCTGACAACAACCCAGGGGTTGATGACTGGAACGCCGGCTGCCTCGAATGGGCCGATGTCGCGCGTCGCTACGCTGAACCCTCGGGCAACAGCGGCGGCCGCGATGTAGCCATCCGGCGTAGGGAAGCCTTTACCCGCGGATTTCGCCTTGGCGGCGAGTTCTCCGTACTGTCGCGCCGCATCGATGTCGAACGGCAGAATGCGCCCCTCGAAAAGCTCCAACAGGTCATCAAGCACCCGCGACAGCGCGCTTTTCCTCTTGCCACTGGGTAAGGCAGCGAGACCAAATGACACCTCGGCGAGTGCGATGCTCGGCAGGTAGAGGGTTTCTGCCGCCTGAGCATTCAGCCAGGCCATCACTCCGGCGTCAGCGGACGACTTCATCGCCTCTGAAATGACATTGGTATCCAGAACGATCATTCAAGCCCCATCGGATCAGCCGGGCTTCGATCCCGTTCAAGGGCCAAATCCTGATCCGTAAAACCGTATTTTCTGCCAATAGCCGCCAACGCATCGCCCATCTTCAAGCGATTTTGCGGCTTGACCGCGGCTTCCAGAATCTCGCGGATTTCCGCCTCGGCACTGTGGCCATGAGTTGCTGCGCGCACCCGTAGAGCCCGGTGAACTTCGTCGGGTACGTTGCGGACGGTCAGTGTTGCCATTGCTAGCATCTCCATTGTAATGCTGTCAACGCTGATACTATAGTTTAGTGCAAGCATGTGTGCAACGTTCCCAAGGCGTACTTGTCGGGCAGCGCGTCGACGTTCTCCGAGGAAAGATTGCCCGCCATCCTCGATCAGGGCGTCTTCCCCGGATTGCTGACGAACCCGATCCTGCCCAGGCCGGCGCGCGCCGACATCGCCATCACCCTGGCGAGAGTCTCGTAGGGCGTCCGCGCATCGGCGTACAGATGGATTTCCGGTTGAGGCACATGGCGGGCCGCTTCCCGCATGCGTTCCGGCAGCGCCTCTTCCGTCGTTGCTGCGCCGTTCCAGTAGAGGCTGCCGTCGGCCCGGATGCCGAGCTGGATCACTTCCGGCCGCAGATCGACCGGCGCGCTCGTCGCCCGGGGCAGATCGATCTTCACCGCATGCGTCAGCAAGGGCGCCGCGACGATGAACACAATGAGCAGCACCAGCATCACGTCGATCAACGGAATCATGTTGATCTCGGCGAGCGGCTGCTGGGCGTGCGGAGTCGGATGAAACGCCATTACGCCCTCCCGCCTTGCCGCGCCGGCGCGGAAACGAAATCCACCACCGTCGCCGGCGCCTCCATCCGGCCCAGGGCCAGCAAACCGAAGACCCGATGCGCATAGCTCTCCAGATCGCCATGCCATTGCCGATGGACGCGCACGAAAGCGTTGTAGGCGAGCACGGCGGGAATCGCCACCGCCAGGCCGCAGGCCGTCATGATCAGCGCCTCGCCGACCGGCCCGGCCACCCGGTCCAGACCCGCCTGCCCGGAGAAGCCGATCGCGAGCAAGGCATGATAGATACCCCAGACGGTACCGAAAAGACCGACGAACGGTGCCGTCGAACCGACCGACGCGAGCATCGACAAACCCTTCTCGCGCCGCCGCCCTTCCTCGGCGATCGCCGCGTGCAGCGCGGCGCTGATGAAATCGTCCGGCACCGCCAGATCGAAACCGCGCTTCTCCTCCGGACGCATCAACAGGCGGCACGCCGCGATACCCTTCTCCAGCACCCGCCCGTAGGGCTCTTCCACCAAGGTGCCATCGATCAGCCCTTCCGCCTCGCGAAAGGTGGACCGGGCCGAGAACACGGCCAGGAAGCGCCCGCTGGCCGCCTTCAGGCGCGCCTGCTGCCAGGTCTTCAACAGAATCAGATACCAGCTGACGATGGACATCAGCGCCAGCGCCACCAGCACCAGGACCCCGACGGCATCGGTCTGCGCCAGGAAATGACCCAGGCCGAACGGCGTGGCGACCGAGAGGATTTCAGACATGCTCAACTCCGCAAGGAAAAACGAATGGGAACGATGACCCAGCCGGCGACGTCCTTGCCGCCGTACCGGGCCGGAACGAAGCGCCAGCGCCAGACGGCCTCGGCGGCCGCCCGGTCGAGGTGCTCGAAGCCGCTGCCCTGGTCGATCTGGACGACATCCGGCCGGCCCTCGGCCGTGACATGCACGCGCAGCGCCACCCGGCCCTGTTCGCGCAGCATGCGCGACATCGCCGGGTACTCGGGCGCCGGGTTGGAAAGGTAATCGGCATCGAAACTCGGCTCCATTGGCGCAGGCTGGGCCCCCGCCCGGGTCGTTGCAGCCGCAACCGGTCCCTTGGGCGAATCGGCCGATTCCTCCGGCGTGCCCGGCACGTCGTCGGGCGCGGGCGGTGCGACCCAGGCCTGTCCGATTGGGCTGGGCGCAGCATCCGCCAGGGCCAGCACCGGTTTGGGCTTGAGACGCGCGGCCGGCGCGGAGCGTGGTTTGATCGGCAGGGGTTTCGGTTTCACCGAGGGTGCCGGATCGGCCGGCGGCTGCGGGTGTTCGGTATCGATCCAGCTCACCTGGATCACGCCGGGCGGGGCGGTGCGGCTCAGGTCGGAGACGTCGACATAGCGCACCGCGACGAGTCCCAGGCCATGCGCGAGCAGCACCGCGACGAACGCGCCATGGCGCCAGGCGAGCGGAATGTCGCCGGCGTCGGCGCGGTAGCGGCGCGGTGGGATGCCCGGCGAAGCCTGATCCTGGCATGAAGGCATCGGCGCGTTCCTGGCGAGGCGCATGAACGAGATGCCCTTATCCCGCCACGGATGACCGGCGCAAGCCGCGATGGACCGGCACCAGCGAGGCCAGCGCCTCGCCCTCGTGCTCGAAGGCCACCTGGCGCAGCGACACGCCGTAAAGACGCAGCAGATGGGCCTCGGTCAGCACGGCGTCCACCGGTCCGCAGGCGTAGTCGCTGTGGGCACAACGGGTTTATCGAGGATCAGACGATGGTCTGGCCGGCTCCTTTTTGCAATTTTTTCCCGTAGAAATTGCCGAGCGGCTCGGTGGTCTCGAGCGTGCCCGCCTGGGCCGAGGCGATCAGTTCCTTGGTGCGGTGGATCTCCGCGGCGGCACGGTCGAAATAGCTGTCGAGCGTCGCGGGCTGTATCTCGCGGATCACGTCGGCGGCATAGAGCGCCTTGACGTCGGCCACGACACGGCTGATGTCGGCGGCGTTGAAGCCCGCCGTCGCCGCCTTGACGCGCTCCGCATCGTAGGGGCCGAGCCTCTCGGGCAGCTTGGCGAGGTTGCTGTCGAGGATTTCCTGGCGGGCGCGAGCGTCGGGCAGCTTGGTTTCCAGCCACAGTTCGACGCGGCCGGCGCGCAGCAACGCCGCCGGCATCTGGTTGGGGTCCATCGCGGTCAGGATCACCGCGACCTTGCCGGCGGTTTCCGTCTCCAGCCCGTCGAGCATCGTGAGCAGGTAGCGGTTGAGGCCATGCAACCGCTCGCTTTGCATCAGCACGTCGGCGTCGTCGATGAAAATCACGGACGGCGTGCTGAGCTTGGCCTGGTCGAATACATGCCGTACCTTCGGGTAGAACGAGTCGGCCGATTCGCTGAAGATGGTGCCGTCGATCATGAAGAACTTGCCTTTCATGCGGTGCGCCAGGGCGCGGCCGATGCTGGTCTTGCCGGTGCCGGGCGGGCCGTAGAGCAGTATGCCCTTCTTCGGCTTGAGGTCGAGATCGGCGAAGCGGGAATGGAACATCATCGGGTTGACGATGAAGGTCTGCAATTTCTCGGCGATCTCCTCAAAGCCCTTCAGGCTCGAGAAATCGACCTTGGCGACCTCGCCGAGCGAGACATTGCTGCTCAGCATGCGGGTATCGAGCAGGTCGAGCACGGTCTGGTCGTCGGCTGCGGTATTGTCACGGATGAGCGCGCAGACCTCGTTGAGCTGATAGACCGAGAGCTTGGAAGCGAAACTGAAGATGCGTCTGGCATCGAGCTGCCTGGCCCGCTCCGCACCGAGGTTCTGTTCAAGGAAGAAGCTGTAATCGTCTATTGTCAGCGCGCCAAGCGGCAGGAATACCGCGCGGCCATCGAGTTGGTTCAGCAAGTTGAGGCGATTGGTGGCCGTGAACACCAGCCGTTTGCCCTTGGCGCGGGTGGTTTCGAGTAGCGCCTGCAATGTCGTGTTCAGATAGTTTGGGCGCGAGTAGGCCATGACATACTTGGTCGTGACGCAAAACAGGTCGAGTTCCTCGACAAAGACGATGTCGGCCTTGTCGAGTGCGTCATCAACCAGCCGGTGCAGCCCCTCTTCATAGCAGGGATGGTTCGCCCCTTCCGAGGCTTGCAGCACGTCGCGGCAGGAGATGCGGATACCGCCGAACTCACCGGCCAGCCTGTTGATCAATGTCGTCTTGCCGGCCCCGACCCCGCCGATGAGCACGGTCACGGGAACGGTGCGTATGGTTTCACGCAGATGCTCGAGGGCGGCGGCCTGGGTCGGCGACAGGTCGGCTGGCGCGGCGACGAGGGGATGGCCAGGCTTGAGGATGGGTGACGAAATCGGCAGATTCATGACAAAAGGGTCCTTTGGATCAGTTGGTGAGGGATTCATCCGGCCACGGCGGTATGAACGTTTTCGATCGGCCGATGGGTGACGGCATGATCGGCAAGCCGCGACCCGTCGCCTTCGGCGGTGGCGAGGCGTACGGTGCGGTTATGCAGGGCGGCGAGCGAGGCGCGGTGGCCGGCGCTCAGGACCGCCGTATCGGGCAGCCGCGTGGCGAGCAGGCGATGGAGCGCGGCTTCGGACGTCTCGTCGAGCGCCGAGACCGCCTCGTCGAGCAGCAGGATGTCGGGCCGGTGGAGCAGGGCGCGTGCGAAGGCGATGCGCTGCCGCTCGCCGCCGGACAGGCCGGCCGTGGACACGATGTCGTCGTCGAGCCGGTCGGCAAGCATCGGCAGGCCGACCGCGGCGAGCGCATCGCGCAGCACGTCATCCGACATCGAACCGGCAAGGCCGGGATAGGCGAGCGCGTCGCGCAAGGTGCCGAGCGGCAGGTAGCCGCGTTGCGGCAGCGCCATCAGGCGCGCGCCGCGCTTCACGCTCACGCGTCCTTCGCCGAACGGCCAGATGCCGGCCAGCGCCCGGAGCAGGCTGGTCTTGCCGATGCCCGAGGAACCGATGAGCAGCACGCGCTCGCCGGGGGTCAGCGTGAACCCGGCGACAGCGGCGATGGGAGCACCGTCCGGCAGCCGCACGACGAGATCGCTCGCGGCCAGCGCCGGACCGGGATCGTCATGCGCGACGTGCGCGATCCGGCCGGCCGGGTGTGCCTGTGCCGCCGCAAGCGCCTCCTCAAAGGCCGACAGCCGCTCGATCACAGAGCCCCAATAGGCGAGCGCGGCATAGTTGCGAATCAGGAAGGAGAGTTCATGGCGGATGCGGAAAAACGCTCCTGAGATCTGCGTCAAGCCGCCGAGCGGCATCGCGCCGGAAAAATAGAGCGGCGCAGCCAGCAAATAAGGGAAAACGACCACGATATTGACGAAAGCCGTCTCGAACACCCTCAACCAGCGCTGCCGCGACAGCAGCGCGTACCAGTTCGTCATGAGGAGGGAGAAGCGCTGGTCGAGTTCCGCGCGCTCCGCCGGCTCCCCCCTGATGAACGCCACCTCCTCGGTGTTCTCGCGTAGCCGCGCCAGCGAGAAGCGGAAATCGGCTTCCGCCTTCTGCTGCGTGGCATCGAGACCGATCAGCGACCGGCCGAGGAGATGCATCAGCCAGGTGCCGATGCCGGCATAGAGAAACGACGACATCACCAGCAGCAAGGGCATGGCGATTGCGATGCCCATGAGTTCGATCGGAGCGGCGGCGGGGATCGTCGCCAGGATGGTGCCGAAGGAAGCCAGCGCGACCAGCGTGGTGAGCAAGCCCAGGCCGATCGAGATCGCATGCTTGACATAGAGGCTCACGTCCTCGGCGATGCGCTGGTCGGGGTTGTCCGGCGCGTCGCCGAAAAGCTGCACCCGGTAATGCACGCCATCCGCGAGCCAGGGCGCGAGATAGCGGCCGGTGAGCCAGCGCCGCCAGCGGATGGTGAGCCATTTGTTCAGGGTGATGTCGCCGAAGGCATGCACGATGGAGGCGGCAGCGATGCCGCTGTAGGCGAAGAGCTGGAACACGAAGGCGTCCCAGTCCTTCGCGCCGAGCGCGTTGAACAGCGCCGCGTTCCAGTAGCTCGACGCCACCGCCACGCCGACGCCGGCAAGGTTGAGCGCAACCAAGCCAGCCAGCAGCGCCCGCGCCTGCCAGCACTCTTCCGAGCGGAACCAGAGGACGCCGATGCGCCAGCCAGCCCTTGCCAGAACAATCAGGCGGCGGCGCGGACTCGTCTCGCGCCCTGCCGCCTGCGCGGGGTCACCCATCAGAGCGGCTCTGGCGACGGGCGACGGGGAACGGCGATGCAGAGCCATCGGGCCGATGCACAAACCTTTTGCTCCTCGCGCCCGCCATCGGCTCCTTACACGAGGGCATTAAAACTTGGCGGTGGCGGAAAAAGTAAAGGTTCTCGGGAATCCGGGGACCAAGTCGCCACTGTTCTGCCAGTAGTGCTTGTCGGTGACATTTTGGACATTCATGCGCAGGATCACTGGCGTGTCGTTGTAGACCGTCTCATAGCGCAGCCCCATGTCACCAACTGCGTAGGACGGAACGGTACGTGTGTTCGCCCCGTCGTAATAATACGAACCGAGATAGCTCACACCCCCGGTCAGATAGAGATTGAAAGGCAAGCGGTATTCGCCCCAGAGCGCGGCTCTCCGCTTTGGTACGCGGACGACCTGTTTGCCGAGGACGGCAGCCTTATTGGTCTTGGTTATTTCCGTATCGAGATAGGTACCGCCCGCCATGATAGCTAGGTTATCGGTCACTTTTCCGGTCGCGGTCAGTTCGACTCCCTTGTGGACCTGCCGGCCGTCCTGGTTTCTGGTTAATGTGCCATCAAGATTGGTGACATCGTAGAGGTTCGCTTTGTCGATCTGGAAGAGCGCAAGGGTAAGAAGGGTGCTGCCCACGCTCGCCTTTGCTCCAATCTCCACCTGCTTGCTGACCGTCGGCGGCAGAATCTCTCCGGCATTCGAATAGGGCGGTATGTTCGTTTTGGAAACGATGCCGCCACCTTCGAGCGATTCGATATAGGTACCGTAAAGCGAGATATTGGGCGTCGGCTTGAAGATTAGGGATACGTTGGGCGTGACGACTGACTTGTCGTAGCTGCTTGTCACCTTGCCCGTTACCGCGTAAGAGCGCGTCGTGATTGTCGAGAGGTTTGCGCCAAGCAGGAGCGAAAAATACTGATTGAAGGTGATATCGTCTCCAAGAAGGAGATTGTCGCTCTTGGAATCAGACGAATGGTATTTGGGGGTTGTTCCGACAGAAGGTTTTACCAATGGCGCAGAGTTCTGGGCGTCGGCAAGCGTTGGAAATGAGACGGTGGCGGTATTGACCGCGTACTGGTCATTGCCATATTGGTCATTGCGTGGGGTGAAGTAGTCATTCTTACTGAAGTTTGTTCCGAGCGTTACCTTGTGCTGAATGCCGAACGTGTTGAATTTCCTGTCGAGGTAGAGATAGCCACCCGTCTCTTTGGCTATAGGACCGTTGATGGCAATAGCTCTGAATGAGTACGCCCCGTTGACCCCGGGCGTCAGTGCGTACGGTGAATAGGCGGTCCTGAACTCATGGCGATAGAGGGCGGCCACCCGCAGCGTCGTGTCGTTGTCGATGTCCCACCGGATCGTGCCGCCCACCCGGTCCGCCTCCGCATTGTTGTAGCCCCAGTTCGGAGTCAAGGGCTTTGTGTTGTCGAAATCCTTTACGGATGGAATGTCAGCCGGCAAGGATAAGCCCACTCCGCTGGTCCCTGTACGCTTATAGTCAGTGTGTGCAGCGTTAATTTCGACTTTGATGGAGTCCGTTACCTTCCAATCCAACGCACCGCTAACGAGGGTTCTTCTTATACCTACATCAATAGCGTTATCGCCATCCTGATAAAGCGCATTAAGCCGGTAAGCAAACTTTCCCTCCTTGTCGATCGGGCTGCCCAGATCGAGGTGCGCGAAGTATTGCGAGCCACCATAGTTGCCGACCGTCACATTGGCGAGAGGCGTCGCGGTAGGGCGCTTGGTGACATAATTCACCATTCCGCCTACATTACCCGAACCGTAAAGAAAGCCGGAGAGTCCGGAGAAGACCTCCATGCGCTCCATGTCTTCCATGTCGTTTCCGTACCAGGTACCGCGGATTGGAATACCGTCCAGCGCGATACTCTGGCCGAAGCCTCTTATGGTGCCGGTCGCGGAGTAGCCGGCAAATGGACCGTTATATTGGGGCTGGATGATAGGGTTGAATTTGATGAGCTGATCGGTCGTCCCCGCGTTCATGTTTTGCATGAGTTCCGCCGGCGTGACGTGGATCGAATAAGGCGTATCGAGGATGGGCTTGTCGCCCCACGGGCCGGTCGTCTTCGCCGTCGTCGGCTTATATCCAACTTCCGCGCTTCCCTCCTTTGGAATCGCCACCGCATCCCCCGCGACCATCACCTCCTTCAGCACCGGCGCAATCTTTCCGACGACTGCCTTGTTCCCTTCGAAGCTCACGCCGAGCCCGCTGCCTTCGAGCAATTTGCGTAGGGCATCGACGGGTTCGAGATTGCCTTTGATGGCTGGCGCGGTCTTGCCTTCGAGCAACGAGGCATCGCCACCAATGGAAAGACCCGATAGACGGGAGAGTTGCTGAATCGATGTGGTCAGCGATTGGACTGGCAGATCGACGGCCAGCGGCGTTGCATGGGTGAATGCCGCCGCCAGGGAAAGAACGGCGGCGGCGATGGGACGGAGGGGAAAGGCAAAGCGAGGGGAAGACATGACGGGCTCCGGTCAAAAGGTGAAAAGCGTGGTTTCGCTTCCTTGACGGAGCAGCGCCAGAAATTACTCAAATTATTTTTTGATTTGGACGGAACAGTAGTTCAATGCCGCTGCAGAACCGCCTTGCCATTGGCTTCGAAGCGCACATCGACAGTAGCCATTTTCGGCAGCAACCGTAAGAAACCCTCGACGTCGGCAATGTTTACCGAGGCGGTGACACGCGATTCGCTTCCGAGCGGGCCCGCCAGGACGACCGGCGCCTTGCGGTAGCGCGAGAAGGTGGTGGCGATCTCGGCGAGACCGGCGTTTTCCAGGTCGATGAAGCCGCTCTCGAAGGCGAAAGCGCCGGCCGCGTTGCGCTGGACGCGGGCGAGTTGGGCTTCGGCATTTGGCGAGAAGATGAGTTCGGCGACTTCGCCATCCTGCAACTGGATGCGCCGGCGCCGCCAGAAAGGGCCTGTCTCGATCTGGACGCACCCGTGATCGACGCTGACGCGAGTGCGGTCGACCAGCCGGTTGACGGCAAAACGCGTTCCCAGCACAGTGACTCGGATATCGCCAGCCTCGACGATGAAGGGACGCTCCGCATCGCGTACGACGTCGAACGCGGCCTCGCCCTGCTGGAGCACGATACGGCGCTCGGCCCGGCTGTAACTGACTTCGGCCGCGCTGGTCGCACCGAGGGTAAGCTGGCTGCCGTCATCGAGGATTGCCCGCCTGGGTTGGCCGATCTCGCTGCGCAGGGCAACTTCCCAGATGGCGGTGTGGCGCCATTGCCACCAGGCCGCTTCGCCGCCAATGCTGACCAGCAGGATGGCGCCCAGGTGATTTTTCAACAAGCGTCGGCGTTGTTCGCGCTTGCGATCCAGCCCCTGGCCGACGGTTTCCCATCCTTGCGGACTATCCAGGCGCTGCCAGAACTCCTCGAAAGCCGCGTATTCACGGGCATGCGCCGGATTGCTGGTGAGCCAGGCCTCGAAACGTCCCCGTTCCGGGTCATCGACTTCAGTGCCGAGCATGCGGGTAAACCAGCGCGCTGCCTCCTCGCGCACACCGCTCAAATCATCAACTCCTCTGCATCGCGCAGATCGACCATGGTGCGCATGACGTGGTTTTCCACGGTGCGGATGGAAAGCCCAAGGCGCTCGGCGATTGCCCGGCAACTCAATCCGTCGATGCGGAACAACCAGAACACTTCGCGGCGCTTGGCCGGCAGGCGGTCGAACACGCGCTGCGCGGCGCTCAGGCAGGCGCGTAACTGCGCGACTCGTTCAGCCGATGGGGCGAGCGCGGCAAAGTTGCCTTCCCCGGTCCAGTCTTCGTAATCGGGCAAGGGCGCCCAGCGAGCATCGTCGCGGTAATGGTCGGTCAGCACCGTGCCGACCACGGTACGCAGATAGGCATGCGGCCGCGCGATGGGTTCGCGCGTCGTCGCCAGGGCCAGTCGGATCAGGGAATCGTGCAATACATCGCCTGCACGATGGACGCACCCCGTCCGTCGCTGGATACCCCCAAGCAGATCGGCGTACGCCCACCGCAGATCCACCCCGTGCCAGGTCATCTTTGATGACATGTTTTCGCTATATACAACTAGATATAGCGATGATAACAAATCAAACAAGAAAAAGGGTTCGCGGCAATGATCCGCGAACCTTATGCAAAGTTAGCAACTACTTGCCAAGCCGTACCTTGCGCAGTTCGGACGGCACGTTGGTATCGAGCACGTACATCATGAAAGATCAGCTGGCTGGACTTCAATGGTCACGCGCGGCGGCTCGAACTCGATGTCCGCAATATCCGGCATCGCCAGCGCGTCGGCGATGTTGCGCCGCTGCTTTGTCAGCCGCTGATAGTCCTCGAAGCTCAACAGCACATGCGCAGGTTTACCGCGATCCGTGATGAACACCGGGCCGCTCTTGGCGGCCTTCTTTGCCCGCGTCACGTCCTGGTTCAGTTCCCGACAAGCCGTTGCCCGGTGGCTGACCACAAGTGAGTTGGTGACAGGAGCCGCCAGTCAGTCAGATATTTACACAAAGAAAGGTTCATCGCGGCTTTCCTCGGAACGCCACGATGAACCAGAAAAAAACCTGACTCAGTAAATCAGGGACTTTGTGGATGGTGGGCCCGCTGGGACTCGAACCCAGGACCAAAGGATTATGAGTCCTCTGCTCTAACCGACTGAGCTACAGGCCCGTCGCTCCCACCGGTGGGCGGGAGCGGCGAAAGGCGGATCAGGTTTCCGAATCCAGGAAGCTGCGCAGCTTCTCGGAGCGGGTCGGGTGCCTGAGTTTCCTCAGGGCCTTGGCTTCGATCTGGCGAATGCGTTCCCGGGTGACGTCGAACTGCTTGCCCACTTCCTCGAGGGTGTGGTCGGTGTTCATCTCGATGCCGAAGCGCATCCGCAGCACCTTCGCCTCGCGCGGCGTCAGACTGTCGAGGATTTCCTTGGTCACTTCGCGCAGGCTGGCGAACAGGGCGGCATCGGCCGGTGCCAGGGTGGCCGAGTCCTCGATGAAGTCGCCCAGATGGGAGTCGTCGTCGTCGCCGATCGGGGTTTCCATGGAGATCGGTTCCTTGGAAATCTTGAGGATCTTGCGGATCTTGTCCTCGGGCATTTCCATCTTGATCGCCAGGGTCGCGGGATCGGGCTCCATGCCCGTCTCCTGCAGGATCTGGCGGCTGATCCGGTTCATCTTGTTGATGGTCTCGATCATGTGCACCGGGATGCGGATGGTGCGCGCCTGGTCGGCGATGGAGCGGGTGATCGCCTGGCGGATCCACCAGGTGGCGTAGGTCGAGAACTTGTAGCCGCGGCGGTATTCGAACTTGTCCACCGCTTTCATCAGGCCGATGTTGCCTTCCTGGATCAGGTCGAGGAACTGCAGGCCGCGATTGGTGTATTTCTTGGCGATGGAGATCACCAGGCGCAGGTTGGCCTCGGTCATCTCGCGCTTGGCGCGGCGCGCCTTGGCTTCGCCGGTGGACATCTGCTTGTTGATGTCCTTGAGCTCCTTCAACGGGATGCCGATGCGGGTCTGCAGGTCGATCAGCTTCTGCTGCTGCTCGAGAATGTTCGGCGCGACGCGCATCAACTGGGCCGAATAGGGCTTGTTGGACTGCACCTCCTGCTTCAGCCACTCCATGTTGGTCTCGTTGCCGGGGAAGACCTTGATGAAGTGGGGACGCGGCATGTGCGCCTTGTCCACGCAAAGATGCAGGATCTTGCGCTCGTGGTTGCGCGCGGCTTCCACCATGCCGCGCACCGAGTCGCACAGGCGCTCGATGGTGCGGGCGGTGAAGCGGATGTTCATCAGCTCGTCGGAGATGGCCTTCTGCACCTTGAGATAGCCCTTGTCCTGGGAGCCTTTCTTGGTCAGCGCCGCCATCAGCTTGCCGTAGTGCTGGTGGATCACGGTGAAGCGCTCCAGCGCTTCCTGCTTGAGCTTCAGCAGGGAAGCCGCGACCGCGCCGCCGCCCTCGTCGTCGTCGTCGTCGGATTCCAGATCCTCGTCGTCCGCGACGGCCTCCTGCTCTTCCTCCGGCGGGGCGTTCGGATCGATCAGGCCGTCGACGACCTCGTCGATGCGCATTTCGTCGCGCGCCACCTTGTCCGCCAGTTCGAGAATCTCGGCCACGGTGGTGGGGCAGGCGGAGATGGCCATGACCATGTGCTTGAGGCCGTCCTCGATGCGCTTGGCGATCTCGATTTCGCCTTCCCGGGTGAGCAGTTCCACCGAGCCCATTTCGCGCATGTACATGCGCACCGGGTCGGTGGTGCGGCCGAATTCGGAGTCGACCGTGGCCAGCGCCTGCTCGGCCTGCTCTTCCACCTCCTCGGCATCCACCGGCGCCGGGGCGCCCTCGTTGAGCAGCAGATCCTCGCTGGCCGGCGCCTCGTCGAACACCTGGATGCTCATGTCGTTGAAGGTGGAGATGATCGATTCGATCTGCTCCGCGTCCACCATGTCGTCGGGCAGGTGGTCGTTGATCTCGGCGTAGGTCAGGTAGCCCCGTTCCTTGCCCAGGGCGATCAGGTTCTTCAGTCGGGTGCGCTTGGCTTCGACGTCCAGCGGCTGGGGCGCCTCGGGCGCCACCTGGGCAAGCCGGCCCTTCTTGCCCGCGGCCTTGCCACCGGCCGTCTTGGCGAGGGGCTTGGTCGGCGCGACCGGCGCCGGAGCGGCCGGACTCGCGGCAGGCACCGCCTTGACCGCGGACGATTTCTTTTCGGCCGAGGCCGGCTTCTTGGCGACGGAGGCCGCTTTGGTAGTAGTCTTCATGGCGGCGGACTTGGTCTGGGTTTGGGTTTGCTTGGCTGTTTCCTTGGGCATGACGATCCTCGGTTCAGGCACCCGATGCTGCGCTCGTTACCCTTTTCTTGGAGTGGGTAAAGCGCAGGAAAAGCGCTCAATTATACAGTACTTATAGCGTTAGCCACCCTTGCGGGCCAATAGTTCCGCCAGCCGCCGGCGTTCTTCGGGGCTCAACGTACCCTCCCGCGCCCGCGCGGTCAGGACGTCGATTTCGCGCCGCAGCGAGCCTTGCCGGAGCTTGCCCTGGGCGTCGTTGAGCACCGCCTCGAGGGACGCCGCGTCAGGTTCCTCCATCGTCAGTTGCGCGGCCAGCGACGACACCAGGGCCTCCTGCGGATGGCCGCGGAAGAACTCGAGCAGCAATCCCATGCCGCCGCCGCCATGCAGTTCGCCATGGTCCATGGCGTCCGCCACCGCGTGGATCGCGGCGCCTTCGGGCTGGTCGGCGGCGATCAGCTCCAGCGGCAGGCGCAGCGACCATTCGGGCTTTTGCAGCACGATCTCCAGCAGCGCGTGCTCGATGGAGCGCGGACTGGTGCGGTTGCGCGGGGCGAACGGCGCGGGACGACTGCGGGTCAGCGGGCGCAACTCGCACTGCACCTCGACCTCGGCCTGCGACAGCTGGGCGAGTTCGGCGATCGCCTTGGTCAGTTGCACGCGCAGGACCGGCGCCGCCACCTTCTGCAGCAGCGGCTTGGCCTCATGGATCAAGCGGGCGCGGCCCTCCGCGGTGTAGGGCTTGGTGCGTTCGCGCAGGCCGCGCACGAGGAATTCGCTGAGCTTGGTGGCATTGTTGAGCTGAGTGATGAAGGCTTCGCGACCATGCTCCCGGACAAATTCGTCTGGATCCTGGTTGCCGGGCATTTGCAGGATTTCCACACTCTTGTTGTCCACCAGGAATTCCAGGCTGACCTCCATGGCTCGCCAGGCAGCCTTGTCGCCGGCGGCATCCCGGTCGAAACAAAACACCACGCGGCTGGCCTGGCGCAGCAATTTCTGCACGTTGGTGCCGGTGGCGGCGGTGCCCAGGGTGGCGACGGCGTTCTCTACACCGCTCTGGGCCAGGCCTACCACGTCCATATAGCCTTCCACCACGATCACCCGGTCTTCGCCGTGGATGGACTTGCGCGCCTGGGGCATGCCGTAAACCTCGTGGCCCTTCTGGAACAGCGGGGTTTCCGGGGAGTTGAGGTATTTGGGTTCGCCAGCGCCGATGACCCGGCCGCCAAAGCCGATGACATTGCCCTTCTGGTCGATGATGGGAAACATGACGCGGTCGCGGAAACGGTCGTAGCGACGGCCCTGCTCGTTGACGATGATGAGGCCGCATTCGACCAGGGCATCGTCGTTGTAATTGGGGAAGACCTTTTCCAGCCCCTGCCAGTCATCGGGGGCGTAGCCCAGGGCAAAGCGGGCGGCGATTTCGCCAGTGAGCCCCCGGGCCTTGAGGTAGTCGATGGCCTTGGGGGAGGTCTTGAGTTGGTCCCGGTAGAATTTCATGGCCCGGGCCATCAGCTCGGTCAGGGGGGCTTTGCGGGCCGCGTCCTCGACACGGCGGTTGAAGGAGGCTTCCCGCGGCACCTGCATCCCGGCGCGACCGGCCAGCTCCTCCACCGCGTCGATGAAGCCCAGCCCCGAATACTGCATCACGAAACCGATGGCGCTGCCGTGGGCGCCGCAACCGAAGCAATGGTAGAACTGCTTGCTGGGGCTGACCGTGAAGGATGGAGTCTTCTCGCTGTGGAAGGGGCAGCACGCCGAGTAGTTGGCGCCGGCCTTGCGCAGCGGGACGTAGCTTTCCACCACCCCGACGATGTCGATGCGGGCCAGCAGATCCTGGATGAAGGACTCGGGAATCATGCGTTGCCGGGAAAACCTCCCGGCTCTCAGGTTAGGTGCCGAGCCGGCTCTTCACCAGCTTGGAGACCAGGCCCATGTCCGCCCGTCCGGCGACGCGGGGCTTGATCAGCGCCATCACCTTGCCCATGTCGGCGGCCGAGGCCGCGCCGGATTCGCTCACTGCGGCGGCGACGATCGCCGCCAGTTCCGCCTCGGACAGCGCGGCCGGCAGGTAGGCGGCCAGCACCTCGGCCTCGAACTTCTCGGCGTCGGCCAGATCCTGGCGGCCGGCCGCTTCGTATTGACTGATCGAGTCGCGGCGCTGCTTCTGCATCTTGTCGATCACCGCGATCACGCCGGCGTCGTCCAGTTCCACCCGCTCATCCACTTCCTTCTGCTTGATGGCGGCCAACAACAGGCGCAGGGCGCCCAGGCGGGCGGCCTCCCTGGCTCGCATGGCCGTTTTCATATCCTCGTTGATGCGCAGCTTCAGCGACATGGTGGCTCCTCGAAACAGTCTCTTGAAACGCCAAAACCGCCCGAAGGCGGTTTCAGCAGTGATCTGGTTGCCACGGCCCCTGGCGGGGCGCAGCCGGGCTGCTTAGTACAGCTTCGGCGGCAGCGTCTGGCTGCGGATGCGCTTGTGATGGCGCTTCACGGCGGCGGCCAGCTTGCGCTTGCGTTCGGCGGTGGGCTTCTCGTAGAACTCGCGCGAGCGCAACTCGGTCAATAGACCGGTTTTTTCGATGGTGCGCTTGAAGCGGCGGATGGCGACTTCGAACGGCTCGTTTTCCTTGACGCGGATACCCGGCATTGCATTAATCCTGATGGAAACCCCTGCTGGGGCGGGAAAAGGGGCGCATTTTAACCGCTTTCCTTTCGATGTCAAACGTTTTCGCGGCGGGCGCCGATCCTGTTCCGGGGAGCGGCTACAATGCCGCCCCTATGCTCGTCCTCGGCATCGAATCCTCCTGCGATGAAACCGGCGTGGCCCTCTACGACACGGAGCGGGGCCTGCTGGCGCATGCCGTGCATTCCCAGATCGCGATGCACGAGGAATACGGCGGAGTGGTGCCCGAGCTGGCGTCGCGCGACCACATCCGGCGCCTGATCCCGCTCTTGGAGCGGGTTCAGGCCGAGGCCGGGGCGGCGCGACGGGACATCGACGCGATCGCCTACACGGCCGGGCCCGGCTTGGCCGGCGCGCTGCTGGTGGGTTCCGGTTTCGCCGAATCGCTGGCTTTCGCGCTGGGGGTGCCGGCCCTGCCGGTGCATCACCTCGAGGGCCACATGCTCTCGCCCCTGCTTTCCGCCGACCCGCCCCGTTTCCCTTTCGTCGCCCTGCTGGTGTCCGGCGGCCACACCCAGTTGATGCGGGTCGACGGCGTCGGTGCCTACGCGTTGCTCGGCGAGTCGCTCGACGACGCGGCCGGCGAGGCGTTCGACAAGACCGCCAAGCTGCTCGGCCTGGGCTATCCGGGCGGGCCGGCGGTGTCCGCCCTGGCCGCGCAGGGCACGCCGGGGCGCTGCAAGCTGCCGCGGCCGATGCTGCATTCGGGCGACTTCGATTTCAGTTTTTCCGGCCTCAAGACCGCGGTGCTGACCCAGGTGCGGGACCGGCAACCGTCCGCGGCCGAGCGTGCCGACCTGGCCGCCGAATTCCAGGAGGCGGTGACCGAGGTGCTCGCAACCAAGGCGCTGGCGGCGGTGCGGGCGCAGTGCCTGGACACCCTGGTGGTGGCCGGCGGCGTCGGCGCCAACCGGCGCCTGCGCCAGCGGCTCGACGCCGGCGCGGCCAAGGCCGGCATCCGCGTGCATTACCCGGAACTGGATTTGTGCACCGACAACGGCGCGATGATCGCCTTCTGCGGCGCCCGGCGTCTGGCCGAAGGCCAGCGGCCCGCCGGCAACGGCGCCTTCGCCGTGCGCCCGCGCTGGCCCCTGGCCGAGCTGCTGCAACCGGGCGCCTGATAGCGTGAAAGAACGCAAAACCGGAGTGTGAGACAACTTCGAGCGTAGCGAGCAAATATCGTCACCTCCCCCGGAGAGGGGGAGGCTGGGAGGGGGCGGGCCTTCTTGTCGTTTTTTCGGTCAGCCGGTACAGCCCCTTATCGGAGCCTCTCCTGTTGGCCGGTTGAGGCGTTCTTCTGCTTGCTTCCCAGGCGGCCCTCGGTGCCGGCCAGCAGGCGCTTGATGTTGTCCTTGTGGCGCAGCAGCAGCAGGCCGGTCATTGCCAGCAGCACCAGCAGCGCCGTCTGCGGCAGGCCCAGCGCCCAGCCGGCGGCCGGGGCGGCGACCGCGGCCGCCAAGGCGGCCAGCGACGAATAGCGGCTGACCAGCGCCACGATCAGCCAGGTGCCGGCACAGATCAGCGCCAGCCAACCGGACAGGCCCGCCAGCACGCCCAGGGCGGTGGCCACGCCCTTGCCGCCCTTGAAGTCGAGGAACAGCGGAAACAGATGGCCGAGGAAGGCGGCGAGACCGGCCAGGGCGATGCCGGCGGCGTCCGCGCCGAGGGCGCCGGCCAATGCCATCGCCACCCAGCCTTTGGCGGCGTCGCCGAGCAGGGTCAGCGCCGCCGCCGCCTTGTTGCCGGTGCGCAGCACATTGGTGGCGCCGGGGTTGCCGGAGCCGAAGCTGCGTGGATCGGCCAGGCCGAACAGGCGGGAGACGATCACGGCGAAGGGCAGGGAACCGAGCAGGTAGCCGAGAACCAGCGACAGGACGAGGGGAGACGGGCTCATGGAGGCGGGCGGATAACCTAGAATGGCGCCGATTCTAACCGACGCCCGGGGCCGGACTTTATGGACTTCATTTTCATCGACGACATGCGGGTCGAGGCCCACGTGGGCATCTTCGAGCGGGAAAAGGCCGCGCCCCAGACCCTGGAGCTGAGCCTGACGTTCGGCGTGCCCGACGCGGCGGCCAAGAACGACGCCATCGAGGACACCATCCGCTACGACGTGGTGATCGAGCGCATCCGCAAGGAACTGGCGGAGCGCCACTTCAACCTGCTGGAGACCCTGGGCGAATACGTGATCGGCCTGATGCTGGACGAGTTCGGCGCGCCCTGGGTGAAGATTTCCATCGCCAAGATCGGCATCATGAAGGGCGTGCGCCGGGTCGGCGTGCAGATCGAGCGCGCCCGCGCCTGAGGGGCGGCAAAGGCAGGCCATGGCTGCATCGGGGGCGGCCAGAGGGCGGTGTACGGTATGATTGGGCCCACCACGCAGGCGGGCCCCACGGGTCGCAAGACCCTGAAGAGAAAAGCAACATCGCCGCGGATATGCAGTGATGTCGCCCCGGCCCCGGCGACCTGTTTCGCCCCGCGGCGGAATCGAACCGAAAACAAATTGGAACCGAACCCATGGACTTCGTGCTCAACGATGACCAGGAAATCATCCGCGCTTCCGCGCAATCCTTCCTGAACGATCACAGCGATTCCCCCAAGGTGCGCGCCGCGATGGCGACGCCCGACGGCATCGACACCGCCCTCTGGCGGCAGGCCGCCACCGAACTGGGCTGGTGCGCCACCGACGTGCCCGAGGACCTGGGCGGCCTGGGGCTTTCCCTGGTCGAAGTGGCCCTGCTGATGGAACAGATGGGCCAGCGCCTGGCCTGCCTGCCCTTTTTCGCCTCTGCGGTGCTGGCCGCCGGCGCGCTGCGCGAGGCAGGCGACGCCGACCGTTGCGCCGAACTGCTGGGCCAGCTGGCGGCTGGCGAAGTGACCGCCGCCGCCGCCTTCTCCGCCGACGACATCGGCTGGCGCCCCGGCGCCGCCGCGGCCACGGCCAAGCAGGCTGGCGCCGGCTGGCAGTTGGACGGCGCGGCCCGTTGCGTGCTGCACGGCTCCGCCGCCGACCTGTTCGTGGTCGCCGCCCGCGACGAGGCCGGCGCCCTGCGCCTGTTCCGCGTCGCGCCGAACGATGCCGGCGTGACCGTGAGCCGGCGCAAGACCGTCGACGAGACCCGGCCCTATGCCCAACTGACCCTGAAGGGCGCGGCGCTGGCCGAGGAACGCTGCCTGTCCGGCGCCGCCGACGCCACCGTCGGCATGATGAAGGCCACCGCCCAGGCCATGGTCGCCCTGGCCGCCGAGCAGGTGGGCGCCGCCCAAAGCTGCCTCGACATCACCGTGGCCTATGTGTCGGAGCGCAAGCAGTTCGGCCGCGTGATCGGCTCCTTCCAGGCCGTCAAGCACCGCTGCGCCGAAATGATGGTGAAAATCGAGGCCGCCCGTTCCCTGGCCCTGGGCGCCGCCTGTCGTCTGGCCGTGGCCGGTCCCGTCGGCGACGAGGATTTCGCCGAGGCCGAGGCCGCCAAGTTCTACGCCACCGACGCCCTGTTCTTTTGCGCCCAGGAGGCGATCCAGCTCCACGGCGGCGTCGGCTTCACCTGGGAATACGACCCCCAGCTCTATTTCAAGCGGGCCCAGGCGACCGCCGCCTGGTTCGGCAGCAGTTCCGCCCTGCGCGAGGACATTGCGTCCCGCGTCTTCGGCCAGTAACGCGAGGTTGCACAAACATGAAACTGGAATTTTCCGCTGAAGACGAAGCCTTCCGCCGCGAAGTGGCGGAGTGGATGAAGGCCAACCTGGTGGGCGAGTTCGAGGTGCTGCGCTTCCGCGGCGGCCCCGGCGACGAGGAGGCCTATCCGGCGTTGCGCAAGAAGTGGGAGCGCAAGCTCGCCGAAGGCGGCTGGGCCTGCGTGAACTGGCCCCAGGAACACGGCGGGCGCGGCCTGTCGCTGGCCCATCAGGTGATTTTTCACGAGGAATACGCCCGCGCCGGTGGCCCCGGTCGGCTCGGTCACCTGGGCGAGGGCCTGATCGGCCCCACCATCCTGGCTCTGGGCAGCGAGGACCAGAAGCAGCGCTTCCTGCCCGGTATCCGCGAAGGCCGCGACTACTGGTGCCAGGGCTATTCCGAGCCCGGCGCCGGCTCCGACCTGGCCAACGTGCAGACCAAGGCCGTGTTCGAGGACGGCAAGTGGAAGGTGACCGGTCAGAAGGTCTGGACCTCGCTCGCCCACGAGTGCAACTGGATCTTCGTCCTGGCCCGCTGCGAGGCCGGCTCCAAGGGCCACAAGGGCCTGATCTTCCTCTTGATGCCGCTTGACCAGCCCGGCGTCGAAGTGCGCCCGATCAAGCAGCTCACCGGCACCGCCGAGTTCAATGAAGTGTTCTTCGACGGCGCCGTGGCGCTGCCCGAGAACGTGATCGGCGAACCCGGCGACGGCTGGAAAGTGGCGATGGCGCTGCTGGCCTTCGAGCGCGGCACCTCCACCCTGGGACAGCAGATGCACTTCATCCACGAGCTGGAGCTGATCGCGGCCGAAGCCAAGAAGAACGGCGCCTACGCCGACCCTTCGATCCGCCAGCGCATCGCCCTGGCCTGGGCCGGCCTGCGCGCGATGCGCTACAACGCGCTGCGCATGCTGTCGGGCACCGAGGGCGGCACCCTGCCGCGCGAAGGCATGATGTACAAGTACTTCTGGTCCAACTGGCACCGCGACCTGGGCAAGCTGGCGATGGATATCCTGGGCAACGAGTCGATGGTGGTGGACGAGAACGACCTCACCCGCCAGAAGCTGCAGGGCATGTTCATGTTCACCCGCTCCGACACCATCTACGCGGGCACCAACGAGATCCAGCTCAACATCATCTCCGAGCGGGCGCTGGGTCTGCCCCGGGAACCGCGCTAGACGATGTGACTCAACAGACAAAGGGCCGGGCAATTCAATTGCCCGGCCCTTTGTGTTTCTGGCACCCAGGCGTTTCAGATTCCCGGCGCACCGGGCAGGGCCTGATAGTAGCTGCCGGTGAGCATGCCCCCATCCACCGCCACCTCGGCACCGCAGACGTAGGAGGCCTCGTCGCTGGCCAGGAACAGGCTGACCCGGGCGATCTCCTCGGGCTCGCCGATCCTCTGCAGGGGCACGTTGGGATAGCTCTTGTCGATGATGTCCCGGGACAGCTTGTCGGGGTTGGACATCCAGGTGTTGACGCCCCCTGGGTGCACCGAATTCACCCGGATGCCCTTGTGGCCCAGTTCCAGGGCGGCGGTGCGGGTCAGGCCGCGCACCGCCCATTTGCTGGAGGAGTAGGCGCCCAGGCCGTTGGCCGACTTCATGCCATCCACCGAGGAGATATTGACGATCGCCCCCTTGCCGCGGGCGATCATCGACGGCGCCACCGACTTGATGCCGAGAAAGGCTCCCAGTACGTTGACTTGCAGCACCCGCTCGAATTCGGCCTTCTCCGTTTCCAGCAGGGTGCGGAACAGCAGGATGGCGGCGTTGTTGATGAGGATGTCGATCTGGCCGAGATCGTTGACGGTTTCCGCCACCAGCCTCTGCCAGGCGGTCTCGTCGGTGATATCCAGATGGCGGTAGCGGGCGTCGGCGCCAAGTTCCGCGGCCAGCGCGGCGCCTTCCTGATCCAGCACGTCGGCGATGACGACCCGTGCGCCCTCGGCGACGAACAGGCGCGCAGTGGCGGCGCCCATGCCGCGTGCGCCGCCGGTGACGATGGCAACCTTGTTCCGCAAGCGTGGCATGTGCGCTCTCCTTGTGGCGTCAGACGGCGATGAACTCGCCGCCGTTGGCGTCGAGGATGGCCCCGGTCATCGCGGTGGAGTAGTCGGAGACCAGGAACAGGGCGACCCTCGCCACTTCGTCGTCGGTGACGATGCGACCCAGGGCCATGTTGGACTCGAGCTGTTTGATGAATGCCTCCTCGCTGATGTTCTGCGCCGCCGCCATTGCCTTCACGCCGCCTTGCACGGGCACGCCCCACATCCAGCCGGGGTAGACGCTGTTGACCCGGATGCCGTGGCGGCCCACTTCCTTCGCCAGGTACTTGGCGGCCACGGTCAGGGCGCCCTTGGAGGCGGCGTAGCCGGCCTCGCTGGGGAAGGGCTTGCGGGTGGCCATGGTGTTGACCATGGCGATGGCGCCGCCCCCGGATTTTTTCATGGCCTGGATGGTCTCCTGGGACAGGTTCATGGTGCCGACCACGTTGGTGTCGAAGACGCGGCGCCAGTCCTCCAGATCGGCGCTTTCCACGGGCTCGAAGTTGCCATGGTAGACGGCGCTGTTCACCAGGCCGTCGATCCGGCCGAAGCGGGCCACGGTGGCTTCCACCAGGCGCTTGCACTGAGCCCGGTCGGTGATGTCGGTGGTCTGCTTGAGCACTTCGCAATCCGGCGCCACGGCCTTCATGCGCTGCTCGGCATCGTCCAGGTTGGCGGCGGTGCGGGCGGAAATGGCGACCTTGGCGCCCTCCCGGGCAGCCTCGATCGCCAGCTTGACGCCGAGGCCCGGGCCGATGCCGGAAATGATGACGACCTTGTTCTTCAGCAGCATGGTGGTTCTCTCCTCTCGTGGTGTTATCGGTTCAACTCATGTGGGGCAGAATGTAGCGCTCCCGGTATTCGGCGAAGTCCTGCTTGATCTGCGCCTCGGAAAGCCCGAAGTGCTCAATGGCGTATTCGTGCAACGGCCGCTTCTCGCGGCTGTTGGCGTCAAGGAAGGCCTGCATCCTGTCCTTGGTGTCCGCGGGGAAGCTGACCCCGAGAAAGTCGTAGATGGCGCGGACCACTTCCAGGGGCTGGGTCAATGTATCGGCGAACCAGACGTCGAGGAAACGCCCGGGCGCACAGTGGTCTCGGTAGCGCATCGTTTCCTTGGTGCCTCGCGCCCAGATGTCCGACCATTGGCGTCCGGCCCGGGCCGGGTCGGGATCGGCCATGTAGAGCTTCCACAGGTTGTCGGTGAAGCTGGCGATGGAGGGGATGGTCTGCAATGGATCGCGATGGGTCTGGATCACCCGGGTGCCGGGAAAGACCTTGAACAGCACGTCGATCTGGCGCAGGTGGTGGGGCGCCTTCAGCACCCAGTCGCTGGCCGCCTCGCCCCGCTGGCGTTTTTGCCACTGGACGAACTTCAACATGCGTTCCAGGTATTCGTAGGCCGGGGTCTGGTCGTGGTCCCACATCCATTGGGTGTAGCTGGGAATGTCGACATAGGCGTCGAAAAAGCTCTGGAAGGAATGCTCCAGTAGGATGCCTTCCTCGTCGGCGGCGGTGGCGTCGAAGGGGTGAATGGAGAGCAGGGTGGGATTGGCGTCCACCATCATCTTCACTTCAGCCTTGGCCATTTCGACGCGTGGGTCGGCTTCGCCGCTGTCCGACGGTCCCAGCGGCACGGGGAAGCGGGTCTCCCACCAGAGCATCGGATAGAAGCGCGGATCGCAGCTGAGGATGCGTTGCAGCAGGGTGGTGCCGGTGCGGGGCAGGCCGATGATGACAATGGGGCCGCAGATCTCTTCCGCTTCGATTTCCGGATGGCGGGCATAGTAGTCCTCCATCAACAGGCGATTGTGCAGCAGTCGGCTGATGTGCTCACTCATCAGCTGAACGCCGAGTTCGGACAAGCCTCCTTCCTCGTTCAATGCCTTGAGCAGCGCGATCAGCGCGGGACGGAAGCGCTCGTCGCCGAAATCGGCGAGGCCGCCGGCGCGGCGGCGGGCCTCGGCCATCAGGGTGTCCATGTCGAAGGTCATGCGCATTGCTCCTTGGCGATGTCGGTGAATTTCACCAGCCGGGTCGTAATCTTCGCCGTGGCGCCGCCGGCGCCGATCACGCGGAACAGGCTGGTGCCCAGCCGGTGGCCGGCGGTGGTGAGCCAGTTGGGGTGGCCCGGATCGCGGTGGGCGATGACGATGGTGACGCTGCCGTCCGGGTTGTAGTGGGCGCCGTGGCAATTCACGTGGATGCGGTGGTGGCGGTAGTCCAGGGACTCCATCCAGTAGTTGTCCACCTGGAAATTCCAGAACTCGCAGGGCGGCACCACGGCGTCGATCACCATTGCCTCGTCTTCGCCGAATTCCCAGTAGCCGTGGTGGTAGGCGATGTTGGGGTCGCCGCCGGCGGCCTGGAACATCGCCTGGTCGCCCAGCGGAATGGTGTTGCAGTGCTCCTTCCTGAACAGCGCCGCCCAGTCGCAGAACAGGCGGGCGGTGTTCTCCGTGTAGTGGCCGGCGGCCATCAGGCTGGCGGCGAAGCGCGCCGGGTCGAGCGGCGCCGGGGCGCCACCATGGCCGATCCGTTCGATCGAGAATTCGGCGGCCTTTTCCCGCCGGCGGTCATGGAAGGTCTGGCGGATCAGCAGCATGTGGGACGTCTCTTCCATCGGCAGCCAGTTGCCGCTGGCGGGGCGTTTCGCCGAGACCAGGATCTCGAAACCGCCGTCGGCATCCACCTGCATCTCCTGGGCGTTCAGCAGCCCGGTGCCCTCCAGCTTGCTGCCCGCCTTTTCGTAGCCGCCCTTCTTGGTGGCGAAGTTCAGCGTCGGCACCGTGCCGCGACTGCCGCGGATGCGGTATTCGTTCCGGCCGTTGATGCGGGCCGTCTGGTAGAGGTTGTCCGGATTGTCGGCGCCGATCTTGATGGTCTCGTGGGAGGGAATCACGAACGTCGGGAAATCCGCGTCGGCGCCCTCCACCATCATCTCCAGGCCCGCCCGCACCAGGCGCGACAGGTAGCGCATGCCCTCGGCCTGGTCGAAGGCGGTGTGCGGCGTCTCCGGGCGCAGCAACTGCCGGCCGGCGCGCTTCAGGGTATCGCAGTAGGCCTCCCAGAGCTGGCCGCTGAGAATCTGTTGTTCGTTGGATGTGTTTGTCATGGATGCTCCTCTTCAATGAAGTCGGCCGTCCAGGGCACCCTGGACGCCGCTGCCGCTTGCCGCCATACTGCCCGTTCCCGTCGATCCGCAATGCCTATGGAAGTTTGCAAGGATTTCTCCGCCTGGCGCGAACTTTCGGCCCGGCTGTTTCCCGGCACCCGCATCGCCGAGGCGGCGCCGGAGGATTTCCATGGCGCCTGGTCGGCGTGGTCGATGGGGGAAATCGGGTTCCACGAATTCTTCGTCTCGGCGCCGATCGCCATTGGCCGCCACGCCGACGGCCGGACCACCGACGCGCCGCCGGTGCTGACCCTGTTCCTGGTGCAAAGCGGGATGCTGCGCCATCGCCAGTTCGGCCGCGAGGCCGCCTCCAGCACGCGTGCGCTGTCGCTGGTGGATGGCTGCTCCCCCTACGCGGCCTGGCAGTCGGCGAACTTCCACAGCCTGGTGGTCAACGTGCCGACCGGCATCCTCCAGTCGCGCCACGGCGATCTGCGGCCAGCCTGCGTGACGCCGCGCAGCGCCCACTTCGGCGGCGGCAGCGTGCTGTGGAATTTCCTGATCAACATCTGGCAGCGCCGCGACGAGATCGCGCCCGGCGAGGTACCCGCGCTGTCGGCGGCCCTGCTGGACCTGATGGGGGTGCTGTTCCATCCCGGCGAGGCGGCGGATTCCGGCGCCCTGGCGCGCAACCGCACCCGGCTGCTGGACCACATCAGCGCCCACCTGCCCGATCCCCAGCTCGGCGTCGCCTCGATCGCCGCCGCCCTGGGCCTGTCCACCCGCCATGTGCACACGCTGATGGAGGCCACCGGCAAGACCCTCTCCCGCTACATCCTGGAGCAACGCCTGGAACAGTGCATGAAGGCGCTGGGCAACCCCCTGCTGGCGCACCTGACGATCACCGAGATCGCGCTGCAGTGGGGCTTCAACGACATGTCCCATTTCAGCCGGGTGTTCCGCGGCCGCTACGGCGAGTCGCCGCGCACCCGCCGCCAGCGCCTGGCGGGGCAGGAGCAAGGCGATTGAGGATGATGGCGCGGGGGCGTGCATGGCGTCCATTCTCGCCGCAGGGGCGCAAGCGGAACTTGTTTCATCGGGAGCGCCGACTTGTCCAGATGTGCGCCGGCACCGCCGAGCCCGTGCGGCATCGGCCATGAACGGCAGTGCCGCCCTCGTCTGGTTCCGCCGCGATCTGCGGCTGGATGATCAGGCCGCGCTTGCGGCGGCGCTGGGTGGACATGAACGAGTCTGGTGCGCCTTCGTCTTCGACCGGGAAATCCTGGACGCCTTGCACGGCCGCAGCGTACGGCGCGTGGCCTTCCTGCTCGAATGCCTGCGCCAGCTCGATGCCGCACTGCGTCAGGCCGGCGGTGGCCTGATCTGGCGCGAGGGCCGGCCCGAGGATGAGATTCCCCGCCTGGCGGCGGAACTGAACGTGGCGGCAGTCTATGCCAACCGCGACTACGAACCGACGGCGCGGCGGCGCGACGCCGCGGTGGCCCGCCGCCTGGCGGCCGATGGACGCGCGATGCGAGGCAGCAAGGACCAGGTGATCTTCGAGCGGGACGAGGTGCTGAGCGGCGCCGGCCGTCCCTATGCGGTGTTCACGCCCTACCGGCGCGCCTGGCTGGCACGCCTGACGCCGCAGGATCTGGCGCCCCACCCGGTGCAGCCGTGGCTGGCCCGGCTCGCACCGCCGCCGCTGCCGGCGCCTCTGCCCGATTTGGCTCGGCTGGGCTTCACGGCGGAACCCGCTCCGCTGCCGCCGGCCGGCATGGCTGGCGGCGAAGCCCTGTTCCAAGAGTTCGCCGCGCGCATCGACGACTACGCCGAGCGCCGCGACATCCCCGCGCTGGCGGCCACTTCGGGGCTGTCGGCGCACCTGCGCTTCGGCACCGTGTCGATCCGGCGCCTGGCGGCCTTCGCCCACGGCCGCGCCACCCTGATGGCCAGCCGCGGGGCGGAGGTCTGGCTCTCCGAGCTGATCTGGCGCGAGTTCTACCAGATGCTGTTGTGGCATCACCCGTACCTGGTCGATGGCTGCTTCAAGCCGGCGTTCGACGCCCTGGCCTGGGCCGACGACCCGGCACCGTTCCTGGCCTGGTGCGAGGGCCGCACCGGCTATCCGCTGGTGGACGCGGCGATGGCCCAGCTCAACCGGACCGGTTTCATGCACAACCGGCTGCGCATGGTGGCGGCCTCGTTCCTGACCAAGGATCTGGGGCAGGACTGGCGGCGCGGCGCCGGCTATTTCGCCGAACAGCTGATCGATCACGACCTGGCCGCCAACAACGGCGGCTGGCAGTGGGCCGCCTCCACCGGCTGCGACGCCCAGCCCTGGTTCCGCATCTTCAACCCAGTGGCCCAGTCGGAACGGTTCGACCCCGGCGGCGTCTTCATCCGCAGCCAATTACCGGTGCTGGCGGCCGTTCCTGATCGTTTCATCCACGCGCCCTGGCAGATGAGTCATCAGCAGCAGACGGCTTGCGGGGTGCTCATCGGTCGCGACTATCCGGCGCCCCTGGTCGACCATGCCCTGGCCCGGCAGCGGACCCTGGAACGCTTCCGGCAGATCAGTCCGCGGCTGCGTTGAGCAGCTGTTGCGCTTCGTCGATCAGCCGGTCGATGGTGTCGCGGTCCGCGTCCGCCGGTACCGGCAGATGCACGAACTCCAGGGCGATGGCGGCGCCGGGCAGCGGGATCAGGAAGTTGTCCCAGTGGGTGCCGCGGATCGCCCAGCGGCAGCGCACCCGGCACAGATAGAGCGGCACGCCGGCGCGATGGGCGGCGACCACCGCACCGGCCTTCAGCACCCGCGCCGGCCCGCGCGGCCCATCGGGGGTGAGCAGCACCCGGTGGCGGCGCGCCGCCGTCACCAGTTCGGTCCAGGCCTCCTTGTTGCCCTTGGAGGAGGAGCCGCGGATCACCGTGTAGCCCCAGCCTTCGAGCAGGCGGGTGAGCAGGCCGCCGTCGCGGCTGCGGCTCACCAGGGCGTGCGGGCGCCGGGCGGCGAGGTGTTTCCAGACCGGCAGCATCTCCCCGTGCCAGAAGGCGACCACCGCCGGCTCGGGCGGCAGCGGGCCGCGCGCGCGGATGCGCCAGGTGAGGGCCAGCAGACGAAACAGGGCGGGACCCAGCTTGGCGAGTTGACGGCGGAAGGATTTGAGCATCGGCGGATGCGGGAAATCGACGGGTGCGTATTGTCCACGATTCGTCCCCCGATTGGTTTCCCATGGACCGCGTCGGCCGCCCTTCCCGGTCGGGCGGCGGGCGGCGATCGGTTAGAATGGGCGCGTCTATCGCAGCTTTTCCCGCCGCCCATGCCTTCCCTCGCTGCCGAATCCGCGCTGCCCCTGGTCCTGACCTTCGCCGCCACCGATCCCACCGGCGGCGCCGGCATCCAGGCCGATCTGCTCACCTTGGCCAGCATGGGCTGCCACCCGCTGTCGGTGGTGACGGCGATCACCGTGCAGGACACGGCCGGCGTCGAGTCGGTGCTGGCGATCGATGCCGACTGGGTCGCCGACCAGGCCCGGGCGCTCCTGGAGGACATGCCCGTGGCGGCCTTCAAGCTGGGCCTCCTGGGCAGCGTGGAGACCATCGCAGCCATCGCCGAGATCGTCTCCGACTACCCGGACATTCCGCTGGTGCTGGACCCGGTGCTGGCCTCGGGGCGGGGCGAACAGCTGGCCGACGAGGAGATGGTGGCGGCGATGACCGAGCTGCTGCTGCCGCAGACCTCCATCATCACCCCCAACAGCCTGGAGGCCCGGCGCCTGGCGCTGGACGAGGACAACGAGGACGACCAGCCTTCGCTGTCCGAGTGCGCGCGGCGCCTGATCGTGGCGGGCTGCGAGTACGTGCTGGTCACCGGCACCCACGAACACACGCCGCAGGTGGTGAATACGCTCTACGGTCCGCGCGGCCAGTTGCGGGCCGACCGCTGGGAGCGCCTGCCGGGCAGCTACCACGGCTCGGGCTGCACCCTGGCGTCGGCGATCGCCGCCAACCTGGCGCAGGGGGTGGAGATCGAGGAGGCGGTGCGCGAGGCCCAGGAATACACCTGGCAGGCCCTGGCGGCGGGTTTCCGCCCCGGCATGGGCCAGTACATTCCCGACCGCCTGTTCTGGGCGCGCGGCGAAGAGGACATTGCGGAGCCGGCTGCGGGCACCGCGGGCAACGCACCCGGGGGAGTGCGACCATGAGTCTTGGCAAGCGCGCAATGCTGCGCGGGCTCTACACCATCACCCCGGACGACATGCTGCTGCCGCGGCTGTCGGCGATGATCGGCATGGTGCTGCGCGGCGGTGGGCGCCTGGTCCAGTATCGCAACAAGACGGCGCCCGCGCCTCTGCGCCGGGCGCAGGCGGCCGAATTGCTGCGCGTCTGCCGCGCCGTCGGCGCCTTGTTGATCGTCAATGACGACCTGCCGCTGGCGCTGGAGATCGGCGCCGACGGCGTGCATCTGGGCGACAGCGACGGCGACGCGGTCGCCGCCCGCAAGGAACTGGGGCCCGAGCGCATTCTCGGTGTTTCCTGCTATGCCGATCTGGACCGCGTCGAGGCCGCGGCCAGGGCCGGCGCCGACTACGTGGGCGTCGGCAGCGTATATGTCTCGGGCACCAAACCGCAGGCGATGCGCGCCTCCCTCGACCTGCTGGGCGAGGCCAAGCGCCGTTTCGAACTGCCGGTGGCGGCGATCGGCGGCATCACCCTGGAGAACGCCCCCGCGGCGATCGCCGCAGGGGCCGACATGGTGGCCGTGATCACCGACCTCTTCGACGCAATGGACATTTCCGCACGGTCGGAAGCCTTTCAGAACCTGTTTTTTGCGAACCAGACATGACTCTCAATGAAAAGCTCTTCGCACGCGCCCAGCGCACCATTCCCGGCGGCGTGAATTCCCCGGTGCGGGCCTTCCGCGCCGTCGGCGGCACGCCCTGCTTCTTCAGTCGCGGCGAGGGCGCCCACGTCTGGGACGCGGACGGCAAGCGCTATATCGACTACGTCGGCTCCTGGGGGCCGCTGATCCTCGGCCACGCCGACCCTGACGTGGTGGCCGCCGTGCAGCAGGCCGCGGCGCGGGGCCTTTCGTTCGGTGCGCCGACCGAGGGCGAGATCGAACTGGCCGAGCTGCTGGTGCGACTGGTGCCGAGCATGGAACTGGTGCGCCTGGTGTCGTCCGGCACCGAGGCGACGATGAGTGCGATCCGCCTGGCCCGCGGCTACACCGGGCGCGACCTGATCATCAAGTTCGAAGGCTGCTATCACGGCCATGCCGACAGCCTGCTGGTGAAGGCCGGCTCCGGCGCACTCACCTTCGGCAACCCCTCCTCCGGCGGCGTGCCGGCAGACCTGGCCCAGCACACCCTGGTGTTGCAATACAACGACCCGGCCCAACTGGCCGAGGTCTTCGCGCATCATGGCGAGCGCATCGCCTGCGTGATCGTCGAGCCGGTGGCGGGCAACATGAACCTGATCGCGCCGACCCAGGAATTCCTCAAGGCGCTGCGCGAACTCACCCAGCGGCACGGCGCGCTGCTGATCTTCGACGAGGTGATGACCGGCTTCCGCGTCGGCCTGGGCTCGGCCCAGGGCCTGTTCGGCATCACCCCGGACCTGTCCACCTTCGGCAAGATCGTCGGCGGCGGCATGCCGCTGGGCGCCTTCGGCGGTCGGCGCGAGGTGATGGAGAAAATCGCCCCGCTCGGGCCGGTGTATCAGGCCGGCACCCTCTCCGGTAATCCGCTCTCGGTTGCGGCTGGTCTAGTGACCTTGAAAAAGATCCAGGCGCCTGGCTTCTACGACGTCCTGGCGGCCCGCACCCGCTCGCTCACCGAGGGCCTCACCGCCGCCGCGCAAAAGCACGGCGTGCGCTTCTGCGCCCAGTCCGTGGGTGGCATGTTCGGCCTGTATTTCGCCGCCACGCCGCCGCGCAGCTACGCCGAGATGATGGACAGCGACCGCGACGCCTTCAACCGCTTCTTCCACGCGATGCTGGAGGCGGGAATCTATTTCGCCCCCGCCGCCTTCGAGGCCGGTTTCGTCTCGATCGCGCATACCGAGGCGGACATCGCCGCCACCGTGGCGGCGGCGGACGCCTGGTTCGCCCGTGGCTGAGGCGGCCTCGTCCCTGCACTCCATGTCGCCCACCTTGTCGCCCCTGGCCGCCTGGCTGGTGCTGTTCGTCGCCGGCCTGTGCGAGGTTGGCTGGGCGGTGGGGCTGAAATACGTGGACGGTTTCAGTCGCCCCCTGCCTTCCCTGCTCACCCTGGCCCTGATGGCGGCCTCGGTGCTGCTCCTGGGCTGGTCGCTGAAGGCGCTGCCGCTGGGCACCGCCTACGCGGTGTGGACCGGCATCGGCGCGGTCGGCACCGCCCTGCTGGGGATGGTCCTGTTCGGCGAGTCGCGCGAGATCGTCCGCCTGGTCAGCATCGGCCTGATCGTCGCCGGCATCGTCGGCCTGAAAACGTTTTCCTGATTTAAAGGCTCGCCCCCCTTCGCCCCCCTCCGGGGGGGCGATACGGCTCGCTGCGCTCGGGTGTTTGGGGGAGCTTCGTAGCGGCACCGATGCGTTGCGGCTGGCGCCGCGTGCCGCTTTTCCTTGGGACGGCCCGGCGGAAAAGCTCGTTTTTTACGCTAATTCCTAATTCCGCACGCTGTCGATCACGACCTTCAGGTTCTTCGCGCCCGGGGCGGTCGGCGCGGAGAAGCCTTCGATGTCGCCGGCGCGGGCGATCGCGTCGCCGCTCTTGGAGATGCGGGCGCCGACGATCACTTCCGGGAAGTCGGAGAGTTTCATGTCGGGCGTCATCATCTGGCTGTCGCCGAGCTCGAACGCGGCCGGCAGCTCGGCCACGGTCTTCTTCAGGATGGCCAGCGGCATCTTGGGACCGTTGGCGGCGCGCGCGAAGATGAACACCGTGTCGCCCGGCGCGGCCTTGGCCTTGACCGCGGGCGCCAGCGAAACCGTGCCGGAGACGCTGTCGGCGGTTGGTGCCTTGGCGGCGGCCGGCTTGCTCTGCTGTCGCGCGGCGGGGGGCTGGCCGGCACCGCCGCCCATGCGCTCCCGGGCTTCGCGGATGCCGTTCTGGATGCCCTCGGCGAGTTCGTTGTCCGGCGGCAGCCGGGCGAGGATTTTCTGCCAGTGGGCGATCGCCTGCGCGTAGTCGTGCTGGTCGAAGGCGGCGGTGCCGGCCAGCGCCAGCGCCTTGACGTTGTCGGGGTCGGCCTGCAGGGCCTGGCGCAGCAGCTTCTCCGGCTCGCCGCGCAGGCTGCGTCCCTGCGCCATGGCCATTGCGTCGGCATAGTCGGCCAGCATCTGGGCGTTGGGCGACAGCAACGCGGTCGCCTTGCCATAGGCGGCGGCGGATTCGGCGAACCTGCCCAGCGCGGCATAGGAACGGGCCAGCATCAGCCAGCCCTGGCCGTCGTCGGGAGATTCCGCCATGCGTTGCGCCAGGCGCTCGACCATGGCGGCAACCTGTTCGGGGGTGGCACTGTGGGCGTCGCTGCCGGCACCCGTCTGCTTGCCCGCGATCAAGGCATCCGGGGTGCCCTGGAAGGCGTAGATGCCGACCGTCAGCAGCGGCAGCAGCAGCGCGATGGCGACGGCCAGGGCGGCGCGCGGTGCCTGGAGGGGGCGGTTCGGGGACAGGGGCGCATCCGCCAGCGCGTCGTCCAGCGCGCGGCGCTCCAGTTCCTCCTTGGCCTGCGCGTAGGCGTTGTCGTCCAGGGTGCCTTCGGCCCGCTCCCGCTCCAGGTCGGCGCGCTGCTCGCGCAGCACCATCAGGCTCAAGGCCCGGGCTTGGCCGGGATCGCCGGCGTCGGCCGGGCGGGTACGGATCAACGGCAATACCAGGGCGGCGATGACGGCGACCAGCAGGGCGCCGACGATGATGATGAACAGGGTCATGCCCCTTCCTTCCCATTGCTATCCAACAAACGCTCCGCCGCCGCCCTTTCCTCGACGGAAAGCGGTGCCGCCACCTGCTGGCGGCGTTTGCGCAATTTCACGAACAAGACGCCCAGCCCGCCCGCCAGCAGCAGGAACGGTCCGATCCAAAGCAGCCAGGTGTTGCTCTTGACCGGCGGCCGGTACAACACGAAATCGCCGTAACGCTGGACCAGGAAGTCGGTGACCTGCTGTTCCGTCATGCCCTTCCTGAACATTTCGCGGATTTCGTTCTTCAGGTCGATGGCGAGTTCGGCGTGGGAGTCGGCCAGGTTCTGATTCTGGCAGACCAGGCAGCGCAGGTCTTCCGCGATGGCATGGACCCGCGCTTCCAGCGCCTGGTCCTCGGCCGCCGGGGCGGCTTCCTTGGCCAGCACCGGCGCGGCGAGGCCGGTACAAAGCAGCAGGCCGGCGAGGAGAATGAATTTACGCACCGTCGAGTTCCTTGATCAGCGGAATGATTTTTTCCTTGAGCGCCTCGGCCGTGATCGGGCCGATCTGCTTGTAGCGGATGGTGCCGGCCTTGTCGATGACGAAGGTCTCGGGCACGCCATAGACGCCGTAGTCGATGCCGACCCGGCCGTCGTGGTCCCAGGCCGAGAGCTGGTAGGGATCGCCGTGCCGGGCCAGCCAGGCCTTGCCGGCGTCGCGTTCGTCCTTGTAGTTGAGGCCGACGATGGGAACGATGTCCTGGCGGGCCAGATCCACCAGCAGCGGGTGCTCCTGGCGGCAGGAGACGCACCAGGAGGCCCAGACGTTGAGCAGCCAGACCTTGCCTTTCAGGTCCGCCGGCGCGATGGTCCGGTCGGCCGCGTGGAGCTGGGTCAGGTGGAAGTCGGGAGCCGGCTTGCCGATCAGGGGCGAGGGCACCTCGCGCGGATCGAGGCGCAGGCCGACGGCCAGAAAGCCGACGAGGACCACGAAAATGCCCAGGGGCAACAGAAAGCGGCGCATGTGGTCTCCTCAGGTTTTGGCGGTCGCGGCAGTGGTGGCGTTGGCGGCAGTGGCCGCGCGCGCAATCCGGTAGCGGCGGTCGCTGGCGGCCAGCACGCCGCCCAGGGCCATCGCCAGGCAGCCCCACCAGATCCAGGTCACCAGGGGTTTGGACTGGATGCGGACGATCCAGGTGCCGGCGTCGACCGGCTCGCCCAGCGCGACATAAAGGTCGCGCAGGACGCCGGTGTCGATCGCGGCCTCGGTCATCGGCATCCGCTGCACGTTGTAGATCCGCTTCTCGGGCGTCATCACCGCCAGCTTCCTGCCTTCGCGGCTGACCTCGATGCGGGCCTTGTTGGTGATGTAGTTGGGGCCCGGCAATTCCTCGATGTCGTTGAACGTGAAGGTGTAGCCGCCGACATGGGCGGCGTCGCCCGCCGCCATGCGCACTTCGGACATGCTTTCGTAGCCCTTGACCACGGTGACGCCGAGAATGAACAGGCCGACGCCGGCGTGGGCCAGCAGCATGCCCCAGTAGGCGCGCGGAATCGCCGCCAGGCGGCCGCCAATGGAGGCGCCGCCCTTGAGGCGCTGCGCCAGTTGCACGGCGCTGGCGCCGAGACACCAGAAGCCCAGCCACAGCCCCAGCGAGACCAGGGCGGAGCCGTGGCCCAGCAGGAAGGGCAGTCCGATCGCCGCCGGCAGCAGGACCACGGCCAGCCAGCGCAGGCTCGCCGGTAGGTCGCTGCCCCGCGCGGCCTTCCAGCGGGCGAAGGGGCCGATGCCGATCAGGATCGCCAGGGGCACCATCAGCGGCACGAAGACGGCGTCGAAATAGGGCGGACCGACGGAGATCTTGCCCAGGTTGAGGGCGTCCAGGAACAGTGGATAGAGGGTGCCCAGCAGCACGGTGCCGGCGGCCGCCGAGAGCAGGACGTTATTCACCAGCAGCAGCGATTCGCGCGAGAACAGTTCGAAGCGTCCGCCGAGGCCGACTTTGGGCGCGCGCCAGGCGAACAGGGTGAGCGAGGCGCCGACCACCAGAGCCAGGAAGCTGAGGACGAAGACCCCCCGTTTCGGATCGGTGGCGAAGGCGTGGACCGAGGTCAGCACCCCGGAGCGGACCAGAAAGGTGCCCAGCAGCGACAGGGAGAACGCCAGGATCGCCAGCAGCACGGTCCAGTTCTTGAAGCTGCCGCGCTTTTCCGTGACCGCCAGGGAATGGATCAGCGCGGTGCCCACCAGCCAGGGCATGAAGGAGGCGTTCTCCACCGGATCCCAGAACCACCAGCCGCCCCAGCCCAGTTCGTAGTAGGCCCAGTAGGAACCCAGCGCGATGCCCAGGGTGAGGAAGACCCAGGCCACCGTGGTCCATGGCCGCGACCAGCGCGCCCAGGCCGCGTCCAGCCGGCCCGAGATCAGGGCGGCCAGGGCGAAGGCGAAGGCGACCGAGAAACCGACATAGCCCATGTAGAGCAGCGGCGGGTGGAAGGCCATGCCCGGATCCTGCAGCAGCGGGTTGAGGTCGTTGCCGTCGGGCGCGGGCGGCAGCATGCGTTCGAAAGGATTGGAGGTGAATAACAGGAAGGAGAGGAAGCCGATGCTGATCAGGCCCATCACCGAGAGCACGATGGTCACCGTTTCCTCGGGCAGGCGCCGGCTGAACAGGGCGACGCCCAGCGCCCAGAGGGCGAGGATCAGCGCCCACAGCAGCATCGAGCCTTCGTGGCCGCCCCACACCGCCGCCACCTTGTAGAACATCGGCAGCAGGGTGTTGGAGTGCTGGGCCACGTAGTCGACCGAAAAGTCGTTGCTGACGAAGGCCTGGGTCAGGCAGCCGTAGGCCAGCGCGACGCAGCCGAACAGCGCCACCGCGCCCGGCCGGGCCAGGCCCATCAGGCGATGGTCGCCGCGCAGGGCGCCCGCCAGCGGCAGCACGCCTTGCACCAGCGCCACCGCCAGCGCGGCGATCAGGGCGAAATGCCCAATCTCAGGAATCATGGGGTTTCTCCTAAACCAGCCAGGCTGGAATCAAACATGAGAGGCTTCGACAACGGGTTGTGCTGCCTGGTTGAAAAGGCAGCAGGAAACCCCTCCCCTCCCGGCCTCCTCCTCTCCGGGGGAGGTGACTGACTTGTTCGCTACGCTCAAACATTCGACTGGCCGTTCCATTATTTGCTGTTGCACGCTAAATCGGCCAAGTCGGCACCAAACAATCCCGACCTTGACCATGCGGACGGCGGGATAGTTCATTCCAGCGCGATCCTCAATGCCGCGGCGGCGGCCCAGGGGGCGAAGCCGACCGCGGCCAGGGTGACGGCCGCCAACAGGGACAGGTGGGCCTGTGGGTCCAGCCCGGTCAGCGTCGCATCGACGGCGCCGGCGCCGAAAATGAGCACCGGAATATATAGGGGCAGCACCAGCAGGGCAAGCAGCACGCCGCCGCCGCGCAGGCCCAGGGTGAGCGCGGCGCCGATGCTGCCGATGGCGGAGAGCGCCGGGGTGCCCAGCAGCACCGAGAGCGTCAGGATCGTCAATGCGTCGGTCGGCAGGTCGAACTGCAGGCCCACCGCCGGCGCGATCAGCGCCAGGGGCAGGCCGGAGAGCGCCCAGTGGGCGAGGATCTTGCCCAGCACCAGCAGCGGCAGGGGGTGGGGCGTCAGGGCCAACTGTTCCAGGGTGCCGTCATGGAAATCGTCGGCGAACAGGCGCGGCAGGGAGAGCATGGTGGCCAGCAGGGCGGCGACCCAGACCACGCCGGGGGCGAGCCGGCGCAGCAGATCCGGCTCCGGACCGACGCCGAGGGGGAACAGGCTGACGACGATGATGAAAAAGAACAGCGCGGAGGCCAGGTCGGCCTGCCGCCGCATCGCCAGGCGCAGATCGCGCGCCGCCAGACAGTAGAGGGCGCTCAGCATTGCGCCATCCCCGCGCCGCCGGGCGCCGGGCGCGCGCCGATCCATTGTTCGCGGACGGCGCCGGCGCTGATCGCCACCGGCTGGTGGGTCGTCATCACGCACAGGCCGCCGCGCTGCAGGTGGCCGCCGATGAGTTCCGTCAGCCAGCCCACCGCGGCGGTGTCCAGGGCGACGAAGGGCTCGTCCAGGATCCACAGGGCGCAGCGCTTCTTCACCAGCCGCGCCAGGGCCACCCGCCGCTTCTGGCCCTGGGAGAGGTATTTGCAGGCGATGTCCTCGCGGCCGGCCAGCCCCACCTGTTCCAGGGCATCCACCGCGTCGTCCTCGGACAGCGCCTCGCCGGCGAGGCGGGCCGAGGTCAGCAGGTTCTCCAGGGGAGTCAGGTCTTCCTTGGTGCCGTTGTGGTGGCCCAGGTAGCACAGCTCGGCGCGGTACTCCTCGGCCTGACGGCCGATCGGCCGGCCCTTCCAGAGGATCTCCCCGCCGGCCGGCGGCAGCAGCCCCACCAGCATGCGCAGCAGGCTGGTCTTGCCCGCGCCGTTCTTGCCCTGCAGATACAGCAGTTCTCCCGCGTCGAGGGTGAAGCCCAGGTCGGAGAACAACTGGCGCTCGCCACGCACGCATCGGAGGTTCTGGGCTTGCAGCATGAGTTTGGATGGAAAAAGCGCGGACGGAGGAGCGTATCGGCGGGGCGGCACCAGAGCCTGACGTGGCGCAGTCTACCCGGAGATCGGCGGCCTCGGGTCCGGGCGGCGGCAAAAATCGGAATACGCCGGGGGATTGGCCGCGGAATCGCGCCGTGGCGCGCTTTTCGGGCCGCCGCGGGGGTGGAAGCGGCATTTGTCGCGGCGAACCCCGGCGCCGCCGCGCCGAGCGTGCGAGAATACGCCGTCCCAGCCCGCCGGCGCAGTGCCGGACGACCCGGATGCATTCTTGTGGCGAATAGGTTTTCGATATGAGCAGTCGATTGATCAATTGGTACCGTTTTGCTTCGCCGGCCACGTTCTATCCCCTGGCCGGACGCATGATCCCCTGGTTCGCGGCGGCGGCGGTCATCTTCGGCATGGCCGGGCTGTGGCTGGGGCTGCTGGTGGCGCCGACGGACTTCCAGCAGGGCGAGGGCTACCGGATCATCTTCATCCACGTGCCGGCCTCCTGGATGTCCATGTTCATCTACCTGGTGATGGCGTTCTGGGCGGCTCTCGGCCTGGCCTTCAACACCCGCCTCTCGGGCATGATGGCCACCGCGCTGGCGCCCACCGGCGCGCTGATGGCCTTGCTCTCGCTGTGGACCGGCTCGCTCTGGGGCAAGCCGATGTGGGGCACCTGGTGGGTGTGGGACGCCCGGCTGACGTCGGAGCTGATCCTGCTGTTCCTCTACATCGGCTTCATCGCCCTCCAGGCCGCGATCGACGACCCGCTCCGGGCCGACAAGGCGGGCGGCCTGCTGCTGCTGGTGGGCGTGATCAACGTGCCGATCATCTATTTCTCGGTGAAGTGGTGGAACACCCTGCACCAGGGGTCCTCGGTGAGCCTGACCAAGTCGCCGTCGATGGCGGCGATCATGCTCTGGGGCATGCTGCTGATGGCGTTGTGCTTCTGGATGTACTCGATCGCCGTGGCCCTGGCCCGGGTCCGCATCATCCTGCTGGAGCGGGAGCGCCACACCGAATGGGTCAAGGCGCTGCTGGCGGAGGACCGGACATGATCTACTGGCACAGTTTCGCCGACTTCATCGCCATGGGCGGCTACGGCGGCTATGTCTGGGGCTCCTTCGGCCTGACCGCCCTGATCATGGCGCTGGAACCTATCCTGGTCGCCCGCCGTCGAACCCGGACCATTGCGCGCCTCAAACGCCAGGCCCGCGCCGAAGCGAGGAATTCCCACGAATGAAACTCCGTCACAAGAAACTGGCCCTGATCGGCGGCGCCGTCGCCGTACTGGGCGTGATCGCCGCCCTGGTGCTGAACGCCCTCAACAGCAACATCGCGCTGTACGTCTCGCCCACCGACGTGCTGGCGGGCAAGGCGCCGCAAGGCAAGGCCTTCCGCATCGGCGGCCTGGTCAAGGAAGGCAGCCTGGCGCGGGAGGTCGACGGCGTCACGGTGCGTTTCGTGGTGACCGACACCGAGACCGACCTGCCGGTGAGCTACAAGGGCATCCTTCCCGACCTGTTCAAGGAGGGCAAGGGCGTCGTCGCCCAGGGGCGCATGGAGGACAGCGGCCGCTTCGTCGCCAGCGAGGTGCTGGCCAAGCACGATGAGAACTACATGCCGCCGGAGGCCGCCAAGGCGGTGGGCGACGCCCACAACCGGGCCGCGGAGAAAAAGGCGGCCCAGTCCCCGCAATGACGGACCCTGCGGGGGACCTTCAGAGGAGGAACAGGGTCGCCAGGCCCAGGAAGATGAAGAATCCGCCGGAGTCGGTGACGGCGGTGATCAGCACCGAGGAGCCCATGGCCGGGTCGCGGCCCAGTCGCTGCATGGTCATCGGAATGGCGACGCCGACAGTGGCGGCGAGCAGCAGGTTGAGGGTCATGGCGCTGGTCATCACCAGGCCCAGACGCACGTCCTTGTAGAGCCAGAAGGCCAATAGGCCGAGCAACCCGCCCCAGACCAGGCCGTTGAACAGGGCCACGGCCATTTCCTTGCGATAGAGCCGTCGGGCGGCATCGGGCTGGACCTGGCCCAGGGCGATGGCGCGAACGATCATGGTGATGGTCTGATTGCCAGAATTGCCGCCGATGCCGGCGACGATCGGCATCAGCGCCGCCAGCGCCACCAGTTTCTCGATGGAGTTCTCGAAGGCGCCGATCACCCGGGATGCGATGAAGGCCGTGACCAGATTGATCGCCAGCCAGCGCCAGCGGTTTTTCACCGAGTCCAGCACCGGCGCGAAGATGTCCTCCTCCTCGGATAGACCGGCCTGGGCCAACTGATCGGCCTCGGCTTCCTCGCGCACGTAGTCCAGCACTTCGTTTACCGTCACCCGGCCTACCAGTCGGCCCTTCTCGTCCACCACCGGGGCCGACACCAGGTCGTAACGGTCGAATGCCTGGGCGGCGGTTTCGGCCTTGTCGTGGGGCTGGAGGGTCAACATCTCGGTCTGCATCACGGCACCGACCTCCACCTCGGGGTCGTTCACCAGCAACACGTTCAGCGGCAGCACGCCCCGCAAGTGCTCTTCCCGATCCACCACGAACAATTGGTCGGTGTGGTCGGGAAGCTCGTCATAGCGGCGCAGGTAGCGCAGGGCCACCTCCAGGGTGATGTCCTCCCGCACCGAGACCAGCTCGAAATCCATCAGATGCCCGACGGAGTCCTCCGGGTAGGACATCGCCTCCCGCAAATGCTCCCGTTCCTCGCTGGGCAGGGCGCGGAACACGTCGTCCATCACGCCCCGCGGCAGGTCGGGCGCCAGGTCGGCCAACTCGTCGGCGTCCAGCTGCTCGGCGGCGGCCACCAGTTCCGAGGGGGCCATGGTCTCGATCAGCGACTCCCGTACGGCGTCGGAGACTTCCAGCAGGATGTCGCCTTCCTGCTCGGTTTCGATCAGATCCCAGACCAGCAGGCGGTCGTCCAGGGGCAGGGCCTCCAGCACGTAGGCCACGTCCGCGGGATGCAGTTCCTCCAGCGTCTTGCGCAACTGGGCCAGATGCTGTTGTTGTGGCAGCTCCTCTCCGGCTTCCCCCTCGGTCCCTTCCGGGGTCGGGATCAGTTCCTCCACCCGCCGGAGGCGCGCCAGCAGCGCCTGGATCTCGCGCAGCGCGTCCTGCACGTCTTCCTGGTGACGCGGTTCTTCGCGGATTTCTTGGGATTCGTTGTTCATGGGGGCGTGGCCTCGGTGCGGAGCAGCATTCTAGAGCGTTGGGCCGCCACCGGCCAGCGCGACCTCATCCTGGCATTGCGCTCGGGGCGCGGCATGCCGGCCCCGTTTGGTTCGCGATGGGGGGCGGTGTCAGGGCACTTCGCTGCCGGCCATGCGCCCCAGGATCAACTGGGTGCGGCCATTGACGTAGGCCGAGTAGGGATTCTTCTCGAAACGGCGCGGCGCCGGCAGCATCACCGCCAGCCGGGCGGCCTGCTCGGCCCCCAGGTGGGCAGCCGAACTCCGGTAGTAGCGGCGGGCGGCGGCCTCGGCGCCGAAGACGCCTTCGCCCCATTCCACCGAATTGAGGTACACCTCCAGGATGCGCCGCTTGTCCCAGCAGGCTTCGATCATCACCGTGATCACCGCCTCCTGCGCCTTGCGCCAGGGCGTCTTGGCGCCGGAAAGGAACAGGTTCTTCGCCAGCTGCTGGGAGATGGTCGAACCGCCGGCGACGACGCGGCCCTTCTTCTGGTTCTTTTCCAGGGCCTTCTGCATGCCTTCCCAGTCGAAGCCCTCGTGGTCCACGAAACGGTCGTCCTCGGCCGCCACCACCGCGCGCTTCAGATGGTTGGAGATCCGGGCATAGGGAACCCAGAAGTGCTTGAGCTCGACCTGCGGGTTCTTTTCCCGCAGTTCCACCAGGCGCTGGCGCATGAAGGCGGTGCTGCCCGGATCGACGAACTTCCACCACACCACCCAGCCCAGGTACCAGCCCTGCCAGAGCAGCAGCGCCAGCAGGGCCAGGGCCAGGCCCTGTTTGAGGCGGTGGATGAGTGCGCGGGTCATCGGTCGGGAGCGGCCGGGAAAAGTCCGGCCGCGCATTGTAGGCGGCGGCAGGGCGGCGCAGGCAAAAAAATGGCGCGATTCCTCGCGCCATTTTTGCTTGTCATCGCCAAACTGCTTACTTGAAACCGATGATCGGCTGGTCCACCGTCAGGCTTTCGCCGGCCTTGGCCAGCAGCTTCTCCACCACGCAGTCGCGTTCGGCCTTGAGCACGTTTTCCATCTTCATCGCCTCGATCTTGGCCAGGGTCTCGCCGGCCTTGACCTCCTGGCCCGGCGCCACGGCGATCTCGGTCAACAGGCCCGGCATCGGCGAGAGCAGGAACTTGGAGGTGTCGGGCGGCGCCTTGTGCGGCATCAGCTTCTGCATCTCCGCGGCATGGGCGTTCATCACCATCACGTCGGCCTGGGTGCCCCAGTGGAACAGGCGGTACTTGAGACCGACGCGCTCCACCTGCATGCAGAACGGCTGGCCGTTGAAGGCGCCTTCGTAGATCAACTTGCCGAACTGCCAGTCGGAGCGGACCTCGTGGGTCTCCCCGGCGAAGGTCACGTCCCAGCCGCCCTTTGCGGTGGCGATGGTCACCGGATGATGGTCGTCGCCCATGACGACCACGTAATCGCCGTTGGGGCGGAATTCGTGGCCCGGCATCTGGCCGGAGATCTCGGTGTTGCGCTGCAGGTACTGGCGGTGCATGGCGGCGGCGACGCAGATCAGCATCGCCGGGTCGTCATGCACCACGTCGGCGGCGTTGAAGCCCTTGGGATATTCCTCGCCGATCAGGCCGGTGTTGAAGTTGCCGTTCACGAAGCGCGGGTTCTTCATCAGCGCCGCCTGGAAGGCGATGTTGGAGGCGACGCCGCGGATCACGAAGGCGTTCAGGCCCTCCCGCATCCTGGCGATGGCCTGGTCGCGGGTGGCGCCATGGACGATCAGCTTGGCGATCATCGAGTCGTAGAACATCGAGATCTCGCCGCCTTCGTAGACGCCGGTATCCACTCGCAACGAGCCGGCCACTGCCTGCGGCGGCTGGTATTTGACCAGGCGGCCGGTGGAGGGCAGGAAGTTGCGGAAGGGATCCTCGGCGTTGATGCGGCATTCCATCGCCCAGCCGTCGCGCTTGATGTCCTGCTGCGCGAAGGGCAGCCTCTCGCCGGCGGCGACGCGGATCATCAGCTCCACCAGGTCGAGCCCGGTGATCATTTCGGTGACGGGGTGCTCCACCTGGAGGCGGGTGTTCATCTCCAGGAAGTAGAAATTCTTGTCCTTGCCGCCGACGACGAATTCCACGGTGCCGGCGGACTGGTAGTTCACCGCCTTGGCCAGCGCCACGGCCTGCTCGCCCATGGCCTTGCGGGTGGCGTCGTCGAGGAAGGGCGAGGGCGCTTCCTCGATCACCTTCTGGTGGCGGCGCTGGATCGAGCACTCGCGCTCCCACAGGTAGACCACGTTGCCGTGGCCGTCGCCCAGCACCTGGATCTCGATGTGGCGCGGCTCCTCGACGAACTTCTCCATGAACACGCGGTCGTCGCCGAAAGCGTTCTTCGCCTCGTTCTTGCAGGAGGCGAAGCCCTCGTGGGCCTCCTTGTCGTTGAAGGCCACGCGCAGGCCCTTGCCGCCGCCGCCGGCGGAGGCCTTGATCATCACCGGATAGCCGATGTCGCGGGCGATCTCCACGGCCCGCTCGGGGGTGTCGATGGGATCGTTGTAGCCGGGGATGATGTTGACCTGGGCTTCCTTGGCCAGCTTCTTCGAAGCGATCTTGTCGCCCATCGCCGCCACCGAGTAGTGTTTCGGGCCGATGAAGACGATGCCGTGCTCCTCCAGGGTCTTGGAGAATTCCTCGTTCTCGGAGAGGAAGCCGTAGCCCGGATGCACCGCCTCGGCGCCGGTCTGCTTGCAGGCGGCGATGATCTTGTCCATCACCAGATAGGACTCTTTCGAGGGCGCCGGGCCGATGCACACGGCCTCGTCGGCCAGCTCCACGTGCAGCGCGTCCTTGTCCGCCTCGGAATACACGGCGACGGTCTGGATGCCCATCTTGCGGGCGGTCTGGATCACGCGGCAGGCGATCTCGCCGCGGTTCGCAATCAGGATTTTCTTGAACATTTTTCTCTTCTCCCTGCGCTTACAGCGGAATGTTGCCGTGCTTGCGCCACGGGTTCTCGATCTTCTTGTTCTTCAGCATCACCAGCGAGCGGCAGATGCGCTTGCGGGTCTCGTGGGGCTGGATCACGTCGTCGATGAAGCCGCGGGCGCCGGCGACGAAGGGATTGGCGAACTTGGCCTTGTACTCGGCTTCCTTGGCGGCGAGCTTCTCGGGGTCGTTCTTGTCCTCGCGGAAGATGATTTCCACCGCGCCCTTGGGGCCCATCACGGCGATCTCGGCGGAAGGCCAGGCGAAGTTCACGTCGCCGCGCAGGTGCTTCGACGACATCACGTCGTAGGCGCCGCCGTAGGCCTTGCGGGTGATCACGGTGACCTTGGGCACGGTGCATTCGGCGTAGGCGTAGAGCAGCTTGGCGCCGTGCTTGATGATGCCGCCGTATTCCTGGCTGGTGCCGGGCATGAAGCCGGGGACGTCCACCAGGGTGACGATGGGGATGTTGAAGGCGTCGCAGAAGCGCACGAAGCGGCCGCCCTTGATCGCCGACTTGATGTCCAGGCAGCCCGCCAGCACCATCGGCTGGTTGGCGACGATGCCCACGGTCTGGCCTTCCATGCGGGCGAAGCCGATCACGATGTTGGCCGCGTGGCCGGGCTGGATCTCGAAGAAGTCGCCGTCGTCGACGATCTTGTAGACCAGCTCCTTGATGTCGTAGGGCTTGTTGGCGTTGTCCGGCACCAGGGTGTCCAGCGAGTAGTCGAGGCGGTCGGCCGGATCGCTGGTGGGGCGGATCGGCGCCTTTTCCCGGTTGTTCTGCGGCAGGTAGTTGATGAAGCGGCGCAGCATCAGGAGCGCCTCGACATCGTTCTCGAAAGCCAGGTCGGCGACGCCGGACTTGGTGGTGTGGGTGATTGCGCCGCCCAGTTCCTCGGCCGTCACTTCCTCGTGGGTCACGGTCTTCACCACGTCGGGGCCGGTGACGAACATGTAGGAGGAATCCTTCACCATGAAGATGAAGTCGGTCATGGAGGGGCTATACACCGCGCCACCGGCGCAGGGGCCCATGATCATGGAAATCTGCGGGACCACGCCGGAGGCCATCACGTTGCGCTGGAATACGTCCGCGTAGCCGCCCAGGGCCGCGACACCTTCCTGGATGCGGGCGCCGCCGGAGTCGTTGAGGCCGATCACCGGGCAACCCACCTTCATGGCCTGATCCATGATCTTGCAGATTTTCTCGGCATGGGTTTCCGAGAGGGCGCCGCCAAAGACGGTGAAATCCTGCGAGAAGACCATCACCATGCGGCCGTTGACCGTGCCGTAGCCGGTCACCACGCCGTCGCCGGGAACCTGGGTCTGTTCCATGTCGAAGTCGGTGCAGCGGTGCTCCTTGAACATGTCCCACTCTTCGAAGGTGCCTTCGTCGAGCAGGATCTTGATGCGTTCCCGGGCCGTCAACTTGCCTTTCTTGTGCTGGGCGTCGATGCGCTTCTGGCCGCCGCCGAGACGGGCCTTTTCGCGCTTGGCGTCCAGTTGGTGGATGATGTCGTGCATAGGAAACTCCCTTATGAAGGCGGTGGATTCGATGCCGTGTTGACTCAGTGCTTCAAGTAGTCGAGCAGGGTGCGCGCCGCCGTTGCCGGCGTGGTCAGGCCTTCCTCGACGGAACGGATGAAGGCGGGCAGGTTTTCCTGCACGCGCGGATGATGGCGGAAATGCTGGCGCAGGCCGGAGTCGATCAGCTGCCACATCCAGGACAGCGACTGGTGCTGGCGCCTGGCCTGGAATTCGCCGGTGGGCCTCAGGGCGGCCTGGTACTTCTCCACCTGATCCCAGAAGTCGGCGATGCCTTCCTTGTGCAGCGCCGACAGCGCGATCACCGGCGGCGCCCAGTTGGGCGAGGCCGGCCGCAGCATGTGCAGCGCATTGCGCCACTGCGCGCGCGCCACGGCGGTGGCCCGGGGGTCGATGTCGGCCTTGTTGATCACCACCATGTCGGCGATCTCGACGATGCCCTTCTTGATCGCCTGCAGGTCGTCGCCGGCGTTGGGCAGCTGCAGCAGGCAGAACATGTCCACCATGCCGGCCACCGTCGTTTCCGATTGGCCGACGCCCACCGTCTCGATGATGATCACGTCGTAGCCGGCGGCTTCGCAGAGCAGCATCGCCTCCCGCGTCTTCTCGGCGACGCCGCCCAGGGAGCCGGCCGAGGGGCTGGGGCGGATGAAGGCCTCCTCGCGCTGGGAGAGCAGCTCCATGCGCGTCTTGTCGCCGAGGATGGAGCCGCCGGAAACCGAGGACGAGGGGTCCACCGCCAGTACCGCCAGTTTCTTGCCCTGCCCGATCAACCAGACGCCCAGCGCCTCGATGAAGGTCGATTTGCCCGCCCCCGGCACCCCGGAAATGCCCAGGCGCATCGCGTTGCCGGTGGCCGGCAACAGCGCGCTCAATACCTGCTGGGCGCGCTGCTGGTGGTCGGCGCGGGTGGACTCGATCAGCGTGATGGCCTTGGCCAGCGCCCGGCGCTGACCGGCCAGCACGCCGGCCACCAGCGCCTGGTCGGCTTCGGAGAGCGGGTTGGCATGAACCACTGCGGCGCTCCGGTCGCGGCTCGGATCAGGCGCGGGCCTTCTTGATTTCTTCCAGCACCTTGCGCGCGGAATCCTCGATCCGGGTGCCCGGTCCGAACACGGCCTTGGCGCCGGCGGCGAACAGCGCATCGTAGTCCTGGGCGGGAATCACGCCGCCGGCGAAGACGATGATGTCGTCGGCGCCCTGGGCCTTCAGGGCCTGGATCAGCTGGGGCACCAGGGTCTTGTGGCCGGCGGCGAGCGACGAGCAGCCCACGGCGTGCACGTCGTTCTCGATCGCCTGGCGCGCGGCTTCCTCCGGGGTCTGGAACAGCGGCCCCATGTCGATGTCGAAGCCCAGGTCGGCGTAGGCGGTGGCCACCACCTTGGCGCCGCGATCGTGGCCGTCCTGGCCCAGCTTGGCGATCATGATGCGGGGGCGGCGACCCTCCTCCTCGGCGAACCCGGCCACGGCGGCCTTGATCTGTTCCCAACTTTCCTGACCTTCCACGACGCCTCCGTAAACTCCCGAAATGGTCTGGTTGTTGGCGCGGAAGCGGCCGAAGACCTTTTCCAGCGCATCGGACACCTCGCCCACCGTGGCGCGCAGGCGGATGGCCTTGACGGTCAGGTCGAGCAGGTTGCCTTCGCCGCCTTCCGCGCACCGGGTCAGCGCGTCGAGGGCGGCCTGGACGGCGGCGCCATCGCGGCTGGCGCGGATGCTCTTCAGACGGGCGATCTGCGCCTCGCGCACCGCGTGGTTGTCGATGTCGAGGATCTCGATCGGATCTTCCTTGGCCAGCTTGTACTTGTTCACGCCGACGATCACGTCCTTGCCGGAGTCGATGCGCGCCTGCTTGTCGGCGGCGCAGGTTTCCACCTGCATCTTGGCCCAGCCGGATTCCACGGCCTTGGTCATGCCGCCCATGGCCTCGATCTCCTCGATGATGGCCCAGGCCTTGTCGGCCATCTCCTGCGTGAGCTTCTCCATCATGTAGGAGCCGGCCCAGGGATCGACGACGTTACAGATGTGAGTCTCTTCCTGGATGATCAGCTGGGTGTTGCGCGCGATGCGGGCGGAGAACTCGGTGGGCAGCGCGATCGCCTCGTCCAGTGCGTTGGTGTGCAGCGACTGGGTGCCGCCGAACACGGCCGCCATGGCTTCGATGGTGGTGCGCACCACGTTGTTGTACGGGTCCTGCTCGGTCAGCGACCAGCCCGAGGTCTGGCTGTGGGTGCGCAGCATCATCGACTTGGCGTTCTTGGCGCCGAAGCCCTGCATGATGCGCCACCAGAGCTGGCGCGCGGCGCGCATCTTGGCGATTTCGAGGTAGAAGTTCATCCCCACCGCCCAGAAGAAGGACAGGCGGCCGGCGAAGACATCCACGTCCATGCCCGCGGCCATGCCGGTGCGTACGTACTCCATGCCGTCGGCCAGGGTGAAGGCCAGCTCGATCGCCTGGTTGGCCCCGGCTTCCTGGATGTGATAACCGGAAATCGAGATGGAGTTGAACTTGGGCATGTTCTGCGCCGTGAACGCGAAGATGTCCGCGATGATCTTCATCGAGGGCTTGGGCGGATAGATGTAGGTGTTCCGCACCATGAACTCTTTGAGAATGTCGTTCTGGATCGTGCCGGCGAGCTGCTCCGGTTTCACGCCCTGCTCCTCGGCGGCGACGATGTAGCCGGCCAGGATCGGCAGCACGGCGCCGTTCATGGTCATCGAGACCGAGACCTTGTCCAGCGGGATGCCGTCGAACAGGATCTTCATGTCCTCGACGGAATCGATCGCCACGCCGGCCTTGCCCACATCGCCGACGACGCGGGGATTGTCCGAGTCGTAGCCGCGGTGGGTGGCCAGGTCGAAGGCCACCGAGACGCCCTGGCCGCCGGCCGCCAGCGCCTTGCGGTAGAAGGCGTTGGAGGCTTCCGCGGTGGAAAAGCCGGCGTACTGGCGGATGGTCCAGGGCTTCACCGCGTACATGGTGGCCTGGGGGCCGCGCTGGTAGGGGGCGAAGCCGGGCAGGGTGTCGGCGTAGGGCAGTTCCTTGACGTCCTCGGCCGTATACAGCGGCTTGACGGTGAGCCCTTCCGGGGTGACCCAGTTCAGGTTGTTGACGTCGCCGCCGGGGGCGGACTTGGCGGCGGACTTGGTCCAGGTTTCCAGGGAGGGAACGTTCGCCTCGGGATACTTGCTGCTCATCTAGCTTCTCCTGCGCGATGCCCCGGCGAGGGGGACGCGTCGACAGACTTGGACATGGGGGAGGGCGGAAGAATAAACCCTGAGGTCATCTTGGGTGGCCCTTGACACCGGATGGGGTTGCATAATACGTTATCCATAATTATGGATGCAATAGACAGCAAAGCCGCCGCGGCCCCCGGCCAGGTCATCGCCCGCACCGCCCTCTACCAGGAAGTGGCGGAGCGGCTGCGCGCCCGCATTTTCGCCCACGATCTGGCGCCCGGCAGCTGGGTGGACGAGCAGGTGCTGGCCGACGAGTTCGGCATCTCCCGCACGCCGATGCGGGAAGCGCTGAAGGTGCTGGCCGCCGAGGGCCTGGTGGTGCTGAAGCCGCGCCGCGGCTGTTACGTGGCCGAACTCTCGGAGCAGGATCTGGACGAAGTGTTCCCGGTGATGGCGCTGCTGGAGGGACGTGCCGCGCTGGAGGCCGCCGGTAAGGCCAGCGATGCCGACCTGGCCGAGCTGCGCGCGCTTCACGCGCAACTGGAGCGCCATGCCGCCGCCGGCGACGCCGATGCCTTCTTCGCCGTCAATGACGCCTTTCACGCCGCCTTGCAGCGGATCGCCGGCAACCGCTGGCTGCAGCACCTGATCGACGACACCCGCAAGATGATCAAGCTCACCCGCCGCCATTCGTTGCAGGTGGAGGGGCGCCTGGAGCAGTCGCTGCGGGAGCACGCCCGGATCATGGACGCCCTGGCGGCGCGCGACCCGGAACGGGCGGCGCGGGCCATGCACGACCATCTGCTGTCCGGCCGTGAGGCCCTGGCCAAGCTGGGCGGTGCCGGATGACGCCCGACGTCCTGTGGCAGCGGTCCGACGATATCGCCACCGTCACCCTGTTCAATCCCGACAAGCTGAATGCCGTCAATGCCGCCATGTGGCGGCGCCTGAAGGCGGTGATGGAAGAACTCCATGCCGACGAGACGCTGCGCTGCGTGGTGATCCGCGGCGAGGGCAAGGCTTTCGCCGCCGGCGGCGACCTGGAGGAATTCCTCACCCAGCGCGACACCTTCGAGCGCGCCCAGGTCTATCACGGCGAATGGGTGGCCGGGGCGCTTGCGGCCATCGTCGCCTGCCGCCATCCGGTGGTGGCCCTGATCGAGGGCGTCTGCATCGGCGGCGGGCTGGAGATCGCCAGTTGCTGCGATCTGCGCATCGCTGGCGAGGGCGCCCGCTTCGGCGCGCCGATCATGAAGCTGGGCTTCGCCATGGCCCATTCGGAACTGGTCGGCCTCGTGGCCCTGGCCGGTCCCGCCGTGGCGCTGGAGATTCTGCTGGAAGGCCGTATCCTGAGCGCCCGCGAAGCCTATGGGAAAGGGCTGCTGACCCGCGTGGTGGCCGACGCCGAGGTCGAGGCCGAGGCCCATGCCACGGCGCGCCGCATCGCCGCCGGCGCCCCCCTGGCGGCCCGGGCCCACAAGCAACTGGTGCGGCGGCTGATGGCCCAGGCCCGCGCCCTGGAGGCGGAGGAGGTCCGGGAGAACTTCGCCTTCCTGGAAAGCGAGGATTACCGCGAAGGGCTGGCCGCCTTCCTGGACAAGCGCCCGCCGGTCTTCCGCGGCCGGTGAAAAGATTCTTAAAACCTTGGTTGGCCACAGAGGGCACAGAGATCACAGAGAAAACCATGGATTGCCAACGCTTGATCGCTCATCCGCATGGCGATGTGGCGGACCTCGGCACATCCGCTCCAACTCTGTGTTCTCTGCGCCCTCTGTGGCTTGAAGTGCGTTTTTCAGGCAGATTCCAACAACGACATCGACAGGAGTGACACCATGGAACGTTTCGAAGGCAAGGCAGTACTGATCACCGGCGCCGCCTCCGGCATCGCGCTGGCCACCACCAAGCGCCTGGCAGGCGAAGGCGCGCGCGTCCTGGCCTGCGACATCAACGCCGAGCTGTTGCAGAAGGAAGTCCAGGCGCTGGCCGACCAGGGGCTGGACGTGACGGCGCGGGTGCTCAACGTCACCGACAGCGCCGACTGCAACGGCGCCGTGGCCGACGCGGTGGCCCGCTTCGGCAAGCTCGACGTGCTGTGCAACATCGCCGGCACCTTGATGTTCAAGCACTTCACCGACATCACCGACGCGGAGTGGGCCAAGGTCTTCGCCATCAACGTCAATGGCGTCTTCGCCATGTGCCGGGCGGCGATTCCCCATCTGCTGGAGACCCGCGGCAACATCGTCAACATCTCTTCGGCGGCGGGCATCGTCGGCACGCCCTACAACTCGCCCTACAGCGCCAGCAAGGGCGCGGTGCTGATGCTCTCCAAGGCCCTGGCGGTGGAATACGCCTCGCGCGGGCTGCGGGTGAATGCGGTCTGTCCGGGCCACGTGCATACGCCGATGACCAGCGGCGTGGTGCCCCCGGAAGGCGCCGACTTCGCCCTCTTCGGCCGCCTCGCGCCGCTGGTGCTGCCGGGCGCCGACCCGGCGGAAATCGCCGGCATCATCGCCTACCTGGCATCCGACGAGGCCCGCTTCGTCACCGGCTCCCACTTCGTCATCGACGGCGGCCAGACTGCTATCTGACGCAAATCGGCCAAACCGGAACCAACGAGGAGAGACTGCGATGAGGGACGGTGCCGGTTGGCCGGGGAAGCAGCAAAAAGACCCGCCCCCTCCCACCCTCCCCCTCTCCGGGGGAGGTGACGGTATCGGCTCGCTGCGCTCGACTGTTTGGCTTGCCGCTTTCACGCTGACGCCGGGTGTGCCGCCGCATCGACGATGAGCAACGTCCCTTCGCCTGCCGTCGAAAGCCCGGACCCGCGCCGCAGGTGGTGGGTGATGCTGGTCATGTCGCTGGGCGTGGTCGCCTCGATCCTGCCCAGCGGCAGCTTCAACGTGGCCATCCCGGCCCTGATGCGGGATTTCGGTCTGGGCCACGACAGCGTGCAGTTCGTGGTCACCACCTTCATGGTGGCCAGCACCGTCGGGATGCTGGCGGCGCCCTGGCTGATCCAGCGCTTCGGCCTGCGCCGCTGCTTCGAGGGCACGATGGCCGTGCTGCTGGTGAGCAGTTTCCTGGGCAGCCTGAGCCCCAGTTTCGGCCTGCTGCTGGCCGCCCGCCTGATCCAGGGCTGCACCGCGGCGATGATGGCGCCGATGGGGGCGATCGTGGTGATGCGCCTGTTTCCGCCGGACCGCCAGGGCCGCGCCTTCGGCGTGAATTCCCTGTCCGTCACGCTGGCGCTGGCGCTGGCGCCGGCGGTGGGCGGTGTGCTGGTGGATCTCTGGGGCTGGCGCGCCGTGTCGTTGCTGCCGGTGCCGGTGAGCCTCCTGGCCTGGTGGGGCGCCCGTCGTCTGCTGCGGCATGAGGCGCCGGGCGGCAATGCGCCCTTCGACTGGCTGGGGATGAGCCTGCTGACGCTTTTGACGTTGGCCTGGCTGGCCTCGTTCACCAGCCCGACGGGCAAGCCGAGCCTGAGCTGGACCGGCGCCTGCATGGGCGTGACGCTGGCGGCCCTGGGTTGTTTCATCGTCCATCTGCGCCGGGCGCCGGCGCCGATCCTGGGCACGGAGCTGTTCCGGCTGCGCCATCTGACGCTGGGTTCGGGCGTGAATTTCCTGATGGGCTTCGGCATGTACGGCTCCGCCTACCTGATGCCGGTATTCCTTCAAAACGTGCTCGGCTTTTCCGCCGCCCACGCCGGCGCGGCGCAGATGCCGGGTACCCTGGCCCTGTCGCTGACCTTCCCCCTGGCCGGGATACTGGCCGACCGCCTGATGCCGCGTCCCCTGATCGTCGCCGGCCTGGCGGTGTTCGCCATGTCCTTCGTCGCGCTGTGGCATTACGGTGCCGCCGTGACCTACCTGGGCTTCATCCTGGTCACCGTGGTCGGCCGAGTCGGCCAGAGCTTCGCTCTCACACCGATCAACAAGGCTTCCCTCTCCGACCTCCACGGCCGCGTGCTCAGCGAGGCCTCGATGCTGCTCAACTATCTGCGCCAGCTGGGCGGCGTGCTGGGCGTGGCCAGCGCCGCGGCCTACGTCGAGTGGCGCGCCGGCGTCCTGGGCGGCGATGCCCAGGCCCTGGCCACGGCGTTCAGCGAGGGCTATCTGCTGATCGCGGTGGCGTTGGGACTGGCGATCGTGGCGGCGAGCCGGAGGTAGAAAGGCTCGCCCCCCTTCGCCCCCCTCCGGGGGGTTCGATACGGCTCGCTGCGCTCGGGTGTTTGGGGGAACGTTGTGGGGGCACCGATGCGTTGCGGCTTCGCCGCGTGCCGTTTTTCCTTGCGGCGGCGCGGCGGAAAAGCTCGTTTTTCACGCTGCGCTATAAAGGGAATCTTCACCAAACCGTTTCCGCCGCGCCCGGAGTCCGAATTTTCCAGCCGTGGCGGCATTTCACGATGTTCGACTCCGGAAGGGAGGAACGCACCATGGCATCCAAGAAAATCGCGGTACTCGTCGGCAGCCTGCGCAAGCAGTCCTTCAATCGCAAGATGGCCAAGGCGTTGATCGCCTGCGCGCCCGCCGCGCTCGATCTGGAGATCGTCGAGATCGGCCAGCTGCCGCTCTACAACCAGGACGGCGACGACGAGGGCCTGCCGGCGCCGGAATGGACGGCATTCCGCGAACGGATGCGGCCGTTCGACGGCGTGCTGTTCGTCACGCCCGAGTACAACCGCTCGGTGCCGGCGGCGCTCAAGAACGCGCTCGACGTCGGCTCCCGTCCGTATGGCCAGAGCATCTGGAGCGGCAAGCCCGGCGCGGTGATTAGCGTGTCGCCGGGCGCGATCGGCGGTTTCGGCGCCAATCATCATCTGCGCCAGTCGCTGGTTTCCCTGGCTGTGCCGGTGATGGCGCAGCCGGAGGCCTATATCGGCGGCGCCGCGAGTCTGTTCGACGCGGCCGGCAACCTGGCCAACGACGGTACGCGCACCTTCATCCAGGAATTCATGAACAGTTTCGCCGCCTGGGTTGAGTGAGGCTCGCCCCCTTCGCCCTGAGCCCTTCGACGGGCTCAGGGCGAACGGACTTGATCCGCGTTTCCTTAGAACTCCTCCATCACGAAGTCGCTCTTGGGAGTGCCGCAGTCGGGGCAGATCCAGTCCGCCGGCACGTCTTCCCAGCGGGTACCGGGGGCAATGCCGTGATTGGGAAGGCCCAGGGCCTCGTCGTAGACGAAGCCGCAGGTCATGCACATCCAGCGTTTCATTTGTCGCTCCAGGGTGGGGTTAGTTGAATTCGTAGCGTACGGGCAGGCTGCGGAAGCCGCCAACCAGATTGGAGGCGATCATCTTGGGTTCGCCCGCCAGTTCGATGCGCTTCAACTGCGGGATCAGCCGGCTGAAAAAAGCGTCCAGTTCGAACAGCGCCAGCTGGCGGCCGACGCAGGCGTGCACGCCGTAGCCGAAGGCGACGTGGCCCGAGGTGTCGCGGTCGATACGGAACGCGTCGGCATTCTCGAACAGCGTCTCGTCGCGGTTGCCCGAGGGATAGAAGAGGACGACGGCGTCGCCGGCGCGGATGGTCGTGTCGCGCAGGACGAAGTCCTCGGTGGCGGTGCGGACGAAATGACGCACCGGCGAGACCCAGCGGCAGATCTCGTTGCTGGCGTTGCGCATCAGCTGCGGATCGGCGCGCAGCTTGTCCATCTCCTGCGGGTGGGTGATGAAGCCGTACATGCCGCCGGCGAGCGCGGCCGAGGTCGTGTCGTGGCCCGCGGTGATCGTCACCATCATGTAGGAGAGCGCCTCGATCATGCCGATGGGGTTGTCGTCGATCCGGGCGTTGGCGATCGCGCTGGTGAGGTCGTCGGTCGGGTTGGCCTGGCGGTCGGCCAGCAGCTTGCCCAGGTAGCCCATGAATTCACCGTAGGCGGCCATGCCGTAGTCGCCTTCCTTTTGCAGGTCGGGATCGCCGGCGGCGAGCAGGGCCTGGGTCATGCGCAGGATGTAGGGGCCGTCCTCGCTCGGCGCGCCGAGAATCGAGGTGATCGCTTCGAGGGGATACCAGACCGCGATGTCGCTGGCGAAATCGCAGCGGCCGTCCATCGACTTCATTTTCTCGATGAAGCTGTCGGCGATGGCCTCGATCCGCGGGGTGAGCTTGCGCAGCCCGCTGCCGATGAACCAGCGCGCCGAAACGTCGCGGTACTTGGCGTGGTCGGGCTCGTCCATGTCGAGGATGGTGCGCGACCCGCCGGTGCGGGAGCCGAACATCTGCAGGGTGGCTTCTTCGATGGCCTTGGGAATCAGGGTCAGGCGCGGCGCGCTGACGAAGATGTCGTGGTTCTTCTCGACCAGCTTGATGTCCTCGTTGCATACCACGGTCCAGAACGGTCGGTAGGGCTCCCGGTCCACCCAGGCGACGGGCATGTCGCGGCGCAGACGGGTGAAATCGGCATGGAGCCGGGCTTCATCGCCGTAGGCGGCGGGACTGAAAATGTCGATGCCGTCGGGCAGACGGGGGTTGGGGGTTGCTGTCACGGGTCGTCTCCTTGTTGGATGCGCGGGGGAACGCGCCTTGTTATGGAGTCGGCAAGCTAACAACTATTAGTCTGTAGTGTCAATGGGCACGGTGGGTGCGATGTGCCTCGATGGTCGTTGCCGGTTCGGCGGGGCGGCGTTCAGGCGGCGGAGGCGAACGGGGATTCGGGACGCGTCAGGGCGGAGTTCACCATTTCCAGCACCATCTCCAGATGGCGCTGCCGGGCTTCCGCCGAGAACGGGTCCTGGTTGATCAGGTTGCGGTACAGCGGCGCCATGGTGATGTAGGACACCAGCACGTTGTGGAAGGCCATGGTGGCCCAGGGCAGCAAGGGGGGCGACAAGGTGACGCCGCCGCCGGCGGACGGCGCGAACAGGGGGCGGAAGAACCGGGTCAGCATCTCCGTCGTACCCGGCGCCTCGGCCAGGGCGGCATGTTGCAGCAGACGGGCGAAGTTGGGATGGCGGAAGTGCAGTTCCACCATCT